>CP066690.1:0-600000 GCA_016432465.1 Candidatus Sungiibacteriota bacterium | reverse complement strand
ATTAACTCGTTATTTAAAACAGAAGAACGTGTTGCAGAAAAAGTAACAATTCAGGTTCTAAGCTCCGACAATCCTCCAGTTCCTATCTCCAGGGAAAGCATCAGGCTTGAGACAGAAGATGGCACCACGTCGATACAGTACGTTACCGACAGAAGCGGCAAAATCTATTTTAAGCGCCTCGTGCCTCCAGGAAAATGGAGAATTCGCGCTACGCAGGTATTATGCGACGGAGGAAAAACCAAAGTTCAAACCCTATCTGTCGTCATCCGGGGTTCAAGCAGTTTTATTAATTACTTTCCTTGCGGATAAACATCGTCGTGCGCTCTGCGCACTTTTTTATTTCTACCTTATTGATAGTGATTATTTACATCAATAATCTCAATCGTATCTTTTCCCCGGAAAATAAAAATTGCCCGGTACTTCCGGTCAATTCGGAAACTCCAAATCCGCATCTTGGACGGCTCCAGCAGTTTAGTATCAAGGCCCGGATGAAAGGGATTTTGCGCAAATATCAAGCACTGTTTTCGAAACTTCGCTTCAAACCCCCTCTTTCTCACATACTCCAAAATCCCCTGATGAATTTGGAGAATATTCATGTTCTAAAATATGAGGAACGCCGGAGTCCTCGCCCCAAGCTCTTCAAAAACTTCTGGTTGTATTTCTTGGTCGCGCGAAACGCCCCCAATACTTCCGTTATTTTTTTAGTCGGTGGAGGCGAAAAAATATCCTTTTCCATAACCTGCCGCAAATACTCATATCTTAACTTCGCGTCAAGCAGTATCCGATATTCTTTTTTGGGAATAGTAATTACGCTCATAGCTCAAAGATAGCATATCCTTACATATAATTCAAGGTTGGATACCGAGTAGTTGACGGACGGCCTCGCTTACTCGCTCCCCGCTCGCCTGACCCTTAACTCTCTTCATTACCTCTCCCATTACGCGGCCGAAATCTTTTGGAGCAACCTCGCCAATTCCCGCAATTACCTCTTTTACAATTTTTTCTATTTCCTCGTCGGGAAGTTCGGAGGGCAAATATTCCTCCAAAATTTTTAATTCAGCAGTTTCTTTTTCAACCAAATCTTTCCGGCCGCCTTTTTCAAACTCGCTTATGGCATCACGCCGTTTTTTAACTTCGGAGCGCAAAACCGCCACGACTTCCTCTTCCATCAACTCTTCTACTTTTCCGCTTTTCGCGCGCTTTTCAAGCTCTTTATTGTGAATCGCGGAGGATAGCATCCGTAAAACCGATAAACGAAGCTCGTCTTTGGAACGCATAGCCTCTTTTATATCCTGTTCAATTTTTTGCTTGAGATTCATGACGAGACCAAATTATATTAGCGAGGCCTGCCCGTAGACGGGAGGCCACGTCATCTTACCTCTCTCCTTCTTTTAACTTTCCTAATTTCTCCAAACGCTCGCGCTCTTTTGCGGTCTGTATGCGCCGGAGGGCCCGTTCTCTAATAAAACGCCTCTTGGGCTTGGGCACATAAAATCTTGTCTTACGGGCATTTATCAAAACCCCCGAGCGCTGTACCCTTCGGGTGAATCTTCGGAGCATTGCTCCGGTGGTTTCGTGTTCTCTTTTTCTGACTTCTACCATAACCTGTTAATTTAACTTTAAACTCTAAACTTATCCGGGTCTTCTATGTTCGACCAGCCACCCAAAATATGCAGGTGCAGATGGTCAACTACCTGCCCGCCCTCGCGCCCCACATTAAAAATCAGTTTATACCCCTTAAGACCCAGGTCTCCGGCAATTTTTTTGGCAGTATATATCAACTTCGTAATTACGTCACTGTGGTCTGCCTCAAGATGCGCGATGGACTGGATATGAATTTTGGGGATGACCAAAAGATGCACCGGAGCCTTGGGATGAATATCTTTAAAAACCTTAACATCGTCATCCTCAAAGACAACTTCGGAGCTTACTTCACCTTTTGAGATTTTACAAAAGATACAGTCCATACGGGTTCACTTCTTTAACTTCTTTTTCAAAAACTCTACAAGTTTCTCTTGTGGGATTGTCTCCTGGGCCCCAGAAGCAACCTCACGCACAATAATAGTGTTGTCTAAAGCTTCCTTTTGTCCAAGAATTAAAGCAATCTCTGCCTCCAGACGTTCAGCAACTTTCAGTTGTGATTTTATGGCGTCTCGTCCCAGCGACTCGCGAACCTCAATACCTCCGGCCCGCAATCCCTCAAGCAGAAACAGACCCCGTCGTTTAGCAAGCTCTCCCAAGTGCGCAAGAAAAACTTTTGGCTTTTCTATGCCAACCAGACCGGATTCGGCAGAAAGTAACCCGTAAACAGCCTCAAGACTAATGACTCCTGCTGCGACATCAAGTTTTTTACCAGAAAGTGCTTCGGCTGCACGCGACAGCAGCCCCCCTTCAGCCAACACCCACCCCGCATCACCTCCGTTTTTATTTAATTCGTTCAGGTCTTTAACCGCCACCACCTCAAAAATAAAAGAGTTAAACCACGATCCCTCCCTAAATAACTTGGGGTCAAGGAAATATGGAACACTAACTTCATCCAAGAACTCCAGAAGCCCCTTCAGGTGTTTTTTGCACAAAGCACACAGAAAATCAAGTACCGGCGGAGCGCTGCGCGAAACTATTTTGCATTTCTCGTCTTCACAAACAAGAATTTTGGTTGGCGTTCTTTTGAAAAAACGCTTACAGTTTTTACAAAGACGCTGGGCCCGGCTCCGAAAGTATGTCCCAAAGGCAGAGCGGAAATAGGGCCGGCAGATCTGACAACCCGTGGCATTAAGCCGGACCTGAAGATTTTTCATGTCCATACCTATACCCCCCAAAGATTTCCAAATTACTTGTATTATTTCGGCCTCGGCTACGGGTCCCTCCTCGCCAATCATAACTAATCCGCACTCCTTTAAACTGGTTATTTTTTCGTCACGCTTCTGTGCTTGAAAAAAACTATCACCGGAAAAACTAACTTTTAAAGGACTGGGTAGTTCTGATAGTTTATGGGTGGTATAGGCGCGGACAGCGCCCAACGCCCCGGAGGGGCGCAGTAAAACCTCCGATCCGGTACGCATTTTACAAATTACCGGGATACGTTCCTCAAAAAAACCGGCCTTCATCAGAGGATAAAAAACCCGCACATCCTCAAACGGGGCAGTGGCCATGGGCTCAAATCCGTAAAATTCAGCCAAGGACCGGAGAGACTTGCGCAACTTTTCCAGAAACTGTTCATACTGCGGAACGCTATCAAGGTTGGCTATTAATTCTTTTAGAACCAGTTTTGTTTTGGGCATATTTAAATATCTTTAGTAATCAACCGCGTAGTTAGCAACAAACCCAAGACTCGTAACGGGCAGGGCGCGGAAGAGGGCACGCCCCACAATAAATTTTTTGTTTAGAGTTCCCCACACTCGGGAGTCAGAACTGAAGTCGCGGTTGTCTCCCATAACAAAATACTCCCCTTGGGCAAGTTTTATACGCAAATCAGGCCGCGTCGCCCGACCCGGTGGTGTCAGATACGGTTCCTCCAGCACAAATCCCTCGGGGTAAGCATTATTTATAACCCTTACCCTGCCGTTTTTAATATCTACCCCTTCTCCGGGAAGACCGATGATTCTTTTAATGAAAAACTGTCTTGGGCCCAGAGGATAACGAAATACTATGGCTTCTCCGCGTTTTGGTTCTTGCAGAAGATAGGACACTTCGTCAACTATCAGATATTCCTTGTCGTGGAAATTCGGCTCCATGGAGGCGCCGCGCACAATAAAGGGCTGGGCAATGTAGTAACGGATGGGTAGGACAATCGCAAGCGAAATCACGAGCACCTTAATAATTTCCAAAATTTCACGTCCCCAACGGTTGTTAGGGTTTTCTTGTGTTTCGGTCATACATATATTATAGTTATTTTTAAGCGTTTGGCAAGCACATGATTCTTATTGTTGGTCTCGGAAACCCGGGAGAACAATTTAAAAACACGCGCCATAATGTTGGACGCGAAATTGTAGCGGACTGGCAGAAAAAGGCGGGTCTGGCTGATTTTGAATTAAACAAAAAATTTAAGGCGCTTGTCTCCAAAAATAAAAAAGCGGTCCTGCTGCTTCCTGAAACTTTTATGAATAAGTCCGGAAACGCAGTTGGGCCGGCCGCCAGACTTTTTAAAGTAAAAACAAAACAGATTTTCGTGGTGCATGACGATGCGGATTTGCCTCTGGGACATGCCAAACTTTCTTTCGGAAAACATTCGGCCGGACATAAAGGTGTAGAATCCGTGATGCGCGTTCTCAAAACCCGCGATTTTTGGCGTTTTAGAATCGGCATTGCGGCTAGACGCGATATCCCGGCGGAAAAACTGGTTTTAAAAAAATGGGCGCCGGAGGAGGTGCGGCTGGTCAGAAAAATTATAAAAAAGACGGCCAGCGCTTTGGAAGAGGCTCTGACAAGAGGGCCGGAGCAGGCCATGAATAATTATAACCACTAACAAATTAGGTGCTTAAAATTATAAAATCCGCTCTGGTGAGCGGACTTATCTTATTACCAACTGACAAACCTTTCTTCTTCAAGAACATAGTCCCCATCCCTCAACCAGTATTGTCGTATAACACCAACGGTTGGTTCTCCCTTTCCGTCTTTCTCAAGAATCTCAAGCCACCCAATGACGAAGGGTTGATCGTCTTTTTCTGCCTGAACCTCAAAAATAAGATTTTTCAGTAAAGCTTTATCAAAACTATCATAATAGAAAATGCCTATGACTACCGGATCTTCGGCGACTACGACCATATTTGCGCTCGGCCAATTCTCATAATCCGGTAGTGGTGGGCCAGACGCATACGCGCCAGCTGCGAAAAGAGCAATTATCAAAGTTAAGAATGCCACACCTGCCCATTTTTTCACTTGGCCTGTCCTCCTTACCCTTCTTTAGGGTGTAAAGGCAGTATAAGATTACTGGTGGACTTTGTCAACGATTCAATCTTTGGCGCGGATTTTTTTCTGAAACTCCAGCAGAGCGGCAAAAAGCTGGGCCTGCTCAATGGCAGCGAACATTGCCCAACAAGGATCCTGCCCTGTTGCTTTTAATTTTGCAAAATCAAGGCCGCAGACAGCCAAAGCCTCGGGCACGTAATTATTATTCAACGGCGCAAGCTCTCTATAAAAATTTTTGAGGTTTCGTAAACCACGCAGGCTCCAAGCGACAACATACTAAAATCAGGCGGAATTCTGCCGGCGGTTTCCACATCAATCGAAATATAAATTTCCTTACCCGGCTTTTTGGTGTCCACCCTTTGGTCCCTTGAAAAGATCTCTGGAATTAGAGTATTATTTTTATATACAAAATGTCAAACGACCGCACCGAAAAGAACGCTGAAGAACTTTTGATCGTTTCCCTTACCCCCCTGAATTTGGAACGGGGCGCTTTGTGGTTTGAAGAAAACTTCGCGGCCATAAAAAAAGCGCGCCTGATAAATCCGTGGTGGCGTGAAAATGCTGTAATTTTAGAGAAAGATCTTGTACTCCGTCCGGGAGAATTTATAAGACAAGTGGCTAATTTTGGGTACGAGCGCAGCGCCTCGGTGGCAGGCAGAGGTTTATTTGCGGTGCGCGGAGGTGTTATTGAAATTTGGCCGGTCAATACCAACAAACCATATCTCGTGGAATTTCACGGAAACTGCATCACCGCCCTCAAGGAGCGGGAAGAATCGCAAGAAAAAATTAAACCGAGGTTTTCAG
This sequence comes from Candidatus Sungiibacteriota bacterium, assembly GCA_016432465.1. Lineage (NCBI taxonomy): Bacteria > Candidatus Sungiibacteriota > Candidatus Sungiibacteriota bacterium. Next base: position 594,288 of record CP066690.1, on the reverse strand, counting down.
CTTCAAGATCCCTAGAAAAATTACTGCCGGGAAACTTTGTGGTGCATGTTGACCACGGCATTGGAATTTTTCAAGGAATCCAAGAGGAAGGCGCTGAAAAATTTTTTGTAATAGAGTACGCCCCTCCTTCTATGAGGTCTGCACCAGACCGTTTGCTGGTATCCGTGGATCAAAAAAACCGCCTTTCGCCTTACGTTGGTTTTGAAACACCCCGCATACACCGTCTGGGTGGAACGCTGTGGGAGACCACCAAACGCAAGGCCCGGGAGGACGCCCAAAAACTTGCACAGGAACTTTTGAAGCTCTACACCACGCGCCAACACGCCGAGCGACCCCCTTATTATGGCGATCCGCTGCTTGAAAAAGAACTAAAATACACCTTTCCCTATCAAGAAACAGAAGATCAACTAAAAGCAGAGGGAGAAATTCTGCATGACCTTGAAAAATCACGGCCCATGGACAGAATTTTGTGCGGAGATGTTGGTTTTGGAAAAACAGAACTTGCGCTGCGCGCAGCACTGCGCGTAGTCTGCTCCGGCAAACAGGTGGCGCTTCTTGCGCCTACCACTGTGTTGGCAGCACAGCACAAAAAAACTTTCTGTGAACGGTTTAAAGATCTGGCTGTTGAGTGTGAAATGCTATCCAGAATAACGCCAAGCTGTGACGAGAAAAAAATTTTGCAGGAAGTTAAAGAGGGGCGGGTTGATTGTGTTATAGGTACCCACCGAATTCTTTCCAAAGACACGGTATTTAAAAATTTGGGGCTGGTAATTATAGACGAGGAGCAGCGCTTTGGTGTAAAACAAAAAGAACGCTTCAAAGAACTTCGCGCCGAAGTAGATATATTATCGCTTTCCGCAACTCCCATCCCACGGACGCTCTCTCTCGCACTGGCTAAACTCCGCGATCTTTCGCTAATTGCAACACCGCCGCCCGAGCGTCTGCCGGTTGAAACGTTTGTCCTCCCTTACTCTAAAAACCCAATCAAAAGAGCAATTGAATTTGAACTGGGCCGCGGAGGACAGGTGTATTTTCTTCATAATAGAATAGAAACGATCAACGTGGTCAGAGATAGACTGAAACGGCTTCTGTCATCAAGTTGTCGTCGGGGCATCGCCTTTAAAGGTAAGAATGACGCCCTAATCGGGGTTGTACACGGCCGTCTGAAAGAAAAAGAAATTATGCGTGTGATGGATAAATTTAGAAACAAAGAAATCCTTATTTTACTCGCAACAACCATCATTGAAAACGGTCTGGATATCTCTTCAGCCAACACTCTTATAGTGGATGACGCCACGCGCCTCGGCCTTGCCGAAGCGCACCAGCTGCGGGGCAGAATAGGCAGGAGCGACACTAAAGCCTATGCCTATTTTCTTTACCGGGCGCGTCACCTTACCCCTAAGCCCAACGGGGCCGGGATCCCGGCTGAAAGCCTAGGGACTGAAAAAGCGGCCGAGCGGCTGGAGGCGCTAAAAGAATATTCCGAACTTGGAGCTGGTTATGAGATCGCTTTAAAGGATTTAGAGATCAGGGGGGCTGGCAATATTCTTGGACGTGAACAGTCGGGCGCCATTAATAAAGTTGGCCTTAATCTTTACTGCCAGATGCTTGCCGAGTCAGTTGAGCAAGAAAAATCGGCCGCTCACGCGGCCGTACCGAACTGAAACTTATTTTTTATTTTCGTACTCTCTGATCAGTTTTTTAATTACATTAATCTTTATGGCCCATCCGATACGCTGAGAATTCATAACCGTACCCTGTGCAAGGCCAACAATCTCGGGGCTGCCATCACGCAGAGCGATAATTGGCGTGCCCGAGTCCCCCGGATTAAGACCGTTAGAAACCATAAAAATATTCTCAAGTTGCGCCACATCTTTCAAAGCTTCAGGGGGTTTTAAACCCGACACGATACCTTCACGCACATTTATACCACCGTTCATTGGATTTCCTATGAGGTAAATAAAGTTGCCCATCCGTAAGTCATCACTATTTCCAATCCGTTGCGGAAACTGCGGCACACTGACTCCGTGCGGCAAGAGAAAGATTGCGACGTCTTCTTTCTCGGAAATTATTGCCCTTTGCAACGGCCACTCCTTTCCATTAATTATTAAGACCAAGTTTTCTGAAACCTTCTCGGCTGGTTCAGTTAATACACCAAACGGCGTGTTGTACTCTAAGGCCTTGATAAAGGCAACATGATGCAAAGTAATGATATACTTATCCAAAACAGCAATCCCCGATCCAAAACTCTCCCGTTTTACGATCTCGCCGTTTCCCTTTTTAAACTCCGCCACTGTCCTCAAAGAAATTATGGAATCGGCCATGCGCTCAAGAGAAAAATTACTACGATTTATCAGGACGTTAGTGTAGTCATACCCCATAGGCTCGTTATCACGCGGCAAAGAAATGGTAGCGCATCCGGAGAGCATGAAAAGCATAAATACCGATATGACAAAACCTCTTGGCCCTGCCCGTCCTAGTTTCATCTTTTTCTCCTTTTTCAAGGAACAAAAAAAGCAAGAGCGACACCCAAAATCCATCCCTACTAGGAATAGACTGGGGGTTTTCACCCTTGCCCTTTTCTTTCTATAGGTTATCTCCAGTATAGCACTGCCGCCAAGACTGTCAAGTCTAGTGGAATACCCCATCACCAATTTTGCGGGAGGGCAGGCGGCGAAGCGCTTCGTCCCTTGAGGGTTGGCCTATTCGGCCACGCGCTTCGTGAAGTGTTTTCATACACATACCCAATAAAGATATATGACATCTATACATAGGCAAAATTGGTGAGGGGTTATTTTTTGTTTCCATAACTAATTGTGGAAACAAAAAATAAAAATAGCGGACATTGGTCCGCCTTATCTTCCTTGCTCCAAGGCACTCAGCAGCGCGTCTTCAAGAAACGCGGCGTCTTCACTGTCAGTATCGGAACTCCTTAACTCACGAGCAACGTCTTCTATAAAATCAAGGACAGCGGTGCCGCCTATAACAAAGGTGAATCTATTGTTGGTGCTAAGAGCTTCTGTTATACTCTGCAGTCTGCCATTCTCATCCAAGCCCGGACCGCCGGAAAAACCAAACTCTGCACCTCCAATCAATGCCATGTACCCCGGCAAGTAGGTCACACTTCCATTAATCTCTTTTTTAAGCATAGACGGAACACTCATGTTCACCACTCTTTTTAAGATAGACGGTTCAAGGGAAAAAATTCCGGGCCTTTGATAGCGCTGAGCAAGAGGGCTGCTACCTACAATATATACCTCTGAGCCCTTGATTGTCGGCTCGCTGGAAATCGTTACCGGGATCGCATCATAATCTGAATCAACCAGCGTCAAAATAGCAAGGCGATATACGTAGCTATGAACCAAGACTTTAGCCTTTAATGCTCTACTGCCGTGATAAACCACAATTTTGGCGTCGCGAATCATGGCTGGGTATGGAAGCAAGAGGTGATCGGTGGTAAGAATGTGCCGTGAAGTAATAAATCCGCCGCTTCCAACACTATACTCCACACCGTCAACTTTTTTATTTTCAACCCAAATCGTAACAAAACTATTCTCGCAACTTGCTACGACTTCTGAAGGTACGTTGTCTTCTTTACTGCCTACACAATAAGGCGCCTGGGCGCTGCTTTGAGCCACAGCAGAAAGCTGGACGGCATATTTTATGATAGCAACAGCGTGTTTCGCGCCGGATAAGTCACTACTCTCGTCTTCGGCTGAATTAAGCGGTTCTGGGGAAACACCCAAAAAGGCGGCCAAAAGTATACCAATCAAAAGCAACATTTTCATAACTACCCCTGTCAAGGTTCAATAATACCAGTATAAGGGTAATTTTATCGTTATCAAGTAACAAAAAACCCCGCAACAAAATATGCGGGAATTATTTGAATCTTAAAATTTCAAAAATACGCGGGAAAAAACCTAATGCCCCCAGCGCTAATGCTCCTGAAATTATCCCGACAACCAAAGGATACTGCCAAAGTTCCTTTTCCTTTTTATCGTTAACGTAGTGGTCAACCTCCCGGCTCAAAAGAGTGGTATCCGTAATCCAGCGCTCTAGTGAGGTGCCTTCGCGCAAAATAAAATATCTACCCGGCGCACCGCTCCACTCTGCGATCTTTCGCAAAATCTCCTCGTCCAGCATAGTATAAACTATTTCACCCGTGGGTCTTGTAGCAGGACGGCTAACCCCCTTGTTGTCAGTAATATACACCGGAACTGGTTTCTCGCCGCCTATGCCCACAGGAATAACTCGTATTCCCTCTTTGGTAAATTCGGCTATCTTTTTTTTAAATTCGGCCTCGTTCCAGTCCGGTTCAAGCACCCTAACCACCCCACCCGCCTCATACCACATTTCTTTTCCGCCGTCAGTAAAAATAAAAAGTGTAATACGAGTCCCCGGACTTAAACCTTCTTTGCGAAGTTCTTTATAATCAGTGGGGAAAGCAGCCATAAGGTCGGTTCCCTCTTCATAACTAAAATAAGTATCAAGCTGCGCGATATCAAATTTTACTCCTGCCAGATCCGGCCCGCAGCTGCGCCAGCGGTTAAAGCTCATGGTAAAATACCCTATGCACATAATCCACGTGCCTTCTTTACTTAGCAGGTCTATGGCGCCAACCACTTTTATTTTCACCGCTTCCAGACGGTTAGGAGATACGTCAGTGGCCTTTTGACTTGGCGAAAGATCAAAAACAAAGTCAAGCGCCTCGCCTTTGTATACCGGCCGCGGGACAGTACTTATCCCGTAAGGATCGGAAAACGCGGCAACAAGACCAACTATGGCTGTTATCAGAAAAATGTACTTTGGGGCGTGGCGAACAAACCCGGATCTGACCCCCAATATGGAGGCGCCGCGTCTTCGCAAATACAGAGCCCGCAAAAACCAAAGTACTAATAAGGGGACAGCACCGATCATCCACCAAGCCTGCGGAAAGTGAAATAAAATTTTATCTACGCCGGCCATACGTGCCAGGGTAGGACCAATGGTATCAAAGAACGAAGCCAAAAGCTGCATCTTGGCCTCTTTATGGTTGTCTGCCGAATTTATAACATAAAAATTAAAACAGGGCAATGCTGCCCTGTAAGGTTATAGTTTGCTTTTACCAAGTCTCCCCGGACCCGCGCCCGGCACTGGCTTCAGCTTCAGTAAATCTGCCGGCGTTTGATTATTAGATCCGCCTCCGCCTGATTTTTCAAACTGCCAAATTAAAAGTTCAAGGTTAAACTTGGTTTGGTAATCATCCTTGGCTACCAACGCCTGCACATAGGCTTCCATGGCTCTTTTTAGGGTTTCGGTAAATTCTTCTTGGGAAGCCGCTAAAGCCGCACGCCTCACTTCCAAATTTCCGCGTCCATATTGATAGTAAAGTTCCTCTTCTTTAGTTTGGGGTTTAAGACTTTTTATAATTTCCAACGCCTTGTCGCAATAGGAAAGAGCCCTATCCCGTTCCTCGGCTGCCTGCTCTTGAGTGGGATTCTCGGCGGTATGACTGGAAACAAAAAAGATAAAGTTAATCAGCCTTTGTTCGCAAAGACGGTAATTGATTTCAGCCTCGCGATATTTCAAGGAACTGACAAACTCAACCGGCGCGTTTTTTAATAATTCCGCTGTTTCTTTTTGCGCCTCCTTCAGTTTCCCCCGACCCAAAAACTGATCAATCTTTTTCACTTTATCCGGAAAGGCGCGAAGCTGCAGCAGCCGATCCTGAAAAGCAGTTTCCGCCCTTTCCTGCTGCAGTTTATTTTTGGCGTCCCACTCGTCAACCTGATTTCCGGCCAGCCATAGTCCCAAACCAAGAAGCAGAAGAAAAGAAAGAATCAGGACTTTTTTCATTTTCTTGCCCTCCCGCTATGAACAAGGAGCCGACCCAGACCCGTAAGAAATGCCCCGCAAAGTATACCCACCAGCGCACCTGCTATAAAATATCTTCTTAGGGGATTATAAGTCGTTACTTCCTGAATAACAAACCCTCCACGTTCCTTTTCTGCAACTCTGCGGTACAAATCTCCCAGAGTACGTTCGTCAAGATCCGAGACCAGCATTGCTTCTCCGGTGCCGGGAGGGTTGGAAAACGCCTCCTCAAAAGCCGGCCAAATCTCATTCATGCTCCAAAAATAAGTTTTTATACAGAGAGCCTTGGCCAGGTCAAGAACGTGGAAGGGATTTATTTTAAAGTATCCTCCGCGTGTGGTCTCGCGCTCCTGTAATAAGGCTTGCCTGCTTCCGGCTATCGCGAAATCGCCATCAGTAAAAAGTAGTAGGGAAAGACCTTGATTTTTTTCACAAAACTCTTGGCGGCGCTGCGGTATGCGAACCGCCCGCTCTTTGAGCGAGGTCTGAATTTCTGTAAGCTCTGTCAGGGGTATGATTCGTTCCTTATCAGCAAAAATCAAAAGAAGTTTAAGCCCGGCCCAAAGGCCCTGTTCAACGGATGTAGATGTTGTATCTTTTAAAGACCGCACCGCCCTTCTTACCAAATTACAATCAGTGGTAGGTCTAACTAAAACTTGGGCATCAGAGTCAAAAACTACAAGCCCCGCCATGTTCAGACCAAGTCCTTCTCCTTTAATCTTTTCCCGACAGAATTCGTTCAGGAAAATTTCGTTGGCAACCTTGAGAACTTCTAGTCGAGACTTTCCGCTTTTTGCCTGCATGCCCATACTGCCGGAGATGTCGTCAATAAGAATAGCGATCTGCCCGCTGACCTCACGATTTATCCGCTCAACTATAGCACTGCGGGGTTTGGCCAAAGCCACAATACCCGAGGAGGTGCCCAGAAACAAAAACAGCGGTCCTAGCAAAAACAGAGCTCGTGTAAAACACGAGCGCGGTAATAGCTGAAAAAGTGTCCGGGAACTTACGCTGACTCTGGACCTTCTGCTAACTATCAGTGATAAAACCAACAAAAGAATCAGTAAAAGAACCTCTGGTGTCTCAAAGTAACGGGAGAAAAAGAGCTCAAGGCCAGAAAACATGTCAGACCCCCTTCCGGACCATTTTAGATAATTTACCCCAAAGTCTAACCACCCGCATGTCCCAGAGAAGTTTTCTAAAGAGGCCCGCCATCTCCTCTATTTCTTCTGAAAGAAGAACCTGCCCCTCGTGTCTGTTGTTGAGTATAGACAAGATTTTATCAACCAGTTCCCGAACAGGCTCCGGACTTTCCTGCAACAGTTCCGAATCGGTTTTCCCTTGGGGCTGATTCAGGAGTGAACGCAGGACAGATTTAGCCAACAGTAACACCTTATGCTGTTCCTCAATGGTTAATGAACAGATATAAGATACCGAACGGATCCTTGCAAGCTCCCTACGAAACCGTTGATAAGGATATTTCCTGCGCCGCAAACTAGCCTTGATCGTTTTTAGCGACACGGTGGCGAGCACCATCGTAACTACCAAAATCACGATTCCGCCGCCCGCTTGACGCATCCTCAAAGAGGCCTTGGGACTATACTCCTTAAAAAGTGAGGCCCAGTAACGCAGATCGGTTTGGGAATAAACTGATTTTTCCGGCTTGATGGGTAACAATGCCTCACTTACCGGTATCCGCTTCCAACCAAGAATATCGGTCACCGTTGGATTACCGTCGTTATCGCGCGGAACCAACGCCGAGATCCTAATAGGCAGCATGGTGGTGTTGATTATCTGCGGAGGAAGGTTGGGGGGCGCGCCCACCATGGCGTAGTAAATGGGCAAACTTCCCAAGTCAAAAGTAGTGATGCTTAAATTTCCTACACGTTTTTCGCTGGGCTGATATACGCGGAAAGAAATTTTCAGGGTTATTTCGCCCGGACTTTCAATAACTACTGGTGCCTCGGTACGGAAAAGACCCGGCAGCACTGATTCGGGTTTAAGATTTATACCGCTAAGTTTCTTCAACTGATCTACATCTATCTTGATGCGCTTGGGATCAAACTTAATTCCGCATCCAAAAACAAAGGGGTCGTTAATGGTTCCGGAGGGCCGCGTAACCTCGCAGCGTATCCGTATCCACGGAACAAGCGGAGTAAAATCAGGCACGGACCAAAGAATCTTAATATCTTCGGCCAGCAACCGGCTAAAACGCAGGGGATTTATTGGTTCTCCCTTGAAGTAAAAAGCGCGGCTAAAGTATTCAAGACGGTTTGGCCAACCGGAATCAACGGGCCTAGTAGCACGTAGCGATGAGTAACCAAAAGCACTAATTTGCACTAGCAAAGCATCCAGTTGTTTCTTGGCCAGAGGTTTAGTACGCGCCCACACACCTGACGGAAAAGTCCAGCTATCCTCGTGATAAACTATAGGGGCAACGTCTATCAACTCCTGCCGGGTCGCAAGAAGATTCAACGCCGAAATAATGTTTACCGGAGACGAAAACTGCAGAACATATACTGTGCGACTGAAAAAAATCCGCTTGAGTTCCTTTACCCCCAACGGCAAAAGAATTTTCTCTACCCCAATCTGCGTTTGTGGAAACATGTTAGCGATCTCGGAGAGAGATTTTGTAATATCAGATTCACTTTTCCCATCCGGAAACCAAAGCATAACCGCACCGGGGTGAACTTCCAATGTTACCCGGCGGCCTTCTTTATCAAGATAGTAAAAGTCAGCCGGCGTGTAGTAGGACGGCGGGGTTGGTGGGGACGGGGCCGCCATGCCATAATCAGAACCATCCTGACCAAAACCAATACCGGGGACAAGAAGAAGCAAAAAAAGCAAAACCAGCATCCGAACCGGACTTCTGATATGCTGCATGACTTGCCTTTCTTATGTCAACGTTCTTACTCTATGGTATAGCCTGATCTTGTACTCTTGTCAATCAGTGTTTTTTCCATCAAAAAAGAACGGGTTTTCCGTTCTTTTTTGATGCCGTCTTGGTAAACGAACCTTATTAAAATACCACGTGAAGAATCACGGGGTAAAATTGGTCTATCCTTTAAGTTTGAGTACGATCCGGGTCACTACGAGTAATCCGGCTAACGTGAGAAGCGTAAGTAAATACAGGCTTGCAATGCTGAAATATTTGAACCAGTTTTTCCGCAGATGCTCACCAACGGAATAAAGAACTATATCTTCGTTCGTGATCTCGGCATATACGACTGCCTGCGCTACATTAGGCGTGGCGAGACTAACCAACCCTCCGCCAACGTCAAACCATTCCTCAAGCGATTTAAACCAGGGGTAGGTTTTAAGTCGGAAAGCAGAAAGGGCAATCCTATGCTTACCGAAATGTATAAAGCGCTTTAAGCAGTGACGCGGATCAAGGGATGGAGATTCTTTAAAGATTCCCGATCCCATCAAACGAAGACGGTAGTCAGCGCGATTTGTGATGATCACTAAGATTGTTCCCTCGCCGCGGGCAGTATCCGGAACAAATGCGACTCCCCCGGTGCAGCTAAGTGTTTCGTTGGCTCTTTTCGGTAGTGGAGAGACGTGATCTTCGTGGGCCGACGCCTGAAACACAATCAGTATTACAGTTGCCATACTCCAGACCAGAACGGATTTACGCATAAGCCACACTTCGGTAAGACAACCTAATTTATAGTACAATACTTGAACATAAAAATCAATGCGACAAATCCGCAGGGTATTTTTGTCACTGGAATAAGTATAAGAGATGTCATGGGGCGTAGAGGAATAAAAAAGAAGAGCAAGTCACTTGGACTTGCTCTTGGGAGCGAGGTAGAGGTCGCGGTCATCAGTGCAGTAGACTTCCAGGTTTTCAGGGAGTACGCCAGGAAATTCCTTCTCTGCGGCCAAGAGAATCTTGGCAAGCGATGAGGATCCGCCGAACCCCACGAAGTTCCCCGATTCGCACTTGAACACCTCTCCGTGCTCCGTCATCTCGCTGGCCATGGCCCACCTCCTGTTAAGGTTGTACTAACTGGAATACTGCCTAAAGTATAGCATGAAAGTATAGCATTTGTCAAGTTTTTGAATCACCATGACATTTTCTATAAAATGACCAATTCGAAGTATTCACAGATTGAAAAACGGCTTAAAATAAAGCCTCCTTCGCATAAAGCTACGGAGGCCGGGGGAAAATCCCTGCGGTTGGTTATTGAAAAAGCAAAAGTGTCATGGGTCATGGGGCGTAAGAATAAAAAATAGCCATCCTATCTTGATGGCTATGCTGGAAAAGAAGAACGAGAACACAGGCTAGATATACCGTGCCACTATATACAACCTCCACCGAAGATCATACAGCCCATTCCATTAGATACTATTCTAGGATTATCTGGATTACCAACCACCGACAAAATCTCTCCCCGTACGTACGACGAACTTATAAGACCCTTAAAAACAAAAGTTTGACCCTCTTTGAAATAAAAGATGGTATGATTTTCAAGATATTCAACTCTATCAAACTCTCCGCAAACAAGCTCTTTTTCAGGCGGCATTGCTTCTCCTTGTGAAGCGACGATGGAACTGTTAGCATCTTAGCACAGAAAGCACCATATTGTCAAGTATACACACGCTTTAACAAAAATACTCCACCTCGTGGCGGAGTAAATTTATGGTGTATATAGTCTTGCCAGTTCGTTTAAAATCACATCTGGACCACCGGCGTGAATCCAGACCATGGGTATGTTAAGCGCAAGCGCGGTCCTTTTCCAGAGCTCTTCCAACTTCCGGCCGCGATCCGTAAACTTCTTAGTATTTTTTCTGGTAAACCGCACCAGACCCCTGCTTTGGTCCTCCGAATCTGTAAATGGCACAAACCCGCGCAGGTCCAAAAACTCTTTCCAACAGGGGGCAACTCCAAGAAACGCAAGATCGGTTGACTCACCCGAAGAAATAACACTGGCCGTAAACTGTTTTAACGCTCCATAGCCCTCAAGGTGCGCCTCGCCCCTGCGCGTAAACTTGACTCCGGCGTCGGAGAAAAGAAAATCTGAAACAAATAAAACGCGGGTGTTGACAAGCTGCGGCAGACGCATGACTTCCCCGGAAAATCTTGTCAGGGAAGTTGCTTGTCCTGAAATTCTGCCGGGTTCATCCCAGAGGCGTAAAAGAAAAGGTATTACTTCTTCTGCGGTGTAAAGCGGCTCGGAAAAAATTTTTTGTTTATCGCCGTTTACCACGGCCAAGCGCAACGGATCACGTTCTTTTACGGCCGAGAGGGCATAGCATCCAAGAGCCAGCAGAGCCGCCTCGCGCATTCCATAATAATTAAGAGACGGAGAATCATCAAAAACTATAACATAACGAACTTTTTCTTCGGTTAAATTAATCCGCATCAGAGTCTTACCGGTTCTTAAGGTGGCTGCAATATCAATTGCGCGTACATCGTGTCCGGGCTCGTAGGGTCGGTACTCTTTAAATTCTATTCCTTCTCCAATTTGCTTGCTGCGGTGTTCACCAAAAGTAAGGGTCCAGACGCGAAAGGCTGGTTCGCTTAACTCAAATTCCTGCAGTGAGCGCAAAAACATCTCACGGCAAAAACCGTTCATGGTTCCTCTTACTCCTCAATGGGTATAACATCCAAAAGACCGTGCTGGCGCTTATCCGGATCACCTTTTATCAAAATCCTTAAAAAGCGCTCTGGCCCGCCATACTCCATGAGCAGTCCCCGCACCCGGGGGTTAATTACAAAACGATGGTTTACGGCTTCGTAAAAACGCTTCTTGATGTTATACGGCCCGACCACGCGTTCTCCGGCAATACAAGCCAGGGTCTGCGAAGAGTTGCGAAGATGCAAAATGGCTCTGGAGTTCGGGGGAAGTGACAGCAACGGCTCTCCGGCCAACTTCTCCTTTAACTCCGGAAAAAGTCCATGATCCAACGGACTGTAGGTTGCTTCTATAAGCCGCGCCATATACTTTATCATTTTCTCCGGAACTTCTATTTCTCGCGCAATAAAATCTCTGGATTTTAAAATGTCGTCCTCCTCTGTCACTGGCTGCAGGGCCATATCGCGCTGTCCCGGAACAAAGCGGGCAACATCCTCCAGGGTTTGACGCGAAGGAAGAGAAAAGTAAACGTGATAAAGAAATCGATCAAGCTGTGCTTCGGGCAAAGGATAGGTCCCTTCCTGTTCAATGGGGTTCCGGCTAGCTATGGTAAAACAGGGTGTAGGAAGTACTTTGGTAATATTTTTACCATCCTTGTTGAAAGTTACTGCGCCGCTTGACATACGCTGAATTAAAGCCGACTGGGTTTTGGGGGTAGCGCGGTTAATTTCATCAGCCAGAAGTATGTGTCTGAAAACAGGGCCATAGTACGTGAATACCTTATCTCCCTCCAGCACATCAGTAACAATAAGGTCCTGCGGCGTAAGGTCTGGTGTCATCTGCACAAAAGCAAGGGAGAGACCGCTTAACGAAGCCAGAGTCTCTGCCAGATAAGTTTTACCGCCACCCGGAGGACCAGTCAAAAGGATATTTCCGGAAACTACGATACCTTCGGAGAAAACTGTTTCTTTTACAAGCTCATCCCCTTCCTGCCGAAGTTTAACGTGAGTCATCGCCGGTTTGGAGTCGCTGACTGAAAAAAGACCAACCACCACAGAAGTGGCAACACGCTCTAGTTCCCTTCCTACAATCACCGCCCTCAAGCCGTTTAATAACAGATTAACCACCCTGATGACTTCCCGATGCCTTTCGTGCAAAGAGGGATCCTCTTCAAGACTACGATAATAGGCATACCCCTTCTTTCCTGCCATGAGATTCGCCTCACTAAAAAGTGGTAACGATCTTATCTGACCTTACGCTTTTTAACGCAAGAAATCAAATGCCCCGTCAAGGCGGGACATATATTATTGACCACACTTTTTAAATAAAGGACTCTGATGAAATAAATTGCTTCTCCAGCGATAGGCCAGGAAAAAATAAGCATGCAGCCATTCGTGGACCAAACGAGACTCGTCAAAAAGATCCCGACGAATAAAAATATACTTTAGGCCGATAAATCCTTCTACTGCTTCTTTAAAATGGGTTATGGTCTCCGGGGGCAGTACTATAATAGAAACGCTAAGAAGTTTGTCTTCGTCCAGCATATCTGCGACCCCAAGACACGATTTAAGAGTTTCCAAAGACTTATCTACGGTTTTAACCATGCTGGTCCATTCTTCCCAACTAATCTTAACATTGCTCATATTATAAATGGGTATGCCGACAGGATGAACGTAGTAGGAGGTTCCGTGGCGAGGCCAATACTTATAATACTGAAACCCAATTGAGGCCAGTGCGATTACAAATAGTAGTAAAATGAAAAGAGCTATTGCTACTGGCGGTCCCCTCCGTGCGGCATCATAAAGGGGGTTTCGCTCTTTCACGGACACGACGTTTCCTCCTCTGTGGTTTGGCTTTTACTTTAACCTATTTGCTTTGCAAAGAAAAGTATTGTAGAAAAATATTATGCCCAACAGCCGCGACTTAAAGTTTTTGAATGCCCTAAATTCCATACCCAACATTGGGGCGGCAACTTTACGTATGCTAAAAAATAAGTTCGGCTCTTACGAAGCGGCTTGGCGGGCGGAGGGAAAGGACCTAGAATCCGCAGGTCTGCCGACGTTGGCTTTACGCTCTATTCCCTGGAAGCGTCCCTCTATAAACCCGGATAAAGAAATGGAGCGATTGGTCAAGGAAGAAATCTGGGTTTTTACCGATGACCAGCCAGAGTACCCCTCAATATTAAAAGAGATACCAAATCCTCCAGTAATGCTTTACGGACGCGGCGTACCAAACATCCTTAAAAAAGAAAGTCTTTATTTGGCGGTGGTCGGCACCAGGCGTCCCACTACCTACGGATTAGAAGCGACAGAAAAAATCGTGCATGAACTTGCGGTTTCGGGTGTTGTGACTGTCAGCGGACTTGCTACGGGAATTGACTCCAGGGCCCACGAGGCAACCTTAGATGCCAGAGGCGTTACTATTGCGGTGCTTGGCTCTGGTCTTGACCCCAACTCCATATTCCCTCCGGAAAACATTGGGCTGGCACGAAGAATAGCAGAGGCCGGAGGAGCGGTTATTAGCGAGTACTCTCCCGGCACGCCTGCTGTAAAAGAACATTTCCCTATGCGCAACCGCATAATCTCCGGCCTTTCCCGGGGGGTAGTGGTGGTGGAAGCGCGTGAAAAATCGGGGGCACTGATCACGGCCAGACTCGCGCTTGAGCAAAACCGTGACGTCTTTGCTGTACCCGGATCTGTTTTTTCTTTAACCTCTGCGGGTCCGCATGCGCTTATTAAAGAGGGGGCCAAAATTGTCGCCTCGGCCCAAGATATTTTGGAAGAGTACGGAATGGGGTATAATGATAATAAAGAAGGCAAACCGCGGGGTTTGCTGGAAGAACGCGAAAGTATTATTCTTGAACTTTTGGAAGAGCCGCAGAGCGTAGATTTTATAAAAGAAAAAATCGGTTTAGATACCGCCGCCATTGTGGCCTCGCTTTCTCTACTGGAACTTAAAGGGTTTATAAAAAATCTCGGCGGCGACACTTACCAAAAAATGGTTTGATGGCCAATAAGCTTGTCATAGTAGAGTCCCCCACCAAGGCTCATACCATCTCCCGCTTTCTCGGGAGCGATTTTGTAGTTGAATCAAGTTTTGGTCATGTCCGCGACCTGCCAGTTTCAAAACTTGGCGTAGACGTAGACCACAACTTTGAACCGCAGTATGTGATTCCGAGAAAAGCGGCCCCCAACGTGAAAAAATTAAAAACAGAGGCCGCTGAAGCAGAAAAAATTATCTTGGCAACCGACGAAGACCGCGAAGGAGAAGCCATTGCCTGGCACCTTACACAAGCGCTTGAACTTGCTAAATTAAAAATAAAAAATAAAAACCTAAAAACTGAACGTATAGTGTTCCATGAAATTACCAAGCGAGCCATTGAAGACGCATTAAAAAAACCGGGAAATATTAATATGAAGTTGGTTGATGCACAACAGGCACGCAGGGTTCTTGACCGGCTGGTGGGTTATAAACTTTCTCCTTTTTTGTGGAAAAAGGTATACCGGGGACTTTCAGCCGGCAGGGTGCAGTCGGTGGCGGTACGCTTCATTGCTGAACGAGAGCGGGAGATCCATAACTTTAAGCCGGACGAGTACTGGTCGGTTGAAGCACTGCTTGAAACCGGAAATAAAGAACGCTTCAGTGCCGCACTTTTTAAAATCAAAGATGAAACTCTGCAAAAATTTGCCGTAAAAAATAAGGAGGCGGCAGAAAAAATTGTTAAAAGTCTGGAGAATGGAGAATGGGTAGTAAAAAATGTGGAGAAACGCGCTGTCTCCAGAAACCCCATGCCGCCCTTCACCACTTCTACCCTACAGCAAGATGCTTTCCGAAGGCTTGGATTTTCCGCTAAACAAACCATGCGTGTTGCCCAACAGCTTTACGAAGGAGTAGAGCTGGGAGAAGGAGCGGTTGGTCTGATAACCTACATGAGAACTGACTCTGTAAATCTTTCTGAAGAATCTCTTAACGCGGCCCACGATTTTCTTAAAAAAGAAGTCGGGGAAAGCTACACCACGCCCTCTCCGCGGCGCTTTCTAACCAAAACCAAGGGGGCGCAGGAGGCGCATGAAGCCATACGCCCCACAGACCCTTGGCGGACACCCGAGTCAGTAAATAATTTTCTGGACGTACGGCAGTATAAACTTTACGGCCTTATCTGGAGAAGATTTGTGGCCAGCCAGATGCCTCCCGCGGTTTTTGACAGCACGACTATAGATGTAGAGGCCGCACTGGAACATTTTTTCCGCACGACTGGTCAAGTAATGAGGTTTGACGGATTTCTTAAAATATATCCGATAAAATTCGCCGAGGTAACACTGCCCGAACTAAAACCGGAAGAGAGACTTGGCTTGGTGGAACTAAAGCCACTACAGCATTTCACCCAGCCGCCTGCTCGTTTTACTGAAGCTTCACTCGTCAAAACTCTGGAAAAATACGGCATTGGCCGTCCTTCAACTTATGCGCCCATTATCTCTACCATACAGGAACGCGGATATGTGGAGCGCCATGAAAAAAGATATCTTAGACCGACTGACACCGGCTTTTTGGTAAACGATCTCCTGGTCGAGCACTTTCCCGAAATTGTTGATGTGCAATTTACGGCCAAAATGGAAGAAGAACTGGACGAAGTTGCTACTGGTGAAAAAGAATGGCGACCGGTGGTGCAAGAGTTTTATGATCCATTTGCTAAACACTTGGAAGAAAAATACAAAACAGTTAAAAAACACGAGGTGCAGGAAACCACTGATGAGGTTTGCGAACGCTGTGGAAAAGCCATGGTGGTAAAACTCTCGCGCTTTGGAAAATTTTTGGCCTGTTCCGGTTTTCCGGAATGCAAAAATACAAAATCGCTAAAAACCAATGCGGAGCCGGAAAAACTTGACCTGAAGTGCCCCAAGTGCAGCGTTGGCGACATGGTTATACGACGGACAAAACGTGGAAAAGTTTTTTACGGCTGTTCGCGGTATCCCGCCTGTGAGTACGCATCTTGGAAAGACCCTAGAAAAAGTAACGAGGAGAAAACTTCTTAATATATACAAGGGGGCAGCGAGGCTCGCCCGAGTATGATCATGCCTCCTGGGTAGACCCGCGTCTGGATAAAAAATCCAAACTTGCCTTCCTTGCTATTTACATTCCGTGCCACGCCCATTATAATTTTATTACAACATTCCTAGCGATCGTTTATAATGTTGTAATAAAATATGCTGGGGAAATATCATGAAAAAGGTGTTAAAATCCATAACACGCGCTCTTCTTGATCAGCTGGCAGAAGCTGGACCGCTTATGATCGACGCCTTCTTCCCTAAATACTACCCGGGTACGGGATTAATCCGCGGTTTGTTCGGACTCGACCACGTACGATACTCCTCCGTCCCCGAAGCCAAACACTCGCTTTCAAGTATTCTAAATCGCCTCAAAAGAGAAGGTTTGGTGGTATGTGCGGGTCCTAAGAAAAAAGCAAGGTGGCGCATCACCAAGAAAGGGCTGCACAAGTTAAAAGATACAAAACCGGCAGAACCAAGGATGACGCATATACTCCCACCCGCTGACGGCCTGACGCGTCTTGTTACCTTTGATATCCCCGAGGACGAGAAAGAAAAACGCTCGTGGCTGCGTAAGGAACTTCTAGCCTGCGGATTCGAGCCGCTTCAAAAAAGCGTTTACATTGGGAAACGCCCCCTGCCCGAAACGCTTATTAAAAGTATTGACGCCCGCCGTATGAGCAAATATATCCATATCGTATCGCTCAGTGCGACTGGCACAATTTAGAGAGAAAAAGTTTATTACAACATCTAAAACGATCGATATAAATGTTGTAATAAGTAAAAAGGGGGAAATACGTGCAGGTAGAAATAACATGCCCTTGGTTTGTGGAGTCTGTAGAGGCTATGATTACTTTTATCCAGCAGGCCATTGAAAAGGCGCGCGGCCCAGAGGTCGGCGGAAAGTATACGCCCGAACGTCTTGGAAAATGCGCTTTTTTGAAGGAGGTCATCGGGGGCCGTCTTTTGGAACCTGACGAATATATCACAATTCATCGGGCAGTCCCGGACAAAGAGCAATAAGCCAAGAGCGATTGACTGGTCCTTCAGCAGAACCGGTTTTTTATAACTAAGGGCTTGTTGCGAAATACGCCTTCGTAACGAAACTTGAAAAAATTAAGTTTTTGGGCTAAAATATGCGCAAGATGACGATCAATAATCTCCTGGAAAAAATAAAGATTCAGGCGCAGTCGGACGAAAGTTTGGAAACCGTCAAAAAGGCTTATGAGTTAGCCTACCAAGCCCACCAAGGACAAACCCGGAAATCTGGTGAGCCTTATATTACTCATCCCTTGGTCGTGGCTTTGTATCTTGCGGAGTTGAAACTTGACACAACCACTATTGTTGCAGCACTACTGCATGATGTTTGTGAAGATACCACCTGCAGCAAAGAAGTCATCCGGAAAAGTTTTGGTGAAGATGTTGCGTTTTTAGTGGAGGGCGTCACCAAACTTGACAAAATACGCTATAAAGGCACAGAAAGATCGGCCGAGTCTTTAAGAAAAATGTTTCTTGCGGTGGCTGAAGATATACGCGTTGTACTAATCAAATTACTTGACCGCCTCCACAACGTGGAAACCTTAAATTCTATGGCGCCGGAAAAACAACGACGTATTGCTTTAGAAACCATGGAGATCTATGCGCCGCTTGCCTATAGGCTAGGTATCAAAGAACTTTCAGGAAAACTAGAAGACTTGGCTTTTCCTTACGTTTACCCTAAAGAATACGAATGGCTAATGAAAGCCACCAAAGAAAAATACGAGGACTGGGACAATTACGTAAGAGGGGTCAAACCAAAACTAGCTGGTGTCCTCATTGAAGAGCACATATCCTTTCTTGACATACATGCGCGGGCAAAACACTACTATAGTCTGTATAAAAAGCTTCTGAAAAATGACATGGACATCAATAAAATCACCGACATTGTGGCGCTACGCGTTATTGTTCCTACCGTTGAGGATTGTTATTCCACTCTCGGAGTAGTGCACAAAACATGGAGGCCCGTGCCCGGAAAAATTAAAGACTATATTGCTATGCCCAAACCCAATGGTTATCGTTCTCTCCATACCACTGTTTTTGGGCCGGAGGAACGGCCAATAGAAATCCAGATGCGAACGCCGGAGATGCACGAGGAAGCAGAACACGGTATTGCCGCCCACTGGGCTTATTCAGAGTTTAAACGCAAAAATCCGGCGGCCTACGCAAAGGAGCAGGCGTCTTTTATGAACCAACGTCAATTTTCTTGGATCAGACAGCTCAAAGAATGGCAGAAAGAATTTGAGAAGCCGGACGAATTTTTGGAGTCACTAAAAATTGATTTTTTCAAAAACAGAATTTTTGTCCTGACACCGAAGGGTGACGTGCTGGATCTTCCCGAGGGATCAACGCCCATTGACTTTGCCTACCACGTCCATACTGACGTAGGGAACACTGCTGCCGGCGCCAAAGTAAACGGAAAAATGGTTGCTCTTGATTATGTTTTAAAAAATAGGGACGTGGTGGAAATTTTAACCCAAAAAAACAAAAGACCAAGCTCGGACTGGCTTGGTTTTATAAAAAGTCCGCAGGCCCGAAAACGCATTGCTTCTTTTTTAAAAAAGAAACGTCAGGACGAAGTTTTTGGGAAACGGACCAGCGAAATTGTGGAACTAAGTCTTACGATAAAAGACCGGGTGGGGCTTTTGCGTGACGTCACCAACGTTTTGGCCAAACAAAAAATCAATATCAAAAGAGTAGACACCGACACCAAAAACCAAACTTGGGCCAAGATAACTATTCAGGCCCCGTTTAAAAACCGCATCCAAATTGAACGCGTAATGGTGAGGCTGAAGGAGGTGAAAGGGGTGGAGGAGGTGGGGTACAGGCTGACTTCCTAAAAAACTTATTTTAATAATCAACGTCCGATCGGTGTCTGGATGACCAGATTATGCTTCTCTAATCAGTTTGCCAAGTATTCCCCTAAGTTCTTCTTCGGAATAAAACTCCACCACGATTTTTCCGCGCTCGCCGATTTTTTGAAGCTGGACTTTGGTGCCTAGTTTTTCCTCAAGTCTATTTTTCCACTCGCGCATCTCCGGATCTTGAACCGCAGCAGGACGTCTGCGCGGAACAAAAACTTTTCCGCTTACTTGGCGCGCTTTGTTTTCCGCCTCGCGAACTGTGAGGCGATCCATAACCACGGCGTTATAAACTTCAGATTGTTTAGTCGGGTCGTCACCGACAATTAAAACGGCCCGAGCGTGCCCTTCGGTAATTTTGCCTGCGTGCAATGCTTCCTGAATTTCGTTGGGAAGAGCAAGAAGACGTATGGTGTTAGCTACAAACTCCCGGGACTTACCAACCCTTTCTCCAATTTCTCTCTGTACCAGATGAAACTCATCAATAAGCTGTTTAAAAGCCCTCGCGCGCTCCAGGGGATTTAAGTCCTCACGTTGTACGTTTTCAATCAAAGCCAATTCCAGCTTGAGACGATCGTCCGGCATCCCCCGACGAATCACTGCGGGGATCTGGGTCAGTCCTGCCAAGCGTGCCGCACGCCAACGCCTTTCTCCCGCAATCAACTGATAACGGACGTCAATACCGCCTGGGGTTTCTATTTCTCTTTTGGTTACTAAAATTGGCTGTAGCACGCCGTGCTCCCGAATAGAACCGGCCAGATCTTTAAGGGTGGACTCTTCAAATTCGCGTCGCGGCTGAAACGGATTGGGTTCTATTTTTTCGACCTCAATCCAGAAAACAGAATCGCTCCGCCGCGGTGTAAAATGGTCTTCGTAACTTAATCGTGATCCCTCTCCAAGGCTAGATAATTTTGGTTTTTGCTTCTCCGCCGAAGGCAGAACTGCTTCCGATGTATCAAAATTTTCCGGCATTTCTTCCGGTGGCTTATCTGGTATTAAAGACTCAAGACCCCTTCCTAAAGACTCTGGCATTAAACAGCGCGGTACACGAGACATAAGACAAAAAACATGCAAAAAGAAATCTACATGTAGCTTGTCGCGTATCTCTTGTCGCTTATATATTTCTAACTCCTTCTAGTCTCAACACTTCTTCGGCAAGCTGCCGATACGCCTTGGCGCCATGTGAATAAGGCTCATAATGCAAAATTGTTTTCCCAAAAGAAGGCGCCTCGGCCAAGCTGACATTTCTTGGAATTACAGCCTCAAATACGTATCCGGGAAATTTGCGGCGAATTTCTTTGGCCACTGCCCGATGCAAGCGTGATTTTCTGTCATACATGGTAAGTAACGCACCCATAATCGCAATTTTTGTTTTCAGATTGGTGTTAACAAGCTGTATGGTATGCAAAAGATCGGCCAAACCCTCCAGGGCGTAATACTCGCACTGTACCGGGATAATAGTTTTTTGCGCGGCGGTTAGGGCGTTAATAGTGAGGAGGCCGAGACTGGGCGGCGAATCAATCACAATAAAATCATATTTTCTGCGTAGTGGCTCAAGGACTTCCTTTAGTCTATACTCCCGATGCCTCATGTCAATAAGTTCAATGGCTGCTCCGGCGAGTGCCGATGCCGAAGGAATAATGTCCACCGACAGTACACCCGTTTTCTTTATAACGGTATCAATGGGGTTCTTTCCTATAAGAACATGGTAAATATTCTTATCTAACTTTCGCGGGTTTATGCCAAAACCCGAGGTCGTATTGGCCTGCGGATCAATATCAACCACCAGCACTCTTTTTCCGAGTGCCGCCAGAAAAACAGCCAGATTCTGCACCGTGGTACTTTTTCCCACACCGCCCTTTTGGTTACAGAGAGAAATAATACGAGCCATCATCTCTACAATACTCAAAGAATAATTTTATTTCAACACACAAATGTTGCGATTTTTATGGTTCTGGTTTATAATAATAGGTGGCGGTGCCCGGGTGGCGGAATGGCATACGCGGTGGACTCAAAATCCACTGGTCGCAAGACCTTGAGAGTTCAAGTCTCTCCCCGGGCACCAGTAAGGAATTTGCAGTCCGGAGGAGGCCGCCATCTACGCCAACCGGCAGATCTGTTAAATTTGATATAAAAAAACACCGCAGCACGTTAGTGCTGCGGCTATTACTGTTCCCGAGGTTTTGTGAGCACGCGTATTAAATTCCTGCGGGCCTGTTTCTCGTATTTTTCTTGGAAAAAATTGGTTAAATAAATCGTGGGTCGGGAGAAAAATGATTTAAAAATCTGTGACCGGACTTCAGCAAAAAGAGCATCTGGAACCCACCAGTATTCTCTGCGTATCTCCTCGCCATGCTTCTCAAATACATCTTCCGGCAGACCAAGACTGGATAGATCAATATCAACAACAAGCTGCGCATCGAAATCTGCGGGAGGAGCATCGTGTTTAGTTTTAAGTATCAGGCGGACAACTTCCTGCACAAAAGTATCTGGAACCAACGCACTTCTTAATACCCGGGCCGCCAGCTCGGCGCTTTTCTCTTCGTTGTCTTTAGCCTTAGCAACATAAATTGCGTCGTGGTACCAAAGTGCCATCTCTACCGCATTCGGACTTCTGGCAAAGTGCCAGACTGCATCAAACTCCTTTAGGCAATGTTCAATGTGGGCTAACGTGTGATAACAACGGTGGGGTTGAGAATACAGCCCGACAAGCTGCTCATACGGCGGTTCCGGATCACCTTGCGCTTTTATGCGCCACCAAAGCGCACGCCACTCTTTTCTGTTCGGATCGCTCACAATCCTCCTCCGTTAATTTTTCGGGTTCTAAAATATAATACCACGGGGTGTTTAATTTTGCAAGGGTTCGGGGGGGGATAATACCAGCTGTGGATATCCTGTGGTTGATCCCCGAGGTTCCGTCTTGTAGTTTACTTATAGATCTTTTGTTCTTGGGAAAACCCATGAGGGAATTTCTTCTCTACTGCGCAGGACCTATTACCGGTGTCTCTTTCGAGGGATGTACAGAATGGCGTGAATATGTAGCCAAAAAACTTCCTGCCCACATAAAAGCGGTCTCACCCATGCGGGGCAAAAATTATCTTGCCAAAGAAAAATTAGTTAAAGACTCTTATGCCCAACACCCCTTAGGCTCCCCAAAAGGCATCACCTGCCGGGATCGGATGGATGTCATGCGCTGTGACCTGCTGCTGGTAAACCTACTTGGCGCCGCCAAGGTTTCCATCGGAACAGTGATGGAAATCGCTTGGGCAGATATGTTGAGGAAACCGATAGTTATTGTCATGGAAAAAGAAAACATTCATAGTCATGCCATACTTCGCGAAGCTGCCGGATTCATTGTTGAGACGCTCGACGAAGCAGTAGAAATAGCTATTGCCGTATTATCGCCGACACTTTAAATATTAAATGGGGCCAGACACGTTCTGGCTTTTTTGTTGTTTTATGATATTTTAGTAGGTAGTCCTCTGACTAAGGAAGGTTAACATGGCATACAGCGACAAGGTGATTGAGCACTACAATAACCCTCGTAACGTAGGAAGTTTTGCCAAGACCGAAGAGAACATAGGAACCGGCATTGTAGGGGCACCGGAATGCGGGGACGTAATGAAATTGCAAATTAAGGTTATCTTTGCCCATCAATGTACGGAATGCCAGCATACTTGGGCAGCGTCAAGTCAGGAAAGCGCCTGCCCCAACTGTTCGGGCACGGCACTAAATACTGAACAGCTGATTATAGATGCTAAATTTAAAACTTTCGGCTGTGGATCGGCCATTGCTTCTTCCAGTCTAGTTACCGAGTGGGTAAAAGGTAAGACGCTTAAGGAAGCTTCTCAAATCAAAAATGCCGAGGTGGCTTCTTATCTTAGTCTGCCTCCGGTAAAAATTCACTGCTCGGTTCTGGCTGAAGGCGCCATCAAAGCCGCTATAGAGGACTGGAAGAAAAAGCAAAAAGTCACAACTCCCGTCCCCGAGCCGCCCGAGGAGAGTTAGGAGTGGCCATCACTGTTTCGGAACTAGCCGCAGCACAAATTAAAAAATTGATTGAGACGCAAGGTCTGGGAGAAAATCCCGAAGCGGGACTGCGTATTGGAGTCAGGGGCGGCGGCTGTTCGGGTCTTACTTACACCATAAGGGTGGAGACCCAGAAACGTGCCGGTGATAAAATCTTCGGAGAGGACAAGGGCGTGAGGGTATATGTGGACCTTAAAAGTTTTATTTACCTGAATGGAACGGAGCTTGATTTTGAGCAGACCCTGATGTATAGTGGCTTTAGGTTCCGCAACCCCAACGTCAAAAAAACCTGCGGTTGCGGGGAGTCTTTCACCGTATAAGGAGGGTAGGATGATCACCATAACGGAACTGGCGCTGCGGAAAATAAAAGAGATCTTCGCTCTGCAAAATAAGGACTTCCGTACCACCTTTCTTTTTATAACAGTAATAAGCGGCGGCTGCAGCGGTTTTTCCTACGAAATGGATCTGACGGACACACAAACTGAAAGGGACCAAGTTTATGAATTTAAATTACCTGACGCCTCGCCGGAAGATCCCCCGCTTAAAGTAGTAATACCCACTGCCCACTCTGAACACTTAAGGGGTTCGGAGATTGACTATCTGATATCCGAAGGCGGAGAGGCCTTTTTCTTCCGCAACCCCAACGCCAAATCCACCTGCGGCTGTGGCCACTCCTTCGAAGCGTAGAGCAAAAAAAGCGACTCTTAGAGAGTCGCGCTTTTTATCTTTAAAATTTTACCAAGCAACCACGCTGTTAATATGCCCACCGCCGCAGCGCCCAAAATATCGCTTGGCCAGTGAACTCCGGCCGCCACGCGCCCCAAACCAACAGAAAATGCCGCGAGGAAAAATAAAATACTTGTTTTAGGGTAATAAAATGAAACTGCGGCTGCAATAGCAAAAGCAAAAGTAGCGTGTCCCGAAGGAAAAGAACCCCCACCCGTATGTTCTACAATCTGCCGCACCTCTTCCAAAACCTCAAAGGGTCGGGGGCGATTATAAATAAACCGGACCAGTTCGGTAACCGCAAACCGCGCGAGCAGGGCAGAAAAAATAGCAAAAACTACCAACCCTAAATTACGTCTTCTCTTGTCGCGAAATCGTATCCAAAGAGTAAAAATAAAAAAAAGAAGCAGGGCCGCTATTACAATATAAAGAAACCAAACGGCGCGAAATCTTATCGCCCAGTCAAAAAAAGTAGAAGTGCCAACCCACGAATTTAACCAACGAAAGACTACAATATCAAGTTGCTGTATCATGATTTTTGGATTTTCGCGAGGGTTACAAGGTTTTTAAAAAGCATGGCTACAGTGAGCGGCCCGATGCCTCCCGGAACCGGCGTAATATATGAAGCTTTTTTTGACACAGACTTAAAGTCAACATCCCCCACCAGCCGCCCCGCAGATTCAGAGGTACCGGCATCAATAACTATAACACCGTTTTTTACCATATCACCTCGTATAAACCCGGGTTTGCCAACGCCGGTAATCAAGATTCCAGCCTTAGAGATTAATTCTTCGGGGTGCGGGGTTCTTTCTTCCACAACAGTAAAAGTTGCTTTCTTGCCCAAAAGCCAAAGTGCCGTTGGCTTCCCCACTAAATTTCCTGCCCCTACTATAACGACAGATTTTTGCTGGTAGTCAATTTGGTATTCCTCCAAAAGAAATTTTAGGGCGCCCACCACGGGCGGAATAATAGGACTTTGGCCGACCGCAAAATTACCAATTGCGCGCGCCGAGAGCATATCAATATCTTTCTCGGGTGTTACGGAGTTTAAAATATAAGGGGTATTAATATGCGTCGGCAGCGGAAGTTGAATTATCACTCCCGTATTTTTCTTCTCGTGCACAATTTCAAATAAACGCTTACGAAGCTCGTTGGTGGTTATTTTTTCATCAAAAGGATAAATTCTAACACCGGCGCCTATTTGATCGGCGGCTTTCTTTTTTTGCTCAATGAATTTTTTGACAACGGGATTTTCGCCCACAACAACGATGGCCAACCGTAGTTTCTTTTTTGTGGCCGTTGTTTCTTGTTTGACTTCGTCTAGTATTTTTTGCGAAAGCTTTTTCCCGTCAAGTAAAATCATGAACTAATTATGCCCTAAAAATAAAAAAATGGAAGCGCGCGGGCTTCCAACTACTTAGTGACGGGCTTAAAATCGCTTAGTGGCCCAGTAAAAGATCAAGGGTACTATCCCACTCTACAATATGAGGACGGTTAAACTTTGGCATTTCCTTTGTCTTAAGTCCAACGATCCCATAACGCTCCATAAGAATTTGATATTGTCGGCTTCCTGTCACCAACTCCCGTGCCTCTGCTTGATCTTTTGCCAATACTTTGCACCCCACAGAAATTGTATCATAAACACGAAAGGGGCTCGGAAAATCTGCGCAGACGTAGAAAAGCTTTAATTCTTCGGTGGAGGAAGCCTGATCACATGCAAAACCAGAATGCATATTGCCGTGCACAGGACATTTCGTATCTAAACCCATATTCCCTCCTATGTCGGGAACCGCTTGCAAAGGCGATGCACTGCCCTTAGTGTACCATACGGGACGGTGGTGGTCAATACTTGATAAATTAGCTGCGCCACCTCCTGCATTTCTCCCTCTTTCATGCCTCTTGTCGTTAACGCCGGAGTGCCAATTCTGATCCCTGAGGGATCAAACGGAGAACGGGTATCATACGGAATGGTGTTGCGATTTACAATAATCCCCGCCTTTTCCAGCCGATCCTGCGCTTCCCGACCGGAAATACCAAGGACCGTAAGGTCAATAAGCATAAGGTGATTGTCGGTTCCGCCCGAAACCAGACGAAATCCAAGTTTTTGCAATTCAGCCGCAAGGGCTTTGGCATTTTTTACAATCTGGTGAGCGTATTTTTTAAAGGCCGGTTTTGCCGCCTCCCCAAGGGCCGCGGCAATAGCTGCGGTCTGATGATCGTGCGGTCCGCCCTGCAGTCCGGGAAATACGGCCTTATCAACAGCAGCAGCAATGTCCATCCCTTGCTTTCTAGCAACTTCGGATTCGCGATTCACAAAGATTATTGCGCCTCTGGGGCCGCGTAGGGTTTTATGGGTAGTGGTCATAACCACATCAGCGTGCGGAAACGGCGAGGGATGCACACCTCCGGCAATAAGTCCTGCAATATGCGAGATATCGGCCAGAAAATACGCCCCCACCTCATGCGCTATTCTGCCAAATTTCTCAAAATCTATAACCCGCGGGTAAGCGGTGGCGCCGGCAACAATAATTTTGGGCCTCTCGCGCTCGGCAAGTTGTCTGATTTCCTCATAATTAATGTAGCCATCACGGCCCACGCCGTATTGAACCGGCGTCCAGAGTTTACCGGTTATGCTTACTTTCCATCCGTGAGTTAAATGCCCGCCAAAAGGAAGAGCCATGCCCATTAATTTCTCGCCAACCGGAACCAGAGCTTGATAAATTGCTAAATTGGCCGGTGAGCCCGAATAGGGCTGGACATTAACGTGCCAATGTTCCCCAAGTCTAAAAACCTTTCTTGCCCGACGCTGAGCCAATAACTCAATCTCATCAATAATTTTATTCCCCGCGTAATATCTTTTCCCGGGGTATCCTTCGGAGTATTTATCCGTCAGCCGTGACCCCAACGCCTCAAGTACCGCAGGAGAAATAATATTTTCAGAAGGAATTAAATTAAGCGTCTTACGCTGGCGCTTAACTTCTGCCGCAAGAAACTTAGCAAGTTGCGGGTCATGTTTTTTGAGGTTGCGAAATCCGTTCATGTTTTTTGTAGCCCCCACTGGAACTGTTGCCATTATTTCATGATACCAAGAATCCGGTCAAGCTCCCGTTTGTCTACAAGACCGCTTCGTAACAAAATGGGGCCCGTGCCGCTAAAATCAACTACGGCGGAGGGGCGACCCGAAAGTTCACCGCCATCAACTACCAAGTCGGGTTTTACTTTTTCCTTCTCAAAATATCTCTTTATCGTGCTGGTATTTTTTGCAGGCGGCTTTCCCGAAATGTTCGCCGAGGTCTGGGCCAAAGGAAAATCAAGCCGCGAAAGAAGCTCAAGTAAAAAGGGGTGGCTGGGTATACGAATACCCAAGGTATCAAACTCTTTCGTGAGAATCTTGGGTAATTTTTCTTTATGATGAAACACAGCTGTTACGGGTCCCGGCCATACTTTTTCTAAAAATTTTGTTTTGGCGTCCGAAATATAAACATATTTGCGGGCGGCAGCAACATCTTTTACAAAAATCGGAAATGCCTTTTCCTCCGGCCGCTTTTTCATCGCAAACATTTTTTTTATAACCTCGGATTTGGTTGCATCACCAAAAATTCCATAGACCGTATCAGTCGGACCAATCAGAACTCCGCCGGATAGTAAAATTTTCTCCGTCAAAGATAAAACCTTGCGGAAATTTTTTTCGGACAACCTTGTTACTCTCACAATAAAGACACTAAAACCTTAGATAATTTTTCCGGATCATGACGTACGAAACCAGAAGTACGAATAAAGTTACCGAGGATTGGTATGGGTTTAGACGACAGACTTCCTGTCCCTACCATAATCTTGCCCTCGCGTTCATACTCAACAAGACGCGTGTGTGGCGGTTTTTTAGTATTTACCACGATATAATTCAAAACTCCGCGGCCAAGATATTTTTCTACCTCAAAAAGGAAATCGTTGACCTTAAAACTGTTTGTCTCGCCGACCTTGGTCATAGTATTTACGACAAAAACTTTTTTTGCTTTTGATTTTCTGATTGCTACCGGAACCCCCCGAACGAGAAGGTTGGGCAAAACACTGGTAAATAAGTCGCCGGGCCCCATAACTATAAGATCTGCTTCTTTAAGAACCCTCACGGCGTTTTTATTTCCTTTGGCCCTTGGCTCTAAATATATCTTTTTAACTCTAAGACGCGGGTCGTGTTTAGGAATATCAATGTTGGTTTCACCCCGAACAACGGTGCCGTCTTCCAACTTAGCGCATAGCCGCACCTTATCCAAAGTAACAGGAATAACCCGTCCCCGTACATTTAGTATGCGGCCGGCCTCACTTAACGCCCCCTCAAAACTTCCAGTAATTCTTTCCAGGGCCGTGAGTAACAAATTACCAAAGGCATGACCAGTCAGCCTGCCTTCCGTAAAACGATAATTAAAAAGTTCACTCAACATCTGGTTGTCGGTATGAGCAAGAGCAACCAAGGCCCTTCGTGCGTCTCCGGGCGGCAGAATTCCGAACTCTTCGCGTAAGGTTCCGGAGGAACCGCCGTCGTCAGCCATAGACACTATTGCCGTAAGGTCAAGATTATACTTTCTAAGGCCCGAGAGTACTGTAAAGACACCGGTTCCACCACCAATTACAACAACTTTAGGAATTTTAATTATCGGTTTAGTCAGCATGGCGATTTAAAATCGTGCGTTCCACGTCCCGCAGCGACAATCGACCACTATAGTGTATAGTGCATACCCGAGGAATGTATTTTTGAACAAGTTCAATATGGCTCCGCGTATCATCAATAAAAAATATGGGAAGGTCGAAATAGCGACGGGCAATACGCTTAATAAATACATGCTTGGGTTTTCCGGTAACAATCAATTTTTCAAAATGACGTAGGGTTTTACCGCCGGCAATTTTAATTTTTTTTCCCTGATATGCTCCATTTCCAAAGCTCAAAAGAAAGTGGATAAATCCCCGTCTTTTAAGACGGTGTAGCAGTTGATCCGCCGCAGCATCAATGTACCGATAACGGGAAAGGCTTTGGTTTACCGTACGCCGCGCCCGACTAACTGGGCAGTATAACCCCATCTTTTTTAATTCACGACAGAGTGCGGCCGTAGAAAAAGTAGCATCGCTATTATTTATGTTATCTACTGCATGCCGCAGGGCATCCTCCGGAATATTATAAGTACGAAAAACTTGGGCGTTATCTTGAAAATATTTCTCGGTATTAAAAAGCACCCGATCAAAATCCCATATAATGATTCCCTTACGTTTTTTGGGTTTTTCCGCTGCTACTTGAACCATCCTAAAAAATGAAGGTTTAAGAAATCACTCTCGCAAGGACCCTCTCCGGTCTGCCGAACATCCCAAGCGCTATGTATATCCATTTCGGAAAGCATTAGAACTTTACTTAAAACAAGCGGGTTTGGCATGAAGGGCGGCGATGCCAACTATTGCATCTAAATGTCTATTTGATATAACCAAAGAGCATAATCCTTCGTTTCAAAATATAGAACATCTACCCAAAAAGGACGACGATCCGTGGTTGAAATTAAAAGGATTGGGCCCGCAGACGCGCGCCGCGCTCTTGCAACCATAAACCGGCTGCTTCCCCAGCTCTCACCTTCAGGAAAAGCAGTACCGCTTACGATAGAAGAACTTAATGAATGTCTTGGCAACCAAAATTTCTATCTCTTTGTGGCCAGAGAAACTTCTGGGGGCGGCGAACAGTTACTACTGGGAATGGGTTCAATTTTCTTTCAAAGAAATCTGGGTCGCTGGATCGCAGAAATTCATGATATTGTGGTGGATAAAGACCATCGTGGCCAAGGTATTGGTGAAATAATCGTCCGGCATCTGATTGAAAACGCGCGGGGGTTTGCCAGAGAACACCGGCTGCCGGTCAAACTTTACTACGATCACCTTTTTCTTGGCCTTACCAGCCGTCCCAGCAGAGTTGAAGCCAATAAGCTATACTTAAAACTTGGTTTTGTGCAGGTTGCGGAGGCTAAGGGGGAATGGGGAACAAATCTTTACAAAATGATGATAAGACCGGAAGAGTAAGGGCTGAAAAAGACGAACATCCTACCCAGAGGTAGGATGTTAAATTTTTTAATCACCCATGCCGATTGCTTCACGATTATCAACTACTGCCTCGAGACCACCATGACGGATATGCGCTAATTTCTTACATCTACACCTCTTCCGCGAACGACCATTTTTAGTGCAGGAATGTACTACTATACAAAGCGTTCCTTTTCTGATAGGCAGTTTGCAAACTACACAAATTGTTTGTTTCTCTTTGGAGCGTTTACTTTTCTTTGGCACCTAACTAGATCCCCAAAACAAGTCCTATTTTTAGATTATTCTACCGTTACTGATTTTGCAAGGTTTCGCGGTTTATCATCCCCGCACTAAAATTTTGACTGCCGCAATCGTGTATAATGAGTCCACTTCAATTTTAGCCCGCTATGGTGTCTATCTCGCCAGCTTACTTGTCCCCCACCTATTCTACTGACAAACCCCGAGGAGGCTTTGAAAAGAGTATTTTCTATAACCCTGTCCGTTTCAACACGGAGTCGAGTGTAGAATAGGTGGGGGATGAAGGGCGGCAAAATAAAGGGTCAAAATTTAGTGACGGGGCAAGCATCATGCCCTATTCTACAGTTACGCTCTTAGCCAAGTTACGGGGCCTATCAACATCACAACCGCGCAATACTCCAAAATGATACGCAAAAAGCTGAAGCGGGATTACTGACAAAAGCGGGGTCAGCATCTCCAGGGTTTTAGGTATATAAATTACATCGTCCGCAAGCTCGCGGATTTTTTTATCGCCCTCGGTGGCAACAGCAATCACGGGGCCCCTACGGGCTTTTACCTCTTCCATGTTGGAAATCATCTTTTCGTAAACAGAGTCGTGTGGCGCAATAAACAAAGAGGGGAAATTTTCATCAATCAACGCAATGGATCCGTGTTTCATCTCTCCTGCTCCGTATCCTTCGGCGTGAGCATAAGAAATTTCTTTCAATTTCAACGCGCCCTCGTACGCGACCGGAAGGTTATATTTTCTGCCAAGATACAAGAAATTCTGATGGTGCTGATATTTTTGGGCAAGCTTTTTAATACAATCATCTTGAGTCAAAATTTTCTTAATCAAAACTGGGATAGTTTTCAATTCTTTAGCAATTCGCTGTCCTGTTACCAACGACATTTCCCGCTGCCTTCCTAAAAGAAGCGTCAAGAGTCCCAAAATAGCAACCTGCGAAGTAAAGGCTTTAGTGGAAGCAACGCCAATTTCCGGACCAATATGCTGATACACGCCCGCATCCGTATCGCGCGCCATGGTTGAACCAACCACATTAACAATCCCCAACGTCAGTACTCCCTTTTCTTTTGCTTCCCGAAGCGCGGCCAAAGTGTCGGCGGTCTCGCCAGACTGCGAGATTGCTAAAAACACATCGCCTTCGCGGAAAACCGGTTTTCGGTAGCGAAATTCGGAAGCCAAATCAACCTCAACCGGGATTCCGGCATATTCCTCAAGCATATATTCACCAACCATCCCGGCAAAATAGGCCGTGCCGCAGGCAGAAATTAAAATTCGCTTTGCGTTTTTTAATTTCTCTGCAACCTCGGAAAGTCCTCCGAGCTTGACGCGTCCTTCTTCCGGAATCAGACGCCCACGTAGAGAATTTTCAATGGCTTCTGGTTGCTCATGGATTTCTTTTAACATGAAGTGGGGGAAGCCCGCCTTTTGCGCCTGTTCTAGTGACCACTCAACTTTATGCGTTTCCTTCGGGCGCAGATTTCTTCTAAGATCATAGACATGGTGTTCGTGCGGCGTAAGGACCGCCATTTCTCCGTCATCAAGATAAACTACATTTTGGGTATGCTTTAAAATGGCCGAAGCGTCAGACGCCACAAAATACTCCCTGTTACCGATCCCTAAAAGAAGCGGACTGAAATTTCTGGCCGCTATCAACTTTCCAGGTTCTCTTTTGTCAAAAACGGCCAAACCATAAGTCCCGCGGATTGAAAGAAGTGCAAGGCGCACCGCTTCTTCTAATCCAGTTTCCGGGTTTTTGGTTTGAACCTCCTCTATTAGGTGTGCTAACACTTCAGTATCGGTTTCCGAATCAAATTTATGTCCGACTTTCAGCAGATCGCTCTTGAGTTGTTTGTAGTTTTCAATAATGCCGTTATGCACAAGCCAGATGTTTTTCTGACAATCCGAGTGCGGGTGGGCATTGGCTTCGGTTACTCCTCCGTGGGTGGCCCAGCGGCTGTGAATGATACCCATCTTCCCGGCAAAGTCGGCCGGATCTTTAATTTTTTGTTCAAGATTTAAAACGCGCCCCACGGCTTTTTCAGCCCGGACGCGTTGATTGTGAGAAAGTAGCGCAAAACCAGCCGAATCATATCCACGGTATTCCAGATTTCTAATCCCATCCAGAAGTATGGGAAGCGCCTTTTGTTTTCCTATATATCCAACAATTCCGCACATGCCAAATTTATTTAAAAATTCAAGCCCACACTTTATATAACACCAGCGGCAACCAGAAAAGTAGCAAAAAACATTCTAACATTCTGCAGAATGTTAGAATGTTTTTAAACCACAAAATTGATAAGCTTATTCGGCACGAAAATGACTTTTCGCGGATCTCCTATCACATATTTCCTGACCGAATCCGGACCCAGAGCCGCCTTTTTTGCATCTTCCTCGCTCGCGCCAATCGGCAAAGTAACGCGGCCGCGCACTTTACCGTTCACTTGTATTACCAGTTCAAAAGTTTCTTCTTTAACGAACTTAGGATTATACTTTGGCCACGACTCGTGGTGGATTGAATGAAATGAATGTCCCGATTCGCTTCGCGAATCGAGGATCCCCGATTTTTTGTTCGCAAAAAATCGGGACCACAACTCTTCGCTGATAAACGGCGCAAACGGCGCAAGAAGCCTAAGAAAAACCGCAACATGCTCCTTGGTGACAGCCTCCGGACTTTCTTCAAACTTATTCAGCAGAATCATTAACGCCGATATCGCCGTATTGTACTGCAAACCTTCAATATCCTCGGTAACTTTTTTGATGGTTTTATGTAGAATGCGACTCAAATACTCTAATGCACCCGAATTATTCGAATCATTCGAGTGAAATTCGTGTATTGGAGTCGTCTTTCTCTCCTTGTATGACGAACAAAACCGCCACGCCCTTTCAAGAAACCTCGTAATCCCCCTGATGCCGTCATCCCGAAAATCCCCTCCCTGCTCAAACGGCCCCAAAAACATTAAATACATCCGCAGGGCATCCGCGCCATAGGCGCGGATATATTCATCCGGGTTCACCACGTTGCCGCGCGATTTTGACATTTTGGCGCCATCCCTGATCAAAAGTCCGTGCGCCCGGAATTTTTTAAATGGTTCCTCAAAAAGAGTTAAGCCCCAATCACGAAAGGCCATCGCGAGAAATCTCACATATAAAAGATGCAATACCGCATGCTCGGCGCCGCCGATATACATATCAACCGGAAGCCATTTGCGCATGGCTTCCTGTAATTTCAAATTTCCAATTTCTAATTTCCAATCGTAGGCCGCCATGAGGTAGCCGATATAATACCACGCGGAATCCAAAAATGTATCGGAAACATCGGTTTCTCGTCTTGCCCACGACTTACATTTTGGACAACGAACCTTATAAAATTTTTCTACCAGCGCCAGGGGTGATTTTTCAGTTCCTGTTGGTCTGAATTCTTTTATATAAGGAAGCCGCACCGGCAAATCCTTCTCCGGAACAGGTATCCAACCGCACTTATGACAGTAAATCATCGGAATCGGCGGTCCCCAATATCTCTGTCGGGAAATAAGCCAGTCGCGAAGCCTATAATTTACGGTCTTTTTGCCCCCAACCCTTCTGACAATTTCTTCCTTATCAACAAACGGCGCGTTGCTAACGGGCAAATTAAATTTTTTAGCAAATTCCATATCGCGTTCATCATGCGCCGGAACCGCCATAATCGCTCCGGTGCCCACATTCCCCAACACATAATCTGCAACCCAAATAGGAATTTCTTCGCCGTTTGCCGGATTTGTCGCTTTTATTCCTTTTAGCTCCACCCCGTTTTTTTCTTTACCCTCCGCAATCCGCTCCTCATCAGTCTTGGTTTTAGCTCCTGTAATGTACCCTTCAACTTCTTTAATATTTGATATTTGATTTCTAATTTTTGATATAAGTTGGTGTTCCGGCCCCAACACTATGTAGGTCGCGCCGAAAAGAGTATCAGGGCGGGTGGTGAAAACTTCAACAGACGGACATCTGACATCTGACATCTGACATCTGACATTAAAGCGAAGGAGCGCGCCCTCGCTTTTTCCAATCCAATTTCGCTGGGCGATTTTTATCCTCTCGGACCAATCCAGAGTATCCAAGTTTTTTAAAAGTCGCTCGGCATAATCCGTAATCTTAAAAAACCATTGCTCAAGTTCTTTTTTAATCACCTCGGTCTCGCATCTCTCACATTCTCCTGCAAGTACTTGCTCATCTGCCAAAACAGTAAGGCAGGAGGGACACCAATTGACTTGTGCTTTCTTACGATAAGCAAGGCCGTGTTTATACATTTGTATAAAAATCCATTGAGTCCATCTGTAGTAATCGGGGTCGTAAGTTTCCAATTTTTCCTGCCACGCAAAACCATTGCCAACCGTCTCCAGTTGCCGATAAAAATTTTTCTCTGAAACTTTGGCTTGGTCCGCCGGATGCTTCTTTATCTTTAACGCATAATTTTCGGAGTGAATCCCAAAACCATCAAGCCCTATTGGCTCAAAAACGTCGTATCCCTGCATGCGCTTAAACCGTCCGTAAATATCCGCACCCACAAAGGCGTACATATTACCCACATGCAGACCCTCGGCCGATGGGTACGGAAACATCATAAGATTATAAAAGGGCTTTTTGGCGCGCCTTAAATCCGGCTCATAAGTTTTTTCTTTGAGCCAGCGCGCTTGCCACTTTTTTTCAATTGTTTTGGGGTCGTATCTCATTGAATTCCAAAAATTTTTAATGCGTTCTGGGTGGTTTTGGTGCTCACTTCTTCATAAGACAAATTTTTAAGTTCGGCCACCTTTTTGGCTACTTCTATTATATATGCTGGTTCGTTTCTTTTTCCGCGATAGGGCGTAGGCGCAACATAAGGCGCATCGGTTTCAACCATTATTCGCTCCAATGGAATATATTGTACCACTTCGTCATAGTCGCGGGCGAACGTGATAACACCCCCAAAAGTAAACGAAAAACCCATATCAAGAAGTTTCTCTGCGTCGGTTTTGGTGCCGGAGAAAAAGTGAACCACGCCCGGAGTTGTAAGTTGTGGGTTATAAGTTTGCAGGATAGCAATTAAATCGGAAAAGGCATTCCGGCAGTGGATCATTAGCGGTTTTTTGACTTCATGCGCAAGTTCAATCTGCTTCAAGAAAGCACTTTTTTGTTTTTCTCGCGTCTCCGGGCCTAGACGATAGTAGTCCAAGCCGCACTCGCCAATTGCAACAACCTTCGGATCCTGCGCTAATTTTTTGTAATACTCATAATCAAACTCTTCTCCGCGACTGGTAAAACCCCCATCCTGTTCACTCTTTTTCCCACTTTCTTTTTCTTTATTCTCTAATTCGCGCGAATTAGAGAACACTAGAGATGATGGTTCTCCGAGTTCCTGTGGGTCGTGGTACGAGCGCTCCGTATGAATCGGGTGAAGCCCCACAGTCGCATGCACTCCTTCGGGGTATTTTTGCGCCATCTCCACCGCATGCGCCGAAGTATCTTTCTGCGTTCCGATGTTTACCATCCAAATTCCTGCATCCAAGGCGCGTTTAACAACCAAATCCGCGTCGTCTTTAAATGCCGCAAATTGAATATGAGTATGGGCATCAAAAAGTTTTGGGGTTGACATCTTTTTGTCTATCACTTATAATGATATTGGGCTTGGGGAGGACGAAGGATGAACGAAAAAGGTGCTATCGCCCAAGTAATCGCGAGGCGTAAAACAAACGCAGAGATTGCTGCTGAACGTGTAAGGACAAGAAAGGCCGTGGAATACCTTAAGAGCCTGGGAATCGGAAAAAACGAGGGACGCAGTGACGCTGACTTTGAAGTATTTGCGCTACTGGTAACCGATAGTCCAGACCTAGCAGAGGCTCTTGCTATAGCAAAAGGCCACCATATAGATATGTCTCTCGCTAACGAGTCGTACGTCGTGGACGGAACCATCTATATCAACCACAACGATCCGCCGGAGAAGATCATTAAATTTTTGCTGGGCGAAGCGGAGAGTGCGGTCGAGGCCCCTCAGTAAGAACCTACTTTCGCGGGAACACGTTCCCGCTATTATTTTAGCCGTGGGAAGAGATTCCCGCCTTTTTCGTTATTTGTCTAAATTTTCAATCCGTCAGGAGAAGAAAATTTAGCAACAAATAACAGAACCCCGCACTAATTTTAAGATAAACTTAAACTGGGAAAACGTAAGCCGAAGGCGCTACCGAGGTACTATTTTCTGAAAAGAAATGCTCTAAACGAAATTAGTGCGGGGTTTATTTTAACCTCGGAAAGAGCGACACTCCTTTTTTAACTCGCACCACCGAGTCTTCAAAAGAAATCTGCGTGCTGATTTTTTCTGCGGTTTGGGGCAAAAACGGCTGAAGGAGGTTGGAAATTACGCCAATTACATAAGCAGCATTGATAATAACCCCCTTAAAATCATCCCCGGATTTCTCCCATGGTTTTTCGTCATTTATATACTTATCCGTAAACGAGACCAGCGCCCAGACAATGGCGAGCGCTTCATTCAGACGAACTTCGGTGACGTGTTTTTCGTACTCGGCAAAGACGCGCGCGGTTTCTTTTTTTGCTTCCGTGATAATATCCTTTTGAAAATCAAAATGAATCGGACTTATACTTTCTCCCAAAGTAGAGACGCGCGCCACAAGGTTCCCAAGACCGTTGGCTAAGTCCCCGTTATACCGATCTTCAAATTTTTTATAACTAAAATCGCCGTCCTCATATGAGGGGAACTCGCGCAAAAAATAATAACGCACGGGGTCCACACCATATTTTTGCACTACCGTTTCGGGCGGTATCACGTTGCCCACGGTTTTAGAAATTTTCTGCCCTTCCACGTTAACAAATCCATGCACAAAAATTGCTTTAGGCAATTCAAGGCCCGCTGATAAAAGCATTCCGGGCCAGATTGCGGCGTGAAATCGGAGATTGTCTTTCCCAATTACCTGCACATCCGCTGGCCACCATTTTTTAAGTGACAACTGTGACTCCGGATCATCGTGTCCGTAGCCAATAGCAGAAATATAATTAACCAAGGCGTCTGACCAAACATACATCGTTTGGGTGGGGTCGTCGGGAACCGGAACGCCCCATGATAAATCCTTGGCAGGACGCGAAAAACTAACATCCTCAAGGCCGCTTTCAATAAAAGACAAAATCTCGTTTTTTCTAGACTCCGGTATAGTTTGCAATTCATCATTCTTAATTCTTGACGCTATTTCTTGGGCATATTTTGACAGTCGGAAAAACCAATTTTCTTCTTCAACCGCTTCCGGCTCTTTTTGATGGTCCTGACACTTGCCATTTACTAAATCTTTTTCAGTAACAAAAGCTTCGTGGCCCACGCAATAAAGGCCGTGATATTCTTTCTTATATATATCACCGGAAGCAACCATCTCCCGCCACATTTTTTCCGCGCCGGGCCAATGGCGTTTTTGGTCGCTGGTTCGGATGAAATCGTCATAAGAAATGTTCAGAGTGTTTTGCATTTCTCTGAATTTTGCTGAATTTTCGTCAACCAGCTCTTTTGGTGTCTTGTCTTCTTCCTCGGCTTTACGAACAATTTTTGCTCCGTGCTCATCCGTACCTACCAAAAATCTTACTTCCTTACCTTTTATTCTGTGATATCGTGCCAAAACATCCGCAATCAAAGGATCCAAAATATGCCCCACATGAGGCGCGGCATTAGCGTAAGGGATGCTGGTGGTAATATAAAACTTGCTTGACATAAATATAGGCTTATGATAACCTCGTTATGACGATCCTTCAAGGAGCAAAAGAGTGAGAAGGCTGACGACCGCCGATATCGTCGCGCTCTCTATCCTAGTAATAATTATAGCAGTAACTTTCTTTTTGCCGGAAAAACAGGCGCCCAAAACCGTAGTACGCCCCCCCGCCGGCAACGTTTCTATGCTGGAAGAAATTGTTACGAAATCAAGGGCGATTAAGGCAGAGAAAGAAGCTGAAGATAAAAAAATAAAAGAACTTCTGCAAAGCGGGCCAGCGAAATGTGTTGCAACTAATCTCTATAGCGATAACAGCCACTGCGAGGAGCTTTACAAAACAATTATGAATGATAGTGAGGTTATGGGCTCT
The DNA here is from genome assembly GCA_016432465.1 of Candidatus Sungiibacteriota bacterium. Taxonomy (NCBI): domain Bacteria; phylum Candidatus Sungiibacteriota; species Candidatus Sungiibacteriota bacterium. The sequence continues at coordinate 555,755 of CP066690.1, read as the reverse complement.
TTACAAAAACTGGTTGAGGAGGGTGTAGAAATAATAATATTACATAATCGTTGGGGGGAAACCTATTTTAATTCTTACGGAATAATAGTAATGGGTTCTAACACCCCACTCACCAGTGTAAGAAAGTTCCTTGGTCTAATAGACAAAAAGTAGCACCCTTGGGTGCTCTTTTAATTTGCGGGGAATTGTATAACATAACTATTGTGACCCTAACTACACACACCATTATCGCCGCCGCAGTTACCAAGCCGCTCGCCTCAATACATCCCGCTTTTTCCTTTCTTGCGGCGCTTGCTTCACACTATCTTTCTGACGCCATACCGCACTGGGATTATAAGTTAAAATCGGCTGCGGACGACGAAGATAACGAAAAACGCCATTGGGAGTTTTCGCGGCGCACAATTCTGGGCGATTTAGGACGTGTTACTCTAGACGGATTTTTAGGCGCCGCGCTCGTGTTTTTATTGTTATCGCCAGCAACACCCAACGAATGGATCCGCGCGATATTAATTATAATCGGCGGCGCTCTGCCGGATTTCTTGGAAGGACTTTTTTATACGCGTAAATTAAATTTTCTTTCCCCAGTTCATCACTTCCACTCCTTCACCCACACCAAAATAAAATTAGGGCCCTATCCTTTAATCGGGGTCCCGTTTCAACTATTGATTCTTTTCCTTGCATTCTATCTTCTCTTTTAAGATAACGGGATTCGCGGGATCGAGGCAATTCTCGCAAGAAAACCATTGAGAGGTCGCCCAGCATGGTTTCCGCCGAAGGCGGAATGGGCGACCGAACACTGAACACGGTTGGTCGCTGGACCAGCCGTGCGTGTTTTCGACGAGAATTGCCGAGAGGGACCCGCGCGTTACTCCGGTATCAATGCCCTCTTCTTTTTATCCCAGTCATTCACCAACTCCGCCAAAATGGCCGTAACTGGAACCGCAAGTAAAACACCAAAAATTCCTCCCAGTTTTAGACCCACCAATAAAGCCAGCACCACCACAAGTGGTGAGAGTCCAATGGTTTTGCGCATAACCACCGGCACTATGACATGCGACTCAAACTGCTGAACCCCAAGATAAAGCGCGGCCACGGCAACGCCCAAGAGTGGTGAAGTAAGAAAGGCTATCATCACTGCCGGGACCGAGGCTAAAATTGGCCCAGCAACAGGGATCACTTCAAAAAGCGCAGCCAGAACCGCAAAAAGAAGCGCGTGTTTAATACCCAAAAAGGTTAGACCAAAAAATATCAATACGCCCACGAGTGCGGCCAGTAACATTTGGGCCCGCAGCCAACGCCCCAATTTTCTTTGCGACCGCTCCCATAAACCAATAACATAAGGCTCCTGAGAAACTGGCGAGACGAGACGCAGAAAACTTTCAATACCCCTTTCTTGAATAGCAAGGTAAAAAGAGAAGATAACAATAAGAAAAAGGGAGAATGCTCCCCCAAACACCAGCGAAGCGAAATTCAAAATTCCCCCGCCAAGTTTTTCGAGATAGGCCGAGGATGCGCCCACTAAACTTTCAAAATCAATAGTAAGAAAAGAGAGAAAAGGAAGCTCTCCCACCTGCCGTACGCCGCGCAGAACCTCGCGTTCCAACACCGGATAGGTGTAAGTGATACTTCGCAACTCCTCAATAAGTAACGGAAAAATAAGATACGTGAGAAAGAAAAAACCAAGAGTAATACCAAGATATATCAAAATTACACTAACAAGCCTTGGCACTCTTCGCTCTTTCAGCCAGTCTATCGCCGGCTCCAAGGCCGAGGCTATTATAACCGCCAAAAAAAGCGCGGCCAAAACATCGCGTACGATGTAGAGAGCCGCAATGCCAAAAATAACCAGGAAAAACCTGATTATGGTGCCGGTTGAAATATGAATATGGGGTGTGTCTTTGGTTGGCATACTATTTAAACTCTCCAAGTATCTTTCCAAGTTCAGCAGTATCTTTAAACGGTCCGATCATGGCAAGATTCAAACTTTCCGGTCTGAATATCTCTCCTGCAACCGCACATAAATCGTCAGCTGTTACCGCCTCTATTTTAGCAAAAACTTCTTCTATTGTCACGGGCTTGCCTGTTACCATCTCTTCCACTCCTACAAAACTCGCCACGGCATTGGAGGCCTCAAGACCAATCAATGTGGTGCCGCGGATATAATCTTTGACCCGTTTCAACTCTCCGTTTTCAATCGGCTTCTCGCATGTTTTTTTATATTCTTCCAAAATAGCGCGCACGGTCTTCTTTACGTTTCCATGATCAACTCCGGCGTAAGTAACAAGGTAGCCGCGATTGGAATAGGATTCGTGGCTGCTCCAAACCGTGTAGGCAAGACCCAATTTATCCCGAATACGATCCCACATGCGAGCACTCCAGGAACCGCCTAAAACCGCAGCTAAAACTTCGGCGACATAACGTCTATCGTGCAAAGCATCGTATCCGCGAAACCCAATCATAAGATGCGTCTGGTCAGTTTCTTTATAAATTATTTTTACTTGAGGCGTTGTTTGCGCTTCCCGCAGGGGCGGCTTGGAACGAAAAGGCGGCTCATGCCTAATATCAGAAAATAATTCCTTAACCAGCCGTGCGGTGGCCGCCTCATCAAAGTTTCCGGCAACAACAACCGCTGTGTTGGAAGAAACATATTGATGATTAAAATAATTAACAAACTCCTCGCGTTTTAGCGCGCGGATTATTTTTTCTTCTCCAATCACGTCCCAGCCGGCCGGCTGATCGCCATAAAGCAAGTGCTCCCAAACCCAGTTAACGTAAAGCGTGGGGGTATCACGGTCTTTGTGCATTTCTTCAATAACCACTTGTCTTTCCCGTTCAATCTCTTCTTTGGGTAGGGTGGAATTTTTATAAATATCGGAGAGAAGATGAAGAGATTGATCTAAATATGTTTTGCCCGCCTTGACGTGATAACCGGTAATTTCGTGGCTCGTAAAAGCATTGGAGATTGAGCCCATGCTGTCCAGCTCGTGTTTTATAACATCTGGGCTTGGCCGATTTTTTGTCCCCTTAAAAAACATGTGCTCCAGAAAATGTGATATGCCGTTAATCTCTCGCGATTCATAATCCGAGCCAGTGCCGCACAATACCAAAACAGTGACCGTATTGGTCCCTTGCATGGGCGCGGTAATAACCCGCAGTCCGTTGTCTAAAATTATTTTTTTAAACATTAAGTTCAGAATTAAAATACGTGGCGAGTTCCCCGATTGAGATTCGCTCCTGTTTAGCAGTATCTCTATCCCTTACTGTCACTGTATCGTCCTCAAGTGTCTGGAAATCTACGGTAACACACCACGGGGTACCGATTTCGTCTTGGGCGTAATAACGTTTGCCGATATTGCCGCGATCGTCCCAAGCCATCGCGGTCCCCAGATGCGCGACTTCGGCTTTCAGGGCCTTATAAATTTCTCGCGCTTTCTCAACTAACTGCGGCTTATTGGCAAGAAGCGGAAATACGGCAACTTTTATCGGCGCAAGGCGCGGATGAAGTTTAAGCACTACCCGATCGCCATCTTCCTCATAAGCGTCAATAAGGAAAAATAGCGCGGCGCGATCCACCCCGCCAGAAGTTTCAATAACCCACGGAATATAGCGTATTTTACTCTCCTCATCAAAATAAGTCAGTTCCTCGCCGGAAAACTTGGCATGACGCGACAAGTCCCAGTCGCCACGGTGATGAACCCCCTCAAATTCCTTCCATCCGCCAAAAGGCGAATCGTACTCAATATCCCAAGCCGCACGGGCATAGTGCGCGCGCTCATCCGACCCGTGTTCCCGGAAACGCAACTTAGATTTTTTGATGCCCAGCCCCTGATACCACTTCACCCTTTCCTCTTTCCAGTACTCAAACCACTTCATGGATTCGGTCGCATCCGGCTTCACATACCACTGAAGTTCCATCTGTTCAAATTCGCGCGAGCGAAAAATAAAATTGCCGGGCGTGATTTCGTTGCGAAAGGCCTTGCCTATTTGTACAATTCCGAAAGGTAATTTTCGCGCCGTGGAATCAAGAATATTTTTAAAATTAACATGGACTCCTTGAGTAATCTCGCCGCGTAAATAAACGGTTTGCTGCTCGCCCTCAACCACGCCGAGTTTAGACTCCACCAGTAAGTTAAACTTCTTAGGTTTAGTCCAGGAAACTTTTTCTTTTTTCTTTTTATGTTCTTCCTCGTGCTCCTTGACTTCCTCCTCGTGATCGGCGCGAAAACGCTCGTGGCAAGTTTTACACTCCACCAAGGGGTCGGTAAAAGCTTCCGTATGGCCCGACGCTTCCCAAACCTTGGGATTCATTAAAATAGAAGCGTCTAAACCAACCGTATCGTCACGCTCATAAATCATTGCCTTCCAAAATTCCCTCTTGATATTATTCTTCAGCTCCACCCCTAACGGTCCGTAATCCCAAGTGCCCGAAAGCCCCCCGTAGATTTCAGAACCCGGAAAGATGAATCCCCTACGCTTGGCCAATGATACAATTTTATCCATTAAAGACTCCATAATTATGCCGCTACCTTACCACAGACCAGTCTTTGGCAGAAGTGGCCGCGTCTTCACGAAGTTCGGTGGTAAGTTCGCCTGATGTCATTTCAATATTCTCGCCCGTAAAGGTGTCGGTCCCGAGAAATAAAGACTTGCTCGTAAGTATAAGCGGTTTCCCAACATCGGCTGAGGAAGGAACAACCGATATCTGAAAGGCACCGACAAGAGCCGGAGCAAGAACCCCGATGCCCGCCCGCAGGGATCCTATTTTCCAACGAACCTCGGACGACGCCTCGTCAAAAATTATACGTGCGTCCTTGGGAGAAAACGCGTTTTCCCATTTTACGTTAGGGGGCAATGCTGTAGTTATTTCTACGTTTTGCATATTGTTAGTAAAATTTCTCACCTCCCAAACAACGGTGTAAAAAGTTTTGCTGCCAGCCTTAGGTGGCAGAGGTCCGGAGTTAATGAGGGGCGACAAACGATATAAGGCCCTTCCAGAAAAAATAACTTTAGAGCGCACCTTAAACTCAAGATTGTCTTCCGAGGCAAGACTCGTGCCGATAAATTCTTTGGGCGTGGTCGCCGCCTCAATGGTAAGACGCAGACGAACCTGCAAATTTTTGTCGCCGACGTTTCTGACAACCGGCTGCTCGCGAGTATCTACGTGAAAATCAACCCCCCCCTCTTTGCCCGCCTCCACAACACGGAGTTCGGGTGTGCCTCCCGGACCCCAAATAATAGCATTTTCTGCGGCGAGCAACGTACCACCTTTACTAGTTACCACAGTGTCCCGGGAAAGAATGCTGCCGTCCAAAAACGCCCGTATGGTTATGTTTTTTAAATCCGAGGCGGTATTGTTTTTGTAGCGAACGGTAAAATTCAGGCGCTCTCCGGGTGTGATCAACCTCTCACGCACACTATCAAGAAATCCCTGCACCGAAAGAGGCGCAATGGCAATTTTGGCCTCATAACTTGCTTCGCTCCAAGGACGCCACTCTTTGGTTAAGATATTAAAAACGCCAAGACCCGCTTGAAATGTTTTAACCTCGCCCTCTCCGCCGGATATGGTTCCCCGAAAAGTTACAAACCCGTCACTACCGGGCCCCACTGTTCCTAAATCCCAAATTGTGTCTCCGAGACTTGGCTTGGGGTCGGCTGACTTATAAATAAATCCCTGCGGATATTCAAGACGCAGCGATACCTTTTCAAAAGTAAGGGGAGAAGACGAGGTGTAACGAATCTTTGCTTCAACCTCCTGTCCCGACGACAAAATCTCCGGAAGCTCCCAAGACAAAGCCAGCGGCACCTTGCTAACCGTAAACGTCTTTGAGCTGCGGGAAGAAAACCGGGCGCGAAGGTTCTCGGGACGATAAAGAAGGTTGACCTCAACTGTTTTACCCTCGCCTTCGCGTCCGAAAAGACGTACTACCGTTTCTTCCTCGTCTCCCTCGCCGGGCGCTAAATCTTTTATTTTCCTGATGATGCGGGACGGAGCGGGAAACTCTCTGCCCCCCTCGCGCACCAAAGAACCTTCTGGAATAATAATGGTAAGCTCAACTTCTTTCAGTGTACTTCGTGAGGTGTTGCGAAAAACTATGGGAATAGTCAGAATTTCACCGGATTCTATTTTTTCGCGCCCCTGAACTTCTATTTCTGCTTCCTGACCCCGTGTGCCAAGATATAAGAAAATAAATAATGCGCCGCCGACGATTAAAAAAATGGCAAAAACTGCCACAAGCAACTTTGGCACCCTGCTTCCCACGCCGACCCCCTTCTCTACGCCAGCTTTAATTTTACGCTCTAGCCACGAAACCGGTGGCTTCTGGAGCGTTCCCGGAAAAACTATCCTGCGGCTCATCCGCTTTTTAAGATCTCCTTCGTTTTCTCCGTATAGTTCTTCTTCAAGTTCCTCAAGTTTGCTCATGACATCCATTATACCACAAGACCTACGACTCTGGCCTGCCGTAACCAAGGCAGGCTTCCAGCTCTTTCTCAAAAGAACCAAAAAACAGCTGTAGTTCCGAGGCGCTAAAAGCGCCGTTGTCCAGCCGTGTTAAACTATTGACCAACAAGTCCCAAAGCGGTCTATCTCTTTCGCCGGGAAATGTCCGGTTGTCAATGCAGCCGACAACACGGTGTGCTGCGTAAAGTTTAGCAAAATCAGTGCGAAGCTCCGGCCCAAAATTAAGCAGGGTGGCGTGAGTTAGGCGTTCTCCGTTTCTACCAAGCACAAAAGTTATGCGGGCATGATTCAACGGCTCCAGATGTCCTTTTAGTTTTGCCCCTTCCTTTTTTACTCCCTGCGCCAGCAGGCGAAGCTTGCCAAAATCTTTGGTATAAATAGTAAAAACGGCGTCCGCTTCTCCGAAGTCTTGTTTTCTCAAAATAATGCCTTCGGTGGTGTGCATAACTTAAAAATTACTGTGGCACCTTTGTTACTTCATTCCTATCCTATAGTGACTCTTATAATTCATATCTGAATTTGCTACTCTATCAAATAGGTCTATCAAACACGCGGAGGACGCAATGATCAACAGATATCAAGCGCAATCTATGCTATTCGGTCTTTTTGTCGGCTATGGAGTATATCATTTGACCGGTCATGTACAAGCGTCATTCTCGTTTGCGGCTGCTGCATGGATTTCTCTCAACTCACTCCTTTCAATCCTTCGCAAGTAGTGCCACCAATGTGTGGCATTTTTCTTTATCCACCATGACACTTCTTATACTTTAATCCCCAACCACAAGGATTTACCGTCAAAATCAAGTTCACGCTCTATTTTAAATTCTTTTTTGCCGCCGACTTTTAACTCGCGCATGTTGGTCTCTTTTTTAATCATCTGCTGCCACTTGACCATCGTATCTTCGGTCGCTCTATCACCCGTTATCTGTCCCCGAATAACCTGTTTGGGTTTTAATCCCAAATCCTTTCGCATCTCCTGAATGTTGCGGATAAATTCGCGCGCCAAACCTTCTTCTTTTAATTCCGGGGTTAGCGCAGTATCAAGTTTCAATACCCTACCAAGGACGATATCTTTCACATTCACTTCGTCTTTAATAAGCCCCAGAAGCTCCTTAGATAATTTGCGATTTGCAATTTGTAGTATACCCAGCGGTTGTCTTACCTTAATTCCTGCTACCGCACGTAATTTCAGAGCTTCGGCCACAATGGTCCGCACTGCTTCCATATCATCCAGTAATTTTTGCTCTTTACCCCTTGTTCTTTGCTCTTTGTCGGGCCACGGTGTGAGATGTACGCTCAATTCCTTAAGAGACATTTTCTTTTTCAATTCTTGATAAATTGCCTCCGACAAAAATGGGACAAACGGCGCAATAAGTTTAACTAGAGATAACAAAGCCGTAGCAGTCGTTTGTGCGGCTCCCTCAAATTCTTTTTTGGACTGCGGGTGTTGGAAACGTCTGCGGGAGCGCCGCAAATACCATTGCGAAAAGTCGTTGATAACAAAATCTTCCAAGTCGCGTCCCGCTCCGGCAATATCGTAGCGCTCAAGCTTTGCCGTAACTTCTTTTATCAAAATTTCTACTTTCGTGAGGACCCACCGATCAAGAAGGTTTTGGGTTTTGCCCGCTCCGCCGGAGCTTGAACGAGGCGAGGAATTTGTAATTTTTTCTATATACGTATCAAAAAGCACAAAGCTGTTCCAGAGTGTCATAAGAAATCCGCGCAGTTTCGCCTGTAAATCTTTTTCATCAAAACGTTTTGGCTCTCCGGGCGCATTAACCGTATAAAAATACCAGCGGACTGCGTCGGCGCCGTATTTTTCAATCATCTCCCACGGATCAACCACGTTGCCCTTGGACTTGGACATTTTCTGGCCGTTTTTGTCCAAAACGTGTCCCAGTGAAATGACATTTTTATACGGAGCCCCTTTCCCCAGAAGCGTTGCCACGGCAAGCAAGGTATAAAACCAGCCCCTTGTCTGGTCCACCGCCTCCGCAATATAATCCGCGGGGTACAGCAATTTTTTAGGTTGTTGGTTGTTAGCAAATGGCCAGTGGCTTTGAGCAAACGGCATCGCCCCCGAATCAAACCAGACATCAACCACTTCCAATACTCGCCGCATTGAAGATTTACACTTATGGCACGGAAACTCAAATGAATCCACATAGGGTCGGTGCAGGTTTACCGAACCCGTATCATCGCGCGGTAAAATTTTGTAGGGGACTTCCATGGTTTCTGCAAAATCAACAAATTCTTCTCCTTGCCCACGTCTCTGTTTCCTAAATAGCACCGCTTCCTCGTCCGAAAAACCCACGGCTCCGGCATACAGGGCCCAAATCGGATAGTCATGACTCACCAAAAGAATATTTTTGCCTATATATTTTTTCTCTAAATCCTCCAGAAGCGCTGTTGCTCTTGCTCGCACGTCTCCCAAAGACTCTCCCCGCGGAGGGGGCTTTATCCATTTCTCAAGAGTAGAGGTATAAAACTTATGATATTCGGCAGGAGATCTTCCTTCAAATACGCCCGGGTCAATTTCGTTAAGACGCCTGTCAAATTTTATTTCTTTATGGCCAAGGGCCCTGGCTACAATCTCTGCAGTTTCTCGTGCCCGAAGAATTTCTGAAGAAAAAATAAAATCTATCTTTTTTTGTTTTAATGTCTTGGCGGACTTTTCTACTGCGCTGCGTCCCCTAAGGGTTATTGGAAATTTACTGTCGTGGGAATCAAAAACGTGGCGGACGTTGGCAAGTGACTCGCCGTGACGCATGGCAAAATAGCGGTTCTTGGCTTTGCCGACACGTAAACTCAATTCTTCTCTGCTGCCGATAACTTCTTGCTTTTTGCACCCTGTACATTTCCAAATAGGAAGCGGCGTTCCCCAATACCTCTCGCGCGAAAAAGCCCAATCGCGTAGCTCGCGCAAAAAATCGCCGAAGCGGCCGTGTTTTAAATGCTCCGGAATCCAGTTAATTTTTTCGTTTTCTTTAAGAAGCTTGTCTTTTACGGCGGTGGTTCTTATCCACCAAGCGTTTTGGGCAAAATAAAGCAGCGGAGTATCACATCTCCAGCAGTGGGGATACTCGTGTTCGTACGGCGCCAAGCGATAAAGAAGTTTACGCCTCTTAAGGTCAGCGGTTATCTCCTCGTCCGCATCCTTGACAAATTTCCCCTCCCCGATTACTCCCTTTTTCATTTTTCCGTTTACATTAACAGTGTGTAAAATCGGATAGCTTGCGCCCCAAGTTTTCTTGGCCGCCAACATATCTTCGTCTCCGAAGGCAGGAGCAATATGAACCATGCCCGTCCCCTCTTCGGTGGAAACAAAATCTGCCGGGATTGTTACAAACTCCGGTTCTTTACCCCAAGAGTAGCCTTGGGGAACACGGAAAAGCGGTTCATAATTTATACCGATAAGAGATTTGCCGGACGCTTTTTCTATGATCGTAATCTTTTGGTCTTTGCCGTAGGGCGGCATCACCGCTGACCACAAAAATTCATCATCAATTTTAAATTTTGTGTAATCAATCTTGGGATTGACGGCTACGGCAACATTGGCGGGAAGCGTCCATGGAGTTGTGGTCCAAACCAATAAGTACTCGTTTTTACGGCCCTTAATTTTTAGTTTTACATATATAGAGTTATCTTTTACTAATCTGTAGGCTCCGGGTTGGCCGAGCTCGTGCGTGGAAAGTCCGGTCTGACACCTAGGGCACCAAGGAACTACTTTAAAATCTTCAACCAGTAAACCCTTTTTCCAAATTTCTTTTATAACCCACCAGAGGGTTTCCATATACCGGATGTCATAAGTTATGTAAGGGTGCTCAAGGTCAAGCCAATACCCAATACGCTTAGTCAGCTTTTCCCACTCTTCTTTGTAACGCCACACCGACTCCTTGGCTTTTTGGTTAAACTTGGCAATGCCGTATTTTTCTATATCCTGCTTGGTTTTAAATCCAAGCTCTTTTTCTATTTGAATCTCAACGGGCAGACCGTGCGTATCCCAACCAGCTTTTCTCGGAACAAAAAACCCGCGCATGGTTTTGTAGCGCGGAATAATGTCTTTGAAGGCGCGCGCCAAAACGTGATGAATCCCGGGAGCGGCATTGGCTGTCGGAGGACCTTCGTAAAAAACAAAGGTCTTTCCCCGTTTAGTTTTTTCAAGGGACTTTTCAAAAATTTTATTTTCCTCCCAGAATTTCAGAATTTTTTCTTCCCGCTCCGGAAGAGCGAGGCTCGCCCATTTTCGGTGGGCGGCCAACTCCGGAAGGCTTAATTTTGATTTTTCTATATTCATAGTCACATTTTTTCAGGCGCGCCGATACCCATCAAACTAAGAATATTTTTCAGTACAACTTGGGTTGCGGAAACAAGATTAAGACGGGCGGCGGTCAAATTTTTATCTTCGGTAATCACGCGGTGCTTTTCGTAAAAATTATGAAAAGCGCGGGCAAGCTCGTAAGCATAACGCGGCAGACGGTGAACTTGATAATCGCGAGCGGTATCCTCCACAATCTCGGTGAATTGGATCAATTTTTTAATTAGTCTTAGTTCTTCCCTCTCTTTAAGTAATTTGTAATTTGTAATTTGTAATTTGTAATTTGAATTTCGAGCATTTTTAAAGATGCTCGAAATTCTAGCATGGGCATATTGAATATAGTACACCGGATTCTTCACCGACCGCTCTTTTGCCAAATCCAGATCAAAATCCATATGCGTATCCGGAGATTTTTCCAAGAAAAAGTACCGCGCGGCATCCAAACCGACTTCTTTAATAAGTTCCTCAAGCGTCACAAAGAGGCCGCGGCGTTTTGACATCTTAAATTCTTTTCCGCCCTTAATCAGACGGACTGTCTGCATGATGAGTATACGAACCCTTGCCGGTTCAATACCAAGCGCCTTCAAGGCCCCCAGAAGACGCGGTCCGTAACCATAGTGGTCCGCGCCAAAGATATTGATAACAAGGTCGTTTTTACGATTCACTAACTTATCAAGGTGGTAAACAATGTCCGGAACAATATATGTCGGCTCTCCGGTGCTTCGTACAAAAACACGATCTTCTGCGTCGCCGAATTTCTTTGCCTGAAACCACCAAGCGCCATCTTTCTCATACAAAATTCCTTGTTTTTTAAGACGCCCGAGAAGCCGCTCTGCGTCGCCAGATTTGTAAACCGCCTCTTCTTCAAAAAATAAATCAAAACTAATCCTTGCTTTTTCTTTAAGCAATTCCTCATTTTCTTTCTGTATTATACGCGCGATAATAAATCCTGCCTCGCTTTCGTTTTTTAATTTTTTGATTTTTGTATGGACCCGTTGAGTTTTTAGAATACGAAGCAGCTGTGCGTGGCGGTATTCGCTGCCTTTTCCAAGCGCAGTTTTTCCTAACGATTTTATCTGGCCACTAATTTTGGCATTATTCACATAAAACTCTCTGGTCACGCGGTATCCAAAAAAAGAAAGAACGTTGGAAAGTACATCACCCAAAAACCCACTGCGTCCGTGGCCTATATGTACAGGCCCAGTGGGGTTAGCGTCCAGATACTCAACCGAGATTTTTGTTGCCTTTCTCTCTCCCTTTCCATATTTGTCATTCTTTTTCAGAACCGTAACGAGTTCTTTATATAATGTAGCAGGGGAAACCCAGAAATTAATAAATCCCGGGGGGGCAACTTCGACTTTAGTTGTAAGTTGCGCGGCAAGACTATGCGCGATTTCCATCGGAGGCTTTTTCAGTTGCTTGGCCAGCACTAGCGCTACGTTTGTTGCATAATCGCCATGCTCCGGATTTTCCGGAACCTCAATAGAAAATTCCGGCGCCTCAACTTTGCCGAATATTTTCCGGATTGCGTCCCTCAACGCGGCTTTTATTTCGGATCTTATCATGGCTTGAATTTTAACAAAATAAAGCCAAAATAGAAAGACATGGGAGACATTGCGGTTAACCGTCGGGCCTATTTTGACTATGAAGTCCTGGACACCTACGAGGCCGGTATTGAACTACGCGGATTTGAGGTAAAGGCAATAAAAACCGGACATATAAACCTATCCGGCTCTTTCGCGGTTATAAAAAATAACGAGGCGTGGCTGATTAACGCAACCATCCCACCACATCAGCCCAAAAACGCGCCACCCGATTACGACCCAATTAGAACGCGCCGACTCCTCCTCCATAAATCCGAAACCAAAGAACTTATCGGCGCCTCAGCGCAGAAAGGATTGACGATAGTGCCACTTAAGGTGTATACTAAACGTAACCGCGTGAAGATTTTAATAGGCCTCGCGCGGCATAAAAGGAAGACAGACAAACGGGAGATTATCAAAAAACGTGACACCGAACGAGAAGTTAAAAGAGCGCTGCGCACTTCGAAGCTTTCCTGAAGAATGGATGCCCTTCTTCGCCAAGGCTTCTAAGGACACCTCTTCGTCTCTTTGAAGATAAACTCCAAGGAAACGAAGAAGTGGGGATGATTGGCTTCGATGGGGGTCAGAGGTGGTTAAAATCGGGTCGAGGACGCGAGATCACTCGTTAAATTCTCGCATCAAATAAGTGCAAACTTATTTAAATCTTTCGCGCAGCCTGCCTACGCAGTAGCTTAACGAAAGAACCCTACGAATCTTCGGATTTGTGGCATCGGTCTCTCAACGCTCGTGAGAGAGCAAACCGGTGTTATAACACCGAGCTTGGTAACCCAGATGCTCGATAGGGGTTATGACATTTATCGAGCACCTCTTCCCGCAAAGTGTGGGATACACCCGTATAAATTTTAGCTGCCGAAACTTCCAGACGGGGGTCCGATTCCCCCCATCTCCACCGAGTCTAAAGACTAATTTATCTAAAAAAAGACGACGTCTGACGTCGTCCGATAAAATAACTTTATACAACGCCGTTATTATATAAACCAATATATCCGCGTCTCGCCCGTCAGGGTCATTGACGAGGACGGCAAAAACCTCGGAACCATAGAAACTGCCGAGGCCTTGCGTATTGCCCAAGAGAAAGGGTTGGATTTGATTGAAATTGCGCCAACCGCAAATCCGCCGGTTGCAAAGATAATGGATTTTGGGAAGTTTAAGTATCAACGCGAAAAGGGAGAGCGGGAACACGGTAAAAAACAAAAAGAATCCGAAGTTAAAATGATACGCATCGGATTTACGACCGGCAAACACGATCTTGGACTGCGTGCGGGGCAGGCTAAAAAATTTTTAGAGAGGGGGGACAAAGTAAGAATTGACATGCGCCTGCGGGGACGGGAAAAAGCGCACGGAAATGTTGCCTTGCAGAAATTCAACGAATTCCTTACTATGATTCCGGTGGAATTTAATCTTGAGTCGCCGCCCAAAAGATTTCCGCAGGGGTTTATTGCAATCCTAACTAAAAAATAATGAGTCCCGTTAGAGATATGGAACTAAATGCGGTCTGTGGGATATCAATGTATGCGGAACGCGTCTTACTGCATGTTTCCATACGTAATAAATCTCTAACGGGATAAATCTCTAACGGTATGAGGAAAGCCGTACTAAAACGCATCAAAATCACAAAAACCGGAAAACTTCTGTACCGCAAATCGGGGCAGAATCATTTTAATGCAAAGGCATCAAGAAGGGTGCAGTTAAGAAAAAAGACAATGACACGCGTTGGCGGTAGGGGCGAGCGGAAACTTAAGGTCTATATGAATCAACTATGACACGAGTAAAGCGCGGCGTTATCGCCCACAAAAAACGGGAGAAGCTTTTAAAATACGCCAAGGGTTTTCGCTGGGGCAGAAAATCAAAAGAACGTCTCGCGCGCGAGGCGCTTTTGCACGCTTGGCCCCACGCTTTCGTGGGAAGGAAACAGCGTAAACGCGATTTTCGCCGGCTTTGGCAGACAAAAATTAACGCCGCTGTCCGGGCGCAGGGCCTATCCTATAGTAAATTTTTCGCAGGATTGCACAAAAAAAACATTCAGCTTGACCGAAAAATTTTAGCAGAGCTTGCCGAGCAGCATCCGCCTGTATTTCAAAAGTTGCTGGAGTCTATAAAATGACCTCCTCCCCCATACGCCGCTTCGCTACGTGTATGGTTTCCTGATTTGTACACTTAAAACCGATCGTTAGTAAGTGTGCAAACAACTGAATACCTCCCCTTCGCCGGAGGGGTTATTTTCTTGCAAAAAATAGTGACACAAGGAAAAAACCCACGCCCAGAAGTATAATTGTCGGACCGGGCAGAAGTCCGAGGCGTAAAGCCAAAAACGCTCCCACTACAGAAACCGCCCCCCCGAGAAACGCGCTCCAAAACATATACCCTTTGGTGCTCAAGCTGATGTTTTTAGCAGTAGCGGCGGGAATTATGGTAAGAGCCCCCATAAGCAGTGTGCCCGCAAGTTTGATGCCCAGGGCCACCACAAAAGAGAAAATTAGAAGCAAAAAGAGGTCAAAGCGCCTTCCCCCGCCTTCAACGCGGGAAAGCTCCGGCGACACAATCGCAAAAAGAAAGCGTCTCGCAAATAGAAAACTGGCAATACTCAAAAGAAGTGCGGCGCCAAGTACCAGAAAAAAAACAAACGGCTGGAAAATAGGAAACGTCCCAAAAAGAGACTCAAGAATTTCAGTATCGGGAATGGTTAAAATTCCAACAGCAAGACTGGCGGTAAATAAAAGCCCCACTATAGCATCCGTCGGGAGTTTAGTCTTGCCTTCCAAAAACCAAATCAACACCGCAGCCAATAGGAGAAAAATAAGCACGCCAAAAAACGGGTCAGCATGGTAAGCAAGGGCAAGAGCAATGCCGGGCAGGGCAACGTGCGAGAGCGCATCTCCCACCAGCGCCATCCGTTTCAAAATTATGAAAGACCCGATGCTTCCCGAGGCAACACCAACCGCAAGCGCAATAAATAATGTTTGGAGTGTGGTTGAATCCATACTACAATCTATGTCCGGTTTTCCAAATGATGATAAAAACGTCCTTCGCCGTAAAGCTTGGTAAGTTCTTGGGGGCTTAATACTTCCTGCGGATTACCGTAGCAGACAAGCTGTTTATTTATGCAAAGAACGCTTCCGGCGTAGCGATATACCACCCCCAGATCGTGCGAGATAAGAAGCACGGTGGTCCCCCGCTCATCCTGGAGTCTATGTATCAAGTTATAGATTGTCTCCTCGGCCCCAACATCAATCCCCGACGTTGGTTCGTCAAACAAAAGCACATCCGGGTGATTAAGCATGGCCCACGAGATTAAAACACGCTGCACTTGTCCTCCGGAGAGTTCCGAAATCGGTTTTTTTAAGATTACTTCCGGGAGACCAACCAGAGTAAGCTCATGCCCCAAATGCTTTTTAAAATTTTTAGGAGGAAACCAAAAATTGGAACACTTAAGAAGGAAGAATTCTCTAACGGTAAGGGGGGTGGAACGATCAATAAAAAACTTTTGCGGAACATACCCAATTTGGATGTTATTCTGCCAGCGTATTTCTCCTTTATAAGGAACGAGGCCCAGAAGCGCGCGAAAAAGCACTGTTTTTCCTGCGCCGTTGGGCCCTATAATCGCGAGGGCCTCTCCTTTTTTTACGGAAAAAGAAATATCCCGAAGTATTTCTTCGGAATCAAGCGTTACGGAAAGATTTTTTACCTCAAGAATGGTACCTCCCATTTATAATTTTCCCGTTTTTAATTTTTATTCCTTCACGAAGAAGCAATTTTATTTTCTTTTTTGTTCCGCGGTTATATCCTCCGGCTTTTCCGTCGGAACGAATAACGCGGTGGCAAGGAACATCGCGAAAATTGTTTTTATTTAACGCGTTTCCTACGGCGCGAACTGTCTTGGGCTTGCCGACGGCTTTGGCAACAGCGGCATAAGTCATCACCCGACCGGCCGGAATTCTTTTAACTACATTATATACTTTTTGCTGGAATTTAGTAATCATCCCGTTAGAGGCAGGTCGCGGTCTGCCCATTTTCTACCACAAACTAAATCTAAATTGTGTTGATAATTTTTATCTATGTATCTTTAATACTACAACATACGCGACCGCGGCCTCTAACGGGATAAAAAGTTCTCTGACTTCCTCAGCGCATCTTTCATCTGTGGCAAAGTAACCAGCCTCACAGCTTCAGTGTAGGACAGCCACTCATATTTATCGTGTTCCCAGGAAAGTTTAACTTTACTGGTTTTGGTGCGAGCCAAAAAGAGAGCCACAAATTTAGGGATTGGTTTTCCGCCACGCCACGTGAAATAACGGATGGTTTCCTTAAAATCCGGGACAACTTCAAAATTGTCCAGACCCACTTCCTCTTTTGCTTCCCGCAGAGCAGCGCCAATTCCCGTCTCGCCCTTATCCAATCTTCCTTTCGGAAAATCCCAAAATTCATGAACTTTTCTGCCCTTGGCAACTTCAGAAAAATTTCTAGAGGCCCGTATAACCAAATATCTCCTTCCTCTTGGGGTCTTGCGAAAAACTATTATTCCTGCAGAGCGTTCAACGGGCATAAATTAAGAGAAGCTCTCAACTTATAAGTACTGCCGTGTTTGAGAAATCCGGCGTAAGAAATCTCGGTTGCTTTAGTTTTGGCCGCGGCTAACTTTTTAATCATACGCCTTTTGGTGGTAGTTCGTAAGACGCGGTGGTCGGGAAAATGCACCCAGCCGTAACTAGTGAGGTTGAACCTCGCTATTTTTGTAGCATTCCGAAATCATCATCGAGGGTCAGCTCACTAACCTTTTCCAAATCAGCAAATTTCGTTTTGACAAGCTGCCGCATTTCATTCCGTTGTTCCTTTTCCCCGCCAAAACATTCATGCAGAAATCGGCGCGAAGTTATCGAAGGAAAATTCTTTTTTCCAATATAATCGGGAAAGCTGCTCCAGCGATATGATTCTAAGAACTTCATCGTCTTATCTAGCGAGGTCGAACCTCGATAGATTTTGATGGGGTTAACATGAATATAGAACGGCAGGTAAATAAAGTGGGGTTCTTCGGTAACCGCAACCGCCTTAAATCGTCCCTGAAAAAGTGGACCAACCCGTTGATTCACTTTGTTAAAATACATCGTGTAGCCGCCCAGCTTCTGCATAAAATTTACAATACCATTTTCTCGAAGCTGGCGTAAAAGAAGATGATAATGATTCGGCATCAATACGAATGCCAGAATCTCTACAAGCAATTTACGTTTCTTCCGTTCTTTTGGAATATAATGAGGTTCAACCTCATTATATTTTGGGTTGAAATAGTACCATACATTGGAGACAGGATCGACATCATTAAACTCATAGAGATCGTGAATAAAACGGAGGTAGTCTCGGTCTCGAAGAAATACGTTTCTCTTCTCCACGCCTCGGTTATATACATGATAGATATTGTCCTCAACGAATTGTGGTTTTGACATACAAGATCAGTATACTCCATCTCCTAGTGAGGTTCAACCTCATTAACTTAAAAATGTCGAACGCCTGTGCGGAGAAGCCACACAGGCGTTAAAGTTCTCAAGGAATCCAGGACAAGAACTGTCCAGAATCCCAAGAGTGAAAGGACTACTTGCGGAAGCGAGCGAGACGAACGCCCGGACGGAAGTCGAAGTCGAGCCAGCCGAAGAACGGGTACCACCGCCCGTCGCCGAAGTAGAGGCAGGACACGTACAGGTCGCCGTCCGAGGCCAGCCAGACCGTCCTGAGGAAAACCAGGTAGTACTGGCGGAACTCCTCTGGAATCTCGGCCTGACGCTCAAGAATGAACTCGGCGTCCTCTTGGCCGAGGTCCGCGTCGAACTCATAGCGCGCGCGGCCCATCATGTCGTAGCCGCGGAGAACCTTCTCGCCGTCCCGCAGAAACGGGACAAGCTCTAGGTCCGACACGGCCATGATGCTACGCGGCGTGTGGTCGACGAGCGTCCATCCCTGCCGCCGCTTGTCGTTCTGCAGGATCGGCCGCAGTGGGGCAGCGAAGCCGTCCACGAGTCCTTTGGCGAGCGGCGCCAAACCGCGCCGAAGTGCCGCCTGCTTCCCGAGCAGGCTCTTCAGCGTCTCGCGGGTAAAGGCTGCCGGCCGCGGTAGCTGACGGAGCACCGCCGACTGAAGGTCAATATAGAGACCTTCAAACTCTGCCTGGGTTGTTCCATGCTCTGGCATGGTTGTCCCCCTTTCTTTGTTGTGACGGACACGCCTTATCCCACACCATGCGGAAGTTCAGCGGGCCTGTGAACTATATCTTTATTATATTCTTTTTACTTCAAAAAGTCAACCCCGCACCTTTTCGGCGCTGCGAAGGCTTCTTTGTATTCTGCGTTTGAGCTGTGAATACACCCTACCGAACTGTTTGATGGTCCGTTCTCTATACTTAGCGTCCTCAATATCAAAATACCCTTCGCACTATACTAACGCCCGTGGTTTATACTTTTTTGTAGTAAAAGTACCACCGGAGTTATGCTCTCTTATTCTTCTGGACAAATTTTCTGTACGACCAGTGTACAGAATCTTGGCTGTAATACTTTTCAAGATATAAATATAGTGCATATTTTACTTGCGCCAAAAAGGTGCGGGGTCAAGCATCTCTTAGAAAATCCTTCATCTTCTCCAGCGGCCACGCATTGATAATATCTTTCTTCTCTGCCCAACCCCTTCGCGCCTGCGCTATCCCTATTTCTAAATACTTGTAGTGCTGGGCCGAATGCGCGTCGGAATCAATAGACATTTTAACACCCGCTTCAACGCACTTGCGGATATATTCGTCTTTAATATCCAAACGGTCGGGGTAGGCATCAATTTCTAAAATTGTTTTGGTGCGCTTGGCGGCTTTTACAATTTCGTCAATATCCACATCAATCGGCTCGCGGCGGTTTATAATGCGACCGGTTAAATGAAAAATAATATCCACGTTTGGATTTTCCATGGCGCGGATAAGACGTTTGGTTTGTTCGCTGCGTGATAAATTAAAGTGGCTGTGCACGGCCGCGCCAACCACATCAAGTTTCTTTAAAACTTCGTCCTTGATGTCCAAGGAGCCGTCTTTGCCGATATTTACTTCAGCACCCTTCAACACGTGAAGCTTATAGCTTTTAGCTTTTAGCTTTTGGTTGATTTCGTCTATTTCTCTCATTTGCCTAAGGAGTTTTTTCTCATCTGCGCCTCCGGTCATGGCTAGAGAACGGGTGTGGTCTGTTATCGCGATGTATTCAAGCCCCGCCTCTTTGGCCGCTCGCGCCATCTCCTCAATAGAGTTCTCTCCGTCAGTCCAATTGGTTTGGACCTGTAAATCTCCCTTGAGGTCTCCATAGCCAATGAGTTTGGGTAATTTATTCTGCCGTGAAGACTCAATCTCTCCTGTATTCTCTCGCATTTCGGGTTCAATATAGCGAAGCCCGAGTTTCCGGTAGAGCTCTTCTTCCGTCCGTCCGGCAAGGAAGTCGGACTTCCTCAAGGAAGTCCGACTTCCCGCAAATAGTCCGTACTCGTTTAACTTCCACCCTTTTTTAATTGCAATTTCCCGAAGCGCGATGTTATGGTCCTTGGAGCCGGTAAAATAGTTTACCGCGGCACCGAAAGATTTTTTGGGAACTACACGCAAATCAGCATCCAGACCATTTTTTAACCCCGACGCGGGGTCGGAGCTCCGACTAAAACGTCGGAGTTTTACGTTGGTCTTGGTTGGCCCCTTGCCATAAACATGGGCAATAAATGGCAGTCCCAGAAATCTATCCATTACTTTTTGGGGCTTTGATGAGGTTGCCAAAATATCTATATCGCCAATGGTTTCTTTACGGCGCCGCACGGAGCCGCAGACAATCGCTTCGTCAACTTCTGGAAAAAATTGAATCATTTTCTCAAGATTGCGAATTTCCGGAAGAATAAATCCGAGAATTTGTCTGCCGCCTGATTTTTTCAAAAACCCAATGCCTTTTAAAATTTTCTGCTCGGATTTTTCACCGAAATTTTCAAGCTTTCGGATTTTTCCGGCTCTCGCCGCTTTTTCTAAATCAGCGAGACTACGAATTTTAAGTTTCTGCCACAATACCTTCGCCATCTTCGGCCCCACACCCTCCACTGAAGTAAGCTCTGAAATTCGCACTGGAATTTTTTTCTTAAGCCGCGTATACTCCGGGAAACTGCCTTTTTTCAAAAGCATCTCCATGTGATACGCAATGCCCCGCCCCACTCCCGGAACTTCTTCAAGGGCTTTTAATCCGCCCTTTTTATAAATTTCTTTTACTTCCGTATCCAACGCTTCCACCCCAAGCGCGGCTTTCTCGTAAGCGCGCGGCTTAAACTCAACGCCCTCCATCTCGTAGAGGGCGGCCATTTCCTGCAAAATTTTTGCAATTTCCTGATTGGTCATAAAACGGGTGAAGGCGCTTTTGGTATTGGCGGGAGCTGATGATTACGCAGGTTCCGCCGCAAAACCAAGAGCATAAGCAAACTGGCCCACACCAATATCGCCCCGGTCACAAAAATAAAATTAAAACCATAGGCCTTGGCCAAAAATCCGCCCAGAACCCCAGCTCCGCCTGTTCCTAAACCGTAAGACAGACTGGAGTTAATACTCCACTCAAAACCTTCTTTATGTTTATCAACGTGGCGAAGAAACATGGCGTACCAAGACGGCACCAGAAGCGCGCCGCCAATGGCCAGCAACCCCTGCAGCATATATATATGTATAGGGGTACGCGCAAACTGATAAAGAAACACGGTTAGACCCATAAGAAAGTGGCCGGCAAATAACGCCCAAAAATCGTCGTCTTCCCCTTGTTTTTTATCAAGAAACCTGCCCACCGGCACCTGCAATATGGACTTTAAAATCCAGTAGACGCCGGCTGCAATTCCTACCACCGTAACATCGCCTCCGCCGACTTGCTGTGTTACAAAAACGGCAAAAATGGGCGAAAGCAGGCCAAACCCGGTCTCAAAAATAAAACTGGCGAATATAAGAGACTGAATAACGAGATTCATATGAGGCCATAATACCAAATAACTCAAAGCCCCGCTATCGCGGGGCTTTGAGTTGCCTTGAGATCTACTTTAGTTACTGTGTCGCGTTAAAAACATTCACCAGTCCCCATCCGTACAAACCATCCACCCCAGTTGTCCCAAGATCCACTGCTGTATCCTGCAGCTTTTTTTGCACCTCCGCAGGATCCCATTTACCGTTACTATTCACATCATAGAAACCAACTGGCGTATTCAGAACCAGTGCCGCGGAACCCGCAACATGCGGGGCGGCCATAGAAGTCCCGGAAAGTGTAGCGTATCCTGTACCCTTGTAGGTAGAGTATATGGAAACTCCGGGTGAGGCCAGATCAACTTCCGGACCGCGCGAAGACCAAGAAGCGAGCACGTTATTTTGATCGGTCGCTGATACCGCAATTACTTCAGAATATGCTGCGGGAAAAATTACTGCGCCGCCGCTATTACCTGCTGCCGCGACTACGGTTACTCCGGCATTATGGGCAACAAGAACAGCATCATGCAGGGAAGGAACATCGCTTGAGGTTCCGAGACTCATATTGACTACTTGCATGCCGTTTTGCACTGCCCACTGAATTCCCTCAACTACATCGGAAAGAAAACCAGAACCATTGGCGCCAAGTACTTTGATGGCATAAAGATCAACTGCCGGTCCTGCACCCACAACGCCAATACTATTTTGTAGCGCGCCGACAATCCCCGCAACATGCGAGCCATGACCGTTATCATCATTCCAGTTTTTGTTGGGATTTATAGTATTAACCCCGCCTTTTACATTATCAAGAAGGTCCGGATGTTTATTGGAAATGCCAGTATCAATAACGCCCACTTTTATGGGGTCGGCGGTGTTACCACCTGGCCAGACAAGCTCGGCATCTATCCGATCAATTCCCCAAGGCAATACTTGAGCGGGTTGGGTTGAGCCACTACCGCCGGCTCCGACTTTCCCCAGTATAGAAACCACGACATCATCATCAATACGTTTTACCGCAGGATTAACTAAAAGTGCGCGCTCCGAGGCTTTGCTGGGAAGAAACACGGCAGAGCCATTAATAAGCGGCAAGTCTTTGGTTTTTACTCCGCCGGCTTTGGCAAGCAACTCCTCCTGAGCTGCTTTATTTACAAAATGTTCGTCAAAAACAACAATTTTCCGCCCGGAATAAGCTCCGCGGCCGCCAAACGGCAGCGACATTAATACTCCCGCAAGCAGCAGCACGACGAGATATAAAATATGTTTATAGTTTATGGAATATGACATAAAAATGAAACTATTTAGAAATTGTTAATAATAAAGTAAGTATAACGCTCGTTCACAACCTGTCAAGGGATTTTTCCCTACCATAAATTCAGAAAAGTGCGGTTTGTTTTGTAATTTCTTTTCGCTCCGCCTCTTCAAAAATTTTTACTTTTCCATACTCCCCATCGTATCCGGGTTCAATGTGCAGCCGCCCCTCGCGCGTTCTCATAACACCCTCCACAATCTCGGGCGCCGCAGATGCCTCCAGATCGGATTGGGAAGCATCAACCAAAACCGCAAACTCGCTTCCCATTTTTTCAACCAAGTCCCGGTAAGCGATCTTCACTTTCTTGGCCGACGTCCCCACCCCAAAACCTTCGGCAATAATTTCGTCCAAAGGCACAAGACTTTTGAAGGGTATGACGCGCTCCGGTCTTGCGCCCTCCGGGCGGTCGGCCAGTTCGTCCACGCGATTCAGAACACCTACGGTCACAGCCTTGTTGCATTGCGGACAGATTTTTTTTAGGCGTTTTGTCTCCTCCGGTCCGCAAGAAAACTTGCATAGGCGATGGCCGTCATAGTGATATTTCCCCTCCTCCGGGAAAAATTCTATGGTGTAAAGAAATTTTTTGGGGTCGTGCGACTTTATCGCGTCAATAATTCCATCATAGAAAAGTTCTGTATCAAATACATTTGCCTCGCGGCCAATTTTTTGCAGAGAGTGGCTGTCGGAATTAGAAATCAAGGCAATGTTATCAAGATGCGACCACCGCCAGTTCATCGCGGGGTCGCTGGAAAGTCCTGTTTCCACCGCATAAATATATTTTGCGTACTCGTCAAAACATTCCTCAATAGAGTTAAACCCTGACATTGAACCAAAAATACTGAACCAGGGGGTCCAGGCGTGCGCCGGCACAATCATACATCGCTCATCAATGTTTAAAACAATTTTGGCAAGCTCTTTGGAATCAAGCCCCAAGATTGGCCTGCCGTCTGATTTTAAATTTCCCCGCCAGCCAAGCTGCGCGTTTATTTTTTCCACGGTTTCAATTGATGGGGCAAAAATTAAGTTGTGGATCCTGCGTGTCTTCCCGCCTTTGGAATAAATACTTGAAATCTCAACGGTAAGCAAAAAACGCGTTTCTTGCTTACCGACATTTGACATTTGACCCTTGACGCTTGACTTAAGTTTATAAAGTCCCGGCTCCGCCGGTTCCAGTTTTGTTTTAATCTCGCGTATCCATTGCGGGTGCGTAAAATCTCCTGTTCCCATTACGGTAATTCCTTTAAGCCCTGCCCAAAAATCCAAATTCTCCAAAGTCATATCTTTAGATACGGCGCGGGCGTAAGGGGAATGAATATGTAAGTCAGCAATAACTCTCATAAAAGATTGACATTTATAATGATGAAATGATAACGTAACTTCAGCACAAAAACAATAATCTAAGGGGTTATAATGCCCAATTGGCAGGCGGTATTGGGTTTTACTTCTTTGTGGAGCGCGGTTTTTAACCTTCTCGCTTATACAGGGCTCTTGGTTTTAACATGGGGTATTCTTGATAAAAAACGTCAGGCGTGGCTATTTCTTATTGGCGGCATCATGCTCTGGTCCTTTGCTGTTTTTGGAGGAGATCCTATATTTATAGGAGGGCAGACAATCATACTGGTTGCTTCCTTCATGGGCGCAAGGAAGAATCCAGATAGTGCTGCAACGGTTATCTTCTTCGCAATACTGACTATTTTAAGTATGTACTCAGGCGGCAGTATTGACTCTCAGCTAAGATGGCTCGGTGTAGCTGCTATCGTGGGACTGGGGCTCGGCATTCCGTTTGCGCAAACCACACTCGGGAATACATTTTTTACTACAGGAGGAGTGCTGATGGCGTTTTACGCATATCGCGTGGGGTCGCTGCCGTTTCTCGCCCTAAATATAATATTTACCATTGCTACTCTTTGGGAAATCTGGAAATGTATGCGTATCTCCAACCAAAAATCGGCCTAGCGGCCGATGTTTTAATTATAAATCCTTAACGTAGTCAGGAACTTGACCAGAGCAAACCCGGTGCGGCATGCGAAATATACCGCGCCATTATTCGCCTATTCGCGCGAATTAGAGAAGGAAGAAAGAATAGTGACTTTTAAAGATTTAGGAAATGATCACTTGGGGGAAACAAAAAAGGCCGCACTGCGGCCTTACTAATAACCTATCTGCCGGCCAATGGGTCGTAATCACACCTTAAGTTTGCGTCAGCAACATACCAACTATTTCCCCGCCGCACCCACAGCGTCTTCTCACAGAATGATTTATAAAATTTTTCTGAGGACAGGGTTACTATTGCCTCCGTGACAGCGTAATTTCCCCTTTGTTCTACAATTTCCAGGTTGTCGTAGTTAAAATCCGTTTCTTCAAAGAACGCTTCAAGCTCACGGATAAAATCTTCTTGTGAGATATCCTGCTGAATCGCTGTCGTCAACATATCCCAGACGTCATCATAGTCACCGTTAACTACATTTTCGTAAAACTCGTATGCACGAAGCTCAAGGGACCTAGCTTCTCCTAAAGAAGGTGCCGCAAAAAGCGCAACAGCCAAAAATATTGATAGAAGTTTTCGCATCTCAAACCTCGGATAAAAGAACCTGTCTGTAGGCTACCGGACTCTTTATAAAAAGTCAACAAGGACGCTGGACACCCCTCCTTCTTTCCCCCGACGAATCTTTTTCTCTATCTTATTTTTAAAAACTTCCTGAATCTTGAGGGCGATTTTTTGGGCAAGCTGATTTTCAGAGGTCGTGATTCTTAAATCTTTATCCTTAAATCTTAAATCTAAAACTCTGTCCAAAACATCGCGGCGCATTGCGCGCTCTCCCATATTTTCAATAAGATTCAAGAGTTCTTTCCTGAAATTTGGAGGTACATTTTTAACAACCACCTCGCCTTCGTATTGTTTGTTTTTTATCATCTCGTGCGCCGGACAAAGTTTAGATTTAACTGCACTGTCTTTTTTAAAATTCGGCGGGTTTCTGAAAAATTTTTCTATGTGATGCCACGATTTTTTATAGTAGACCGCCTCGCCGTGCGGACAGAAAATAAATCCGCCCTTTCAGGGACCAAATTCTTCCATGGCATGACGCGACTTCTGATCCCCAGCGGCAGAACGCGAAGTTGCAGTTTGAGTTTTTTGTCGGCTTGATGACATATTATCCTCTACCAATTATATAAAATAGGTAAACAATATAGAGAAAGACGAACACTAGTCCCTGCCAACGTTTAAGTATATAAGGGGTGCCCACAAACATAAAGCCGTAAAGAAGGGCTGAAGCAAGAAGAGTGATTACGGCATCAGTGAAAAATCCGGGCGCTACGAAAACAGGACGCGCGAGAGCAGAAACGCCAAGAATCACAAGAAAATCAAAAATGTTAGATCCAATGATATTGCCAATAGCAATTCCGGGCCGATCGCGGTAAGCAGCCACAAAGGTAACGGCTAACTCCGGCAGCGAAGTGCCCAAACCAACAACAGTTAAACCAATAAGCGCTTCACTCATGCCCAAAGCGCGCGCCAGGACCTCCGCCCCGTCAACCACCCACTTACCGCCAAGAAATATCCCCAAAAGACCCGCAAGCATAAGTCCGAATGCTAACGGAAAAGCTATCACGCGAATCGGCTTCTCGTCATCAACAACATTATTTGTTTTTTTAATCGTTACGTAGAGCCAAAGAAGAAACAAACCCAGCATCACCGCCGCCTCGAGTCTGGAAATACCGCCATTTCCCAGAGAAAATGCAAAAATAACAGCAGTTGCTACGGCAAGCATATTCCACTTGAGGTCGCGCTCAACCCATATCGGATGTAGGCGAAGTGTAAAGGCGGCGGCCGTAAGGCCCAAAATAAAAAAGATGTTGAAGGTATTGCTTCCCACGATAGTACCGAAACCAATATCGCTCGCCCCCGTAAGATTGGCAATAAAAGATATCGCAAACTCGGGAATGGATGTGCCGATACCGACAATAACAAGCCCCACTACAAAATTTGAAATATGAAAAAGCCTGGCTATGGATGAAGCGCCATCAACGAGAAAATTCGCTCCCCTTACGAGCACGTAGAAACCTGCAATAAATAATAAAATAGAAAGTGTCATGAGGCGGGCCTTGACCTAAAAATCCACTTCCCCAACTCAACCGCGGCCATATTAAGAAGCCCCACTCCCGCTATCGCCAAAAGCCACGGCCAGGAAAGCGGAACGGTTCCGAAAATTTTCTGAAGGGGCGGCAGGAAAATGACCAGGGCCGTAAGCAATATCCCAAGCACAACCCCGCCCACAAGATACTTATTACCAAATGGATTGTAAGAAAAAATGCTTTTTTCAAGACTTCGCAAAGAAAATGAAAGAATGAGCGTATAGGTGGCAAAAGAAGCAAAGATAAAAGTTCGCACCATATCTTCCGAGAATCCCCATTTAATTAATCCATAGTAAAACAGAAAAAGTAAAGCGGAGGTTGAAATTCCGATGACCAAAATAAGAAACTGCAGCTCGCCGTCAAAAAGACTTTTCCCCAACTTTTTGGGCCGTTGTCCCGAGTTGTCAACGCCGCCCTCAAAAGCAAGGGCAATGGCCGGGAAACTGTCCGAGAAAAAGTTCACAAAAAGAATCTGAAGCGCGTTAATAGGCAAAGCAAGGCCCACTAACAGCGAACCCCCGATAAGAAAAAGCTCGTCTAAAGAGTCGGAAAGAAGATAAACAATGACTTTGCGCAAATTTTCTACAATCCTTCTGCCCTCCTCTATGGCCGCGACTATGGTATTAAAATTATCGTCCAAAATCACGAGGTCGGCCGCACCCTTGGCAACGTCAGTGCCGGAACCAAGAGCAATCCCAATGTCGGCCGCCTGCAGAGCAGGCGCGTCGTTTACGCCGTCTCCGGTTAGCGCAACAACCTCTCCTTTACTGCGGTAAAGATTGGTAAGCCGTACTTTTTGCTCCGGCGTAACACGGGCATAGACCGTAACTTCGCCCGAGCGCGCCCTTAACTCTTCCTCCGATAAAAAGTTTAAGTCATCCCCCGTAAGCACCGCGCCGCGTCCGTCAACCATTCCTAAGTCTCTGGCCACAGCCTCGGCCGTGCCGCGATGGTCCCCGGTAACAATTATTGTTTTCACTCCTGATGCCGCAATTTTTTTAATGGCCCCGGACACTTCCGGACGCAATGGGTCGCGAAAAGTAAGAAGTCCGCGAAAATTCAAGTGCTTAAATTTTTTGGCGTGCAGTATTTGCTCGTGATCCGCAACAACGGCCGAGGCAACCCCCAGCACCCGCTCTCCTCCCAAAGCCAAACGGTCAACTTCACCAAGAAGGGAACTCCGATTTTCCGGCGGCATATCCGTATAGGATACCAGCACCTCCGGAGCCCCCAAAAGCACGATGCGAGTAGTATTATCAAGGCGGGCCACCACGCCTGAAAATTTGTGTTCGGAACTAAAAGGAAGTCTGTCTAGAAATTTTTCAGCTTTTTGAATTTCCGGCAGTAAAACACCCTGCGCCGCAGCTCCCCGCACCAACGCCACTTCTACTGCCCGCCCGAAAATTCTCCACTCCTGCGGCGGCGCCTCGGGGTTTTCTATTATCGTGTCGGTGTTCAGTATTGCTTCTTTAAGAAGCAGTATGTTGTGTTCTGGCTGGGACCCCTGATAAGGAATAACTTTCGCAAGCTCCATACGGGCTTGAGTAAGAGTACCGGTTTTATCAGTCAAAATAAGCGTGGTTGAACCAAGGGTTTCTGCGGCCAGCAGTCTTCGCACCACACCCTTGCGGCTGGCCAGTCTTTGCACGCCAACCGCAAGAATTACGGTAAGAGCAATGGGAAGGCCTTCGGGAACAGCGGACACGGCCGCGGCAACAGCAATCAAAAACATTTCAAAGGGATCCTGTCCCGCCCAAAGTCCAAACCCAAAAAGAATAATTGCCAAGATGCCAAGCAATAGCCCCACGCGCTTCGCAAAACGCGTTATGGCTTGCTGCATAGGTGTGGGCTGACGCTGGCTTCCGGCAACAAATTTTGCAATTTTACCAAATTCACTCAAAGATGCCGTAGCGGTTACTACCGCATCCGCAAAGCCGCGCGTTGCCAAAGTTCCGCTAAACACCAATGGGGTCCGATCTGCAAGAGCTGTCGCAGCGTCCAACGTATTTATATCTTTTTCCACGGGCAAAGACTCGCCGGTGAGAGGTGACTCATCCACCTCCAAATTATTCACAAAAATAAGCCGCGCGTCAGCCGGCACCCGATCACCTTGAGATATGCGAATGACATCTCCAGGAACAAGCTCCGCGGCATCAATCTCCCGCTCCCCTCCGCTTCTTCTGACACGAGCGCGTACTCTAATATAGGTTTTAAGAAAAGCTATGGCCTCCTCGGCTTTGTTTTCCTGATAAAAACCAAGGGCGGTATTAACCAATACCGCAGCAAAAACCACCCCCGCCTCTACCCATTCCCTAAGTACTAAAGTAAGAACCCCGGCAAAAATTAAAATCAGAATCAGGGGGCTTTTTAATTGGTTTAAAACAATTTTGAGTTTAACGAGGTGCGGCCGCTCTTCAATTTCGTTGGGTCCAAAAATTTTTTGGCGCCTCCTTGCCTCCTCCTCCTTTAAACCCTCACCCGAACTCTCAAGTCCCCGCAAAACCTCTTCAATACTCATTGCCCAAAAGGGCTGCTGTGTTGACTCGCGCGTTAAAGCCATAAAATATTAAAAAGCTCATAAACTACGCCAGCTGCAATCATACCATACAAAAGAAACCTCCAAAGATAAGAAGCCGGGCGAGGCAACCAACCTTCCCGACGGCGCAAAACAAAGTGAGCAGCAACGATCAGCGCCGAATCAATACCTACCGCGAGCGCCCCCACGGCCGCAATAACCGCCACAAAACTTTTAAAACCGGCAAAATAAAGGGCAACCGGCAGCAAAGAAACAATAAACCACGAAACTTTTGAAGAAATTTTGAGGTCCAGCGTAAGAAGCGACTGAAAATTGGAATTGAGTACAACAAAAGACGTGAAAACCGCAAGAAAGCCAATCGCGCTTCCCCAAAAAATAAGATTTTTGCCTGCAGCCAGCAAACCGGATATGGCATCTTCGCTGGTTTCGGCCCCCGAAACCCCAACCACAGCCAGCGCAAAAAATAAATAAAGCAGCGCCGGAAGCAGTGTCCCTATAATTATGGCGCTCTGGGCCTTTTTTACGTTTCTGCCCAAAACTTCAATGACCTCGGGAATAACTACGCCGCCCGAAAGCGCAAAAAGAAGCACGCCATAAGGTATAAAAAGATTTGCGGGGTTAAATCCCGTGAAGTTGGGGGTTGCTGTTTGGGGTAAAAGAAAAAAAATGAGCCCCAAAATAAAAAAAATAAGAACTCCGGTAAGAATCCCGTTAACTAATGCTTCTTTTTTTAAAGAGAACAGGTTAATGGCAGCGCCGACCATAACCACGGCCCCCATCCAGAAAATCTGATTTGACCCGCTCCAGAAAACTTTAAAAATATTATCCAAAAAAAATGAACCGACCAAGACGTAAGCAAGCAGGGTAAGCGAAATACCAAAAAGAGCCGAGGCCCAAGAAATTATTCCAGCCCTACTTCCCAAGTAAAACCGTACATAACCCGGCAGGCGATGCGCCCCTTGAGTGGCAAGAACAATCTTGCCGTAAAGCAGGTGGAAAAGCGTTATGACTCCGGCAAGAATCGCAAGTTCAACCACTCCCAACCAAAAACCGGCTCTGGCAAACGAAAAAGGGATGCCAAACATCCCCACTCCGATAATCATGCCGGACAATATCAAAACGGCCTCCAAAAATTTCGCCATATTTAAAATCCTACTTTTTATATACAATGTCTCCTTCGTGCGCTTTTTCGTTGAACTTGACCGCCACCTCTTCTCCCTTTTTACCGGAGTCCACATTTTTCCTGTCAACCTGCATGGACTCCACTGTTTGTTCAAAGTCGCTCGTCTTGCCTTTTACGTGAACCGTGTCTCCCGCGCCGAGTTCTCCCTCAAGCCGCACCACGCCTACGCCGATCTTATCGTAGTAATGAATAATTTTGCCCACTTGTTCTTCCATGTTTCGTAGAAGCAATAATAAACGCAACCAATTACGCAACCATAAACGCAAAACTTGCGTATAATTTTGCGTTATTATGGCGTCTAATTTTGCTTCTAAATCTCTACGACCTTTTCTTTTTTAACCAACTTTAATACTTTTTCGACCAAATTTTTAGGGTCGGGGTCAAAAATAACTTTCCCCATGCCGCGGTGCGCCTTCTCCAAAATCTCTTTCATTTCATCAGCCATGCCACCGGTGCCGACCAAAACACCCATGGGCTTTTGGTCCTCAAAAGCAATAGTAAACTCATTCAGGGTCCCCATTCTTCCGCAAGTAAAAAGTACGGCATCGGAAGCGCGCGTAAGCAGCAGGTTTCTCCCCGAATACCCGAATCCAGTATAAACTATAATGTCGTGGTAATCTATGGGTAGTTTATATTTTTTTACGTGCTCAATCTCGGAGGATGCGGGCGAAACACCTATAACAAAGCCCCCAGCCTCTTTGGCTCCAATCGCGGCCCAAAGCGGCGCGCCAGTTGTTGCGCCAGTTACCAATACGGAATTATGCCAAATCACCTGTCTTCCCAGCTCCTTGGTTTTCTCCAACGTGTCTTTGGAACAAAAATTGGTTTCTGCGGCTCCCGAGACGCAGATTTTATATTTTAAATGGGTGTGGGGTGTGGGTTTTATGTTTTTGTCGAAATTTATGAGCAGTAGCGAAATAAATTTCGCTACAAAAACTTAACCCCGCACTTATTTTGCCAAGATACTGGCAGGGCTCCCAAACAATGCTGAAAGACGAGAATTTGTGCGGCACGCGGTGGCGAATAGCCAACCCCTCTGCGTGCGAAGCGTGCCGCCATGGGCTAACTCGCAAAATAAGTGCGGGGTCATGCTCAAAAACTTCAAAGTTAAAACTATCTCTATTATACCACAATCTAGTTTTTCCACACTTGACTTTTTATGAACAGTTTGGTACAATAACATCGGCCCGAAATGCGGAGGGACCTGATGGCCCACTTCGTGGTCACGTTGATCAAAGACAACCACCAAAATGGTCTATTGACTGCGCTTGGAAAACATGCGACAAATGACCTTCTGTTCTTCGTCCCCGATAAGGGTTACGGCGATGACAAGGTGTGCAACCCCCGCACAACACAGATTATACACATCAATATGTTGGATGCCGCAGTAGAACGATTGAAGCGTGATGAGCTAACCGAGGATGAGATAAAAGCGCTTACAGCAAGTCTCGAGCGGCATCTCTTCAGGATTACGGAATCAGGCTGGTATAAGATCTACGGAAGCCAGGGATACTTTGTCGGCCACGTGGAAAGGCTTGCATAGATACTCGCCGGCTCGGGCAAGACCCGACCGGCTATTTATTTTTCCAACCGCCTGCGCAGTCGTTCATAAAATCAGCTTTTACGTAATCACCCCCTCACGATCGTGAGGGGGTGATTACGTAAAAGTTATTACTGACCTATGTATCTCGTCTTCTTCACACCCTCGGTCAAATCTCAAACTCTTGATAAAGCGTAGGGGCGTCGGCTTGAACTCCAAGCCGATCTTTAATTTCCTGCATAAAATGAAGCGCCTGCGGCTCCTCGCCCTGAACCACAAAAACGCGCTTCAGGGCATCGCGGTTTCTGTCAACAAAGTCAAACAGCTGCGGATTATCAGCGTGGGCCGAGAAACCATTTATTTTTCTAATCTCGGCTGCCACCGAAATCTCTTCTCCAAAAAGTTTTACCGTTTTTTCGCCGTCAATAAGCCGCCGGCCCAAAGAACCTGCCGCTTGGTACCCAATAATCAATAAAATACTTTTGGGGTCGGGGAGATAACGACGCGCATGATGTAAAATTCTTCCGCCATTCATCATACCGGAACCCGCGATTACTACTTTGGGCGGAGGAACATCGTTTATTTTCTTTGACTCCTCAACGGATTCGGTAAACTTCAACTTTTTAAATTTAAAAAGATTGGGGTGTTGACGGAAAAGCTCGCGGATTTCTTCCTTATAGTGGTCCGTATATTTTTCAAAAACTGATGTCACGCGAATCGCCAGCGGCGCATCCACAAAAACCGGAATCTCCGGAATACGCTTGAAAAGCAGCATCTCGTTCAACAAAAACAGGATGTCTTGGGTTCGTTCTGTAGCAAAAGCCGGTATCATCAACATCCCATGACGCGCAGTCACGTCCTCCACCGCCCGCTCCAGCATCAGTACTCTTTCCCCCGGATCCTCGTGAGTGCGATTTCCATAAGTTGACTCCAAAACCAAATATTCAATATTTTTGAAGGTTTCCGGCGGGGGCAGAAGGGCAGAGGGCAAGTTGCCAAGATCCCCGCTAAAAAGCCAATGTTTATTCTCTGCCCAAAGTTCAACAAGGCTTGAGCCCAATATGTGGCCGGCATTATTAAGACGAAATTTTATATCCCCTGTTTCAAGAATTTTGTGATAAGGAACGTCCTCCCAAAGCCGGAAAGTTTTTTCCAAATCCTCTTCGTCATACATCTTTTTACTGTCGCGCCGCATCAGATGAAACGCATCCTCCAAAATTAAACGAGCCAATTCTTGTGTCGGAGCGGTGGAATAAATTTTTCCGGAGAATCCCTCTTGGACAAGTTTGGGGATCCGGCCCACGTGATCAAGGTGGGCATGCGTTACAACCAGCAGGTCAATTTTTCGCGGCTCAAACTTAAATTTCTCAAAATTTAAATCCGCGCACTCGTCGCACCCCTGAAAAAGTCCGCAATCAATAAGAATTTTTGTTTGGGCGGTCTCTAAAAGATAACACGCTCCTGTCACCTCCCGGGCACCGCCGTGGAATGATAATTTCATAATATTAATAAGCGGGGACTCCTTAGTAACTATATTCGTCCACTACCCGCCCTTGGGGGTCGCGCAAAATAATATGCTCGCGGACATTGCGGAAAAACTCCTGATTCTTCTGCATCCAGATCAGCCACTCCTGAGAATAAAAATCTTTTCTATTACGATAGTCAGCAACGCAGCCTGTGTAGTTTAGGCTTCTGTTCAGATATTGCGAGCAGTCGGAATCAATGTAGGGGCCGGGCCTGGATAGACGACACGTTGGTGTTGCATCAATTATTCTAAGACACTGATCGGAGAGGCTGATAAGGCGGCCGGTGTCGGGTCTCGGACACTGATGGGAAAGGGTTGGACTATAAACAGTCTCCTCGTCAAAATAACCAGTACATACATTTTGCCTGAAGTCTGCGTTTTTCTCCTGTCGGCCAACAGTAATAGTAGCACGGTCTCCAGGCCTAAGAGCGATGGGGTCGGAGGGAAGAGTCGAAAATCCGGGAAGCTCATATCCCTTGGGTATTGTAAATCTTGCTCCGGACGAAATTTCTATAAACCAATCGGATATAATAACTTTTTCCTTTTCGGTTTTATTTGCCAGAATCAAATACTCTGCTTTTGGATCTTCGCTCTTGCCGGAAACAAAACTAATAACAATTTTACCTTTATAGGGGGAGGTTTTTGTCTTGACGGTCTTTGTGGCGCTCGAGGTCGCCTCCTCTACCGGAGAAAGAAGGCGGTTGGCAATCGTACGCGACTGCGGACCAAAATAACCGCCAATGGCCGGAATGCCATTATCTTTTTGGAACTTCTTAACGGCGTTCAGTGTGGCTGTAAAATAATTTCCGGTTGATGTGGGATAGGTAAAATAGCCAAGATCGCGCAGGAACTCCTGAAGTCTTACCACCTCCGAGTTGTTTCTCATGCCAAAATAGAGGTTTTTGTTAAACCCCTGCGCGTTGGTGAAAAGCGGTAGTAGAAATATCGCTAGAAAAATAACCGCTGCCACGCCCTGAGGGGCGTGGTTTTCTTCAGACAAGCCTCGCTCGTCTTCAGAAAATCGCCCTGGCGATCGGGCTTCAAGCGGGGTTATCTCCTCCGCTTCGGTCCGACCCTTGTCGGACCGTAACTCCGGGCTGGCATTCATCCCCGGAGACGGGAGCTCCCGCTTCGCGGGAAGCTCTCGCGTCTGGACCGCAGAGCGGCGTGGTTTTCTGCCAGAGATAATAAGAATAGAAACCCCCATCACCGTCTATAATACCGAAGGATGTTAAAATGGGCCAGTCGTGCCAAAACCTCCACGGGAGATATTTTCTAAATCCTCCACCTCGTGCCATTCTGCTTTCTCGTAGGGTTTAAGCATCCCCTGCACCACCCTCTCTCCACGCTCAACAGTAACTTCGCCGTCGGTGAAATTATAAAGCGCGGCGTGATACTCGTCCTCGTTTCCGGAAAAATCACGGTCACCGATTCCTACGCCGTTGGCCAGCATCAAACCCTTTTTATGAAGAGAAGAGCGCGCTGCCAGGAGCAGCATATAGCCCTCCGGCGGTTCCAACGCCACATTAAGGGGAATATAAGCAACTGACCGCGGGGTAATGGTCATGGAAAGACGCGCCGCCAGATCAAAAGCAACTGCGCCTTGGGTTTTATACCCCGGCAAAGGAAGAGATTTATCTATTCTTCGGATACGGACTTTCATGCGGGTTTTACTAACCTTGAACGTCCCTGGGAGGATTCGAACCCCCGATCTCTGGCTTCGGAGGCCAGTGTTCTATCCGCTAAACTACAGGGACAGCAATTCAATAATATCTTTGCCGCGTAACTCTTTCAAGCAAAAACCGCCCCTCTGTCACTGACAGAGGGACGGTTTTTGCGAAGATGAAAAATATCTCTTACGTGGTCTCTTTAAGAGCTGTAATAATAAATACCCGAGCTGATCCCATAAAGATCGTAGGTTCCTCCTAAGTTAATTGTAAAAGGTACAAAATTACTTTGGGGAGAAACCTATTCGTCGAAACCTTATGGGACCGGCTCGAGGGGGAACACCGGTATTTTGGTGTTCCCCGTTATAAGAGGCGGGTCACTTCACCTCGGACCAGCTACGGCTCACCCAATCGCGGACCTCATTGCCCACGATGATGATGCCGCCGCCTGTGATCTGGAAACGATACACCTAAGCCTCACCTCCTTTATGTGCTGATGGCCAGACTTAATTTGGTGGGCCCGGCAGGAGTTGAACCTGCAACCCTCGGGTTAAAAGCCCGCTGCTCTACCAAGTTGAGCTACGAGCCCACCGACTACGTAAAAACCGTATGGGATGGTGACGCCGAAGGGATTTGAACCCTTGTCCCGGGCTTGAAGGGCCCAGATCTTGACCACTAGACGACGGCGTCACTGAACCCTGTTACCTGTCGCCCCTCCTGCGCGGGAAAATCCGGCGGGGGACCTCCTTGAGGGAGCGCCATGTCCGGGCAA
Source organism: Candidatus Sungiibacteriota bacterium (assembly GCA_016432465.1). Lineage (NCBI taxonomy): Bacteria > Candidatus Sungiibacteriota > Candidatus Sungiibacteriota bacterium. The sequence goes on along the minus strand of CP066690.1, from coordinate 519,727 downwards.
GACTGGACGTGTGCGATTCGCCTAGGGCCATAAGGCTCGCCAAAGCTCCCATCATCCCGAGATCCTTATGTGATGGCATTGCGGGAATCACCTCGACCCGCTCGCACTGTTCCACGTGCTGTTCGGCACGGGTCGTCGGTCCACTGCGCTGCCGAGGCTCACGCCGAGGCTCCTCGCTCGTCCGCTCACCAAACCGCTGTAGCGGTTCGGGAACCTCAAGACCGTGAAGGTTTCGGTCCCGTCTCGCCGCGTGCGAGAAAAGGGCCGCCCCACGAACTGTCTTTTTGCAGGCGGAACGCCGCCTGCCGTTACCATCAACCCACATGTGACATCCTCCTTTCTGTCCTGTTTAGAAACTATTTGGTGGGCCCGCCTGGACTCGAACCAGGAACCTGCCGGTTATGAGCCGGAGGCTCTGCCAGTTGAGCTACGGGCCCAACCGTTTCTGCGGCCTTTTGACCGCCCAAATCGGAGGACACGGTGAGAAAACACCCCAATTTGTGATTTAGTGAGTGTCCCACTTGCCCCCCTGTTTGGACGGTCACAATAGTCCCCTCTTAAATTCAAAGATCCCTGTAATTTAATTCGGGGCCCCTTCGCCCGAAGGGCGAGCTCGCCGAGGAGGGACGGGAGCGGAGAGCCCCGAATTAAATTACACGTATTCCCCTAGACCCCTCCCCACAGTATCTGTATACTTTAATTATACTTCAAAAATACTTAAAAGTCAATAGCCCCAAAAGGGGCTATTGTTATGCTGTCGTATTATTAATTTAACTTCCTCGGAAGCTAGGTGTGCTTGTCGGCGACGGTAGATGCGCCAAAGGCGTACGGTTTTATGACCGGTTCAAAATTATATCCTTTTATCATCCCCACCACAGAATCAATAAGTTCCTTGGTCGGCCCGTTCTCGCCGATGTCAACGTGAACTTCGTTGCCGTCCCAGAAAAATTCATCCCCCAAAACTTCTTTGAGGCGTCCGCGTACTTCCTGCGCCATAGTAATGGAACTTATGGCTTCCTGCCAGATGCGATCGCGCAGGGTGACGAATTTCCTTTCCTCCGATTTTGTCCAAAAATGTATGGCGCCGTTGCCCACCCTCCAGATAGTTACTGCGGTTACCAGAGAAACCGGACTGGACGCTTCGGAGTCAGTACCGATAATGATTTTATAAAATCTCTGCGGCTGGCTTTTTACAAATTTAACGACCTCGCGGATCATGTCCTCAAAGTTTAACCTCCCCAGAGTTTGGCTATAAAATGTTATCTCCTGATTGAACATTGTTAAGTAAAAAGTGTGTGTTGAAAATCTTGAGGAACCGAGTAAGAATCACTCGTTGGCTCTGCCTTCAATATACGATTTATTCTAAAATTTCTCAATCCCTGACGCAGGTGGCAATACGCTTCAATCTCCCCGTTGGGTTTTATTTTATAAACATCAATCAGCCGCGCTTTTTTAAACCCGAGGCCGTCGCTATCTTCGGAAGAAACATACTCTATGGAGAGTCGTTGGCGACTATCAAATGCCTCCTCCAGAATTTGCAAAATTGGCTTTTTTATTTCTTTGCCCCAAGAAACTGGAATAGAGTGAATTTTCCCGTCTATAAAGGACTCAAAAAGCAGGTGGTCGTGCTTTTTGCCGTATTCATAAAGATCGCGTGTCAGGCGAACATCGTCTAAACAGTACTTTTTTACCTCCTCAATTCTTCCCTGCTTAAACCACTCCAAGGCCTCAAGACCGTGGCCTGTTTTTCCGCTACCCAGCGTTGCCTTGGCCAATCCGTCCAACCCCACGCGGTGTCCCAAAAAATTGACCGCGTCTTCAAACATATCGGTTACGGCAAACTTTGCAAAAGAAACACCGTCCAAATACGGCTCCATTACCGGAATATCAAAATGGTTTATATTAAACCCAATGATGTGGCCGGTATCACTAAGCAGGTCTTCAAGCTTGGGCAGTTCCTGTTCCTCAAACGCAAAAAAGGCGTCCTTTGCATATGAATAGACGCCCGCAACCGAAATACCAAGTTCGCGTATGTTTTTTTCTCCGCCAACCTCGGCAAAAGATTTTTTGGTTTCAATATCTATGACCAGAGTATCACGCATGAGAAAAAGTATAACAGAACCGCGTTTAAAAATCAAATTAAAACGGTCGAGTCGATATGTTTTCGGGGGGAGTATACGTTATAGCGAGCGTAATCGCGCGGTCGAGGTATTTTGTTTCTCGCGACAATAGGAGGCGTGGCTTGCTTGGTTCCGAGCGTTGCGAGGAAAGCTACGCCGACTCTTAGCGAGGCCGCCGTCCCTAGGCGGCGAAGCCGCCGGTCCCTAGGTCTGCGGACCGGGATCCCGGCCTGAAATGCCTAGGGAGATGCCGGCCCGAAGGGCCTAGGCACTGGAGCGGCCGAGTCGTGTCGCGAAAACAAAATACCGAGGGAACCGCGTGATCACCGAGCCCCCTTCACATACTTATCAAAAAACTGCAGGGCGCGCTCTGCGGCTAAAGACCAGGCATCTCCAAATTCGTGTCCTTCGCCCGGATATTTATAAAACTCCACTTTTTTGCCGGAGTTTTTTAGCGCCTCGTACATTTTCTCTGAAAATTCAACCGGAACGTCTTTATCAGTTGACGCGTGATGCAGCTGCACCGGCGCTTGGACTTCCGCAAAATAAGTCAGCGGCGACATTTTTTTATAAACCTCGCTTCCCATTCCGTAAGTCTCCCGCAGCCACGTTATTTCTTTTGATTTCAATTCATAAAAATTATCCTCCACGTCCGCGCTAATGGGAGCAAATAAAACATAGGCTCGTATGTCAGGATTCAAAACCATAACTCGCGCCGCCATACCTCCGCCCATAGAATGTCCCCACATGCCCATACGTTTTACATCAATTAATTTTGAATTTAATTTTTTTAAGGCATCAACCAGATTTACGAGGTCATCCGTATAGCCAACATAAAAATCATGGTGGCAGCCGTCCTTGGTGTAACTTAGGGTAGAGGGACAAACTAATTTAGGGTCAGTTTCGCCCAAGCCCCGATAATCGGGATGGATAGTTATATAACCCTGGCGCGCAAAAAAATCCTGCTCCCGACGAGAACCGCGGCCGGTATAATAAATCTCGGGAGAGATCAGACCGTGGTTTAAGATAAGCACCGGGAATCCGCCCCGTGGTATAGCGCCCATAGGAACGTTCATAACCCCGCTTACGGCGAATTTGCCGGATTTGTAGCTAATCGCAAATTTGCGGTAGAACTTATTTTTGGTGAGAAGTTTTTTTATTTTAAACTCTCCTCCCTCGGCAGGAGCAAGACGCAGGGTCTCAATAAAATATTCGCCGCCAACCGGCGGAGGCTCCTCCACGGCGACTGCGGTCGGAGAAGCAATTTGGGCAAATTCGTTTCTGAAAAATGTTTTTATCTCATCTCCTATTTTTATACCGTGTTTTTGGGCCAGTCCGGCGGAAGTTTCCAAAACGTAAAGCGCCGTAACGTCTGGCCTAAAAATCGGCGGGGAGGTATCTCTCAAGCCGCTCTTGAACGGGATCACGTTTTCCTCCAAATCAACCACTACCCCGTTTTTAATCCAGAAAATATCAATGGGAATTTTCATATCTTTCATCCAGATGCCGTAGGCGGCTGGTTGATCAAAAACAAAAAGCATACCGCCCTGCGCCGGAATCTTATCGCGGCCGGCAAGGCCTCGGGCGCGCGATTGAGAATCGCGCGCCACCTCAACCAAAAGAGAAACGCCCTTAATTTCAACTTTGGCGTATTCTTTTTTATAAACGGGCAGGGCAAAAAGCGCGCCAAGTAAAAGCGCGAAAACCGAGACAACAATAACCAACGTAGCCCGAAAAGACATTAAAAAATTACGTAATAACCCGGGCCCATGAGGGCCAGCGCGATCGCTACCGCAAGGTAAATCAAGTCAAGTTCCCAGCCGCCCTGTGCCGTAAGGCCAACCTTGCCCCATTTTACTTTCCACATAGCCACCAGCATCTGGATGGCAAAAAGTATGGCCACAACCTGCACCCACAAACCAAGAATCAAAAATATGCCTCCAAGAAACTCTACCGCCCCCGCAACCAGTGCCCAGAATTTGCCGGGCCTTAGCCCAATAGAGTCAAGCCAGCCGGCAAATCCAGAAAAACCTTTAAATAATTTAGGGTAGCCGTGAGCTACTATTAAAACCCCCAAGACAACACGGAGAATGAAATGCGCCAAGGGAGGATTTAGCAGTGATTCAATCATAAAAATTTGAACTAAAACTAATAAACGAAACGCGACCTTTAAAATTTTTTAAGCCAGCCTATCAGCTCATCCATAAACTCCGCGTTTTGCTCAAGCATGACGGTGCCGTGTCCCGAGTTCTGGAAAATTTTCAATACACGCTTATCGCTAAGAGGGGTCTGGGTGGCAAGCATCTGCACGGACTCAAACGAATAAGAATCTTCTTCGCTCGCAACTAAGTATACTCCCTGATTTGTCTGCAACCGCTGCAGGGCGGAGTCTATTTTGACTCCGCGATAATCAAGCCCCGGGGAAAGTAAAATCGCAGAATGCGCCTCCGCCTTATCCACAAGATACTGCAGCGCGAGATTTGCTCCAATGGACGCGCCGGCAAGAGAAAGTTCGACGACCCCTTTTTCTTTCAAAAACTCGGCGGCCGCCTCAACGTCCAAACGTGACGCTTGGTGTTCCTCGTCGGAAAATTTTTTATACCCCTCCGGTCCTCCTTGCGATTCGCCGTGCCCACGAAGATCAATGGCAAGCGCCGAAAATCCGGCGCTTTGCAATTTTTCCGCAAAAGCAGTCCAACTTTTTCTATTCGCAGGCATCATATGAAGGAATAAAACGCCTCTGCTTCCACCGGAGTAAAAATCCCCAGCAATTGTGACCCCATCCCTTGTTTTTACGACTATGGGTTCGCTCATAAACGTTGCGCCTTTTATCGCGCCCCGCTGCACTGTTTCTCGGAAAAAGGCAAGATAACCCGCCCCACCCAAGAATACCAAAAGTAAAATAACCCAGAGCGGCCGCATATGAAGTATAGTACTACAATATCCTTAGTTAAAAAAGGCCGCCTTAAGCGGCGGGGAGAAGAAAACTTTTCTTCAAAACTAATCCTGCTTCTCTGCAAAAGTCCTCCCGGGAAACAAGACGTCGAGATTTTATATAGCGCATCTCCATAAAAGCCTCCAGCAGTCTTCGCGCCACATCTTTGGCCCACAACCAATTGGTTTCGTACGAAGTGCCCACGGCCTCCCAATAGATAAAAATAACAGAACTTCCGAAAGCCGGATGCCGTACTACTTGCGTTTTAAAACCTTCGTCGGTAGTAACAAAGACACAAAGCTGCCGAGGAAAATTTATTTTATGATATTCGTCAACGGCGCCAAAAAGCAGCGGGTCGTTTCGGTAAATCTGTTCGGGGAAAAGTTTACGGCAGGAAAGGTGGTGTGCAAAACCAAGGGCCGGCTCAAGAAGATTGGTAACCGCATTCCATGGGACGCAACAGTCGTAATAAACAACAATTGTTGTGGGATCTGCCGCCTCGTGTTCCACGCCAACCCAATGCTATTGGATCTATCTATTATGTTACGCTGTTTGGTGAAAAAATCAAAACAACTAATCAAACCTCTTTTCTTTGATGTGCCGTTCAATCTCCTCACGCAGAAGCGTTACTTTGGTCTGATCCAGCTCTTCCAGCCGCCGCCACATAGAGATGCAGTGCCTACAGCCCTTGGCATTTTTTATATATTCTTTATACCTCCAGAGCGAATCAAGGTCTTCAGAGAGCTGGTGAATAAGATCGTGGTTGTGATTTTTCATTTTGATGGTTTATTCTTTAATCTTTTTTTAGAGTACACCATAAAGGTTTTAGCGACAAGTTCACTTATTCTCTTCTCTGCTTCTTCGGAATCAAAAACCCCCCGGCGTATCCGGGCTTTTTCGCGGCGCAAAAATTTGCGAATTGAATTCGGCAGTTCCGTTCTGGACATGAGTTTTAGTATAACGAATAAACACAACGTTGCAACTTGCGGGTATTTCCTTGACCGCAGGGTCTAATCGTGATACGATTACCACGAAATTCGCTCTCTGACAAGGTGAAAAATGGGAAACCCGCACGAAGAGCTACCGATGGTGCAGATTCTCGCACCTGATGGCTCCGTGACTGATCGCGACCTTTTACGAAAGTTTTGGCCGGATGGGGAGACGCTGCACAAAATCTACAGAGATATGCTGAATATGCGCCAACTCGGGATATGCGGAATGGAGGAAGGAACGCGACCACCCAACGACCGGGAACCACTGATGACTATTTACATTTCTCCGGAAGGAGAAGAAGCGGCCCTGGCCAGCGTATATGCGTTAAAAAGAGGTGACAGAATTCTCTACTATGCGCGCTCTCACGAAGTTGCTTACGCCCGGCGAATCAGTATCCCGATTATTTTTGATCTATTTTTCGGCGTTCCGAATCCAGAAATTATAAAAATATCGCTTGAAAAGAAAGTTGACCCGCCCTATGGGGTTGTGGGTACAAATATGCCGCTGGCGGTGGGAATTGCTTTGGCACCAAAGATTATTGGAGAAAAAGAACCGGTAGTCGCTACTTACTTTGGCGACGGCGCAACCGCAACTGCTGATTTTGCAACCGCCCTTAATTGGGCCGCAAGGTTTAGGACGCAGGTTTTGTTCTTATGCCTGAATAACGGCATTGCCATCGCCACTCCAACTGAACTGCAGGGCGCGGTTCCTATCCTGCAAAAAGCCCGAGGCTTCGGCCTTAACGCAATACGCGTTGACGGAAGAGACCCCATAGCAGTGTATGCCATCACTAAAAAAATGCGTGCTTGGATTGAAGAAAATAAAAGGCCGGCCCTGATTGAACTTATGGTGGACAGGCGCGCAAAACATACCAATAGAGCCCCGGGCCTACAACTGACCAAGGAAGAGGAGGCGGCGCTCAAGAAACAACTTGACGAACGCGACGCCATTAGAAGGACTTCTACTTTTTTGCTCTCGCCATCAGCAGAAGAACTTCTAGGAATTCATTGGACAGAATCCGAAGATGTAGAGCTGCGTCGTATGACAACTGCCTACGTCAGAGAAGAAGCAGAGAACTCTTATAAGAGACTCGCAGAGGCGCTGAAAAATGGAAAAGGTAAGGCAATCGTTGATAGAGGCGCTTCGTTGGTCCGTTCTGCCAGAAAAGTGAGCGATGCTGACGCTATTTCCAAGATGCGCGTTGAGCCAGAAGTCATTGAAAACGCCACTGGCGGCGACGCCCTACGTTTTGCGCTCTATGATTCTACGATGCGGGATAGACGCGTCTTCATGCTGGCACAAGATGGTGGAGCACTTGGGGGCGTGCACCTGATTACTGCTCTGCCCACTGACTATATCAAAAAACACCTTCCTGATTATGCCTCAATGGCCGGACACAAATTTTTTCCTCTTCAGAAAATTGCCGGAGACAAACGCTGCATTGACGCCCCGCTTGATGAACGCGGTATTGTGGCCGTAGCCACCGGCGCTGCTATGTACGGTCTCAAGCCAGTGATAGAAATTCAGTTTTCTGGTTTTGCAACTATTGCCTGCGAGAAAATTATTGAGGCGGCAGACATTTACCTGCTGCATGGAGAAGAATTACATTTAGTTGTTCGTCTCCCCGACGGAGGGGGAAATTATATGGCCAAACACCGCGAATGCCTTGTACCGCACTTTCTAAATACTCCGGGACTTAATATGGTATATCCCTCTACGGTTCAGGATTTGTACGACATGCTTTCTGCCGCAGTTTTAACAACGGGAGAGCCGGTGCTTTTCTTTGAACATAAAGAGCTGTACAACAATATCAGGGGAAGACTCGTCCGTAGGCCGCCGGAAAAATCAGTAAAGGAATTCGGACACCGCATTGCACATAAAGGTAAAAACGTAACTATCGCAACTTTCGGAGCAATGGTGCATACCGCGATTGAGGCCGCAGAAGCTGTTAAGGCAGACGGTATTTCGGTTGAGGTTATTGACCTACGGGTACTCTCGCCGTTCAATCCCGATATGCTCATAGAGTCGGTAAATAAAACCGGGCGGCTAATTACTGCGGAGGAATGTCCGCGTCAGGGCGGCATTGGCGCAGAAATAGTTGCGGCCGTATCGGAATCAGAATATACATATCGGCCAAAATCCCAACCAACTAGAGTAGCCGCACCTTTCGGTCCGCATCCGCCCGGGGCATTCTGGAAATATTATACACCACAAAAAGACGCAATAATCACTGCAATTAGAAAATCAGTAAATACTCCTTGGCTGACACCCACAGCCGGTAGTCGAAACTTGTTCTAGTACGCCCTTTAACGGGGCGTTTTGTTAATCAAGCTTTTGCAGCTCTTCTCTTACAACCCTACGATCGTCCCACGGAATTTTCGTATTATTCGGTCCCATAATCCACGGCTCGGCCCCCTTGCCGGTAATAACTACCGTGTCTCCCGCTTGGGCTGATTTTAATGCATTATAAATAGCCTCGCGCCTATCAAGAAAGCTTTTAGCTTTTAGCTTGTAGCTTGTAGGGATGCCGCGTTCTATGTCCTCTATAATAGCCGCTGGATTCTCGTCATATGGATCTTCGTTGGTTAAAATAATTTCGTCGCAAAATTCAGAAGCAATTTTCCCGAACTCTGGCCTCTTCCACTTATCGCGCCCCCCGCCAGCCGCTCCCAAAACACATATCAATCTTTGGCTCTTGGGCCTCAAAAACTTGTACACCTGCCGCAACGAATCCGGCGTATGAGCATAGTCCACCATCACCGCAAATGGCTCACGCTGTATAAACTCCATGCGGCCGGAAATATTATCAACCCCAGAAAAGGCCGATGCAATTTTCTCAAGTGAAATCTGCTGGCTTAATCCCACTGCCGCTGCGGCCAAAATATTATAAAAATTAAACTCGCCCATGAGCGGAGAACGTATGGTCGCGCCGTTAACTTCAAACTCCACACCGTTGTCAAACATTGAATGTTTGACAATAAGAGAATTTACCGCATCTTTACCATAATACATTTTGTGCGCTGCGGTAGCGGCAGAAAAACGAGCGGCCCGCGGATCATCTTGGTTAATAATCGCCAAACCCTCTTTAGGAAGACGCCAGAAAAGATCAAGCTTGGCGCGAAGGTACTTCTCAAAACTTCCATGCGCCTCAATGTGTTCCGACGCGACATTGGTTAGAATCGCAACGTCAAATTTTATAAAACGATGCCGAAATTGCTTTATGCCCTCGGAAGTAACTTCCAATACCGCATACTTGCACCCACTGCGGCGGGCGCGGTGCAAAAAATGCTGCACAAAAAATCTTCCCGGCAAAGTCATTTTATAAAAATTTTGTTCTTCGCGGTCTCCGATTACAAAACTAAGCGAGGAAATAGAGGCAACCTTATACCCGCCCCTTTTTAGTATCTCGCGAACCAGCTCAACTACTGTGGTTTTTCCTTTGGTGCCGGTCACCCCTATCACGGTAAGATTCCGCGAGGGGAAGCCGTAAAAAAGAGCCGCAAACCATGCCAGGAAAAAATGATACAAGGGCTGCAGAAATAAAAAAACACCCCTTGGTATAATTTTTTTAACTGTTCCTGCGATGGAGTCAATCACGGTCTATTTAATACACCGCCTATGTAAATGAGTATGACGACCAGAGTATTGGACAAAATAGTCAATAGAAAAGAGTCAAAGTCATATCTCGGAGAAACAAAAGCTAAAAGTGTTGCTGCTGCCCCGAAAATGGTCCATAAAACCACAAAAAGCTCACCTAAATATCGCGAGGGGTAAGATCTCTTGCGTTTGCGGATTTCTTTAAGAATTACATAGACGGCCAAGGCGCCAAAATATGGATTCTGTAAAGAATCCAGCAGACTTCGCAGTTGCGGCAGATCGTCAGTCAACTTACCAAAAAAAACAACCGCAAGAAGCGCAAGGTACATATAAGTAAACGCGCCCAAGAAAACAAAAATCCAATCCACCACTTCCCGTCTGAGAAGCGCCTCGCACTCCTCGTCATTAAATATTGCCGGGTCGTTGGTTTTCTCCAGTATTCCGCGGCAAAACGCTCTCTTTATTTTTTTATTCAGCTTCATAAAACGGCCTTTGAAATTTTATAAATACCATACCAAAACTGCCCATAAATTATATCAATAGAATCCGGATATTCCACTACTTCTCCACCAAACCCAAGTTTAAATCTTGTAATCCCCGGCCACTTTTTTTCATCAATCCCCCACATATCGTAGAACGAAAACCCGCGGCGTTTGGCATCCTGCATGATGCGCCAGTGAAGAAGATGGGGCGCCATCACCTCTTTGTGTTCACGCAGAGAGGCACCGTGAAGATAAGTTACTGTTTGTGAGGGCTTAAAGAAGTTTATCAGGGCGGCTGCGATTAGTGTCCTCCCTTGTCTTGCAAAAAAGAGTTCGTTGGAAAAATTATCGGAACAAGCCATAAGAAGTTTTTCGTAGTAATTTTGCTCGTGAGTATAAAACTTGTCCCGACGCGCAGTCTCCACCAACAACTTCCAAAACTCTTCCAGCGCACCCGCCTGATTTACCCCTACCCCGTGGCGTTCTGCAAGTCGTATATTATAACGCGTCTTCTCATACATTGCGCCCAATAAGTCTTCTTCGGATTTTTGTAGGTTAATAACCAAGCTTTTTTGCGGCTGAAGCGCTGCACTTGTTTGAAATTTGCTTGCCAGCCGTAGCCTTGGCAGAGGCGGGGAATTTGTACCTAGGCCTTTCTTGGCCGGGATCCCGGCCGCCCAAGGCGGCCTAGGGATAATTTGGGGTTGTTCGGTTGGGTCAATTTTTAGAAAAATACTTTTCTCGCGTGCGGCGATTTTTGCCGTCTCTCTAAAAAACTGTTCCGTCGGGGCCGAGGGGCGCGGACAGTATAAATAGTTGAAGCCGAGCGGCAGTGTGTGCTGAATAACAAGCGCCCCACCAAGACGCCATGTTTTTCTTCCCACTGATTTTTGGAATTCTTCCCATTCTTTAGACTGTAAGAACGATATCATTGGGCTCGGCTAAGTTTCTTTAGCGCCTCTTTTACGCGTTTTTCAACACTGGAAACTTCTTGCGGAATCTGCTGCAGTGCTTCTCGCGCTTCCCGCTGCGAATATCCCAGAGACACCAATGCCTCCAGCGCGTCAGCTTCTTCTTTTAATTCCGGCGCTTCAACCAAAACTCCGCGGCCAGCCATTTTTTCCCTAAGTTCAATTATAATTTTCTCCGCGGTTTTGCGGCCAATGCCGGAAACTTTAGTCAGATACGACGTATCGCCGGAGGCAATTGCTTTTCGCAGCGTATCAATCGGCGCAACACTCATTACACCCAAAGCAGTTTTGGGTCCAATGCCCGGGACTTTAATTAAAATTTCAAAAAGTTCAAGTTCGGCAAGGTGTAAAAAACCATAGAGTTCCAGCGCGTCTTCCCGCACGTATTGATGCGTCCAGACTTTGACATTCCCTCCTTTTTCTGGTATTTTTTTGAGAGTTTCTGTTGAAGCAAATACGCGATAACCAACATTGCCAACGTTTATTATAACGAGGCGCTCTCCTTTTAGTTCAACTTGGCCGGAAAGAAATGAAATCATTGCACTTTTATAGTAACTTTATTCAACAAAAAGAAAAAGCCGGTATTAACCGGCAGATGGCCTATTATTAGAATCAACAATGGGGGTGCCCAGAGCAACGCCAGAAGCAAGAAGCCAAACAAAAACTGCGCCAGCAATGTTGATTGAATAACCCCCTAAAACAAGGGCTAAAACCGCAAGTCCTATTACTAAACCGCCCACTCCTAGGCTTTTCAAAGCGCGTAGGAATGGCCGCGGAGGTGTTGCTGTAAAAAACAGAAGCCATAGGGCAACCGAGTAAAGAAACCAAAGGGCTAACACCAACCACCTAGCGTGTGGGATGGACGACAAAAGATGTGCCGGACCAACAAAAACGTCAACCAGTACTGCCAGCAAAAAACCAATCGCGAGACTAAGGCCGACCCTCGTTGTTTTCTTCACGGTTTTACCCCCAAAAGGTGCTTTCATTATGGTATGAAGTTCAAACTAAAAAGTCAAGCTTTTGGGGTAAAGAAAAAGCCAGCGCGTGGGCCGGCAACCATTATTAGAACGTTATGGAGAGAACGATCTCGCAATCTGACGCATTTTGAACAATCTCTACACCACCTTCGTCGCTTCCACACTGTTGCTTCACAGTGGCAACAAAACCGTCTTTCCGTAAACGCTCAGCAACCATCACTGCACAAACCGCATTCACTTCAGGGGTTCCAGCATACAAACCGCAACTCCATCTAAGCTCGCAAGACCGCTCACCCCTATTGGCGGCCTCCCGTATCTTAGCAAGGGCCCCCCGATAAGAGCTTTCTACTTCGGGTTCTAGTAGTTTTCTCAACTCAGCATTTTTGCGATCCTTTTCTTCCCTACGTTTCTTTTCCTCACGTTTATCTTCCTCGACACGCCGCTCCAACACCCTATCGGAAACTTCCCGCATCTGCCGTGCTGTTGTCATAGCATACCCCCCTCAGGGCTACCGTTCGTATCTTATGCAAACAAGGAATCTATGTCAAGTTTTTGAAAAAAGAAAAAAGCCGGCAGAGCCAAGCTCAACCAGCATGAGATTGATAAAAAAGATTGGGTCAGTCTGAGCGCAACCCGTAGAGAAATTCCGGCGCAAGCCCTTCACCGCGGCACCAACCGCCAGAATCGGATACTCTATGACTATCCATAACTGCTATATGACCACCCATAACCTGGGCCCTTCTAACTGGATGCCTGTCGCGGCAATATGGACAAACACCCTTAGTGACGCCCGCCAGAAATTCCATTTAGTGACCCCTTTTTAGTACCCGTGATCTAATCAAAGAGTATCAAACAACTTTACCAGTGTCAAGTTTTCGTTTTTGAAAAAAGAAGAAGCCGGTATCGTGCCGGCTAAATATTACTAGTTCTTAGGACGAAGTAGGTGTTCCTCTACTATAAATTTAAACCCACGGACACCAACCAGTTCAAAAAAGAGTTTGTGCGACCGGGGTTGGACTTTAATATGTTCGACGCGGGCATCCACCAGAATGTGAGTGACGGGATGAACCAGCAATACTGCGGTGTTAACTGGATATCTTATCGGTGACAGACCCTGTTTCTCGCAATGTGCCGCTTCTTCTTCTGTTTTATAAACCTCATCACAAATTATGCATTGAAACCACATTAAGGGTTTAGGCACCCCTGACTCCTCATAAAATAACTAGGGTGAGTATATTATGAAGTTTAGACTTGTGTCAAGTTTCAGGCCGACAGGCGACCAACCCCAAGCCACCGATCAACTGGTGGCGAATTTGCGTGCGGGCGCGCGACACCAAACGCTTCTTGGGGTCACGGGCAGCGGAAAAACCTTCACGATGGCAAACGTAGTTGAGCGAGTTCAAAAACCAACGCTGGTTATATCGCACAATAAAACCCTTGCCGCCCAACTTTATCAGGAATTTAAAGAATTTTTTCCGGAAAATGCCGTGCATTATTTTGTTTCCTACTATGACTACTACCAGCCCGAGGCCTATATTCCGCAGACCGACACCTACATTGAAAAAGACGCCAAAATCAATGAGATGATAGATGCCCTGCGCCATGCCTCTACCGCTTCTTTACTGACGCGAAACGACGTAATCATCGTTGCCTCTGTTTCCTGCATCTACGGCATTGGCGACCCGGAAGAGTATCAGAAAATTTCAGTGGAATTAAGGGTTGGCGAAAAACTTTCCCAAAAAGAACTTATTAAACACCTGATACTGCTTCAGTACGCGCGTAACCCCATTAACCCCCGCCAGGGCCACTTTCGCGTTAGAGAAAATGTGGTTGAGATTTATCTTCCCTCCGGAGAAGACATTGTTGCCGTAGAGTTTTCCGCCAAAGGCGGATCCGCCTCGGGCGGAGAAAAAAATAAAATCATTGGCGTCAAACGGCGCTCAATCGGACTACAAGCTTTCAAGATTTTCCCCGCCAAACACTTTGTCACCCCGCAGGAAAAACTGGAACTTGCTATTGTAAATATCCAAAGAGAACTTAAGGGGCGGCTTGCAGAGTTAAAAAAGCAAGGAAAAATTTTATCCCGACGATCGCTTTACGATGTCGGGGTCCCGACTTCCTTATCTAAAGATATAAACGAAGCGTCGGGAGAAGCGGCCCGCCTTAAACAACGCACGGAATTTGATATGGAGATGCTCCGTTCAACCGGCTATGTAAACGGAATTGAGAACTATTCGCGCCAACTTGATTTTCGCAAGCCGGGAACTCCGCCCCACACGCTTATTGACTATTTTCGCTACGCCCACGGCAGCGATTTTCTAACTTTTATTGACGAGTCGCATGCTACCGTACCCCAAGTCCGCGGAATGTATAATGGCGATCGGGCGCGAAAAGAGGTGCTCATTAAATACGGATTTCGTCTGCCCTCTGCTTTGGATAACCGGCCGCTAAAGTTTGAAGAATTTAATAAAAACGTTGGCCAGCTAATCTATGTATCGGCAACTCCGGCTCTGTACGAAATAGAAAAATCTCGTCCGCACATTGTTGAACAACTAATAAGGCCGACCGGAATTCTTGACCCGCAGATTGAGGTTCGTCCCACCAAACACCAAATTAAAGACGTAATTGCTGAAATAAAAAAGCGCGTGACTAAAAAAGAGCGCTCGCTTGTTATGGCGCTTACCAAAAGGCTCGCCGAGGATATTGCCGAATATTTAACCGAGGCGGGAATTAAGGCCGAGTACCTGCATTCGGAAATAAAAACGCTGGAACGGCCGGAGATTCTGAAAAAACTTCGTGAAGGAGAACACGATGTCTTGGTGGGAATTAATCTTTTACGGGAGGGACTTGATCTTCCCGAGGTTTCATTTATTGCAATTCTGGATGCTGACAAAGAAGGATTTCTGCGAAATGAAACCACCCTTCTGCAAATTATTGGCCGCGCTGCGCGCCACATTGACGGGAAAGTAATACTCTATGCGGATACCTTGACCGGCTCAATGAAGGCGGCGGTAAACGAAACCAACCGCCGCAGGGAAACCCAGAAAGAGTATAACCGTAAACACGGCATTACCCCTCAACAAATCAAAAAAGAAATTAGAAAATCAATTTTGGCGGAACTTAAAAAGGAAGAAGAGATTCCTCTTCCCAAGGGCCCAACCAGAGAAATCGTAAAATCTCTGGAGCGCGAGATGAAACGCGCCGCAGGAGAGATGGATTTTGAGCTGGCGGCGCGAATACGCGACCGGATTAAACAATTGACAGCAGAGTAAATCGCACTTACTATAATACTTATGCCCATTACTCAATCCGCGAAAAAAGCGCTGCGTCAGTCCATGCGAAGGCGCGTCCAAAACCTCAAAAGGAAAGAGGCGTATAAAACCGTGGTCAAAAATATTAAGAAGCTGGCCGCTGCGGGAAAACAAAAAGAGGCAGAAAAACTTCTTCCCCAACTTTACAAAGCGCTGGACAAAGCCGCCAAAACTCACGCTATACACAAAAACAAAGCCAGCCGCCTAAAGTCGCGGCTGACAAAACTCGTTTCCAAAAAAATTTAAGACCTTTGGGTCAAGAGTCGGAAGAGGGACTCGGCGGGCTTGGTAAGGCCCGTTTTAATTTTAAAATCCTCCTCAAGAAAACGACCCATGGTTGAACGAAGATGTTCTACCGGCAGACCACGGCTGACGGCCGCCGCTTTTTTTACTACAAAAGGATGAATACCCAACGATGCAGGGACAACCCTATTCTCGGATGTATAGGTTTTTACGGTAAGGAGGGTTCGCGCGTGATTAACAAGGTATGAAAAAATTCCAAGCTCATTCTCCCCTTGCGCCAGAAGCCCCAAAAGGTTAAACAGGGCCTCGCGGCGCGATACGAAAAAGGTGTCGCCGAGCTGGAAAATGCTGCGCTCGTCAATAGTTTGCGGGTTAGTGGTCGCGGATTGCGGGTTAGCAACAGCGATTTTATCCAACTCGCTGGATATTGCCCAAAGATCACTGCCCAATATTGATAGTTTGGCAAGATGCACAGGAAAAAGACGTACCCCCAGCTTTTTGGCCTCCTCCTGTATCCAGCGGCTTACCGCCTCACGCGACAATGGTTTAAACTCCTGGGTTTTGCTTAGATACGGTTCTATTTCTTTGAGCCGTTTTCGTGTGGTATCATCCAGTTCGCGTTCCCACAAAAGAAGCACGGTGTCCCGAGACTCTTTTATTTCTTTGGCCGCAGACAGCACGTGGCCAAATTGCTCACTCCCGGACAGAGCGCCCTCAATCACAATCAGCTTTTTGGGACTGAAGAGAGAAGACGTTTGGGTAAAAACCTTTAGCCGTGACATATCGTCTTCTTCAGCATCAAGACGGTAGAAACTTAACGACGAGCCGGTTTTAGCGCGGTATTCTTCAATTATTTCGCGTAGTTTTTTCCGGCTCCGATAAGTATCTTCGCCGTAAAGAAGATAATTCATCCCGTTAGAGACTTATGGTTAATCTTAATAATTAATAAGTTTTGTGTTGGTAGCCCATACTTAATTCTTGCCAAGAACAAGGCTGCGTCTCTAACGGGATTACATTATTTCTGGTGTTTGGGGCAAAAATGCGCCGAGCGGCTTCCTATTTTAATGCGCTTGATAGTTGCGCCGTCACGCAAACATTGCTTCCCTGCCCGCTGATACGCTTTCCTTATTTTATAGTATCCCCCTTCTGTTCCGTCCGGTTTCCGATAGTCCCGACTGCTGGTGCCTTCTTTTTTGATGGCCAGCAAAAGAACATGGCGCATTGCTTGATAAAATTTTTTAAGTTCGCGTCCAGAGAAAGTATTTGCCCTTCGCGTTGGCCTTAGACAAGCGTACCACAAAATTTCATCAGAGTAGATATTGCCAATTCCGGAAATAACTTTCTGATTGAGAAGAAGGTTTTTAATCAGCGCTGGGCGTGGACTCACTAAACTTTTAAACTCATTAAACCCCAGACTTAACACATCGGGTCCGGCTAGTTTCCCACTCGGTTTAAGAACCCTGCACCACCCAAATTGACGTATGTCGTTAAAAACAAGGTCATTTCCTCCGGACAACTTTAGCACCAAGCGGTCATGTATTTGTTTTTCTTTCGGATTCCAAAAAAGCCGGCCGGTCATCATCAAGTGAATCGCAAGTCGTGCGCCTCCCGACAACTCAAGAATTATATTTTTCCCAGTCCGGTTAACTTCACTTATCTTCCTGCCGGCAACGGCCCTATTTAGTTCCTGCGGGTTCTTGTGCCCGCGCGCCACCCGCCTACCCCTTATTTCCATACTCAAAATCCGCTTTCCGCGGATTTTGGGTCTCAAAAATCTCACAATTGTTTCTACTTCAGGAAGTTCGGGCATAATTTGTCCTCATAAAACATTTTTGGTGTTTATCCCCTATACCCATGACACTTTTGCTTTTTCAATAACCAATCGCAGGTCTGCCCGCCGAAGCCTTGGCGTAGGCGGGGATTTTCCCTCGGCCCTCTGTAGCTTTACTACGTCCATCCGAAGTCTATGACGAAGGAGGATGCGAAGGAGGCTTTATTTCCCGCCAGAGGCGGGTCCGCCTCCGGCGGATAAGCCGTTTTCCCAGCTGTGATACTGCCGAATTATAGAAAATGTCATGCGGCTTTTTTTCCATTGACAAAGTGTTCAGTTTAATGCTATAATGCAACTAGATCCGTATTCCAATCAAAGGAGGTGCTGTGATGGGTTCCGCGATTGCAGGGCTATTCTTCTGCGTCAGTGGCCTTATCTGGGTGCTGGCGGGAAACACTCCTATCGGAATGATGAATGTGGCGGTAGGAATGATGTTCATCGTTCTGTAATCCACAACCAGAAGGCGTCGCTGAATCAAGGTGCTGAGCGTCACTCTAAACCGCTTTTTTTCTTTGCCAAAATTCGTCCTCTGCATCCCATGACACCCCTGTTACTCATCCCACAACAGAAAATGTCATGCGGATTTTTCTTGATACAGAGTTGACAGAAACCCGTTCCTTATTATATCATACTCATAGTTCTAGTCCCTTAACCTGGGGGTAAGCCAATGAAGAAATTCTCAGCTTGGGTTGTCTTTCTATCCTGTCTCTTCATCTTGCTAAGCGTTCTGGTTGATCTTGGCTCTGGATCGTTACCGCAATCGAAAATGCTTAATAGCTTGGGCGTACAACCGCTTATTTACAACATTTTCATGTTGATTGGTCTCAACGCTGGGTTTCGTCTCTGGTGGTACTGGAAGTAACCTTCCCCATCTTAAGCCGTTTATACGGCTCTTTTTTTATCCCTACGCCCCATGACCCATGACATCTTTTGTATTTCTTCCCCGAACCGCAGGGGCTTGACAGATTCTGTAGATATGCTATACTGTAATTACGATGGTGGTGCGCCACCCATCTCAATGACCTCGTGGCCTAAATCCGTAGGATTGTGGCCACCGAGCGAGAGGTGACTGTTCTTTCGAGGGGCAACCCCTCCTGTAGCGATTCGATCTGCGGATCGCTACAGAAACCGCAATCATTCGTTCTGTTCTTCGTGCCCGCCAAGGTTTCTAGCCTGAAGCGGGCCTTCTTATTTTCCATGGCATTTTTTATATTTCATCCGCTACTTAACTTGCCGCGCGGACGTGTTACAGACTCTTCTGCTCGCCCCAATTCCTGCCCGTTTTTGCATCCACCACGAGCGGCACCTTTAACTCAACGGCACCCTCCATAATTTTTCTTATTTGGGGCGTGACCTTTTGAACAAGCCTTTTTTTGATTTCAAATAAAAGCTCGTCATGAACCTGCAAAAGCATACGGACACCATTTTCTAGTTTTTCCCGCCCCTCTGGGGCGGCTTTCCGAATCCACTCATCAACCTTAATCATCGCGAGTTTGATAATATCGCCGGTGCTGGACCCCTGTATGGGCATGTTGATGGCCATGCGTTCCGCTTCGCGCCTCAATTGCCAGTTGGGCGAGTGAATCTCGGGAATATAGCGGCGGCGGCCAAAGATAGTTTCCACATATCCATTTTCTTCAACAAATCTTTTTGTGTCTTCAATATATTTTTTGACCCCTGAAAAATCGTGAAAATATTCATCAATAAATTTTTTGGCATCTTCGCGCGACATCCCCGCCCCTAGGCCCGCTGGGCCGGGGTGGCGGCCCCCTTCGGGGGACCTAGCCATTGACTCGGCAAAAGCTTGAGACCCCATGCCATAAAGAACCCCGAAATTAAGAGTTTTGGCTGCGCGCCGTAAATCCGGCGTTACTTTTTCCAAAGGAATATTATAAATCTCGGAGGCGGTAAGTTTATGTATGTCCATGCCTTTTTTAAAAGCCTCAATCATTTTTTTATCGTTGGCAATATGCGCGGCCACGCGAAGCTCAATTTGGGAGTAGTCAAAAGAGACTAGCTCGTACTCGTCTTGAGCAACAAATGCTTTTCTAATTTCGCGTCCCAGCTCTGTCATAATAGGAATATTTTGGAGATTGGGGTCGGAGGAAGAAAGACGTCCAGTGGCAGTTCCTGTTTGATTATAGGTTGTGTGCAATCGTCCGGTTTTGGGGTTTACAAGCCGCGGCAGTGTATCTATATATGTAGTTTTCAGTTTTATAAGCTCCCTATAGCCAAGAATTTTTACAATAATCGGGTGTTCGCCTTTTAGTTTTTCAAGCTCCGAGGCGCCGGTGGAAATCACTCCGCCTTTCTCGGTTTTGCGTAGTCCGTGGGTTTTAATGTTTAATTTTTCAAAAAGAATACGGGAGAGCTGCTGGGAGGAATTTATATTAAAATTTCCACCGGCAAGTTTATAGATTAGCGCGGTGAGGTCCTCAAGTTTTTTATCAACTTCTTGGGCAAGCCTTTTTAAAAAAGCGGCATCAATAAGTATCCCCCGCTCCTCCATATCCGCCAAAACTCTCACTGCCGGAAGCTCAATCTCCTCAAAAACTTTTTTGATTTTTCCCTCGCTTAGTTTTGATTTGAGCGACTCAACAATCTCAAAAAAGTGAGAAATTTCGTCCCGCGGATTTTGCGAAACAAGCCGCCCCAGCTCGCGGCTGGCAACGGCCAGAAAAGAGAAGTCGCGCGTAAATTGGCTCGTTAAATAGGCGGCAAGCATTATATCAAACTCAACCGGACCGGGTTCTATGTTGAATCTATGCAGAAAATGAATAAGCGCTTTGCCGTTGTGAACAAAGAAGCGCTGCGTCTCAAAAAATCTTTTAACCTTGTCTTCTTTTAAAAGTTTCGGGTCTAACTTATAAACCCTGCCTCCTTTTTCAGGGATTAGAAAAAGATCTTCCTTCTCAAGGACCAAGCCGGTTCTTGGCGCATTTTTAAAAACTTGTTCAAGCTCTGCTACGCCCGTCAACTCCTCAATGGCGCGGGTTCTGGCGGGAACAACAAGCAGTGCGGCTTGCTCCGATTTTGGCGCGCCCTCAACATTAAGGCGCTTGAGAAGACTATAAAATCCCAATTTTTGGAAAACGGCGCTAACCTTTCCGTCTTTTTTTTCACGATACTTCATTGCCTCCAAGCCGAATTTAACGGGAACTTTAGTGTTGATTGTCGCGAGATCCAGCGAAAATCTGGCGTCCTCCTTGCCTTGACGCAGTTTTTCTGCGATGGCTGGCGAAATTTTTTTTGTTCCTTTCTTCAGCGCCTTATAAACCCCGTCTATGGAGCCGAACTCTTTAATAAGTTCGGTGGCGGTTTTCTCGCCGATTCCTTTTACTCCGGGGATATTATCCGAGGGGTCGCCCTTAAGGCCTTTAAAATCAACTACTTGTTCGGGTTTAAATCCATAGCGCTCCTCAACTGCTTTTTCATCATAGGTTACGGTCTCTGTTATTCCTTTTTTCATCGCATAGACCCTAACTCGCGTACGAACAAGCTGCAGGGTGTCCATATCGCCCGTCACTATAATAATTTCCACTTTTCTGTCTTTCTCAAATTTTCGGGCAATGGTTCCTATAACGTCGTCGGCCTCGTATCCTTCTTTTTCAAAAACGGGAACGCCAAAGGCCTCCAGCACCTCTCTTACTTTTGCAAATTGACTTGAAAGCTCCGCGGGTGTCTCCGGCCGCTGGGCCTTATAGCGCTCGTAAGCAATGTGCCGGAAGGTGGGTCCCGGCAAATCAAAAGCAGCCGCGATATAATCGGGTTTTAGTTCGCGCAAAATCCGCAAAAAAATAGTGGTAAATCCGTAAACGGCGTTGGTTGGCTCGCCGCTTGACGTGGTAAGCGGGGGCAGAGCGTGATAGGCGCGATGGATCACGGCGTGGGCATCAACTAAAACTAATTTTTTCATTTTTTAATTTTAATAATCCTCTCCGCGGGATTTTTCCCGTGCTTAAATTTTATCCATAGTGCGCCGTGCGGAATTAATTTTTTAATTCTATCGGCCCACTCAATAACAATGATCGCGTCCTGATCGCAAAGTAAATCTTTAAAACCAAGATGCAGTAAATCTTTTGATGAGCGGAGACGATAGCAGTCAATATGGATTAAATGTTTAAATCGTCGGTGTGCGGTCTGATAAATTTTTATCAAAACAAAAGTGGGACTTAAGATACGCTCCTTTATGCCCAGCGTGGAGGACAGGCCCTGCACAAAAGTGGTTTTTCCGGAGCCCAAATTGCCCTCAAGCGCCATAACTCTTGGGCCTGCTATGTCTTGTTTTTTAACTCTGTCTAAAACAAAACGGGCAATTTTCTTAGTTTGGGCAGGGCTTTTTGACACCCTAATCATGTCTACAGCGTAACTAATATTGAACAAATAAAAAAGCGGCCCGGAAGCGCGCATTGCGCTCCGGGCCACGACGTCCTTTAGCGGCGGTAAACGTCTCTGACTTTCCCGCCGCTGAACTCAAACCCCTGGGTGGTGCCCCTCACCCCGGGGGTTGAGGCAAAGCCCCTACCCACCGAAAGTGCGGCGCCGGGAACCGACCACTCCGCAATCGCTCTGGGATGCGGGGTTTCCGATTCCGACACCACCCTGAAAGTCGCACATGCCGCCAGAAGCGGCAGGACGAACACAAAAAGCAGGATCAGGGTTCGGATTCGCTTCATCTCACCCTCCTTTTTAGGTTCTAGTTTATACTATAATAATACACCAAAAAGAATAAAAAGTCAAGCGTTTAGTTTTCCACAAGTTGGTGTTTGACGTTATTCTCGTACGGAGCTACGAATAGGGTCATGGACATACAAAAAGCAACTGAACAAATAGAAAAAAGCGGGCACTTAGTTTTCCTTGTGCCCGAATCCCCCACCCTAGACTGTTTGGCTGCCAGCGAGGTGCTGGCCTCTATTTTGGCCAAGCGCAATAAAAAAGTAGGCTTTGCAGGAAGTTTAACACCAGAGACCATACCCAACGCCGACCTTTTCCCGTATCTCCGCACTCCGCCCCAACCCTTAAGGGAATTCGTGGTCTCTTTAGATACCAGCCAGATCTCTCTTGGGGAGTTACGCTACGAAAAACACGATAATCGGGTGGAAATCATACTCTCTCCAAATTCCCTTCCTATAGAAAAAAACCAGATATCGTTTCGCGCGGGAAATATTCTCTGTGATTCGGTCCTGACCCTCGGACTTAAGGACGTAGAGGGGGATCGACCCGAACTTCCTCCAGAATTTTTTACCGAACACCCCATAATTAATATTGATAACGCGGACGATAATAAATACTTTGGTGAAATCAATTTGGTTGACGCCAAGCGCTCTTCGCTGTCAGAGATTGTCTACGAGTTGGTGTCTCTGCTGACCGGAGCGGCGTTGGAAAAAGAACACGCCACCCTGCTTCTGGCTGGTATTGTTTCGGCAAGCGGCGGCTTTTCCTCGCCCCAAACCAATGCCGATACATTTCTCGCCGCATCGGAGCTTATGCGGCTGGGTGGAGAAAACCAAACCGCATATGGGCTTGTAAACTCGTACCTACCGCTGGGTCTCCTTCAACTTTTTGGCCGCGCTTCGGTTCGTACCAAAACCGGCGAGAAAGAAAACGTGCTCTGGTCATTTGTGACAAAAGAGGATTTTGAAAAAACCGGGCGCACGCCGGCTGATACTTCTTCGGTGCTGGCACACCTAGAAAAAACTTTTCCCCAAAAAAGCGCAACCGTATTGCTCTCGCAAAATCCGGAAGACGGGCTGGTTCAGGCAACCGTGGCCGGTGAACAGAGAGTACTGGAAGCAATACGGTCGCGTGAAGGCGGCGAATTTCAAAGCCCGTATCTAAAAATCTTTGGCGTCTTCCCCTCCTTTCGTGAAGCCGAGGTGCATATCACTTCGTTGCTGAAAGAAATTCTCTAACCTACAATTAAATTACAGATGACAGCCCGCTTTGAGGAAGAAAAACCGAAAAGAAAACTTGAGCTCCTTCGACGCAAAGAAGAAGAGAGTAGTGTTAAAATTTTATCGCAAAAGTACAAAATACCCTATGTTGATCTCGGCACTTTTCCTGTGGAGACCGACGCCATCAAAATAGTTCCGGAGGAAACGGCGCGCAGAGCCGAACTTGTGGTTTTTCAGGTAGCAGGTAAACGGCTTGATGTTGCCGTACGTAATCCGGAGAAAGAAGAGACAAGGGCCGCCCTACGGCGCCTGGAAGAAGATCATTTTACCTTTAATCTTTATCTGGCCTCAAAATCAAGTCTGCTCCGCGCCTGGGAGATTTATAAAAAAGTACCCGTGGAGTACGAAGCGGCATCCGGCACGGTTCAGTTAGCACCCCAAAAAATAATTGAGCTTCAAAAAGAACTTACTACTCTGGGGGGGGTTGGACTGCGTATTGAAAAAGGGCTTGCCGGGCGCACCACCGAGGTACTGGAAATAATTCTTGCCGGGGCGCTGGGACTGGAGGCCTCGGACGTACATGTAGAGCCGCAAAAAGAAAAGGTGCGTCTTCGTTTCCGTCTGGACGGCCTGCTCCACGACGTAGCCAGTCTGCCGCCCAAAGTTTACAATCTGCTCCTTTCCAGAATCAAGCTTATTTCCGAACTAAAGCTGAACGTGCACGATAGGGCACAAGACGGCCGTTTTACGGTTAAAACCAACTCTACGGATATTGAAATTAGAACCTCTGTTCTTCCCGGACCCCACGGAGAAAACACCGTCCTTCGGATTCTAAACCCCAAAGCACTACAGGTACCATTTGAAGAGCTTGGTATGCAATCCTGGATTATTGAGATTGTGGCGGATGAGCTTAAAAAACCAAACGGCATGATTCTAACCACAGGTCCCACTGGTTCTGGAAAAACAACAACTCTTTACGCTTTTTTAAAAAAAATCCATTCGCCGAGTGTGAAAATTATTACCATAGAAGACCCCATAGAGTACCACCTCGTTGGTGTAGAACAAACACAGGTGAGCCCCGAGAATGGCTACGATTTTGCTAACGGCCTCAGGGCTATAGTAAGACAGGACCCGGACGTGATACTGGTGGGTGAGATTAGAGATTTTGAAACGGCGGAGACGGCCATGCATGCGGCCCTGACCGGACATCTGGTTTTTTCCACGCTGCACACCAACTCGGCCGCCGGCACAATTCCAAGACTGCTTGATCTCGGAGTAAAACCTGCCATCATCGCGCCGGCCATAAACATAACCATGGCCCAGAGACTTTTAAGAAAACTTTGTGTCCGCTGCCGCACTCCCGTAAGCGTGGGGGTTGCGGAAAAAAAGAAAATAGAAGCGGAGCTCGGCCGTTACCCCAAAAAAGCTCCTCTGCCCAAGGATTGGAAAATCTTCAAGGTCACCCCCAAAGGATGCGACGACTGCAGCGGCATCGGTTATAAAGGCCGGATTGGGGTTTTTGAAATTATTTTAATTAATGATGTTGTGGAAAGACTTATTTTAAGAGAGCCTTCAGAATTTGAAATAAAAAAAGAGGCCGAGCGCCAAGATCAAATAACCATGCGCCAAGACGGCCTCCTGAAGGTACTGGCTGGGATCACGGATTTTGAGGAGCTGGAACGGGTTGTGGGAACGGACTAGATTGGGGGTTGCTATATTCGGCCGTGGGCAATTACTCCGGTTTGGGAACACGGAGGCTAGGATTTCTCCCAGGCACCAGCGAGCTAACACCGGCTGGCCCTGGTGTAAAAATCCCCATTTAAGGATGTAAACCTTAATTGCCCACGGCCAAAAATAACAACCAAAAAGGGGCCACGCCCCCCCAGTCGCACTATAAAAACAGTTTACTTTTTTGTCAATCGTCATTAATAATTATACCAGTATTAATCATCATGTCAACCAGCCCCATCACTGCCCCCCACAAAGAAAAAGAGGACGTTTCGCTTGACCTTGCCCTACGTCCGCAGCGCTGGAACGATTACATTGGGCAGGAACACACCAAGAGAAACCTGCGCATCCTCATTGATGCGGCCCAAAGGCGGGGGGAACCAATAGAACACGTGCTGCTATCCGGCCCGGCCGGCCTCGGAAAAACAAGTCTGGCCCATCTTATTGCGCGGGAAATGAACACCAATATCCGCGTAACTTCGGGTCCTGCCGTTGAGCGGGTGGGCGACCTCGCTTCTATCTTGACCAACCTTACGCCGGGTGACGTTTTGTTTATTGACGAGGTACACCGCCTAAATAAACTGGTTGAGGAAGTACTGTATCCGGCCATGGAAACACGCAATCTTGATATCATAATAGGCAAGGGGCCTTCGGCGAGAATTATTCAAATAGAACTTCCGCCCTTTACAATGATTGCCGCCACCACCCGCATAGGTCTTCTCTCCTCGCCGCTTCGTTCTCGTTTTGGGAGTTCGTTTCGTCTTGACTTTTATACTAACGAAGATATAGAAAAAATTATAGAACGCTCGGCGCGGATCCTCGGAATAGCCACGGAACCTGCTGCGGTAAAAATAATTGCGCGTTCCTCCCGTTTTACTCCCCGTGTTGCCAACCGTTTACTCAAAAGAGTACGCGACTATGCCGAAGTACACGGATCTGGCGTTGTTAGTCAAGGCGCCGCCAGCAAAACCATGGAACTTTTGCAGGTGGACGAACTGGGCCTTGAGCCCATGGATCGCAAAATTCTTGAGGTGGTAATATCCAAGTTCGGCGGGGGGCCGGTGGGTCTGCAGGCCATAGCCGCCGCTTCTTCGGAAGAGGAAGACACACTGGAGGAGGTCTACGAACCGTATCTTATGCAGCTTGGTTTTCTTGAGCGCACCCCCAGGGGACGGCTTGCCACAGAACGCGCCTACCAACACCTGGGATTCAAGGTCAATAGACAAAAACCACTAATTAGTTAGGCAATATTATGTTTGTAGCGGCTGCGGTTTTATTTACTATCTTCTCTCTTCTGTACGGTCTTTTTTCTAGCGCGATTATTTACCACCTAAAACAATACACCTTGCCGGGCCGCCCGTATCCTAAAATCGTAAGTACTGTTTTTGTTTCTCTCTCCCTCCTTTTTTGGCTCTTTGCGCTTTATTTTTTAATAAAAATGCGATAACTTATGCTGCGTCTCAACGAGGACGAAAAGGTGGTGCTGGTAATACACAAACACTGGTTTATAATAGCAAGGCAGGTTTTGGTTATAATTATTCTTATTATGCTGGCGCCCGTTGCCCTTACTTTTCTCCCCCTGATCACGGGCGGTCTTGACCCAACACTGGTGGAAACCTCCACTAATTTCTTTCTTTCCATTTACGTCATGGTGTTATTGCTGTTACTTTTTCTTCTCTGGATGGACCACTATCTGGACATGTGGATTATAACTACGGAGCGTATTGTGGACGTAGAGCAGCGAGGCTTATTCAGCCGTGAGATTTCAGAAATTCCCCTATCAAGCGTGCAGGACATCACCATAGAGATACGCGGCCTAATAGAAACCTTTCTTAAATTTGGGAAACTGCGTATACAGACCGCCGGCGAGAGAGAATTTACTATAAAGGACGCACCCGCTCTTTACGAAGCCAAAGACATTATTTTAAAATATGCCCGCGGCCGCCGCCAAGAACAAGGGTCCCAAATTTAAAAATGGCTGGTCATTCCAAGTGGGCGCAAATAAAACATAAAAAGGCGGCCACCGACGCTAAAAAAGGACAATTATTCTCGCGGCTTATCCGGGAAATAACCGTGGCTGCAAAAGGCGGGGGCGCGTCGTCAGAATCAAATCCGCGACTGCGCGCGGCTTTGGAACATGCGCGCTCTGCCGGTCTGCCTAAAGATAACATTGCCCGCGCCCTCGCTCGCGCGTCTGGCGGCGGGGGTGGGGCAGAACTTCAGGAATTTTTGTACGAGGCTGCTGCCCCGGGCGGTTTGAACATACTCATTGAGGGCACGACCGATAATAAAAATAGATCGCTGGCGGAGATTAAAAATATTTTGGAAGAACACGGCGCCAAACTGGCTGAACCGGGCAGTATAAGCTGGGGTTTTGAAAGGGTGGGAACTATTGAGGCGGCCGGACCCGACCACCAGTCTCTGTTGCCGGAGGAAGTAGAACTTGCCATAGCAGATTCCGGCGCCCGCGATTTTAAAAAACTCAACAACTCTTGGATTGTAGAAACCAATCCTGCTGATCTTGAAAAGGTAACAAGGTCGTTGGAAGACAAAAAGATTATTATAAAAAATACTTATGGCGGGTGGAGACCGCGTTCTCCAATTCGGCTTCCGGAAAATTTAAAAGAGTCGGGCGAGGCGCTCCTTGAGGCACTGGTGCATAACGAGGACATACAGGAAATCCACACAAACCTTGAGGGAACACGCCCCTAATTGCCCATACCAGCGCCGAATTATTAGGAACCGTTCTGCTCCCGCTATCATATCGGCCATGATCATACTTGGTATTGATCCCGGAATTGCTTCTGTTGGTTACGCCCTGCTCGGGTGCGACAAAAAAATAAAACTTTGTTCTGCTGGTCTTATAAAAACGCGGCCCGGAGAAATGCAGGGAAGACTTTTAGAACTCCACCGGGAAATTAATACACTAATAAGGACGTGGGGGCCGGACGTAGCGGCCATGGAGCGGGTTTTTTTTGCTAAAAATCAAAAAACGGCCCTAACAGTCTCCGAGTCCCGAGGCGCCATCCTGTTGACAACCGCCCTTGCGGGACTTAGGGTCTATGAATATACTCCGCTTGAGGTTAAAAAGAGCGTAACCGGAGACGGCAGAGCCGATAAGCTGCAGGTAAAAAAAATGTTGGGGCTTACCTTGGGTGGGATTGATGACCCGGGGGCGGCTGATGACGTTTTTGACGCGGCGGCCATAGCGTTGACCCACCTTTTTGTTTCCAAGTGGGGCCGCGTAAAAGGGGGTCTTTAGTCCATATAAAACAAAAGGTCGATCAATCAACAAATTTTTCTTTGATCATAACTATGCCTTACCGAGGCTATGACGAATTTGCACTAAATCAGGACGATGACCCGGAAGAAGACGGCGATGGAGAGCCGTTAGTTCCTCCCGACTACGAAGACCTTGGGGACGCAGGCGAGCCGGGGGAAGAGAAAGAAGAAGACGCATACGAGTAACTAAAAACCGTCCCGCTAACAGCGGGACGGTTTTTATTTTAACCTTGTCCGGGTGCCTCTTATTCCACTCTAGCTAATCGTCTCTTGCCCGCACGTATGGTGGAGCCGTGTTTTATGTTTATTTCCGAGGGAACCGTAATCCTCTTTCCGTCAATCTCTACCGCCCCCTGCGCTATCAGGCGCCGGGCATCAGATTTTGATGCGGCAAAACCAAGCCTAAGGAGAAGCTCTGTTAACTCCCACCTGCCGATTTTGATTGTAACCAGCGGGGCCGCTTTTTGAAATTCTTTTTTGGAAAATATTTTTAAAAACCTGTCCCGCTCTTTCTGGGCAACTTTGTTTCCGTGATATCTACGGACTAGGGCTTCGGCAAAAAACAACTTTGCCGCCATGGGATTCTGTCCACCCCTAAGCGCGTGTTCAATCCCACGAATCTTATTTGGGGGCACGTCGGTATAAACCTCAAGGTACGGAACAATTAAAGAGTCAAGCAACCGCATGGCTTTTCCGAATTTATCCTGGGGGCTGTCCGAAAGACCTATATAGTTTCCTAAAGATTTGGACATTTTCTCGCCGCCCCCCACCCCCGGCAGAATCTTGAGAGCTACAATTACCTGCGGGGGCTGTCCGAATTTCTCCTGAAACATCCTGCCCAAATGTTCGTTAAACAGCTGGTCTGACCCAACGATTGTAAGGTCGGAGCGCAGGATAACCGAGTCATAACCCTGAAGCACGGGGTAAATAAGCTCACTCATATAAATTTCTGTCTTTTTTCTAAGCCGCCCCTGAAACATGTCCCGCTCAATAAGGCGCGCGTGGGTGATATGAGAAAGAAGTTTCAAAAACTCCGGCGCACGCATCTTGTTATACCATTCGGAACTGTAGTGAAGTTCATAGACACGGGGGTTTGTATGCAGTATTTTTTCAAGTTGGTTTTTAACGGCGGCTATGTTTTTTTTAATAGTTATCTTGGGCAGCATCGGCCGCGTCTTTAGTTTGCCGGTGGGGTCTCCTATTTGGGTGGTCACGTCTCCCAAGAGAATTACGGCTTTGTGTCCTGCCTCCTGCAATGCGCGCAGTTTCCAAAGACTGACCGCATGCCCGATATGAAGTTCCGGGCCCGAAGCATCAATCCCGTGTTTTATTCTAAGTACCCGATTGCGACTAAGCAGTTTTTTTAACTCCCCGCGCGTTACTATATCCTCAACGGCCCTTGTAAAGACTTCAGAGTCAAGCGAAAGCTTTTTCATGAAAACATGATAGCATGATGGGTTTTTAAAGTGAAGCTCCACGGGCTTACGCCCGTGGCATCTCGCTTTTTCGCATCAGCGAAAACTAAGCGAGATGCAGCGAAATCCGCCAAAGCATCCTCCTTCGCTCTTCGAGTTACGGATGACCTCCGCCCTCGCATTTCCCTAGACGGCTTTGCCGCCGGTGGCTAGGCTCTTCGAGCCGCCATCCCGGCTAATGCCTAGGGAGATCCCGGCCTGAAAGGCCTAGGGACATCCACGGCCTTATCCAGCCTTCGTAGCCGAAGCTACTTCGGCGGAGTAGGCCAGCCGTGGCTTTCTGCGACGGCGGGTAAATTGGCGGCGGCGCAAAACAAACACAAAAAGGGTTGGGGCTGGAAAATCAAGAAGTTATGCGGTACAATATTTTTCATGACGGTGGTTTTTTCGCCGCGCGTCAAAAAGAGACGAATCCGGCGCTTTTTTATACCAGCGCTTGTTTTGCTTTTCTTGGGGGGCTGGTGGAGTTATTCGGCACTGCGCGAACTTCCGGGCCCCAGCCGTATTACCGAACGCTCCGTAATTGAGTCCACCAAAATTTATGATCGGACGGGTCTGGTGCTTCTCTACGAAATTCACGGCGAGGAAAGACGAACTACGATCCGGTTTTCAGAGATTTCCCCAAATATCAAGTGGGCCACTTTGGTAGCCGAGGATATAAATTTTTATCGGCATGGGGGCATAGACTTTCGGGGTATTGGGCGTGCTTTAATTAAAAATATTGTGCGGGGAGACGTCACACAGGGAGGATCAACCATTACCCAGCAATTAGTTAAAAACTCCATTTTAACCGGCGAGAGGACCCTAGCCCGCAAGTTTAAAGAGGCTATTCTGGCCGTGGCGCTGGAGACCAAATATTCAAAAGATGAAATTTTTGAGCTTTACCTAAATCAAATTCCTTACGGATCTAATGCTTACGGCATTGCCGCGGCTGCCCAGACCTTTTTTTCAAAAAAACCGGAGGGGCTTAGTCTGGCGGAGTCAGCACTTCTGGCTGCGCTGCCCAAGGCACCAACTTATTATTCGCCCTACGGCTCCCACAAAGAAGAACTGATGGCGCGCAAGGACAAAAATATTGAGCGCATGCGGGAGGCGGGGTTCGTCTCCCAAGAAGAGGCGGCTCGTGCCAAAAAAGAACATCTTACTTTTGCGCCGCCGCACCAGTCCATCCGTGCACCCCATTTTGTAATGTACGTTCGTGAACATCTCAACGAAAAATATGGTGAGGACTTTGTGGAAAGGGGCGGATTAAAAGTAATAACCTCGCTTGACTGGAAACTGCAGGAGGAGGCGGAAAAGATAGTAAAGGAGGAGGCAGAAAAAAATGAAAACCTGGTCAAAGCAGCTAACGCGGCCTTGGTGGCCTTGGACCCTAAATCGGGTGACGTTCTTGCGTTGGTGGGGTCAAAAGATTTTTTGGGTAAACCCTATCCCGACGGCTGCACTCCGGGCCTTAACTGCCGCTTTGACCCCCACGTTAATGTGGTTATTCGTCCGAGACAACCCGGTTCGGCATTTAAACCCTTTGTTTATGCCACCGCCTTTAAAAAGGGCTACACCACAGAAACCGTGTTAATGGACGTCCCCACGGAATTTAATCCTTTATGCGGCTACGACGGGGTACCGGGCCCAACGATTAAAGAAGAAAAAGAGTGTTATCATCCTCAAAACTATGACGAAACCTTTCGTGGTCCGGTATCGCTAAGGCAGGCGCTTGCCCAGTCGCTTAACGTTCCCTCGGTTAAGCTTCTTTACCTTGCGGGCGTGGAGGACTCCATAAAGACCGCCGAAACGCTGGGTATCACCACCTTAAAAGATCCCAACCGCTACGGTCTTTCGCTGGTTCTGGGCGGTGCGGAGGTCACGCTTCTTGAGATGACCTCGGCTTTTGGTGTTTTCTCGCAGGACGGGATTCTACACCCCAAAAACGCAATTTTAAAAATTGAGGACTCTCGCGGCGCGGTGCTGGAAGAAAAAAAAGAGTCCTCGCTGGCGGTGCTGGATACCGAGGTTGCGCGGACGATAAATGACGTTCTTTCCGACAACGAGGCGCGCGTCCCGACTTTTAATCCGCGCAGTTCGCTTTACTTTCCTGGTCGGCAGGTTGCGGCCAAAACAGGAACCACCCAAGAATTTCGTGACGCTTGGGTTATAGGATACACGCCATCCCTTGTTGTGGGTGTCTGGGCCGGTAATAACGACAACGCGTCCATGCAGAAAGGCGGACTTTCTATCATGGTGGCCGGCCCTCTTTGGCACCGCCTCTTTGAATTTTTCTTGGCTCAAAAACCGCCGGAGGAATTTACTCCGCCGGAAAAAACAAACTCCACCAAGGCAGTATTAAGAGGTCACTACCGCTCCGGGTCTTTTATAAAAATTGATAAGATTTCGCGAAAGCTTGCTACGGTCTTTACTCCTGCGGGGCTGGTGGAAGAAATAAGTACCGGGGAAATAAAATCCATCCTTTCTTTTATTAGGCGTGAAGACCCCACCGGCGACCCGCCATCCGAACCCCCGAACGATCCGCAGTTTAAAAACTGGGAAGAGGCCATCAAGCACTGGCTTTCGGCCAATAAAATTGCTGAACCCTCTATACCCAAAGAGCCCGAAAACCTGCACGACCCCGACAAAAAGCCACAGATAAACTTTTTGGGATGGAGGGCTGGTGTTCCTGTAAAGGGGCCCATTACTTCCTTTTTGGTAAAGATCCGGGCGGTGTTTCCTCTTCAAGAGGTGTCCTTATTTATCAACGAGGGGCTTATGTCCTCTAAAACAACCCCTATCGTTTCTGAAACAATCAATTTCTATCTGCCGTCCCCGCTTGGAGCCGGAAGTTATAGAATAAAAATAACCGCCTACGATGCGGTTGGAAACAGTGAGTCGCATGAGGAGGAGTTGACCGTTTGGTAAACCCCTTAATTGGGAATCGGTCTCCTTCTTAGCTCGTTCTTATGGGCATTAAAACGTAAAAGAAAGAGCCGCCTGATTTATTTTGCAGCAGAGACGGACCCTGCTCGGTGTTACAGCCGAAAAATATCTCATCATCCTCAAGGGCAGAAAGACCATCTAATAGAAATCGGTAATTAAAACTTGCCTTAACCTGTCTACCCCTCCCTGACACCGGGATTTTTGTTTTATACTCACCCACCTCTTGGTTGGCGGATGTAATTTCCGCCTCTTTCGGAGAAAAAGCAATGGTTATATCCTGCAGCCTTGAAGAAAAGATACTCCCTGCCTTAACAGCGTCAATAAATTCTTCCCTTGGTATATAACACTCTGTTTCAAAACTTTTAGGGACGATGCTTCCGTACTCCGGGAAAGATCCCTCTATGGTTCGCGAAATCACGGTGGTGTGTCCTGTGCTGTATACCAACTGGTTGTCTCCGAATGCTATTTCTGCCTCCTCGTCATCCTCCTCTCCGAGTCTTACCAACTCTTGGGCAACCCGGTAAGGGACAATAAAGGAGCAGGCGTCACCAGAATAACGCTCCTGCAGAGCGAGTGTTTTTTCGGCCAGCCTAAAGGTGTCCGTGGCCGCCAACTTCAATGTGTTTCCCGAGATCCTAAAAAGCACGCCAGTAAGTTCTGGTTTAAATTCTGATTGAGAGACCGATGGCAATACGACGTCTAATCCTCTTTTAAAATCGGCGGTTAAAACAGATAAGGTAACTGCTTTTTTAATTTTGGGGAGTATAGGAAAGTCTTCTGTGCCCACCCCGTTTATTTTTGTGTCCTTGGTATCGGTTTTTATTAGTAAGCTGCTTTGCTTTTCTTCTAAATTTACTCTGTCGTCTTTTATGGACTGGATGAGAGAACTTATAACTTTTGCCGGAACACTTATTTTGCCTTTCTTTTCCGCTTTGCCCGGAATTTTTATTTTAACAGCATATTCAAGATTAGTGGCTGTTGCAAATAAAACATTATCATCTGTTTCCAGTAATATATTGCTTAAAATTGGTAAAGATACGTTTTTCCCCGCAAAACGTTCTGCTGTTGATACCGCATATAATAGATTTTCTTTGGTGCACGAGAAACGCATTGTTAGTTAATAGAAAATAACTTATTATTATTAATAAAGAATATGCTGTGGATAAAAATGTATTTTTATACCAACAGATAGTCACCCACTAAGATCCAACGGATGTAAACAAGGTGGTGATTATTTGTTGATTTCTTTAAGAATGAAAATTAAAAGTATCTTATCCGAGTAACATCCTGTCTTTAACAGCTCGTATTTCCTCTTCTAATTCAGGGTTTGTCTTCAGTTCCCCCCCAACTTTTTCACAGGAGTGAATGGCGGTGGTATGGTCCCTGCCACCGAAACGATCCCCAATAGAAGGATAAGATATCTTTAGTTCTTCGCGCATCAAGTACATGGCTATTTGACGCGGCCTCACGTAATCCTTTTTGCGGGAACGCTGAATAAGATCCCTTTCTTCTATGTCATAAAATTCGGCCACGGCCTTCAATATTTTTTTTGGGGAAAGGAACCTTTTAGGTGCGTTGATATGCTGGGACACGATTTTTTTAACCTCCTCCAGAGAAATCGGGGAACGGGAAATGCGGGAGGCCATCGCAACCCGGTTCAAAGACCCCTCCAGCTCCCGGATGTTGTTTTTAATAGTTTCTGCAAGGTATCTAAGAACCTCTTCCGTTATCGTTGTGGATTTTGATTCGGCCTTGGTTTTTAGAATAGTAAGACGGGTTTCAAAATCCGGCACGCCGATATCCGCGATCATGCCGCCCTCAAAACGGGAACGTAGCCGCTCTTCCAGCGTAGCAATGGCTTGGGGCGGGCGATCAGAAGAGAGTATAATCTGTTTGTTTTTTTCGTAAAGGGCGTTAAAGGTGTGAAAAAATTCTTCTTGCATTTTTTCCGTTCTGGCCATAAACTGGATGTCATCCATAATTAACATGTCAATCGCGCGATACTTATCCTTTAGCTTATTTATTTCTTGATTTTTGAGAGCCTCCACTATCTCTATCATGAATTTTTCTGACGGAATATAACGCACTTTGCAATTCGGATTTTGTTTGAGAGCGGCATTGCCCACCGCCTGTATCAGGTGGGTCTTGCCCAAGCCAACCCCACCGTAAATAAACAGCGGATTGTAACTTGTGCCCGGGCTTTTAAGAACCGACTGGGCGGCGGCATGTGCAAGTTCGTTGAACGACCCGACCACAAAGGAGTCAAAAGTATAGCGTGGGTTGAGGCAGGTCTCCGGATCAATGGTTAGTTCCCGGATATAAGATTCGTCCCCCATTGGTACAATAGAAACAGAATGACGGCGCTTGGGCGTGTCTCTTTTACCGGAGGATTCCTCCGCCCCGTTAACCCTGCCAATAATATAAGAAACATCTTTTATGTCAGATGAAATTTCGCGCAACGCATGGAGAATGGGTTTATGGTATTTATTCCGCAGCCACTCTTTGGCAAATCCGTTTGGGACAGCTACGGTGGCCACACCGTTTTCGATGCTTGCAATCCCAGTACCCTGAAACCACGTAAGGAAGCTGGGTCGGGAGAGAGTTAGTTCTATTTTAGCAAGCGTGGCCTGCCAAAGTTCCTGCCTTTCCATAAATTATATAATTAAGATAACACCACCCATTATACAACAAGGGCAAATACTAGAAATGTGTAAATGGTGTGCATAGCTTGTTTATAAAAATTCTAACACTCAAAATGTCAATTACTTATCAACCAGCAAAAAGAAAAAGGAAACGAACGCATGGTTTCTTAAAAAGAATGCAGTCCTCGCGCGGAAGAGGGATTTTGGCGCGCAGACGGGCCAAGGGAAGAAAACGGCTTACAGTATGAGTGGGACAAAAAAACTGCTTACCGTTAAAAACCCAAAGGATTTTCATGCTCTACTGCGTCGTGGGCAGAAGACGGAGTCCCCCTTTTTTCGCGTCGTTGTGAACCGCACCAGTCTTTCTAACAGCCGTTTTGTCTTTGTTGCACCCAAGTCTGTTGACAGGCGATCAACCAAAAGAAATGTTCTAAGAAGACGCCTGCGCGAATGGGTTCGTAGAAATCCGAATGTTTTTATCCACCCCAGCGACTTTTTAATTTTTATTAAAAAAGAGGCAGCGGGTGCTTCGCGCACCAACTTTTATGAAGATTTCAAAAAAACACTGGAACGAGCCGCTCGCTAGATTTGTTCTAACAGTAATCACTTTTTATCAGAAGACAATTTCTCCGGACCATGGCGCGGTCAGGATTTTGCCACCCAGCGCGCGTTGTCGTTTTTATCCCTCCTGCTCAGACTACGCGCGGCAAGCAATCCGTCAATATGGACTAATAAAGGGGGTTGTGGT
This sequence comes from Candidatus Sungiibacteriota bacterium, assembly GCA_016432465.1. Lineage (NCBI taxonomy): Bacteria > Candidatus Sungiibacteriota > Candidatus Sungiibacteriota bacterium. Next base: position 483,570 of record CP066690.1, on the reverse strand, counting down.
GTCCGTCAGAAGGATTTTGAGGTGTCATCCCGGGAACGCGGGCGGATACGATCCCGTTAGAGATTTAGGGCAGCAGTAACTTATGGTTTTTGTAACATCTTTGCAACTCTATAATGTAGTATTATCATGATTTAAATCTCTAACGGGATGAACTCCATCACCTATCTTTATACCGAGGTTCTCTGGAGGCCGCTTTTCAACGGCCTTGTTTGGTTTTACACCACCCTCCCCTGGCAGGATCTTGGGCTGGCTATTATCGTTTTAACCCTTGTGATTCGTTTGATACTGTCACCGCTATTTCTAAAAATGCAGAAGTCCCAGCGTGATCTTGCTGTGCTGCAGCCGGAGATTGAGAAGGTCCAAAACCAGCATAAAAACAACAAAGGAGCGCAGGGAAAGGCCCTCATGGAACTTTATGCCGAGAAAAAAGTAAACCCGTTCGGCGGCTGTCTTATTATTTTGATTCAGCTGCCCCTTCTTATAGCGTTATTTCAGGTGTTTCAAAAGGGTTTTGACCCGGCACAGCTTTCTTATCTTTATTCTTTTGTAAAAAATCCGGGCGCACTCAACCCGGTTAGTTTTGGTCTGGTGGATTTGTCCAAGGGAAATTTGTTTTTTGGGGTCATAGCCGCCCTAAGTCAGTTTTTGCAGACCAAGCTGTCAACGGCCCAAGCCGCGCCCCAACCGCCCGCGCAAGGAGACTTTGCCAAAATTCTTAGGTGGCAAACGCTTTATCTTTTTCCGGCACTTATAATTATTTGGTCCTCAAGCCTTCCCTCTGCGCTGGCCCTGTACTGGACGGTTTTAAACACTTTTGGTATTATCCAGGAAACCATAATGCGCAGAGTATGGAACAAGAACGTATAAAAGAAGAGATAAGAAGCATGTTTACTCATATGGGATTTGAGGAAGACATAGAAGATATTGAGGCTCATCAGGGAACGACGAGCCGTTTTAGCATCAGGGTACGGCAGGATTCCAGCATGCTGATTGGAGAGCGCGGCGTGAACTTGGTGGCCATTGACCATCTGCTGAAGAAAATCATAAGAAAAAAATACGGCGAGGAACAAAAATTTACCCTAGACATCAACGATTATCGCATTAAAAAACTAGAAGACCTGAAACAGGATGTAAAAAATGCGGCCCGAGAGGTGCGTTTATATCATCGGGAAGTGCCGCTTCACCCCATGTCGTCTTTTGAGCGCCGTATTGTTCACCTGCTCCTCGCCGAGTACCCGGACATAACAACAGAGTCCATAGGACAGGAACCAGCAAGAAGGGTTATTATAAAACCCTACCCGTAAGGGGATATAGCAGACAAAAATAGCGAGCCACAACACCAACCAAAATCCGCCCTAGGGCGGATTTTGGTTGATATTAATGAGTCTAAGTCAACCGTAAACCCCACTCCGGTCGTTACCTTAGTTTCAGTGCCCAGAGTGTTCCATCCAGCCTGTTTATAAAAAACAAAGCCTCCTTGTTTTTAGTCACTAAAAGTTCTGACACGTCAAAACTTATACTGTCAAATATTTCGCGCGTTGCCCCGGTTTTGAGGTCAAAAGATAAGATCCGATCCGCTGTGTTGAGTTCGCCCCTCAGGTATTCGTCCGGCCAAACACTATTGGATGGGATGTCTCTGGGCACGGCACAGAAAAGTTCATTGGACGGCACCAGGAAACATTTTTCTGGCAGGGTAATCAGGCCTGTTGAGGCAATGAGTTCTCCGGAAGGAGCGTACACCCCAACACCTACTATTCCTCCAGCAGAATCAAGGTAAGACGCAAGCAGGCGGGATCCGTCCGAAGACCAACTGGTGGTAAGACCAAAATTGGGCCCCAATATCTTTTTGAACAGCCCCGATGAGGGAGTAAAAGAAAGAAGATAGCCTTCAGCCAGACCAGAAGCAGCGGTTTCAAGGGCAATCGTGTCTTTTGCAACCCAACGGATAGAGGCATCAAGCGGCGGAAGACCGGCAATGACTTTTTGTTTTTTTCCGGAAGCGTCCGCCAAAGTCAGAGAAAGTTTTCCATCCAGCGGCAGAATATAGGCAATAGCCTTTCCGTCCGGTGACCAGCTAAAACCCTGAATGTTTTGGGGAAGCACCGCAACAGACGAGGTCCCTATATGCAGAAAGCCGCGCAGGGTTTCTCCGTCCAGATAAATTACGGCTGCCCGGTCTTTGGACGGAGACCAAACGGCCCCAACCATACCCACCACCGTAATATTAGAAATTTTTTCTAAGCTTCTGCCGGTAAAATCCGAGGCAAAAAGATCCCCGCCGTCTTTCTTGTAAAAGAGAATTTTATTTTCTTCTTTGTTAAGCGCGGTGGATATGACCGAAAAGTCGGTGAGTTTTATAAGTTTTTGCTCCGGTCCCACAGACAGCTCTTCGCCGGGTTTTAGTTCTTTCAGTGTACTTATTTCTTCCAGAGTTTTTGCCGGGAATCCGGACGCGCGGCCAGTTACGCGAACCGGCGGCCGGGGAACAGTTATTTGACCGGGAGCAAGCGCCCGGTAAATAAAAACACCCAAGACTGCAGCAGCGGCCGCCCCGATTACTATATAAATTTTCCTTTTTTTAGCTTTGATATCGTCCTCCATGTTTTATTTATCAATATCCATGCAAACATCACGGTTGCACTGTTCCTTCCACGTTTCGTAGGGAACAGGCGCGGCGTTATCCCCAATGCCTATGCCCCTAGACTTCAGGGACGGGTCGCCCCGTATTTTTATTCTGACATATTCGCAGTTAAGTTTTTTGCGGGCCACAGCGCCGCCAACGGCCGACCTTCCATCTGCGCACTTAACGCCCGTTGCGGCGTTGACCCCACCACCCTTTATAAAATCCCAGTCCTTATCCGAGCCGATAAAGTTTGCGGGTTTGGGTATATTGCGCAATTCCTCGTCCGTAAGACTAATGGGCCTTAACTTAAGATTAATCTTTTTTACCAAGTTAGGATTAATAGTAAAAAGTATAAGCCAGGAAAGCAGAGCTAAAACCAGTCCCCAAACGGCATTGCCCATATAACTTTTTGCTTTTCCCACCTGACTTTGCGAGTCCCCAGCCGTAAGATACAACACCCCCCCTAAAATAAACATAATAAGAGCGGCCAAGCCCACCAGCCCCAGCCCAAAAACATATATTCGGGAAAGTACGTTTCCGATATCTGCGTCTTGAGGAATATCTAAAAACTCAAGGCCGCGTATTTGGGCCTGAACCACCGCAGCAGCCTCAACGCAGTGTCCGTTAAGTTCGCTACGGCAGCCGTTTTGGGCATACACAAACCCCCCATAAATGAATTGGCTCAAAACAAGAAGCGTTAGGCCTAGGTAAAAAAGTGTCTTCATGGAAAGTTTAGGGTTACAGACCCCGAGGCAGAAGGTAGAAGGGCATCGTCGTCATCCACCCAAACCGATATGGCGAGTTGCTTAAGCAGTTGTTGGGCGGTATCAAGGGTCAGAATAAAAGGATTTCCCGGATCGCCCGCTACCTCTGTTCCGGCGACTTCCCAGCGGTATTTAAGGCTTCCCCGCGATGTTACCGGAAAGAAAAATGGTTCTGCTTGGAAATCAATCAGGCCCTGTTGGGGGGCTTCCAAAAAAGTCGAGGCAGAACGCGTCTCCACGCCGCCCAAGGGCGAGGTTTTATAAATAACAACCCGCGGGTTGGTGGGGACTATAAAAAGTTCTCCCTCTCTATGCACCTCTTTATTAATATCTTCAACCACAAGTTTTATGTGGTGCGAAGTGTTGGGAAGGTCAGAAGTTTTAATACGAAACACCTGTTCCCCAACCCCAGAAAGAACTTTTATGTCGTCATTTAAACCCCAAGTATAAATTAGGTCCTCGGGGCGTATGGGACCAAGACGCGTAGTAATCTGCGGAATGGCCACGATATTAACAATGGATCCGGGGACGGGAAGCGCTTTGCCTCTGTACCATGCCGGAATACGGGTTTGCGCAAACCAAGTTAAGGCGAGATCCGAAACACGTATGGTCATGGAAACCTCGGCGCTTCCGTCCGCAGCGCTGTCAACAACTACCCGTATGCGTATAGCCGAACCAGCGTTTCCGGCGGTGATATTTATGGAATCTTTTCCGGGCCCGGAAAGGTCGGGCTTGGGACTGCCGTCTATATACCAAGAAAATACCGCTGAATTTTTATCCAGTGTTGGCGTGGCCGCAAAAATCTTAATCGTATCCCCGGGCGACGGTGAAGACGGGTTGGTAACCAACGAAACCGAGAAAAGATTTGACACCTGTGCATAGGAAAACAGCGAGGCAGAGACGCCCCAAATAATCAGGGCCACGACTGGTAGGGTTAAACGCGTCATAAATTAATTATAACTTTTTACCAGGAATTATTCCTATTCTCCCCCGGCGTATTCGGCCTTAGCCTTTTTAATCAAAAGAAGCTGAGCCGGATCAGAGGTTATGATTTGGTCTTCGGTGTAGGAGGCAATGACTTTTATGGCGATATGTTTTAGTCCTGCGAAGAAAATACCCTCGCCCCGCTCCGACTCCAACAGCAGAAATTTTTCTTCCTCCGTTAGGTTAAAGGTGCTAACCACAAGATCAATTGTGGCCGGAGATTGTTTTAGCAATGTTTGTAGGGAGGAATTGGTTATTATTGGTTTTCCGTAAGGGGAGTTTAAAAAATCACCCACGTCCTGCGTAATGGTGGAAAGGCCCAGAAAATATTTCCGGGAGCGCTTGGCAATTCCAAAAAGAAACGACGCGCCGTCCTCGTTTTTCATAAGCCACCACGCCTCGTCCACCACAAGGAGCCTTTTTTTAAGGGTAGTGCGAACAACGTTCCAGATATAACGGAGGATGAGAAAGATACCTACCGGTCGCAGTTCGTCCTCCATGTCGCGCACCGAAAAAACAACCAGGCGGTTTTTCATCTCAATATTGGTTGGCTGGTTAACGAAGCCGGCCCAAGTGCCGGAGGTATATTTTTTGAGGCGCATGGCCAGTGACTCCCCGCCGGCGGTTGAAGCCAATACAAGTTCCAAGTCCGATAGCGTAGGCGCGGTAATCTTGGAGAAATCCGATTCTGGAGTTATGTCGCGCGAGGCATAGGTTTCGGTAATGGCCTGATCCAAAATAGCGTCTTCTTCCGGCGTCAGTCCCCCCAACATCAGGCGGAAAAGACCGATCAGGTTTACGGTGTTGGAGCGAAGAACGTCGGCCGGAGATTCGTCCTCGCGCGGAATAGGCAGGTCAAAGGGGTTTATGTGGTTTTTGGAAGTCAACGAAATGTTTACGTAAGATCCGCCTACGGCTTGCGATAAGTATTCGTACTCCCGCTCCGGGTCTATGACAATTACGTCCACTCCCCACATGAGCGAGCGCAGAATCTCAAGCTTGGAAAGGTAGCTTTTCCCCCCACCGGCCGTCCCAAAGATAACAGAGTTGTAGTTGGGCAGGGAGAAGCGGTCAAAAAGAACCAAGCTGTTGTTGTGGCGATTTATGCCGTAGAGAATTCCTCTGTTGGAGGTAAGGTCAAAGGAAACAAACGGAAAAGTTGAGGACACAGGCGAGGAGTTAAGGTAGGTGTTAATGTTTAGTTTATCGGTATTTAGCGGCAGAACCGACTGAAACGCCTCTTTTTGTTGGAAGAGGGCCGGTTTGGTGTAGACCAAGCGCGCTTCCAATACCGACTTTATTTCGCTCTCGGTTTTATTTATTTCGTCTTCCGAAAAGCCGTAGATCGTGAGGTATAGACCGAAATTGAACAATTTTTCAGTTGCCTGTTGCAGTTTGTCACGCAGCTCTTCCAGGTCTCTGTAGGCCGTGTCCAGTATGGGATCGCGCACCAGTCCTTTTTCTTCACGCATGGAAATTTGCGACTGCACCTGAGCTACTTTTCTGCGCAGCGTTTTTAGTATGGAGGCGGTATCAACCGGGTGCACGTACATGGATATATCAAAGAGTTTATCCAGGTTGATTATGGGACTAAACCAGTTGGTGTGGAGATAGCGCGGATAAGAGAAGACAAAAACCATGTGCGCAAGTTTAGCGCCCAGCCTGACGTAGGTTGGTTTTACCTCCAGAGCCGAGGGCGCAAGGACGTCTTTTAACGCCAGCTCCCCAGCCCGATATATTTCTTCCGGGAATACCGCAAAGATTTCTTCTTCTGGTTTTTTTTCTTTTTTTCCAAACAAGGCCATAGTTTTTTATCCCACAGAATTTAACCCTCGCCGGGGGCAATGGTTTTTTCAAACTCCGTGGGGTTATAAAGTCCGTAGAAAAGCTCTATTAACTCCTCGGTGTTGAGGGGCACTGCCCTGATTCCAAAGCTGTGTAAGCCGGAAACGGCTGTGTCCACTCTCTGCCAAAGCTGATTTTTATGTTCCTCAAAAAGACCGGTGGAGTTTTGTTTTTTTTGTGGGGAAAGGCCCAGCGTTTCCAGCCAGTCTCTCCAAAACCCCCCCCTTTCAAGAGCGCTCGGCGTGAAGGGAACAACCACGTAAAAAGTTTTTGACATAATGTTGGTCATGGAAACAAAGGTTTTTATAAACTCCTGGTATTCGTATATTTGAATTTTTAGCAGGTCGCTGTCTTCTTCTTTTTGGCGCTCTTTTAGCGACTCCAGATACGGCTCTATGTTTAACTTACGGGAGTGAATTACAAATTGCAGCGAAAAATCAAGCGAATTTAAAAAGTTTTGGTACTGAAAGATGACCGCATCCTGTTCCTCGGAAGATTTTAAAGCGAAATTTAAGGAAGAGCACATCAAAACAACGCGCAGTCCCCCGTCCTTTAAGACAACGGCATCCTCCCGTACAGTATCAATGGCTAAAAATTCTTGAGCCGAAGTTGCTGTTGGCATCTTGTTATTTTACCACTTTTATTACTAAATTATGCCCCGCCGCCACGCAGGAAGTCCTACGACGAAGGTGGTGGGTTGGCTTTTTCTTTAATGTCTAAGCTCCAGGCAAGGTCAGAAAGTTTGGACTGGGAAAGCTTGGGGATGCTTTTTACCAGAACTTCCGACTTGGGGGCTGCGACCCCTGCTGGTTTTTTCTCGACCACGCTCTTTTTCCAGATGTACAATCTGGGACGGAGCAGGTAAAAAACCGCGTTTTTCAAAATCAGCGGAAACGGCCTCTCGCCTATTTTAAGAAAAGCAAGAGAAGCGGTCAGAACCCCGATAAGTATGGCCGTGGGCACAAAAAGAAAGGGTTCAAGCAGGGTGCGCGCGCCTAAAACCAGAAGAACCCCGGCGCCTACGTAAAGGGCCTGTCTAATTGTTAGGGGACCGATAACGCGATCCTCTACAGTAATAAATTGTGGAACCTGAAATTGGCGCATAATGGTACCAAGTCTTTAAAAAATCATGGTTATTCTATGGGTTCTCTGTACGGGTCAAAACCCGAATGTGGTGTTTTCTTTTCCGGAACGGGAGCTGGCGGTTTTGACTCTGGTTGGGGGGTTGCTGTTGGCGGTTGCATCGCTGGTCTTTGTTCCCGCCGGAGGTCAATGGGCGGAATTTTGGATTGTGGAGGTTGTGGTGTTTGCGGGATCCGAACAGGCTCTTCTTTTGCGGCTGGCTGCAGCGGCTGGGGTTTTGGTTGCGGCTGGGGAGGAACTACTTCTTTTGGGGTTGCTGGCCGCGGAGCGGCTGATGGAATTGAGGTCGGCGCGGCTGGAGCCGGAGGAGGCGCGGTTGGGGCAACCCGCACCAGCGGTTCTGCCCTTTGTATTTCTTCCGCGGTGATTTCTGTTTCGTGTGCCGACTTTAGCGCTTCACGCAGCTGGGAAAAAACTTTGTGATTTATATCAAGGGCAATAGTTTTGGCAGAGTTCAGATCAACCCCAAGGCGGTCAGCCAGTTTGGCTGCAAATTCGCCTGGTCGGGTAAGACCCAGTATCACGTAACCAACCTCTTCTGCCAAAAATCCTATTTTTTCAATGGTTAAACCAAATTTTTTCCCAGTCTCAAAAATCTTGCCGGTAAGATCGCCGCTAAATAGCGCATCCTGCAGAATAGCCGGAAGTTTTTGGAAACGCTCTATTAGTTCTTTTTGGGTATAAGCAGGCATGGTTTTATCTTTCTTCTTCCTCTTCTTCCGGCATCCCGACGGGCGGCGGAACAGCAGCGTCCGTCGGTCTTGTCCTGGGTCCGCCCAACACATCCTCCGCCTCTTTATGTTCTGTTTCCAGCGCCCTGATGCGCTTGTTCAAAACATCAAGATGATTTCTAAGTTTAACGATTTCAATATTCCTAAGACGTCCTATTTCTTTTTTCACATCCCCCCTTTCTTCTTCGGGTAACGCCGCAAGCCCGGAAAGCAGCGCGCTTACGGTGTTTTCCAGAGCCTCTATGTTTCCCTCCATCCCTAGCTTTTCCCGCCTTGTCTGTTGAAGACCCTTTTTGGTGCGTTCCAGAATTTCTCCGGCTTTTGTTATTCTTTCTTCTTCTTCACCGGCTGCGGCCATGCGCGCCTTGGGGGGAAGGTATAGTCCGATTGCCCGGCCGCCACCGCTTTCAAGGAAATTGTAAGTTTCTCTTCTTAAACCTGTGCCGTTGAGGGCACTAATTATGTTTGTCAGCAGTTCCGGGCGCGGACTGCGGGCAACCTGTTTTAGGTGTTCTGGCGTAAGATATTTGCGAAGAGCTATTTGGACGGGTTCTTTCTCCAGTGATTTTTCAGAAATGTTAGGCAACTCATCTGGTTTTATACGGGATACAACCTTATCAATTGCGTCCGTCTCGCTACTGGCCCCGGGGACAAGGTCCTTTGTGGCTTTCTCCGGCATAAACTTCAAAAGGTCCATCTGCATTCCATATTGAGTTGCCAGACGCAGAGCGCGGTTTTTTTGATCTTCAGAAATAGTTGGGTCGTTGATATCTTTTCCAAGAGCCCGGGCCGCAGCCACGGTATCTTTGGCGGTAACGGCGCGGCGCAGGGCCGCGACTTTCTCCTCTTTGCTGTACGAGGCCAATTTTGAGGAGGCGTCCTCAACGCCCTTTTTCTCCGCGGTCATCCTCCCCAGATAAGCGCCGGCGGCAACTCCGCCCAGCGTCCGCAGCCACGGTACGCCGGCAGATTTCTGCAGCGTCTGCTGTATTCTTCCTCCGGCAGGAGCAACGGTTCTAAACAGGGCAGAACCCGTGCGGCTGATTGCTCCGCCCACAACCCCGCCGGCCAAACCAAGCGCGCCTGCCCCCATTTTTTTACCCCAGCCAATAAAGCTGTCGGCCACCGTTATACCCATTTTGCGCGCCACAATTATGGATGCATAGAGAAAACCAAGAAAGACAAGCAGGGCCATGACCGCAAATACGTTTCCTTGGAATGGGACCGGCTCGTCGAAAAATTGCGTTCCTTTAGACAGCTCCCCCAACACCCGCAAAGACATGAAAAAAAGAAAGTAAAACGCCGGCGCATAAAAAGCCCACTTTATAACACTGCTTAGCCAGTCATTCCAGAGTTTTTGGGCAAAACCCCCGGGAATCATATGCAGCATCAGGGCAATGGGCGCAAGTGTGGCCAGAAACACCATGGCAATAATACGAGCCAAAAGCACAATAGCGGCTGTTGCCATCGCAAAGGTGGCTAAAATAAGGAAAATATTTGAGACCGCAAGATTTAAAACAGCGTTCCAGCCGGTTTGGATCAGGGAGCCGGCCACGAACCAGCCTCCCAGCGAAGCCAGTAAGGCGCCGGCAATAGTGGCACCAAGACAAACCACTCCGCCCGGCGTTCCTACGCCGGATAAGGCGCCTAGGCCGCAGATCGCCAGCATTCTCAAGTCTATAGCTGCTTCTGCGGTTTTGGGCGCTCCGAGATACGCCAGAAGCGAATTTTGACCCGCCCTCCGGCTTATTTCTCCGCCCAGTTCTCCGGCCCCGGATTCTTGGGACCTTTTAGCTTGTTCCTCAAGGTCGCGCTTCAGCGCCTCTTTTTCAAAATCATGAATAACACCCTCGTCTCTTACCTGCGATACAATGGTGTGGAGTTTGGAGCGTGCGATAATAAGGCCGGCCACATCGTGGTCCTTGATGATGTTTTGAAATGGGCGCGCCAGAACGTTGGAAAAAGCAAAAACCGCCGATACCATAGCCAGACTAAAATTTATAAGAAGCGCAATTAAAATTACCCGGACTATTAGTTTTTTACCCCCAAGATTTTCAACGTTGAAAATAATGGTAAAGGCAATCCAAAGCAAAATCAGGATAAACAGGCCATTAGCCACATCGCGGGCAATAGCCCAGCCCTCCTGAACCACTGTAATGTTGGAGGGGTTCAGGATGGTATTGTAGTAAAAAAGATTATTAAGAAGGACGCCAACATAACCAAGGATAACCGCCAAAAACGACTGTAAAAGCGCCAGTCCCACAAGTATGGCAATGGCCGCGGAAGCAGCGTTTCCGAGATTTCCCAAAGTTCCGACAAGGGCGTTTTGAAGAGGAGAAACAGCAACCGGGCCTGTTGGCGTTGGACCGGCAGCGGCAATGTGGGTTGAAACCAAAACCCAACCAAGCATAAGCACTGCGGCCCCGAGAACTATTATTAACGTTTTTTTGCGGCTATAAATCATTGTGCGGGGGTAAGCTTGAGCGACTTATCGGCTGTGGACAATACGGTCAGCAAAGACGAAAGGGCGACGCTGTTTACGACGAGCAGTCTTAGTGAGTTTATTTGGGTGTCTTTAAGTTTCTCGCCCTCTTCTGTTAACAATTTGTTTCCCAGTCGGGCCACCTCTGTTAAGGCATTCTGGATTTGTGCCTGCTCTTTCACCAGTGCGGCGCGCGCAGAAATTAAGTCCTGTTTCTGGGCCGTACTTATAAGACTGCTTTTTGCCAAGCGGTCTATCTCACTTAGGGTTGTCTGAATTTGGGATGCAGCTCCTTGCAGATCACCCATACCGGCACTCATCAACAACCGAATATCAGTTCCTTCGTTGCCGGAAGACGTAGCAGGAATTGGAGCGTTGGCAACGCTGTTGCCCGCGACTACCAGTCGGGTAACGGCCCGCGTAAAGTCGTTGACTAAGGAGGAAAGGTCACCGGTGGTTAATAAGCTAAGTTTAAGAGCCAGAAGTTCGCGTTGGCTGACCAGCACCGCTTGCTTTTGTTCGCTTAGTCGGGTCATAACATCTTCTTGGGTTTTGGCTTGTACGCGTAATTCATCTGCTTCGTTTTGGTTCGCGGCCGGGTCAAGAACAATTTGTTCTATCCGTTGGCGCAGAGAAAAAAGCTGGTTGCGTGCCGAGGCGCTATCCCGGTCAAGCGCAGCAAGATAACTTTCCGACGTAAACAGGGCCTCATTAACCCTTAAAGGAATTTCTCCCGATGAAAAACTTTCAGTGGGCGGAGTCCTGCTAAGCTCCGGGCTTTCCAATCCGTCCCCGCCCACTGTTGTGCCCCCGCTTTCTATGGAGAAGGCGGCAGAAATCACTTTAGTAATAAGGGCGTTGGTAATGGTCACAATAGCTTCGTTTATTTCGTCGGCCAGCAGCGCCTTGCGGTAGTCGTTGGTAAGAACAAATCCGAGTTGTTGGGCAACCTGATCGCCGGGCAGGGTGATTTTCTGCGCGTTTCCGCAGGTAACTTCGCTTGCCGTGCGTCGTCCTTCTTTCACTCCGGTTACCTCGCAGCCGTATTTGACTGTTTTTTGCACACCCGTAAAGCCGCGACCCGCTATGTACTTAGCTAGCAGAGTTTCGCGGGCGTTTCTTTCTGCCCCTATCTTGGCGTCCAGCGCAATGAGAAACGCGCCATAGGGGTTGTTTTGCGGCTCAACCACGACTTGAATAAAAGATTTCCAGCCCCCCTGTTTAAAGTCCCGATAGAAGTTATTTAAGTTTTTGGCAATATCAGTGACTGTACAGAATAAACGCTGGCGTAAACCCGGAACGCGGAGGGTAATCCTTAGATAAGCGCTTATATTGCCGCAAAGATCAATGGGTGAGATTTTCTGCAAAAAGTCACCCCCCGCTATGTCAGCCGCATGCTGGAATTCTTGCTCCAGTATGGATACAAATCCCACATTGCCCCCCTGAATCCAAGCCAGAACCTGACGGGTAAGGGAGCGAATAACGGTTGTGGTTATGATGGTGGCAATCTGGTCAAGAATGTATTCTTTGAGATTTCCCCAATCAAGGAAAGAGGGGCCGCTGAATATTGGGTTTGACCTTGTGGGAACAGTTAGCAAAACGCCAGCAGCGGAAGCAGCCCCGAAGTTGGTAAACTGCGAAGCATCAATCGGGGTCCCGCCCAAGGGTCCGGGAGTTTGCGCCTGAACAGTAAACGGAATAGCAAGCGGTCCTAGCACCTGCAGGGAAATAACCACGGCAATGAGTACTGGAGACAGGATTTTTTTTATAAAGCCGGGACTGTTCATATCACAAAAGATTTCTACGTCTTAGTTCCTGCTTTACGTTTTGGCTGATGGTTTGAATTTCGCTGGCAAGTTTAAGGTAGGACTGTACCCCGCTGGACGCAGCCAGCACATCTTTGTCCGCCTTCTTAAAATTTTGCGCGAGCTCCCGCAACTCCAGCGCTATATTCATAAAGCGCAACTGGAAAGAAGCAAACTCGGATGGGACAACGAGTTTCCTCATCCGTTCCAGGGTTGTGTTATATGCAGTAATGTGTTTATCCAACTCCGCCAGAAGAGAGTAATCTTCGGTGCTAAGCGCCTTTATGAGAATAGAAATTTCGGCCTCGTTTATGCCCGCAAACGCCTCTTCGTTGATGGCGTCAAAACTTTTAGCCCAGTTCTTTATGTTTTCGGGGGTGCTGTTTTTCAAAATCGTCAGGTCTTTTAACAGAAACGGTTTGATTGAGGACTGGTAGCTGGGTATATTTTGGGCTATATCGTTGGCGATTTCCTGTACGTCTAGGGGCTGGTCGGGATCGTTAATCCTTTGAGCAAAATATTTTGCGCCAAAAAGCTGGATAAGGCGGTCCGTAATATTTTTTGCGGGTTCAACCCCGCCTTTTCCAGCAGTTGGGGCGGATGCGGCCAAAAAATCTCCGGGGCCGGCTTGTAGGGGGTTGCGGTTCTGCGCTATTTCTTCGCCGTCTTTGGCGCCGTCCCCGTCAGTATCGGCGTTATGAGGATCGGTTCGGTATATCGCTTCTTCCCAATCTTTAAGGCCGTCGCTGTCGCTATCTTGGGTAAGTTGAATTTGCTGTTTTTTTGGGGCGGCTGTAGCGCCCCCCTCCACCGAAGCATCTTTTTTATTTTGGCGGAAAAACGTCCCTGCTATAAGTGCAAGAAACACCAAAACAGCAAGAATTAACCCCGCTTTTTTTAAAGTTGGCAGGATAATGCCAAACCAAGTTTTCACACTTTTATTATACCTCTAAATAGAGAGGTTATCTTTGTGGGGATTGTGGATAACTTTCTGCGGCTAGAGTAGAATGAAGGTGTGATAAAAACTAGGCTTTTGTTTTTGCTTGTCATTGTTGTTGGCGCCCTATTCTTTACAGGCGCTCTTTATGGTCGAGCGCAGGCTGGAGCTGCATTTTTGCCCTTTGGTGGCAGGATCACGTTTGTCAGTCCCTGCACAACACCACCGGGTTTTTTGATAACCGTAGTTGGTATTTCCGGGCCGCGGTCGGTCGTTGTAATGACCCCAGGAACGCTTATTTTTTTATTTGGCGCCTTTCATCCGGGGGCCTGGGCTTTGGGTACGCACGCCCCATCGCCGACAGTTTGCTTTGTCGGACCGCTTCCTGCCGGAGCCGGATTTCCAGCAGCCATTATAGGCACTAGTCCTTAGGAAAAAGAGCGCGCCTAGGCGTGCTCTTTTTGTACGGAAACCAGGAGAGTAAACCAATCCTCAAGTTTTAGCTCTTGGGGACGTTTTAGTCTAATGTCTGGGTCTTTTATTCCTAAGGATCTACGCAGCGTTTTTCTCTTTTGGCCAAAGGCACTTCTGGCAAGAGTAAAAAGACCCCTTAGCTTAGTATCATTGCCAGCCACTTTAGTTTTGAGCCTTATTTTTATCACAGCTGAATCTACTCTTGGTTTGGGCCAAAAACAGCTTGCCGGAACGGTTTTTATAATTTCTGGTTTTCCGTAGGCCTGAACAGAAAGCGCTAGAAGATTCATGTGCGGTGGTTTGGCAGTAATACGTTGGGCCACCTCTTTTTGGACGGTAAGTACCATGAGGGATGGTTGCTGTTTTTGTTCCAAAAGTACCCGAAGGAGTCTGGAGGTGAGATAGTACGGTATATTTGCTGCCACCTTATATCCTGTGCCAAGTTTGGCCCTGGGCAGTACTTTGAGTATGTCCCCGGATATTATAGTTACGTTTTTGATGTTGCCGTCCGCCAGCCTGATTCTTAGTTCCTCCGCAAGTTTTTCGTCTTTTTCTACGGCAATGACTTTTTTGGCACGCCGCGCAAGCGCTCGCGTCAAAATTCCGGTTCCGGGTCCGATTTCCAGTACCGTATCAGTTGATTTGAGCTCCGCCGCGTGGACGAGTGTAGAAATCACCCACCGACAGCGCAAAAAATGTTGTCCTAGTGATTTTTTCGCGTACATATAGCCCTATTTACTATAGAGGCTTAGCCTCTATAGTAGGGATGAGTTCGTTAACCTCAAGCAGGTGTTCGGGTATTTCGGAAAGAAAGCGGGATGGCGGATTTACCTCTGTTGCTCCAAAGCGAGTCCTTTGAAGTGCAAAAGAGAGAAAAACCCGCTTTTTGGCCCGGGTTAGACCCACATAGCAGAGTCTGCGTTCTTCTTCCAAGTCAGCCGGATTAAAAAGGGAACGGGAGTGCGGGAAAATTCCCTCCTCCATGCCCACCACGAACACAACCGGAAATTCAAGCCCCTTAGCCGAATGCAGGGTCATAAGGTTAACAACACTCTGGCCGGTTTCTATCTGGTCGCTGTCTGACATAAGCGCAACGTCCTCCAGAAGTTTCTCTAATCCTTTTGGAGATTCCAGGGCATCATATTTTTTGGCCAGACTAACTAACTCCTGTACGTTTTCCCACCGCTCCTCGGAGTTGGCAGAACTGTCGTCAAGGTACTCTCGGTATTTGATGGTTTTGAGGAGGTGTTTAAGAAAGGCGGCCGCAGTCAGACTGTTTATACCTTCGCGCAACTCGGTCTTAAGAGCATGAAAGCGTTCTATTTTTTCTTTTTCCGCCGGCCTTAAGACGCGTTTGTTTTCGGCAAGATAGGCCAGTATCGTGCTTTTACCTATACCGCGTGCCGGCACATTTATTATGCGTTTTAAACTCACCAGGTCTTTGGAGTTAAACAGGAATCTTAAGTAAGAAATAACGTCTTTTACTTCTTTCCTGTGGTAGAATTTTATTCCGCCCACAATTTTGTACGGGAAATTGTGTTCCAGAAAAACCTCCTCCAAGTTTCTTGATTGCGCATTTGTCCGATACAAAACCACCATGTCTTTTAGCGGGCAGCCGCGCCCGACTAAGTCTTTCATAAGAGAGAGTATAAACTCCGCTTCTTGACGTTCGTTTTCAGCAGCAACCACTGTAATGGGTTCTCCCTCGGCCCCCGTTGTCCAGAGCTGCTTTTTCTTCTGAAGTTTGTTCTTGGCGATTAGTTCGCTTGCCGCCTCCAGAATTATTTGGGTGGAGCGGTAATTTTGATCAAGTACCACCACTTTGGCATCAGGCCAGTCATTCTCAAAATTGAGAATGTTGCGATAATCCGCGCCCCGGAAAGCGTAAATTGCCTGCGCGTCGTCCCCAACAACTGCAATATTGCGTTTCTTTAGGGCAAGTTGTGTTACCAGGCGGTACTGGGCCTGATTTACGTCCTGATACTCGTCCACGTTTATATAGCGAAAACGATTTTGATAGCTTTCAAGAATAACTGGGTTTTTATCAAAAAGAAGGCAAACATTCATAATAAGGTCGTCAAAGTCCATGGCGTTGGCATCATGCAGGCTTTTCTGATAAAAAGCATAAATTTTATGTACGGTTTTGGGGAATAAATCCGAAAGTCCCTCTCGCGCCTCGTACTCCCCCGGGGTTACCAGCTCGTTTTTAAGTCCGGATATAACACCAGAAATCATCCCCGCCGGAAACTGTTTGGGGTTTATGGCCAGTTCTTTCATGGTTTCTTTGATCAACGCCAGAGAGTCGTCATCGTCAAAAATAGTAAAGTTTGGCAAAAAACCGAGCCGCGAAGCATGGACTCTCAATATTTTTACGGCCAAGCTATGAAAGGTGCCGACAAACATTGTCTCGCTGTTGGCATTGAGTGCTTTTTCTCCCACCAGCGCACGTATGCGCGAACGCATCTCCCCGGCTGCTTTGTTGGTAAATGTTACGGCCAGAATTTCTTCGGCAGGCACCCCTATTTGTAAAAGGTGGGCAATGCGTTGAGTAAGCGTTTTTGTTTTTCCGGAACCGGGTCCCGCCAGAATCAAAACAGGTCCTTCGGTGGTTAGGACCGCCTCTTGCTGTTGGGGGTTCAGATCGTTAAGCAATTCTTTCATTGGTTGTTTTTTTGCTGGTTACGTTTAGAAATTTAAATTTATTCATTGTAGGTAGAAGCCACAGGCCCTTAAAACAAAAAAGCTTTCTGGCGGGGTGTGGATAGCGCATTTGACCCGTCTCCACCGGAGGACTAGGATGAAGGCGGAGCGATAAACGCTGTTTTTATTTAAAGCAAAGAAAAAGTCGCTTAAATATAGAGAAAGTTGCCGCTTGGTGGCATAAGTAAGAGCATTTTTGGCCACTTGGGACAGTGCTCTAAAGGTTATTCTTTTGCGAAACAAATCGCCCTTGGGTGAACTCCAAAAATTTAGCATATATAGGCCCCTTTTCAGAAAAGGGCTATTTGTTTTTGGAGCTATGTTGCTGATTGTTTTAGCGACTGCGCCCCAACCCGCGCATGCCGGTCTTTTTTCCGCCATAGTTAAGTTTTTTGTTAGCGGAGGAGAAAATAGTAGCCAGGAATCATCTTTATTCTCCATATCTATACCTCTTCTTGGTAGCCAGAGCGCCAATGCGTCTCCTGCCATTGGTGGTTCTGTTGACGACGATATGCCGCCTCTTTCTGCGACCCAAGACAGCGCTTTGGTTGCCAACCGAAACCCCAGCGGCACCCTACCAAATAATAACCCCGGCAGAATATTGGTCTACACCGTACAGCCGGGAGACACACCCGGGGCCATTGCAGACAATTTTGGTGTTTCTCTAAATACCCTTCTTTGGGCAAATAACATTCGCAACCCAAATCTGATAAAGGTCGGGGATGACGTTCTTATACTACCGGTGCCCGGCATTCAAGTTGAAGTAAAAAAAGGCGATACGATTTCCTCCATCGCCAGAAAATTCAAGGGTGATGAAAACGAAATCAGAATTTTCAACGGCTTGAGCATAGATGAGCTAATTAAACCAGGCATGACGTTGATCATTCCCGACGGGGAGATGGCGACGCCCCCTGCGCCACCCCTCAGTCAACCGTCAAAAACAACGGCCCTTTCGACCGCCCCCATGGGATACTATATGAGGCCTATTTTTGGTGGGAGACAAACCCAAGGGCCGCACGGATACAAAAAGAGTGGAATTGATTTGGCAAGTTACTGCGGGGCGCCTGTTCTTGCCCCGGTCGCGGGCAAGGTTATCATCGCCCGCTCTTCTGGATGGAACGGCGGTTATGGATGGTACATGGCTATTTCTCACCAAAGAGGGACCGTTCTCCTTGCTCATCTTGGTTCTATTCTGGCCTTTGTCGGGCAGGAGGTGGCTCAGGGCAGTCAGGTAGCAACCATGGGGTCCACGGGCAATTCCACCGGTTGCCATGTGCATTTTGAAACAAGAGAGTAACTGATATTTATCTTTTCGTCCTTACATATTATATTTCAACCTTGGGCCGGAACTGTAGGGCCGCCAGAATATTATTTTCCTGCAGATCTTCTGAACCCTCAAGGTCCGCAATAGTGCGGGAGAGTTTCAAAACGCGATGATACGCTCTAGCCGATAATTGATATCGCTCATGCGCCATTTTCAGTATAGGACGCAGCGAATCTTTTATCTTGATAAATTGTTTTATTTCCCGCAGTCCCATCTCGGCGTTGGTCTGTATGGGCAGACCGCGGAAGCGCTGCTTTTGTATTTTTCTTGCTTGTTCCACCCTTTGGCGCACTTTTGCAGACGGCTCTTCTCTACTCTCGCCCTCCAACTTTTCGTACTCAACCGAGGGCGTTTCCGCATGGAGATCAATACGGTCCAAAATTGGTCCGGACACCTTTTTCCTGTATTTAGTGATTGCTCCCGGAGCGCAACTGCAATCTTTGGTGGGGTTGTCATAGTTACCGCAAGGGCACGGGTTCATGGCAGCGACCAACATGAACTGGGCCGGAAAAGTTTGAGTGCCCTGACTGCGGGCTACGGTAATAGTGTGTTCTTCTAGGGGTTGTCTTAACGACTCAATGACTCTGCGGTCAAACTCGGGAAGCTCGTCCAAAAACAAAACACCACGATGAGCCAGGGTTGCCTCCCCGGGTCTTGGGTGCGTTCCTCCTCCTATGACAGCGGCGTGAGACGAGGTGTGATGCGGATTGCGAAAGGGACGAACGGAAATAAATGGTTGTTTGTCGTTGAGCATCCCAGCAATGCTGTAAATTTTGGTCACCTCCAGCGACTCTTCAAAAGAAAGAGGAGGAAGAATGGAGGGAAGGGCTTGAGCCAAAAGTGTTTTTCCCGCTCCGGGCGGGCCGTGGAATAAAACATTATGGTTACCGGCAGCTGCAATCTCTAATGCCATTTTAGCCTTAAGCTGTCCCCGGATATCACCCAAATCCATACCCTGACTTATGGCAACGGATTCGGTGCCTGTTTTTCCGAGTGGCGCCAGCTCTTTCCTGCCAGCAAGATATTCTACTACCTCGGACAGACTCTCGGTCTCTAAAATCTCAAGACCGTCAAGCACAGACGCCTCTTTTCCATTACCCTTGGGTAAAATCAGCTGGGAAAACCCTGAAAATCTGGCGGCCATGGCTATAGGAAGCACGCCCGATACCTTACGTAGTGTTCCGTCCAGCCCCAGTTCTCCCAGAAACAGCTTACCCTTGGGATTAAAAGCGATCTGCCCCGAGGCCAGGAGATACCCAAGGGCAATGGGTAAATCAAAAGCCGGCCCCTCTTTTTTAATGTCGGCTGGGGCAAGGTTTACAATTACGCGTTGGCTTTTTTTGTGGGGCGCAAGCGCTCCGAGGTTTTTGATAGCCGCGGAGATTCTTTCACGCGATTCCTGCACCTCTTTATCAGCAAGACCCACAATAGAAAAGATGTGAAGTCCGGGGGCTATGTCTACCTCAACGGAAATTGGCTGTGCGTCAAGTCCCACCACTTGGGCGGAATAAATTGCAACTGACATGTTTTAAAATCCCCCCTCCTGTGAGTTGTGTTCAAGATCGGCCTCGGCGGCTGGGTTGGCCCGCAGGCGTTCTACGGGTATTTCCTTGCCGCACTTTATGCAAATACCGTAAGTGCCCTTTTGAATTCTTTCCAGAGCCTTGGTAACCTCAAGCAATCTTGACTCCAAACTGTGTTCTGCGCCCAGACGTGTCTCGTATTCTTCCACTTCGTCCGCTTCTTCTTCCAGAGACGCGTGGCCTCCGTATTCTCCGGTTTCAAATTGAGGCATTTCGGCGTCCCAATCGCCTTTTAGCGTCGGGTCAGGACGAGCAATTGACTTTAGCTCCCCTATCAGTTTGTCATGTTCCTGCTTTAGGGCTGTCTCAAATTCTTGTGTTAAGTCCTTGTCCATTAGCTAAACCTATATTAGCTTGCTATCTTGCGTCAAATAAGCGACTGACCACGACTTCCATGGCTTCTTTGCCAGTGGTTATGACTAATATGTTGCCAGCAGGGAAAATAGTGTACCCAAGGCCCAAGTCCTTTTCTTGGGAAAGTTTTATAAATCTCCAGTCTACGTTGCGGTATGTCCTGTCTTCAAACGGAGATATTATAACCTCTGGCTTCTCGCCAAAAAATAAGGGCAGAAAGTCGGAAAGAAAGGACGATTCCCAAGTCAGGAGCTGGGCCATTAACCGATCCGGGTCCGAAGACCGGAGCGCCATTCCAAAACGCGGCCCTCCGCCGGAGTAGTAAAAAAAGGTCATAAGAGGTGGCTGGGTGCTGGCAAGAAACCCGGCTGGCGGGTTGACGCGTAAAATCTCAAAAAAATCCTGCGGCAGAATAAAACGCTCCGTAGGACCATCCAGCACTTTTATTAGAACCCGTTTTACTATTCCTTCCCGCTCTTTTTCTTGAGCCGAATCCCCCAGCATTCGCAACATCTGGCTGCGATCCTGCGGTTTAATGGTGATCGTTCTTGAGGCCTCCACTGCGAAAAATGGCGCCGGAGGAACTAATTTTGTTGCTGGAGCCCCGTCTTTTTTAGGAAAAATAAACAGGGCCGCAGTTAAAATTACAGCCGCCGCCCCAAGGGCAGTAAGCACCAGAGGAACATATTTTTTAAACCTTAACCCCCCTTGCGGCGCGGCCGGCGCAGAAACTGTTTCCTGCCCCACTATTTGTATGAGCGAAGATTTGGTTGTTTTGAGCAATTCCTGCACATCGGACCTCATGGTCCGGATGGCTGGTTTGATTTTTTCCGGCTGATTTTGATTTGACTGATTGTTTTCCACCATCTTTATCTTCTATGGCGGCCCGGTCGTCGTCCTCCGCGCGGGGTCTCGGGAAAGTCCAGACGCTCGCGCCGTCCCCGTTCAATTTCTTCTTCGCTGTAGCGTCCGGGCACGTCTTTTAAGGAGAGATTTATCCGGCCCTGCTCGTCAATGTTTTTTACTTTGACCGGAATAACGTCGCCCATTCTTACTATATCAGTTACTTTTTCCACATGCCACGGAGCAAGTTCTGATATGTGGACCAGTCCATCTTGACGCGGGCCGACCTCTACCATGGCTCCGAAGTCAAGAATTCTTGTAACCCTTCCCTCCATCAGCTCGCCCGGCTTAATTTCTCTAGTAATTTGTTTTACCAAAGATAAGGCCTTTTTCATGCCGTCCTCTGTTTCAGAAGTGATGTAGACAGTGCCGTCGTCCTCAATGTCTATTTCGGCTCCGGTCTGCGCAATAATGTCATTTATAACTTTTCCGCCGGGGCCAATAAGCGCTCCGATTTTCTCCGGATTGATTTTAATAATATTTACGCGAGGGGCCCACGGCGAAAGTTCTGGTCGCGGCGCGTCCAGCACAGAATTCATAACGCCAAGAATTTCCAAGCGCGACTTAAGGGCCTGGCGCAGCGTGTCTTTAAGCATGTCAAAGTTTATTCCTTCAATTTTTACATCCATTTGCACAGCCGTGATGCCGTCTTTGGTCCCAGCGACCTTAAAATCCATGTCGCCGTGATGATCCTCCGGCCCCTGAATGTCGGTAAGTACCCTGTATTCTCCTTTTTTATTTAACACGAGACCCATGGCCGCACCAGCCGCCGCTTTTTTAATAGGTACGCCAGCATCCATAAGAGCAAGCGACGCGCCGCACACCGAAGCCATGGAAGAGGAGCCGTTGGAGGAAAGGATTTCTGAGACAACCCGCAATGTATAAGGAAATTCTTCCTTAGAAGGTATAAGCGGAGCAATGGCTCGTCCGGCAAGCGCTCCATGTCCTATTTCTCTGCGGCCCGGTCCACGCATGGGTTTTATCTCGCCGGTGGAATAGGGCGGAAAGTTGTAATGCAGGAGCAACCGTTTTTTGGTGCGTACCTCCATTCCCTCTACAATTTGCTCGTCTCCGGGCGCGCCAAGGGTAAGGGTAGCCAAGGCATGCGTCTCGCCGCGCATAAACAGGCCCGATCCGTGGACGCGCGGCAGAACGCCAACCTCGGCCCCAAGAGAACGAAGCTCGTCTGGCTTTCTGCCGTCTGGCCTTTCCCCCTTTTCAATAATGCGACGGTGGAGGATTTCATTTACTTCCTCATCAAGCAAAAACTCCGCAGCGTTTTTTTGGAAAAGTTCCGGATATTTATCTTGGGCCCGCCCCAACCACTCGTCTTTTATTGCCGCTTTTTCTCCATAGCGTGCGGCTTTCTTACCCCTTTGATACAACGCTTCCTCAAGCCGTGAAGAAAACTCTTTTTTAAGAAGATCTTTTAGTTCCTGCGGCGCGCTAAGCAGCCGTACTTCCATTTTTTCCTGCACGTTTTCTTTAATTATTTCATTTTCAAACTCTATAAGCTCCTTCAGAAAACCAAATCCCCATTCTGCGGCAGATGCAAAGTCCTCCTCCGAAATTTCGTTGGCGCTTGCTTCAAGCATGTTAATTCTTTCTTTGGTTCCGGATACCACCATATCAAGATCGGCGCGGCCCCTTTCCTCATAAAGAGGGTTGAGCACGAAGTTTCCGTCAACGCGTCCTACGCGCACTCCGGCAGTTGGTCCCTGCCACGGGATGTTGGAGAGCGAAAGCGCAAGGGAAGAAGCAAGAAGCGCCAGCACATCCGGGTCGTTTTGATCATCAACCGAAAGAACCGTTACCACTATTTGCACCTCGTTTCGCATGCGCATATCAAATCTGGGCCGGATGGAGCGATCAATCAGGCGGGCCGCAAGCGTGGCCTCCTCCGAAGGCCGGGTTTCCCTTTTTATAAAACGGGAGCCCAAAATTTTTCCGGCAGCGTAAAACTTTTCTTCGTACTCAACGGTCAGCGGGAAAAAATCTCCCCCCTCGCGCGGTTGCAGACCCATCACGGCCGTGGCCAGCACCAAAGTATCTCCCAGTCTAACCAAAACTGAACCGTTGGCCTGCTCGGCCCAGTTGGTAAGAGAAATAGTAAATGTTTTACCCCCAAGGGTATGCGAATAATTTTTTACGTCCACGTATAAAATAGATGTCGGGATCGCGTGAGGGCGAGAGATCATTCATTTATAGCCGCGAAACCTCACGGCCATAAACGAATGATCTGTTGTTTCTTTGGATGTTTCGCCTTACCGCTTCTCCCGCACCCTTTATTTACTAATTTTTAAAAGAAATTTCCTCGGATCAGACCCAAGATCCAGAAAGTCTTCAGCCGCCTCCTGCAATCTTTGAGAAGTAGAGCGTGCAAAAGCAACCACCTCAACCTGTATGCCCTTTCCCTTTAGATGCTCTACCAGCGGCACAAAATCCCCGTCCCCACTGACCAGAATTACGGCGTTTATAAAAGAGTCCGCAAGTCTGACCGCGTCTATGGCCATGCCCACGTCCCAGTCGGCTTTTTTCATTCCCCCGGGAAATATCTGCAGGTCTTTTATTTTGGTTTCAATCCCTACTTTGGTTAAGGCCTCAAGAAATGGTTTTTCTTCGCCGGACTCTGTCCTTATAACGTA
This sequence comes from Candidatus Sungiibacteriota bacterium, assembly GCA_016432465.1. Classification (NCBI taxonomy): domain Bacteria; phylum Candidatus Sungiibacteriota; species Candidatus Sungiibacteriota bacterium. The sequence continues at coordinate 460,273 of CP066690.1, read as the reverse complement.
AGCAATGGCGCGTACGAGTTCGCGTCCCGCCACGACGGACTTTACGACTTCTTTGAAGTTAACCCGTGCATTATAAAGATTCTTGGCTGAATGATACATGTTTTGCACGTCAATCAGAACCGCAACGCGCTGGGCTTTATGTTTGATGATTGACATTATCGTTTGAGCCCGAGTTTTTTAATCAGGCTGTTATAGCGGCGGACGCTGGACTCCTTTAGATAATCAAGCAACTTTTTTCGCTGCGAGACCATCCCTAAAAGCCCCCTACGGGAATGATTGTCTTTGGGATTTTTCTTCAGATGTCCGGTCAGGCGATTTATTTCTTCGGTCAAAATTGCAATCTGTACCTCGGTTGACCCCGTGTCTTTCCCGTGCGTCCGGAACTTTTCTATTAATTTTGATTTATCTTTGTTGGTAAGGGCCATTGCCGCCATATTATCATAACCCATCCCACTTTGCAAGGCGAAATTTAAAAGAAAGACCCATTGGGTCTCTCTCTATGATTACAGATACTGTCCGGGGTCTTTTTTGTCCTTGTTTTCTCCGCGCCGGGCCGCGGCGCTCTCTTTAAGAAGCTCAAATACGGAATCGGGGTCTATTAAGGATTTAGCGAGTTCCCTGCGCAGAGTTATTTCTTCTTCTTTGGGCATTTCCAACCCGGTTTCCATCCACATGCCGAGCAACCTTTCAACCTTGTCCATATCTTCAGAAAAATCAGAGGCAAAACGTCCTTGGCTGTGGAGAGCCGTGCCTAAAAGGGCTTGCAGTATTTTTATCCCAGCCAGTTTTAGAATTCCGTCGTGCGACAGGTCCTCGGAATTGCCCTCAAGGGTCATTAAAAACTTTTTGCTTTTTATGGAACTAAATACGCCCCGAATGAATTTATAAGGATCTTGGCGGGTGTGCAATTTAGTTAAAAGCTCTTCTCGCAGGGAGCCAAAGTAGGTATCCCTGAAACCAGCTTCAAAACTTAGTAATTCGGCGTGTTTGGGTTCCGGGATCCTGACGTGTTCAGCAACCAGCCTCTCTCCCTCCAAAAGAATTGTTTCCAAAAAGTCTTTGACCGTGGCGTCGCCACCACTATGCGTAGCGGACATCTTTAGCTCCTTTTTTGGTTTTCAAGAAGCTAAGTTGGTAGTAGCATTTGCCCACAAATAAGTCAACATAAATTTTGTCCGTCCTACTGGACCCGGCTGAGCTGGGTGGACGAAGTTAGAACCGCTTTGGGGGTGATTTCTGGGATTTCTCCGGTTGCTTTTGTAAGGAATTGGTAGCCGCACTTTAATGCTGGTTTGTTTTCTCCAGCAACAAAACATCTTCAACGAATTCTACAGAGAAAGTGTCTCCTTCAGCAAAAACCACCTCGGCCTCAGTCACATCAGCGATTTGTCGCGGTTCATAATACCACACCTCAAATTCGTCAGTATCTTTTTTTCTGACGAGAAAACCAATATGTGCCCATCCTTTGTCTGGGTTCTCTTTATATTCGGTTGCGGCTTCTTGGAGTTTTTGTCTAAGACGTTGTCTTTTTTCTAACTCTGATTCGGGGTTTTCCATGGATATAATATTTTAACCTCCCGTAGGAGCTACTTGAGAAGTCAGACTTCCCTTGCCTGCCCGCCGTAATTTAAGGTGGAGGCGGGGAACCGGATCTCGGAAGAATTACTGTTTGCAGTTTTCTACCCAGTATGCTACTTTCTTATTGGGTATTTAACAAAGATAGAGGGAGCTGGCGTGAAAACTTGGGCCACTGCGTTATTTATACTTTCATTGATGACGATATCGTCTTGGGCAGCCGCTGATAATACGGTGTTTACACCTGATGCATTGATAAAGACGCTAAAAATTATTGATGTCAACCCCCAGGTTGATTCTGATAATAACAAAATTATGGTGGTATTTGCAGGAGACGACTTACGCAACAGAAAAATTATCGTAGAACATGGAGAAACCAATTATTTTAGCGGACTGTGGATTGGTACGTTTCCTGTCTCTCCCGAGAAAGAATCGGAGGCGTGGTCCTGGATAAGTTACGAAATAGGGGTTTCTGAAGAGCCGTTGAATATATGGAGAACGACTAAACGCAACGAGTCCACCGAAACAAAACAACATATTTGGTTCATCTTCAAGGTCAACCTGCTTATACCGACAAACGAACTCGCTGATTACTTAAAAGATTATCAAACGAAGCCGCTACGGAGGTATGAGGGGGTAGTTAGTTATAAAATATTTAAAGTGAGAAGGGACATAAGGGGTATACCAATTGAGGATTTCGAACAAGGCGCCGAAACGATCTATGTAGAAATAGAAATAAGTGTTGTAAAAATTGATGGACGAGAATTGAAAATTCCATCTCCAGCGCTGTTCGGCAAATAAGCCTGACTTTTTTTATTTTCCCCCACCAGGAGTTGAACCCCACACAACAGCATAGCTGTATGCGGGGCAGGCCTGTAACCCACGGAGCTGCGGCGTTTACCCCGTACTAAATTTATCCAGTCCGTCCCCCGAGACTCGAACTCGGAACCGTCTCCTTAAGAGGGAGCTGCTCTACCAGTTGAGCTAGGGACGGATAAATTTTAGTGCGGGGCCAATTAAGCTATGGGGGGCTACCTGTAAATTTACAGATTGAGCTAGGATTTCAGTGCGGGGCCGGTTGAGTCCCGACCAGGGTCGAGACGTGGCCTAAACCAAGGTAATTTTATCTTGACCTTGCAAGATCGTCAATTTGATGTTACGGTGGACTTACGGTCATGGGGGATAAGGGCAGTGGGCATTGGTTCGTCATTTTCCAGCCTGACAAGAAAGATTTTTTTAAAAAAAGGCGACGACTTCTTTGAACTTTTTAGTCAGCAGGTCATCCTTGTTGGACAAGCAGCAAAAATCCTCGGCGTTATGGTTTCTCAACCTAGTCAGGCCGTCGTTCTCTACCCACAGCTGAAAGAGATTGAGGTCGCCGGAGATGACTATCTGCGTATAGTTTACGAAACCGTTGCGCACCGCTTCGTTACTCCAATTGACCGTGAGGATATAATACTTCTTGCCCGAAACCTTGATGATATAATTGACACGGTTGACTCGGTTGGAAAGCGAATGGCTGTTTTATCCAAAAGACTCATGGGATCTTTTAAAATTTTTGACCCATTGCTTCTCCCAACCGAAAAGCTGACACGGGTTTTAGCGGCAGCAACCAAAGAGCTTCCCCGCGCGATTAAACATCTTTCCAAGTCCCAAAGAATGCCGGAGGTGCACTCGGTAATTCATGCCCTTGAAAATCAGGCTGATGAGTTCTGGGACGGCGAGGGCGGAATACGTGACCTCTACTACCAGTTTCTTATAGAAAAACCCGGCCAAGCCTTAACCCGTTCCGACCTGCTGCTTGGTGAGTGGGTAATTCTTTCCCACGCGATTGAAGACGCCACAGACTTAGTTAAAAATACGGTTGATCATATAGCCACGGTCATTGAAAAATTTGCATAGTCATAGTCGTGGAAAGCGGGCAGGACGCCCGCCTTTATTATTTGAACATGATAGTTTTTTTGTTATAATTTAAAGAGTCTCACCTCGGAGGTACGACCCATGAGTAAGAGTCTTGGCACTAGATTTAGAGAATTAATTTTACGGCCCGAAGGCGTATTGGCTTTTGGCGTAGAGAGCGTAATAAGTGCTAAGGTTGCGGCTCTGGCGGGTCAGGAGTGTATTTATGCGGGCGGATACGCTGCTGCCGGCATGAAGGGGTGGCCAGACATGGGCGTTCTTACTATGACCGAGATGCTTGAGCATGCACGTCTTATTAGCCGTGCAGTTTCTGTTCCGGTGATTGCCGATATTGACGATGGCTACGGGTCAGTCCTGAATGTGAAGCGTACGGTTAGTGAGTTTTTGGGCACAACTCCGGTTGCGGGTCTTCACCTTGAGGATCAAAAATATCCCAAACGCTGCGGCCACATAGCCGGCAAAGCAGTATTGGGCCGCAATGAATTTTTGGGGAAGCTGCGTCTTGCGCTGAAAATTAGAGACGAGATTGATCCTACGCGCTTTATTATTGCCCGCACCGACGCTTTTGGCGCCGCAGGATCCAAAAAAGATCCGGTTCTCGGCGGGGATATGGAAGAAGTAGTAGCCCGCGGAGTGGCCTATCTTGATGCCGGTGCTGACTCGGTGTGGTGCGAGTTTCCGCGGCCCGACCGAAAAAGCGCTACAGCTTTTGCCGAGGGTGTACGTCGCGTTCATCCGCAGGCCGTGTTAAGTTTCAATGTTTCAGCATCATTTGCGTGGCATTTGGAAGAGGACGTGGTCACCCAAGAAGAGCTTAATGAGTTGGGTTATAAGTTCCTTTTTACTACCTATCCTTCGCTCCTTGAAAACACACGTGCGGTTTATGAGTTAGCCAAGGCATTTCGCGAGCGCGGTATTGGGGCCATTATTGAACTCAAGCAGAAACTCGCCGGTCATCCCATGGAAAGTTTTATGAAAACAGTTGACGTTGAGCAATATCAGGAGATGGAGCGTCAGTACAGTCCGGACGCAGAGGACAGACTGAAAACATCCGAAGGTTTTAAGGGGTAACAAAACGGCGCGTGTCGCCGTTTTTAAATCGCACTTTTATAGACGAGGTTAGAATCTCTCTCGAGGCGTTAGTTGAGCTTTAGAAAACTGTTAGACGCCGCGAGAAAACAAGTTAGAAATTTTGATGAATATACCCATACTCTTTTTGTTGTAGAAATTCTGGAGAACTGTTAGGATGTGTTTAGTTCCAGTTCTTAAGCCAACAAAAAGGAGGATATAAATGGGTTGGTTAGACAAAATCGTAAAGGGCAAGGCTGCTTATGCTTATAACGAGAGAATGAAACCTTACAGTAAAAAGAAAACTTATTATCTCTGCCCGGAGTGCGGAAGTACTTTGGAAACCCATTGTCTCTGCCCGAGAATGGACGCCACCTGCAAAAACGGACACAAATGGCACATAGATTATGACAGCAAAACAAAACAATCTTTCGTCCGGAAAGGACATTCAGATCATTCTATACTCATAACGCGGTAAAACCGCCAGTCGCCAACCCGTTCAAGATAACATCTTGCGGGTTTTTTTATTTTTTGTTAGAACCTCTGTCCAACCATTAAAAAACTGTTTCTTTTTCAGAAGATTTCATTTTTCGGCAATAAAAAATTCCATTTCCCCATACCCGCCTTCGCATAAAGCTACGGCAGGGCAAGCGGGCAACGATATGGTGTTAGAACCCCCAATTCTTCTGAAACCTAAACGGTACTTTGATCGTTAGGCGGAGGTTCTAACAAAAAGCCGCCGTGTTTATTTACGACGGCTCAAGACACACTTATGTTATCTTGGTTGCTTTATAGCGATCTTCCGTTTCTTTTCCGGTGAGTTCGTCAAATTGTATGTCGGTTATACCTACTGCTTCGGCAAACTTACGGCAACCTTCACAAGCCCAATAGTGGCCAACGAGGTACAAAGTTGCCCCCGCAAGTCGTTTTCTTTCATCCGGCGTGAAAGCCCTTAGTATTGCTTCCCTTGCCGGATTAATATGGCTTGCGAATTGTGCCAACTCTTTTGGAGTACGATTTGGTCTGATATTAAGACACGCCATAACCTCGGCATGTATTGGTTTGCATAATTCATACCCCGTTCCAGTTTTGGTTGACATCCTCGGGCAGTCAGATACGACATCGCCATGAATGTGCCCCTCAGGGGCGCATAGATTGCAACCGGAAGAAACCTTTTGACCATTTTTGATAATCACCACACCGGTTTTAGTTTTAAGGCAGGTAGAGTCTTGACTGCGCTGTCTAGCCATTTCAAAGAACTTTTCGGACATGTCATATCCTCCAGATTAAAATTGCTGTTTATATAGTATACCGTGGGTAAAATATATCAAATTTATATCGCAAGCGAGGTTCTAACGTCGTCCATAAAAGTGCTATTTAAAAACGGCGCGTATCGCCGTTTTTAAATCGCGCCTACCAGGACTCGAACCCGGAACCCCCTGCTTCGAAGGCAGGTGCTCTGTCCAGTTGAGCTATAGGCGCATTTTCAAATTTTACTTCATTTTTTGTCTGGAATCAATCAACACGACCGCAGTAATAGCAACGATAATTGATAAAGCGTAACCCCCACGGCGTGGAGCCATGGGGGTTGGGTTGCGCGTGTGAACTGGCTACGGTGTCAACCGCACCAGCTCACCCCACGGCGCGCTGCGCCAGTGGGCGACGATGGTGGTCTCGCGCCGGAGCGGCTCCCAGAGCCCTCCAACCACGAGTTCATCGTCGACGTCGATCGACCGTATCGCCTCCATGGGGATAGCGACGTGTCGACCGTGTTCGTCCTGTCCTACGATAAACGGCTCTGCCAGCCGTCTACCGCGGGCGACATGCGGGTACCCAGCCTCATCCACATAGTGGATGGTGGCTTGGTACCGCAGGTCGGCTTCGAGCTGCGGAGCGTCTGTCTTGGTCATTGGCGCACCTCCTGTCCCGACTGGGTCGGGACGCTGTGGTCCGATTAGAATCGGACCGGGTTGCGGGGTTGTCTTACCGCACCGTGCGGCAAGACAGGCCACTGCCATTGTTCCCTTTCGGGAACCAGACAATAGAAATGGAGTGGTTTTATCCCCCACCTTCTTTTAGTAGGCGGAGGAGTACCCCGCACCCCCTGGAGGTGCGGTCAGGAAGAACAGGAAAAGCAGATTAAAATAAATTAGAGCAGACTAGAACAAATTAGAACAAAAAAAAGAGCCAAAGCCTTACTATTCATTATACTCTTAAAATATAAGTTTGTCAAGTACAGCCTTTTGGGGTATTATCAACTAAGGATGAAACGTAAAAACATAGAAATTCCTCAAGAGGTACATAGCATAATCAGTGCCCTACAAAACGCTGGCCACCAAGCGTTTATTGTTGGTGGATGCGTACGGGATTTATTAAGGGGCGAGAAGCCCAAAGATTGGGATGTAACTACTTCGGCCAAACCCGAAGAAATTTTGAAACTTTTTTCCCGACGCCCCATTCTTGAAGTGGGTAAAGAAGTCGGGACCCCGACTCCCGACGTCGGGGCCGGAGCTTTTTACGAAAATAAGTTTCTCACGGTAACCGTAAGAACAGAATCTAAAGACCAGACTCTTCAAGAAATTGAAATTACCACTTTTCGCGCTGAAGGGAAGTATACCGACAAGAGACACCCCGACTCGGTAAGATTTGCCGAAACGCTGGAAGAGGATTTATCGCGGCGCGATTTTACCATAAATGCGATTGCCATGGCGCTTGATTTAAGTCTGGTTGATCCCCATGAAGGACAAAAAGATTTAGAAAAAAAATTGATCCGCGCCGTGGGCGATCCGGAAAAAAGATTTGAGGAAGACGCTCTGCGCATGATAAGGGCAGTGCGATTTGCTGTGGAGCTTTCCGCCCAAGGCGGACCAGTCTCTGGCTGGGAAATTGAAGAGAAAACGCGCGAGGCAATTTTACATAACGCCGGCAGCCTAACCTTTATTGCCAAAGAGCGCATTCGGGACGAGTTTATAAAAATTCTTGGGACGCCCCAAGCCAAAGAAGGGGTTGAGTTGCTGCACGAGCTTGGTCTTCTTAAGCACTTTTTGTCTGAAGTTGAAGAAGGAATCGGCGTAGAAAACCGGCCAAAAATTTTTACAATCTGGGAACACAACCTGAAGGCGTTGGAGTACGGCGCTAAATCCAAGTTTCCGCTTGATGTTCGGATTGCCGCGCTTCTGCACGACGTTGGAAAGCCGGCCACCAAAGGTCCGATGAAAAATAACGAATGGACTTTTTACGGGCATGATGTGGTGGGCGCAAAAATGGCCACTGCGATTTTAGGGCGGCTCCATTTTCCACACGCCGCTATTGAGAAAATTGCCAAACTCATTCGCTGGCATCTTTTTAAGTACGATCCGGACGAAGGAATTACTGATTCATCGGTTCGGAGACTTATACGTCACGTGGGCGCAGAAAATATGGAGGATTTAGTTAAAGTGCGGATTTGTGACCGGATGGGTATGGGTGTGCCTAAAGCCGTTCCCTATCGTCTGCGCCACTTTCAGTTTCGTGTTGAGAAAATTTTGCGGGAGGAAGAGGCGCCAACGCCCAAAATGCTTAAAGTAAACGGCGAGGATGTTATGAGGATTTTAGAAATTTCTCCGGGGCCGAAAGTAGGACACGTGCTTGAAGTTTTGCTGCAGGAAGTTATTGACGAACCAACAAAAAACACCAAAGAAAAACTTGAGGCGCGTATTCAAGAACTCGGCAAGCTTTCGGATGAGGAGCTTGTAAAGATCGCCGAGGTGGCAGAAACTAAGGTGGAGATGACCGAAGACGAAAGAATTTCGGGGATCAAGGCAAAATATTATGTTAAATAATAGTTTAGGACTAATCAACCATGCCCATTCGTGAACAACTACAACCGGAAACCCAAGACGAAGAGTCTGGGGAGATTGTTATTACACCGGAGGACAAAACCAGACTTCAAGAACTAATAGAGGATATAGGTGATAAATCCCTTAAAATCTTTTGGGATGGCGGTGTTATTGAGTTAAGACGCCGGTTGCGCGTTGAGGGAAGAAGGGCGGCCCAATACATATTGGAAATGATTGAAAGGGATCTGGTTTCTGAAGATCCGGTCGCGAGCCGCCGGCTGTATTGTGAGTTAAACTGGCTCTTCTTCTGCGCGACCCCTAACGAGGCGAAAAGAATAAGCAAAGTTTTAACAAAGGACAAAATAGTCCGGGAACCCGATAGGTCAAAAAAGATAGCCATCTTTGAAATTCTGCAGAGAATTGGGACAGAGGAGACAATTGACGATTTGACCACTTTTGTCAGGAAAGAGAAATCAGAATCTCCCTATTTCCCAGAGTCAGATTTTTGGTACATCTATGACCTTCAAGATATTTTTAGGGTCCTTATGGCAATAAGGATGCGAGCCCGGGATATTGACAAGTTTGTTGTCGCCATCTCAAAAATAAATGAATTTTTGCAAGAAAATAACCAGGAACCATTTTCTTTTGGCCCAGCGACCATTGAATATTACTGGCAGGAGCTTAACCCGAGACGCCTTGAACGCGAGCTAGAAAACTTCTTTATAGAAAATCCAAGATCACTGTACGCAGGGCCAGAATACGCACCGGAAGCTACAGATCGTGTTATTAGCGACTTCTACGCCGAGGGCAATATTCAGGAAGTAGAGAGCAGACTAGAAGTAGTAAGGCGTCTTCGCCACGAGGCACGAAAAGAAAAAAAAATAAAGGAGGAGCCGGAAAAAGATGATACGAAATTTTTGCGACGTCACTGGCTGGAATATCGCGAGGAAAATCCGTCACCCTATGCGCCGACACTGGGAATTGAAATTGAGATTCGTGCTCATTCTGTGCTTCCACCAGAACTCGCAAGAAAGCCGCAGGGATTTTCTGGGTGGGAATGGTACGAACAAGAGGAGTGGATGAGAAAGCGAGAACAAATTATTGAGGAGAAGCGGCAACCGTATCATGGGGTTGAAAAATTGGGAGTTCCCAGAGGAGGCGATGGATTTTGGGAGTTTGCGCACAAGCCCGTAAGAAATTATTTTACGCTCTCCAAAGAAGTTCAGGCGTTGATTGCCATGGACCTTATAAACCGTGAAGACCAGCGACATGCTATGCACCTTACTATTGGCGGAGTGGAAGTGGAAGGCGGGGGAAACGCCTACCTTCTTGCTCGTGTTCTTGAGGCCAGCGCTTGGAGCACAAGGGGTAAACGTCTGCTTAGGCCCTATCTTTCCAAGTATCCGGGCTGGACTATTAATGGGCGGGGGGGGGTTAAGGAACGCCTGGGTTATGAACTTGAACTTGGGGCCACACTGGGAATTGAGATTCGCACATTTCAATTGCAAAGTCTTACCGGACTTGATCGGCTCTTAAAGAGCGCATATCTTTTGGGCGCGGCATTAAAATCATGTCAGGAATTAAAAAGAAATGACCCATTGAATGTCGGACAAAAACAAGAAGTGCGTATAAAGCTGACTGATATTTGGCACATTTTTTCTGATAAGTCAAAAGACATTTTTACTAAGTTTGGTTTGCAGGAACCAGACGATATTTGGTCTACCCGGGAACTGGAATTGGCCGAGAATGTGGAAAACAGCCCCTTTTATAAACTTGCCCAATTACTTGATGAGGCAGAGGCAGAACCCAAAAGTACCGGTGCTGGTTTTGTACGCGAGATTCGCAGGCTCATTATTTCAACCCGCGCCAAGATAGAGCCCATTATTTATCCTAAACCCGTGTAAAATAAATCCGCCACAATTTGATGGCGGAATAGAGATTACCGCAAGATTTTCCTAAAAGCAGTAAGCAATCCCTCGTCATATTCTCTTGTCCCTTCAAAGTGGGCGATACGGATAGTGGAATTTTCAATCGGACCAAGGCCCTGGGCTATGAGATATCCTTCCCGGAGAACTTGCGCAGCAATTTCTTGGGAATTTTGATCACCCGGAACACTTAAAACACTAAGTCCGTTGGTCGGCGTATCAGCCGTAAAGAGCGCGAACCCCAACTGAACCAGTTCTCTGCGTAATGTTGCGGCACGGAGCTTGTGTTGCAGATACCAGTTGCTTTCCCGTTCCAGAATATAATCAAGGACCGCATTGAGTCCAGCAACGTGATCAATGGGTGGGGTAAAACGTGGTCGCCCGCATTCTTTCAAAAATTTTAATTCTTGCTGGAAGTTAAACGGCCAAGCAGGAAACCCAAGGGGCTTTTCCATCAGTACCTTCCGGGCGCGGGGGTTCAAAAGAATGTAAGCAAGCCCCGGAGGAAGCGCAAATGCTTTTTGGCTTGCCCCAATCAGAATGTCAATATCGTCTTCGTCCATTTTAATTTTGGATATGCCGCCCTCAAGCACCGCATCCACCGCAAATAGTGTTGCGGGGGAACGGGCTCTTGCCAGCCTGCCCAAAATTTTCAGATCGTTACGAATACCCGTTGAGGTGTCAGCCGCCTGCGCCAGTAAAAGTTTGGGACGTGCGGCCAGAACATCAAGCAGAAGTTCCAAATCGGAATATGAGTAGGTCAGTCCCCATAATTTTTTATATTCGAATATTTCTGCATTATGTTGTGTAGCCATAGTGCGCCAACGATCTGCAAAGCTGCCGGTGTTGATGACGCCAACCACGTCATTTATGCGCTCCAAAAAGTTGGTAAGCACTGCCTCCATCATGTTGCTTCCGGCAGCCGAAAAGAAAAGAACTTCGGCGTTGGGCGCGCCAAAAAGTTTTCTTAGTTTTTCTCGTACCTCTTCGGCGCATTTTTGGTATTCTTTAGAGAAATGGTGCATAGAATGATCCTGCATGGCACGATATACCCAATTCGGTGTTTCTGTTGGTCCGGGAGTAAAACGGATTATTTTTTTCAAAGGACCCCCTACGCGCTTTACTGAACCTAAAATACATATTATTATTATGGTTGTCAACTTAGTTGTCGGGGATTAGTGTAGCGGCAACATGCATCGCCCCCCGCCAAAATTTTCGGGATATGGTGTAACAGTAGCACGCTGGCTTCGGGGGTCAGTAGCCCCGGTGCAAATCCGGGTATCCCGAGTATATTTGTAGGTATGGAAAAGCTATATAAAGTTTCTTGTAATAAGTGCTCTAACCCGATTTATAGAAGTCGGGGTAGAATAAACGAGAATTTAAAATTTGGGCATAATTTTTATTGCTCTCGAAGTTGCGAATTTCAGTATAAGACAAAGGCAAGGATAGTAAATTGTGGAAACTGCATGACGGAATTTACTCGGCAGCCAAATGATATTTCAGCACATAACTATTGTTCTCGATCCTGTGCGGCTCAGGTAAATAATCGAAGGTTTCCAAAGAGGATCAGACTCCCTACGGCATGTTTATCCTGCGGAAATACGTTTAAACGAGACGGCAAATATTGTTCACGGAAATGCGGTTATTTGGCAAGGACCCGATTTACAGCTAAAGAAGTCTTGAAACTGATCCGCCTTGCCCACAAAGAACTTAAGAGAGTACCAGTGAGGAGAGAGTTAAGAAATATTTCAGAGGCTGGAAGGAAACATTTTGGTTCTTGGAATGATACAATTCTAGCTGCTGGTTTAAAACCCCATCGGTCTCACGGTCACCGCATGTATAAAAGAATGAATGCAAAAGCATCTGACGGGCACTTATGTGATTCTATCTCTGAAGCAATAATTGATAATTGGTTAACTAAACGGGGCATAGTGCATTTAAAGGGAACCAGATATCCTGATACGAATTTCCGCGCGGATTGGGTAATAGGAAATACCTTCGTTGAATATTTTGGTCTTTTAAAAGACAGTCCGCGATACGACAGAGAGGTTAGAAGAAAAAGAAACTTCTGCAAGAAGCAAAGCATTAAATTGGTTGAAATTTATCCTACTGATCTCTACCCAAAGATCGCGCTAGAGAATAAATTAAATTTGTGATAGGGCCCATAGTTAAGTGGCATAACGGCGCATTCGCATTGCGCAAGCGGGAGTTCGATTCTCCCTGGGTCCATCGCGAAATTCCGAAATCGCGGCTCCGCCGCGCTGATAAAAACCGCCAAAGAACCTGTAAAAATACTTGCCCCGTTAAATTTGTGAAGCAAATTTGTTCGGGGTCGGCTCGAACTGTATTTTAATTTTGGGAAAAGAAAATCTTTAATCATACGAGCGAAAAAAATTACAAAGAATCTTGGCAAGAGTACTACGGAGAATATCCATACACAGAGACCGACGAAAGACATGATTTGAGTCCCGAGGAGTTTGCCAAAGAAATGCTAAGGGTTTTTGAATCGGCTGGAGTTTTGGATATGATCCAAAAGGAAAAAATTTCAATTCTTGCGTCTTCTGTGAGCACGGGTAAGAAAGACTGGGCATTTCTAAAAAATCTTGACGAAGCTATTGGTGCGCTAAAAAAATCTCATAATCCAGAAATTTTCTTGACAGATTTTGCTCTAACAAAAGATAGAAAATCTGTCGTACAGAAGCCGCAAGATGAATACAAGAATTTAAATTTTCATATAGTTGCTAGTGATGCATATCATTTACCATTTAAGTCCGCCTTCTTTAAGGTTTTATACGAACGATTAGGCGCGTTATACCACGCCGCAGATGAAGACATAACTAAAAAAACTGGCGGTAAACTTACTCGCGAAATGGTAGAAGAATACAAAAGGGTCATAGCTCCGGGTGGCAAAATAATCATTGATTGGATAAATAGTCGAGTTCCAGTTTCTACGGCCGAAGAAATTACTGATGCGACAAAAGAAGATATAGAAAAGTTTTTTTGGAGACATGGGATTTAACGTCGAATTTTTTGGAGAAGGCGAAGGTTTCATAATTTTAACTTATCCGGAACTCGAGACTAAAGAAGTACTAACCCAAGAGGCTGCATAGCCGCCAAAGAAAAACTTGTCGTGCCTAAGGCAGATCCGCCTCTGCTAACGCTTGCGGAAGATGCTGGCCTAGAAGTTGACATACTGAATGGAAGGCCTGGCGTATATACCGCAAGGTACGCACCGGGCACAGACGAGGATAGATATCGGAAATTGCTGAGCGAACTTCAAAATGTATCAGAGGAAAAACGCACAGCGCGTTTTAGGGCGACTATAGCAATTTATGATCCTAGCAATGACAAAGTAAGAACGTGTGAGGGTATTTATGAAGGGAGAATCGCGTTAGAACCGATAGGCAACAACGGCTTCGGATATGACCCAATTTTTTACAACGAGGAACTTAACAAAACAAATGCTCAAATGACGATGGAAGAAAAGAATAAAGTAAGCCATCGTGGAAAGGCGTTACGAAAAGCAAAAATAATTCTGCAACGTGATTTTTTATGACAAGACAAAAAATGAAATACAAAGGAATAGCGGTTTTCGGAGCCCCCGGAAGCGGCAAGACGACCATAGCCAAATTATTCTTGATTTCTTTTCCTAGAGCAAAACACATTGAAGCGTTTGATACAGTTATCAACCCTGCCGCTTCCATTAAAGAAAGATTGCCAGAAAACGAAAATGGTTTTATCCAACAAATCAATAAAATTTTTGGGACAAAAATTGATAAGAAGATTTCTCGCGAAAAGGCGCGTAATTTTTTCAGTTATCTCAAAAACCGCTATTCCTCGGCGGTTATTGCGAAAACAATAATCAATATCCATCAAGAAAGATTTCCTGGAAAATTTATTGTTATTGCAGGAATTAGAGGTTACCGAAACTCAACTTTTTTCAAAAAGAATGGATACCTTGTTGTCTATTTGAAAACTCCCGATAAACATCTTTCAGCGCGTGTTTCAAAACGAGAAAGTTTTTCACAAAAGGATGCCGAAAAAGAGCGGCAAATTGAGGAGCGGCTTTTTTCAACGAACAAGGTTGAAAAAATTGCTCACCTATCTTTCAATACAGCGGTGACTAAACAAAAAGAAATTGTTGCTCAAATTAGAGCGTTAGTCGAGGTAGTTGAGTGTAAAAAATGTGTGAATACCAGCACTAATTTATCCAACACTATCGGGAAATCTGGTTTATGCGATGTATGCGAACGATATGTGAAAAATTTTAGCAAAACTCCATTACTAAAGGAGTTGAAATTTTTACTTTCGCTCAAAAATTCAGGTAAGGGTAAGTATGACGCAATGGTCGGTATATCTGGCGGAAAGGACAGCACGGCAACCCTCTATGAAACTAAGAGCATGGGCTTTACCCCTCTCGCTTTTTCCTTAGACACTCATTATTACCCTAAGCACATTTTCCCAAGAGCAAAACAAGTTGCAAAGAGATTGAGTGTTGATTATGAAAAAATAGATGCGAGAAAGTATATGCGTCCAGTTGATCGTGCTTGTTTTAAAAAAACGGCAGATTTATATGCCGAGCATGATTCTTTAGAACTGAAAGAGAAATTCAGAAAATGGTATGTGGAAGGTAGAAGACACTATTCAATCAAATGCCAGCATACAATCCCGTTTGTGAGAACTTGCCAACTATGCAGGCGGCTTATTGTTCGTGCCTACTACGGGGAAGCCCAAAAACATGGGGTGAATGTAATTATTCTCGGAATTAATGAGTGGGCCGGATTAAGCCAAGATAGTGAGTCGAAAAAGTTTGTTTTTTCGGCGATTCGGAAATTACAGCCATTCAAAAACAAGCCGCCTGTCTATATCGTTCATCTGCCGTTTCTTTTGCAAAGAAAAATTAAAGATACGGGAAAGATTTTAAGAAAATTAGGGTGGAAAATTCCACGAGGCGAAAGGTTGATTGAATCAAATGCAAACTCTTGTCTATTTGCAAAAGCGGCAGAAAATAAAGCAAGACGAATGCTTGGTTTTCATCCAGACGCTACGCGTCTGGCGCGCGAAGTTACAGTAGGATTTATCAGTAAGAAACAAGCGAGACTAGCTTTGGAGAAAATTCATAACTATAATAAAAGCGTCAGACAGGTTTTGAAAGAAGCTGAAATTATCTGATTTGGCGGCGAAAAAATTCTGGCCTCTCGCGAGGGCGCGGCGCAAGGGCGAGGTGAGGGAGGAATTCCGCCGCACCCGACCTGTCCGCCGAAGTTTCAACGAAGGCGGAGCGTCCCGCCGGAGCGCCTGCCCGCCGAAGCCTCGGCGCAGGCAGGAAGCGGAGGCGGTCAGTTTCGCTCAAAGAAATTTCGCGCAAAGTTTAGAATATCCCATAGATCAACTTGTACCAGATTTTGCCAAGTTATTTCATTTTTTATGAAAGAAGGCCCACCAAATAATATAAAAAGGGAGACAGCTGGCTCCGCCGAGGAGATTCCGGCAGAATTTGAATTTCATCAACAGCGATTTGAGAAAATGGCAAAGGAGTTTAATGAACGGGGGCTGCTGCAAAAAGTTATGGACTGGAGACGCGGAATCGGATGGAAAGCGCAAATGACGGCAATGGACTTTGCACACGAGGAGGCCCTGCGAGATAATGCTGATTTTGAACGGAGGAGAACCGAAGAGTTTCAAGCCTGGGAGAGAAATCTAAGGTCGGTTTTAGATCATCTTATCCAAAGACGGGACGGTAAAGAAGAAAGGCCACGAAAGTTTGTTCTCCTAATACTAGGAGGAGGCATGAAGGGTCCTTATAGCGCTGGACAGGCCTTGGGATTGCACGAAGTTGGTTTGGGTAGAGCATTTGATGTTGTAGTGGGTATTTCTGCCGGAGCCGGCACAGCCGCCTATTTTTCAGCGGGGAAAGAGCAAGCACAAATTGGAACCTCTCTTTTTTATGAAGAGTGCACCACAAAAGATTTTATTGATTTCAGGCGCTTACATCAGATTATGAACGTCGATTTTATCGCCAAGGCAATGCGCCACGGTCCAAAAACTCTTGACCAAAAAGCGATTATGGATTCGCCGCAAGAACTCTATGTCGGTGTTACTGATCCCAAGACATTCAAATCGAAATTCATAGATGTAAAAACAGCTACACCCGATATGATAAGCCCGTTTCATGCCTCTATGGCTGCCCCGATTGCTTATCGAAAAGCGGTTGAGGTGAATGACGGACGATATGTTGACGGAGCCTTTGATCCTATGCCGGTTGAAAAAGTGATTGAACAATTTCAACCGACAGATATATTAATTTTACCAAATACACCCTTTGACCGAATGGACGCATTTGAAACGACCCCCGGCGAATATCTCGTATCGGAGCTTATCGAAGGAGCTTCCAAAGTCATCCCAGCAGCTTCATTAGGAACAGTAGAAAAATTCTTACGAATCAAAGAACAAATTAGGAAATCGCTTGAGTTTATACAAAAGCAAAAAGGCGTAAATATCGGTATTCTCTGGCCGCGAGATTCCGGCCTAACCAATGTCACAACCGATGCCGTTAGAATAAAAGCTGCAGTATTAGAATCAGCGCGCGGGGTTATTAAAGAGTTTGGTGCTCAACAACCCAGAGAGATAGAACTATTTGAATCCAAAAACTGACTTATCATCACTCCATACAGTCTGCGTACAAAAGTTTGCCGCTTGTCCAGACATTCTCCACCAAGAGAAATAAATGCTATTGACTATGATTTAGTATAAGGGCCTTCCTAATTAAAGGTCTAAAATCAAATAAATCTATAAACAGAATAGTATGGAGCAACAGCCAACAAATAAAGAATCTGAAAGAAAAGAAGATTTGAATTTCATGACCGAATTAGCACAAGAAAGACAAAAAAGGGTCTCTGGGTTGTTAAACCAACTTTTAGGAGTGAATGATACAGCTAATCAGGCCGACATTTTACGGGAACTTGCTGTTGAAAGTGGCGGGTTGAACAAAACGATAGAAAACATGATTAAGCGTGTTCACAAAGATATAAAGAACTAATTCAAGTTAGTGAATCATAGAGTCGCCTCACAAAAGTTCGCAGAGCAATCTAAGTGATGAAAATAAAGTAGGGTTGATCCGCGTAAACCCCACCATGATATCTGCGGCTGGAATGTCTGCGACACCAACCGATGCCTTTTTTTATTTTGTCCCCCCCAAAAAACACAAAAGGCATGTCTTTATGACATGCCCGTTTTGGTTTGTGGGGATTGGTAGGCCCGGGAGGATTTGAACCTCCGGCCAGAGGATTAGAAGTCCCCTGCTCTGGTCCTGGCTGAGCTACGGGCCCCCACGTCAGATTTTGGTTGTTTTTAAAAAGAACTTTGGTTGGTACAGGGAGATGGGTTCGAACCATCGACCTCTGGATTATCGGTCCAGTGCTCTACCAACTGAGCTATCCCTGCACCGCGTTTCCTTTGACGCTTTTGGTGCCCGAGGGGGGATTCCTCCTCACCCGCGCTTTGCACTCCGACTTCTGTCGGAGGCTCCGCGCTCCTTCGGAGCCCGGGTTTTCAAAACATGAAGACATTCATGTTTTGAAATACCCTTCGAATCCCATTTTGTAGTATTTGGTGCCCGAGGGGGGATTCGAACCCACCACTTTTCGGATTTTAAGTCCGCTGCCTCTGCCAGTTGGGCTACTCGGGCACCGAGCATTTGGAGCGCCCAGCAGGATTTAAACCCGCGACCTCCCCGTCCGTAGCGGGGCGCTCTATTCGCTGAGCTATGGGCGCCCTGATTTTCAAAAAGAAATTCGTTTTTGGTGATCAAATCAGACTTGGCCCCAGCCAAGTTAGACTTGGCGGTGGGAGAAGGATTTGAACCCTCGAGGCTTTCGCCCACGGTTTAGCAAACCGCTGCCTTAAGCCAGACTCAGCCATCCCACCACCGGAATATCAAGCTCTGGATTGATGGACCAAGCTGAGCTTGGTGGAGCACCCGGTCAGATTTGAACTGACAACCCTCTGCTTACAGGGCAGACGCTCTAGTCCGATTGAGCTACGGGTGCTCTGTCTGCTGGTCACAATTATTTGTGTGGTCGCGGGAGAGGGATTTTTCCTCACCCGCGCTTCGCACTCCGACTTCTGTCGGAGGCTCCGCGCTCCTTCGGAACCCGGGTTTTCAAAACATGAAGACATTCATGTTTTGAAATACCCTTCAAATCCCGTTTGGTCAGACTTGGCGATGGCGACGGGATTTTAACCCTCACGGTTTCCCACCAGACCCTCGATCTGGAGCGTCTGCCAAGTTCCGCCATCCCGCGACTTGGAAATCTGGTGCCGGGGACAGGACTCGAACCTGCACGGTTGCCCAGCGGATCCTAAGTCCGCAGTGTCTACCAATTCCACCACCCCGGCACAAGAGTTTCTATTGTTTGGGTTTGGTGGGTGGGGTAGGATTTGAACCTACAAGGATTTTTGGTCCCACGGAGTTACAGTCCGCTGGTGTCACCCATCACCGCTCCCACCCACCTCTGATATTTCGGTTTAGACTTGGTGTGCCGTAGAGGATTCGAACCTCTGGCTCCCAGATTAAGAGTCTGGAACTCTACCGGGCTGAGTTAACGGCACACTGGATTTTTTTGGGTTGGCGGGCCAAGTCAGACTTGGCGGGCCGGGGAGGATTCGAACCCCCAAGACCATTTGGTCGACGGATTTGGAGTCCGCTGGTGTCACCCATCACCGCTCCGACCCGCTGTCCTACCGTTATTAATTTTAGTGTGTTGTTTGGCGGGCCAAGTCAGACTTGGTGGGCGGTGTAGGATTTGAACCTACGACCCCCTCGGTGTAAACGAGATGCTCTTCCGCTGAGCTAACCGCCCACTCAACGATTTGGCGATGGCCAAGTCAGACTTGGCGATGGCGACGGGATTCGAACCCGTGACCTCCGGCTTGACGGGCCGGCGCTTTAGGCCTGGCTAAGCTACGCCACCGCAGGGAATCTTGGTGCCACGGGCTAGTTTCGAGCTAGCGACCTCCGGTTCTTCAGACCAGCGCTCTACCGTCTGAGCTACCGTGGCCCGGATTCAAGTGGTTTGGTTGATCAGATTTGGAGTGGCTGACGGGATTCGAACCCGCATAGACCAGATTTGCAATCTGGCGCCTGTCCATTTCGGCGACAGCCACACCAGAAGGGGTTGGGGTGACCTATGGGATTCAAACCCACGTGCTCGGAGCCACAGTCCGATGCCTCGTCTCTCGGCCAAGGTCACCACCGATATTCGACTCTGGGAAGAAAAGTCTTGGAGCGGGTGGTGGGACTCCTCCTCACTCGCGCTTCGCACTCCGACTTCTGTCGGAGGCTCCGCGCTCCTTCGGAGCCTGGGTTTTTAAAAAGCAAAAACATTTGCTTTTTAAAATACCCTTCGAGTCCCTCTTATCAAATTTGGAGCGGGTGGTGGGACTCGAACCCACAAAAAACCAACTTGGAAGGCTGGCGCCTTAGCCATTCGGCCACACCCGCCCCGTTTGAACTGCATCCAAAAGTTTTTGGTGGAACCGGTCGGACTTGAACCGACGACCCCCTGATTGCAGGTCAGGCGCTCTCCCAACTGAGCTACGGCCCCACTGAAACGCGTCCTGATTTATCAAAAAAGAGTTGGTCAGGGTGGTAGGATTTGAACCTACGACCTCTTGGTCCCAAGCCAAGCGCCCTGGCCGGACTGGGCGACACCCTGACATGGAGTTTGGTTGCGGAGGGCGGAATTGAACCGCACGCCACTCGGCTTATGAGACCGGTGGGAGCGCCAGCTCTCCCCGCAACAGATAATGGTCAAGCAGGTTACGCAAAGCAAATTGGTTGGCCAAGATTAGCTTGGTTGGGAGGGAAGGGTTCGAACCTTCGGTTTCCGAGTTCAGGGCCCGGCGTCCTACCAGTTAGACGACCTCCCAACTCGAATCCCCTATCTATTAGTAGGATTGGCTGCAGGGGAGGGATTCGAACCCTCATCGTACGGATTAACAGTCCGTTGGATTGCCAGTTATCCGACCCTGCAGCAGGATTTTGTCAGAGGTTGGCTGGGCCAAGTCAGACTTGGCTGGGGGAGAAGGATTCGAACCTTCATCTCTGGATCCAAAGTCCAGTCGCCTGCCAATTAGCAGATCCCCCAGCAGGTTCATCCCCCCACCAACCGGAAGGTGGGGGGATTCATTTTTTGGTGTAAAAGGGCTTTAAGTACTACTATAACTCTCTGGGCTATAGGTTGTGGTTTCAGATGAGTAACCTCTATTCTAACATAATTTTTTTAAGAAGTAAACCCCTCACCCCACACAGCTACTCACCATTCTGAAAAATTACGCCGAAGTCTTACTTCCTTCGGGAAGAGAGACTTCGACTCTTTTCGGGCTCGTGGGCAGATACCGCCCCACACCCATGTATGAGTGTGGGGGTGTGTCGATTTGCAGGAGGCTTTCGGGGCTGTTAGAATTTTTAAATAGAAGACATGTTATGAAATTTTTTGTTACTATTTTAGCTATTTTAGTTTTTATTGCGATCGGTTGGTATTCCTTACCCGCAGATTTTCGCGAAAAAGCAATGGCTTTCATTGGAATTGCCGGCCGCAGAGACCGGCAGGAGATAAGACAATTTGTAGAGGACGCGATCTTGCCGGAAGACCCCAAAGAAAGACGCGCGGTACTAATAGGAGAATTGAAGAAAAACATTGAGGAAATAAAAACCGTCACTGTATCGTCAAAAAAAATAAACCCCCCAAAAAATCAGGGGATATTAAGTGTCGCCGGACAGAAAACAAATACGGTGCCGGATGAGCTCATAAAAAAATCCGAGAGTATCGTAAAAGAACTTGAAAATGCCAATTTTGATATACCAATAAGAGAAAAAATAATAGAAAGAGTTTTGGAGTTTGTTCTGCCATCAAAAAATACAGACGAATCGGTTGTATGTAAAATAGAAAAGAAACAGTAATAAAAAACCACCAAGTCAGACTTGGCGATTTAGTTATTGTTATATCTATACAGTTTTCACCTTTAGTTTTTGTACCACCCCCTTGCGGCGTTTAGGCATTCTTATAGTGAGAAGGCCGTGTTTTAAGGATGCCTCCGCCATATCTTCTTCTATCTCCTCCGGTAAAATTACGGAGCGTGAAAATGTTCCCCAAAAAAGTTCCTTGTAGTAATAATTAGGCTCGTCCACCTCTTCGGTTTTTTCCCTTCTACCCCTGATGGTAACGGTGTCGTTGGTCAAGGAAACGTCTAGATCCTCCGGCCTTACTCCGGCCACCGTAGACTGAATGATAACAGAATCGCCGCGATCGTAAATATCAACCGTAAGTTCGCCCTCCTCTTCCTGTAGCTCATCCGTCGTCGGGTGGTTATCCTCCAACTCAATCTTTAAATGGGCGCGTGGTATTTCTTCTTTGGGCATTGACAGCTTTTTGTTAGATTGCCTTTTTTCTTCCAACGGCACAATCTCGTCAGTTGGCGACGCCAAAGGCTGCCTTGAGCCTGTTAGTTTTTCAAAAAAAGTAGACATAAAAACGCCGAAAGGCGAAGGACGAAAGACAGATGTTTTTGTCTTTAGTCTTTAGTCTTTGGATTATTTTTTAATCTTTCAAAATCAATAAACACCATTACCGCCATTATAGAAAGAAGAAGAATAATGTAAAATGTACTCTGCGGCAATAGTTCTCTTACCAGTATAAGATAGTTAAAAAGTGCATGCAAGATGGAAGCTACTATGACTCCCAGAGCAACAAAATGGTGATGGCGCGGCGAGAAAAAAGCGCGGGCCAAAAAGAATCCCACTATTCCCGAGGAGAGTGCGTGTAAGAGATTGGCGCCCAGAAACCGGTTAGCTGCCACCTCGAGTCCCGCAAAAATACCCTCCCGGAAAAGCGGCATAATAAAAAGCGAATTTTCTATGGCCGCAAAACCAAGGGCGGCCGTCATCATATAAATCATAGCATCTATCGGTTCGTCAAAGTCTGGCCGCTTCGTTATCAGCAGCTTTACCGGAAGATATTTTATATATTCTTCCACCAAGGCGATTATCAAAAAGAACAAAAGAGCGTTTTTTTCCAAGGTGATGAAAGAAGATACGGCCCCACCCTTGCCAACGAGAAAAATTTCCACCACCGCCGCCAAAAGGGCCGCAGCAATGCCCCCCAAGAAAGTAATTATTAACAAAACTTTTGGTTCCGGGTGTCTGTCTTCGCGCAAATAAAACAAAAGCCACAATACCGGAGGGATAAAAGTAAGGAGGATATAACCAAGATTAGTTGCTATTACCGCGGCCATGACTCAATAATTAATAATTTTTTACCTTTTATAGGCAGATTTCCCCACAGGCCTTCGGTGACAAGGGGCATAAGGGGGTGCAAAAGCTTAAGGGTGGTTATCAAAACATAACAAAGGACTTGTTTTGTTTCCGGGTTGTCTTTGTTTTTTGAATACTCAATATATTTATCGGCAAAATCGTGCCAGACAAAATCATAAAGTTCATGCAGGGCCGGCCCGAACTCATAGCGATCAATAAGTGTACTAACCGAAACTGAAACCTTTTTCAATTTTAAGACAATCTTTTTACTTTCTGTGCTTTGGGGTGAAACCTTGGAGGGCACCGTTATTTCCCCGTTAGTTTTTAACAACACAAAGCGGGTTATGTTCCAAAGTTTGTTCGCAAATTTTTTACCGGCCATCACATGCTCTTCCGACCAATGAATATCTTGTCCACCCATAGCTTGCCAGACTAAGCCAAAACGGGTCGCATCGGCGCCGTAGCGTGAAATCAAATCCATTGGGTCTATGCCGGTGCCGAGCGACTTGGACATCCGTTTTCCTTCTTTGGTGAGAATGGTGGCGTGTATTATTACGTCTTGAAACGGAGCTTTTTTTGTAAACTCAAGGCCCGAAAAAATCATCCGGCTGACCCAGAGGTTTATTATGTCACGTGCGGTGGAGAGAACCTGCGTGGGGTAAAACGTTTTGAGGTCTTTGGTTTTTTTGGGCCAGCCTAGAGTCGCAAACGGCCAAAGCGCGGAAGAAAACCAGGTGTCTAGAACATCCTCCGTGCCCTTTAGCGGTATTCTATGTCCCCACCAGATTTGGCGGGAAATAGTCCAGTCTCTGACGTTTTTTAACCAATCAAGATACACTTTTTCCCAGCGTTTGGGATGAAATTTTACTTTGCCAGATTTTACCGCTCCGATTGCTGTTTTGGACAGCTTGTCCATTTTCAAAAACCACTGGAGTGAAGGAAGGGGCTCAATATTAGCGGAACAGCGATAGCACACCGAGACGTTATGCGTGTATTGCTCCTCTCGTTCAAGGAAGTTTTTTGTACGGAGTTCCTCTACGACTTTTTTTCTGCACTCTCCTGCCGTAAGGCCGATACATATTGGCTCGGCCTCTTTGGTCATCCGTCCGTTGATACCGATTACTTTAATCGCAGGAAGTTTGTGGCGTTGGGCAATTTCGGCGTCAAGCAAGTCGTGCGCCGGGGTTACTTTTACGGCCCCAGTGCCAAACTTGGGGTCTACGGCCTTGTCAGCTACCACGGGTATTTTTCTGTTTTTTAGCGGCAGCACCACCTCTTTACCAATAAATTTTTTATAGCGTGCGTCATTGGGATTTACGGCTACTGCCGTATCTCCCAGCATGGTTTCTGGCCGCGTGGTGGCCACCGTAATAACCCCGCCGCCATTTGCCAGCGGGTAATTTATATAGTAAAGAGTTCCTTTGATTTCTTGATACTCAAGTTCCAGATCCGAGAGCGAGGTCGCGCAACGCGGGCACCAATTTACCACGCGCTCGGCCCTATAAATCCAACCCTTTTTGTAGTAATGAAGAAAGGCGGTTTTTACTGCTTTCTGATATTCCTTATCCATAGTGAAGCGGGCACGCGACCAATCAAGAGAACAGCCAAGTTTTTTAAACTGACCCAAAATAATATCCCCGTATTTTTCTTTCCATTGCCAGACTTTTTCTAAAAATTTTTCCCGCCCAAGATCGTAGCGCGTTAGACCCCCCTTCTTGAGTTCCTTCTCCACCACATTTTGGGTGGCAATCCCCGCATGATCAGTCCCCGGAAGCCAGAGGGTTTTGTATCCCTCCATCCGTTTTTTGCGGATCAAGATATCCTGAATGGTTGCGTTCAGCGCATGTCCCAGATGAAGTGAGCCGGTGATATTGGGCGGGGGGAGCGCGATGGCATAAGTTTTTTTACTGTTCGGATTATCAGCCCGAGGCTGATGCGCCTCGGGCGCAAAAAATCCGGATTTTTCCCACATCCGGTAGACTTTTTCCTCTACTTCTTTTGGATTGTATTGGGTCGGAAGATCTCTTGACATAACGAAATTTTGTCGCTAACTTGATTATGGCGCAAAGTGCGCTCTTTGAAAAGGAGAACAAGGTGGAAGTACTTTACGGCAGGAATTATATCAACAGTATGTGGGGTCCGATGCGCGCTGATTTTGTAGTTGGGGAACCAGCAGCCGGGACCGTTCTTGGTTATGCGCCGCAAGCTACCAAAGAAGAGATTGACTCTGCGGTTGCTGCTGCCAATGACGCGCTGGCGATTTGGGGTGATCCACGTCGTTACTCGTGGGTAAGGCGTGCCGAAATCATTGATGAGTGGGTGCAGCTTTTGAAAGCAGATAAAGAAGGATTGGCAAAGCTGATAACACGCGAGAGCGGGAAACATATTGATGAAGCACGTGCGGATGTGGTTGAGGCCATACATATGCTGCAGTATTGTGCAGGTCGGGGCCGACATCCTATAGGGCATAAAATTTCTTCGGAGATCCCCGACAAGGAGTCAGAAACTTATCTTAGTCCCCGCGGTGTTTGTACAGTAATCACCCCGTGGAATTTTCCTGTTGCCATCCCGACGTGGCTGATCGGGCCGGCACTGGTTTCCGGGAATACTGTGGTATTCAAGCCGTCAGAAGATACGCCTCTTTGCGGTCAGCGTCTGGTGGAGCTTTTTCATGAGGCAACTCGTGGACCCATTAGAGATACATCTTTAGTGCCGCCGGGCGTTCTTAATCTGGTGCACGGAGATGGAGAGGTGGGGAGCTATCTTGTATCGCACCCCGGAACGGTGGGCCAGCTTTTTACGGGTTCTTATGCAGTAGGCGCAGAGGTAAAAAAGAAAACCGCCGAGCACTTTGATAAGTTTGCCGTTTGTGAGATGGGCGGGAAAAACTCGGTCATCGTACTAAAAGATGCTGATTTAGAACTTGCGGTTGCCGCCTCTATTCTCTCGGCGTTCAAGACCGCCCACCAGCGTTGTGTTTCGGCGGACATGCTTATTGTAGAAGAAGCAATCGAGCCGGAATTTACTCAACTTTTTCTGGATAAGGTAAAAAGGTTACGCTTTGGTGACCCGTTTGACCCCAAAAACTTTGCCGGTCCGCTGATTAATAACGCGGCCGTAGAAAAATATTTTGACTGCGAACGGACAATACTGGCTGACGGAGCGGAACGTCTTACTTCTTACGTGGGAGGACGACACGGCCTTTATGTTCTGCCCAATGTTTTTCGTATGCAGTATCGGCCCACTACGTTTGCTTTACGCGAGGAATTTTTCACGCCCAACGTGGTGATTGTACCAGTACGTGATTTTGATGAGGCATTGCATGTTGCCAATGATCACGAATATGGCCTTTCCATGGCCCTGATTACAAATGACTTTCGTAAGATGCGCGAGTTTAAGATTAGGGGTAGGGCCGGTCTGAAGTATGTAAATCTGCCCTCTATTGGCGCAGAAGTTCATTTGCCCTTTGGTGGAATGCGTCGTTCCGGCACCGGCATGCCTTCAGCAGCGTGGCTCTTTAACTATCTCTGCCACGAAACCGCGTTTACCGTAAATTACGGGCAAGAAATTAAGCTGGCCCAAGGGCTTTCAGCAAGGGTTTAAAGTTTGGCGTTCGCATCAGCTCCGATTTTGCTCGGGGCTTTTTTCTTTCCGGCGAAAAACGCGGCGAGAGCGATAATCAAGGCATTATCACCCGAGAGTCCAAGCGGCACTGTCAAACACTCGGTGTTTGACAGTTCGCGGGCTACAGTTCGGATAAGTCTCCTGCGCAAAAGCTTGTTTGCCGCAACGCCGCCGCCCAAGAGCACCGTTTTTGCTTTATATTCTTTGGCGGCACGTATGGTTTTTTTGACGAGGACATCCACTACAGCGTCTTGAAATTCTTTGGCAATAAAAGGACGGAGTTTCTTCGCGCGTTTTACACCCAAATCCCGCACGAGGTAAAACACCGCAGTTTTCAATCCTGAAAAGGAAAAATTATAATCTTTTGAGTTTGTCATGGGCCGCGGCAGTTTAATACGCTGAAGTCCGACTTCAAAACCGTCGAAGTCGGACTTCAATCGATCGGCAAGCCGAGAAATTTCGGGTCCCCCCGGATACCCTAACCCAAGAAGTCTCGCAACTTTATCAAATGCCTCGCCAGCCGCATCGTCCAATGTCTCGCCAAGAATTTTAAATTTTCCGCCGCCCCCCACAAGTACCAATTCGGTGTGTCCGCCGCTGACCAGCAGAGCGAGCGCGGGAAATTTGATAGCTTGTAGGCCGCCGCTTTTTTGCAAAAAAGCGGAGTAGAGATGGCCGGCCATGTGATTGACCGGAATCAGGGGTTTGCCCCAAAGATACGCAAGCGCCCGCGCGAAATTCACGCCCACCCACAAGGCCGGCGCAAGCCCCGGCCCGTAGGTTACGGCAATGGCGTCTATCTTGGGGGACACGAGAGGCACGATTCGTTTATTGAATTGTTTAAAAAGCTCCGGCTCGCGCGCCAGCACAGATTTAAGATTTAAGACTTTAGATTTAGGAATTTTCTGTTTTGGCGTTTTTCTTAAATCGTAAATCTTAAATCGTAAATCTTTTCGCCCGGCTTCAGATAGTGCCTGCAATAAAGTTGGTACGAGACTGCGCTGGTGTTCTCTTTTGGCCAAGTTCGGCACCACTCCTCCAAATTTTTCATGGATTTTTACCTGTGAGGAGATGATGTTGGAAAGAACTCTGATTTGCGGTTTTCTTTTTGGGCCAAAAAATTCCGCAATGGCTATTGCGGTTTCGTCACAGCTTGTTTCTATGGCTAGTATTCTTTTCATAACAACCTTTTCAGCAATTCTTCCGGGGTTGGTATCACCTCGTGGACTAATTTCCGGGGCGAGGGCTCCTCGTAAAGATCATGCGGGTAAGAACCCATGAGTGTTCGATCGTCTAGAGCATAGATGGTTTTACCCAAAGCCGCTGCGGCAAAAAGTTCCCCCGAGGTGTTGGCCCCGATGTATCCATTTTTATT
The DNA here is from genome assembly GCA_016432465.1 of Candidatus Sungiibacteriota bacterium. Lineage (NCBI taxonomy): Bacteria > Candidatus Sungiibacteriota > Candidatus Sungiibacteriota bacterium. The sequence continues at coordinate 432,655 of CP066690.1, read as the reverse complement.
GAAGATAAAACAAACATCAGCCACGCGTACTTTACGGAAAAGATGATCATAAACCTTGCCGGCAACCGTGGCGCGGTACATGGGGTTTTGTAATCTGTCTTTTTCGTGCTGGTTTCTGAATTCGTGCGGATGATCTTCAAATTCCGGATCAAAAACAACAACGTGGGCATCTCGCTCCTTGGCTAAGCGTTTAAGTTCGGCAACGAACTCTTCCATGTCTTTTTTGAACCTTTGACTTGAGCAAAAGACTACGGATTTCATGGCACCATAAACATACCAGATTTTTTGGAAAAACAAAATATTGACTTAGCACAGAAGTTAGAGGATGCTTGGGGCAGCACCAAAGCTACGGGGTTTACATGCAGCGTTTAGGCATTACGGTAACAGGTTTTCCGGGATCTGGCTCTACCACGTTTGGCAAAAAGCTAGCAAAAAAACTTAATTGGCCCCCGCCCTATTACTCCGGTGGAGTAATTCGTTGGCTTACGGCAAAAATTGAGGAGGTGGGGCGTGAAATGGTTTTGGCTATGCCGCCACAGGAAGTAACAAGGGCCATGGAGTCTGGGTTGATAAACCCCCAGCCTAGGTTAACCCAGGCTTATGCGGAGTTTCCCCCAGAACTTGATCGGTTGGTTGATTGGGTGCAGATGGAGTTTCTTGAGAAAAAGGATTGTGGAGTACACGAAGGAAGAATTGCTTGGTTTTTAGCAAAAAAATTACACGAGGAAGGCCGGGCACTAGACAAGATTTTTATAAACATCTGCTGCGTGGTTGACCCCCAAGTTGGTGCGCTGCGTCAGCTGGAACGGGCAGAAAATTCAGGGAAAACAACCGAGTCTATCTTGGAAGATACGGAGAAAAGGGTTTTGGTTGAGCAGGGGCGTTATGACGGTTTGTATGGTCTGAAAAACCACCTTGCTCCAGACAACTTTGATGTTGTAATTGACACCACAGAGCTTGATGCCTTGGGGGTTTTGTGGCGAGCCCTGCAGCTGATTGACCGTATACGCCCCAAGCTTCTTTCGCCGCATCTTGGCTTTGACGTCCCCGGCAGCAGACGTCCTTAAATTCAGAAGACCCGCATCAGCGGGTCTTAGTTTTTATTATAAACGGGATTGAGGTTGGCAATTACTTTCTTTAGTGATTCAATGTGCCAATTTTTATCGCGGCCGCAGTGTTGGCACTCCGGCGTTTGTCGGCGTTTAATTGCGGAAATTCCCAGAGTAGCAAGGGTAAGGTAGAGTCTGGCCGCCAAGGGCATTATCTTTGGAATAAAACTTTCCCTAAGGATTAACGGGAGATCCCACAAAAGAAGTTCTGCTTCTTTGTGTTCTTTGTCTTTCAGGAAGCAGGAAAGAAATTTTTCTCTGCAAAAGAGTAAGATATAGCGAAGAGAATGAAGTTCGTCTTCGTCTATGGTTATCAAAGCCGGACTTGTGTGTATTTTCCAACCCTTCATCTCAACCCCCACAGGCATTTATTATATAACTATATCACGGATCCTCATAAAACGCAAATCCCGCTTGCGCGGGATTAAAGAATTCCCAGCTCTTTAAATAAGAAGTACATAGGCGGTTCAAGCCCCGGGTTTTCCCGCCAAGCAGGGTCGGTATTGGAGGCTTCAACCAGACGAGGCAAGTCGTGGCCGTCCGGTGACAGAGAAATCCCTTGGGATTTAGCAAATTCCTGAAGTCGTTCGGCGAGCTCAATAATTCTTTTCCGATCGGCCCAGAAGTAGCTTTTGGTCTCGTCCTGAGACGGTTTTATTTCGCCTGTCCATCCGTTGGCTTCAAATACGGTCCAATCGTGCTGCGCGCCGCCTTCTCTTTTGCAGGGATTGGGAAGACCGATTTCAAGTTTTTTTTCCAGTCCCCCGGTCTTAAGCCCAACTTCTTCAAAAAGTTCTTTTTTCGCGATAGTTTCGGGGTCATCTCCGTCCTGATGTCCGGCCGGGATCGCGAACCCGAAGTTGTACTTTCTTCGCTCAATCATTAAGAGTTCTCCCTTGTTCCAAACCAGTATTCCCACGCTTTTGTTGTCGCAGATTTTTGGCATATTACTTCTCTGGCAAGTGCTATATCAATCTTTTCACAAGCTCGTCCGGTTTGTCAATGATTTCGGTAAATAGAATGTCGCGGCAAATCTCGCCACCATGTTCAATGGGCTTCTCCGGCTCCAGCGCATAAATCACCATGTTTTTGCCGTGGGCAAAACCAAGTTCCAGCGTGGTGTTTACCCCAAGGTAACCCTCTTTATTATAAACGTAGCAGACATCGGCTTTGCGGATGCGGTCAAAATGCTCATGCACCATGGCTGGCACCCGGTCGCGGTAGGACTTGGATTTAAGGCGTTCTGACTCTACTTTGGTGAGCATTTTCTTGCGCTGGCGTTCAAAGTTGGGTTCAAAAACAACCGGAACTCCGAGTTTGCGGAGACGCTCCGCGAAATTTTTAATCTCATTTTTATAGCGTTGTGAGCCGCAAATGACTACAGATTTCACTCCGTTAGAAACCTTGTGCGAAAAAGAATTTTAAACGATTTTTTAAATATCTTCTGCCCATTCCGGACTTGAGATATTTCTCCCTCGCACGGGCATCGTTTTTATTTAGTCCTATTTCACAATAAACTAACTTCCACTGAATCCCATGTTTTGTTGATATACTATTTCCCAAGTTATGACTTAAAATTCTTTTTCGCAAGTCTCTACTAGACCCAATATACCACCTCCCCGTTTTCTTGCTGGACAGAAGATACACAGACCACAAAACTCGGTTTCTAACGGGGTTCATATCTGAAATGTAGCAACCCCGCACCAGTTTTGCAACCAGTGCATCGCGGCGTGCTTCGCCCCGCACCAAATTTCGATAGCTGCTTATGTTTTCCTCCAACCGGAGAAGAACACTCTACTGCTTCTCTAACTTTATCCCGCCAGCTTATTCGGGGCAGCCAAAGAAACAATCGAAATTTTGGTGACGGGGCTTCGCGCACCGAGGGTGGGCCTATCCGGCCACCGCACGTCGCAATAGTATTCGTGGTTACATGATGCTCGGGTTTTTAACGTGAAATTAGTGGCAAAACTGGGGCGGGGTTCTCATTTTTGTTACTAAATTTTGTTCGTTGCTACTCCAAAATTTAGACAAAAATAGAAAAAAGCACGCAAGTGTTAGTTGCGTGTTCAAAATCTGTGGAAAAGATGTGTTCTAAGCAAGCGGCTTTTTTCTCAAGACGAACTGATACGGCAAAAGATCAACATTTAGCGTTGATTCACCGCGCTTAAGTGCTACATATAGATGTCCTATCAAATTTCCGTCTTCGTCCACCACCTCCACTATACGGGAGTAATAAGGCGTGTCGTAGCAGTCCCCGCTCTTTAAAATCTGCGCGATTTCATAGGCCTTATTTACGCGCTCTTTATGTTCATCTTTGATATCTTCAAATACGCCGCCTATTCCAAGTCCCCATTCTTTTGTAACATCTGCGGCGCAGATTAAAGCCTCTGTCATTGAAGCATCGGACCAATAGCGCAATTCATCGCTCTCTTTCCACCTGCCCATCTCTACCAGGATTTGCGGAACGCGTTGAATAAATCGTGTAATAGAATAGTTCAATTCGCCAAGCTGCGCGCCCTCATAACCATATTTTTTACCCACTTCGTATATGGCCTGCGCCAGTTTAACTTCGGCATCAGGAGCAGTTGAGAGATGGCCGTCTATAAGCAAACCGCGCAAAAGTCTAGCCACCGAAAGGAATATATTTTTATACACCCGAATTAAGGAAAGATTATTCGTAATTGTCTCTGCGGCTTCTTGCGCAACGGCTTCAATAGCCGGATCAAGGGTTTTTCTATCGTCTGCGGGCGGAGATGTTTTTTCGCTTGGAACGTAAGGCATGAGCTTCCCCCAGCATATTTAAATAACTGAATTGATGTTAGCCTCCCCCTTGTTTTTTGTCAACAGATATTTGATTAAGCTCTCGGCCACGATCGCGGGGGGGGGTTAGTTGTAAAAAAATCTGGCCGGTGGCCAGATTACACTTTGCGATACTCTGTTTTATACCATGGCAAGCCATCAATTACTTCTACGGTGTAGTCCCCAAAAAGATTGGGGTAGCGGGATTTAAGTTTTTCCGCCACCAGACCAAATACTAGTCTGATTTCCTCTTCGGCTCCGGGATTTGTTCTCATTTCAATCACGTGCCGCAGGGTGCGAATGTTGGCTGACCAGCCAATGGTGGTGGCAAGGCCAATGTTGGCAACGCGGCGCATGGCCGAGGTCAGCTTCTTTTTTTGTTCAAATTTGGTTAGTTCGTCAAGTTTCAGAATTTTAGCCAGTTCAACCTGCACTTTTTCCAGCTCCCCCACTGTTTTCATCATAATGTCTATGGCATCGGCATACTCGCGAAGCACCAAAGGCGGCCAGAAGCCAAGGTTATCAAGGCGGACAAACCTAAGACTTTCCTGCGATATGGCCACCCCCACTCGATGGCGCACCAGTTCGTGAGTGAAGACGCGGCTCACGTTGGCAAAGATGAAGTTAATGAAGCTATGCTCCAGAACCGAACCGTGGGCCGATTTAAGGATATTATTTAAGTACTCGTCATTGCCCTCGCGCACTCGGGTAACATTGGGGTTAAGCTTGGGCTTCCAGCTTCGGTAGCAGAGGCGGCCCATTATCTCGGGCATTTTTTCTATGTCGGTTGGCGCGTCAGGACACTGTTGCGATTTTATTGAACGCCACTCGGGTGCGCCGACGTGCTCAAGATACGCGTTGAATTCTTCATCAATCAGTCGTGTTTCTCCCACTAGAAATACTCTAGGTTCAACAATGCGCATGGTGTTTTCCTCTTAATGTGCTTGTGCCAGAGTAGCATAGATGGAAAACAACCCTCAAGGGAGGGTTGTGGATAAGTTAGGTCAGAAGCGGTTCTGTCATGCGCCAGATTTGATTGTGTACTATTTCCGGAGACGGCGTTCCGTCCAGTTTCTGAACCAGTAGGGATTCTAGGCTAAGACCAAAGAAGAGGTCGCGATAAGCTTTTTGGATTTTATCCATCCTTTCTGCGGTATCAAAGTACTCTGTCCGGCCACCTTGTTTGGCCAGCGAGCGTTCCAAACCAACCCTTACCGGTATTTCCAAAAATAAAACCAGATCCGGTTTGATGAGCGTCCCTTTCAGAATTTCCTCCTGCAGGATCCAGAAGTCGCGCCACCGCATACCGTCTGCTGCGGCATAAGCGGGGGTGGAAAATCTCCAGCGATCGGAAATAACATTTATTCCTTGCCCCAGAGCAGGAATAATTTCGCGTACCATATGATCATGTCCGTCAAAAGTCATGCCCAGCTGCAGCAATCTTGGAAGACGATTGTGATTTGCCTGTTTTAACTCAACGGCAATATCTTCAAACTCTTTTAGGCGGCGTTGCGCGGCCTCCTCGGACATTTCGCGTATCAACTGATAAGTGGGGGCGTTTATACATTTTTCAAGTTCAGTCGGCAGTCCCCCATATCGGGACTCGCAGGTATAAATGAAGCGTACCAGTTTTCCGAAAATGCCGTCGGCGGTTGGCTCTTTGGTTTTGAGTACAGCGAGGCCATCATTTCTAATGTGGTTAACCAGAAGTTCTGTTTGGGTTGTTTTACCCGAGCCGTCAACACCCTCCAGCACGATAAATTTTCCGGGATAGGGATTGGGTACCATTTGTTTCTCCTAAGCCAGCTTAGGGTGGATATGGGTATTTAAGAGTAATTTTGCTTTTTCTTCAAGTTCCTCAATTGTGCCGTTGTTAATAATAACAGTATCGGCCATGGTGTTGGCTATGGTTCTGATGGTGGTCTCGGTTGGCGCAAGCTCCTGTTTTTGAAATTGTTCCCGCGTCATTCCCTCCTCATCCGCGTTTTCGGCGTTAAGGCAACGTCTTTTAAAGCGCAGTTCCTCACTGGCGTCTATAAAAATAAGTATGCCGCCCAGCTCCTTTATAAATTCCGCCTCTTTTTGTTTTCTTATGCCGTCAAAAAAGACAATATCAGCGTCAAGTTTTTCCAGCCGCACCCTAAGCGCCGAATTTAATACCCCCTCTTCTCCAAAGGCATTGCGCAGCGCCGTGCCCAAGGCCTGCAGATTTTCTCTGGATTCTTCTTTTCCGAGGATGGAAACAATTTCACGCAAGGGGTCAGAAAAACGAAGTGCCGCAACGCGATGTTGCGGCAGCAATTTGGAAACAGTCTTAACCAGCAGGCCCTTTCCGGCGCCCTTTTGCCCTAAAAGGCCAATGATTAGTCTAGGTCTCATAATTTTTCTTTTACCACCCGGAGTTTGTACCCCGAATTATATAAAATTCCACCCGGTTCGGACAGACGGTCCAAAATCGTCTGCAGCGCTTCCTGCCAGTCAACGGGAACTTGCTGCAGGGCAATTTCTTTTTGAGCGCAGATCTCTTCAATAAACTCTTTCCCGAGGGCGTTGGCGTAGCTTCCGGTAAAGAAGATCTCACGAACTTCTTTGGCGGCAAGGTCTTTTACGCAGTTAATGCAAGGAGTGGCAATTACTCTTACCCGTGATCCTCGTAAATGTTCATCTTGGGTATTATCAATAAGGTTTCTCTCGCCGTGGCGCGTCCGTAAACAATGCCCCTCAATCAGCAGGTGTCCCACGTCATCGCAGTGAGGGAGTCCGGGGAGAGAGCCGTTATAACCAAAACCATAAAGACGTTTGTCTTTCTCGGCGCTCGATGCCGTACGCAGGCGATTGCAAGTTCCCAAGACGCTATGTAGAAGAGTGACAACCCAAAATACAGTATCGCGCAGCTGCTCGCGCATGTTCTTTCTCCCTTCTTAGTAAAGTTGCTTACTTTAGGTTAGGAGTCGGAGTAATAGGCGTCAATGAAAGTTATGCACAGGCATTTAAAAAGCCGTCCTGCTGTAAGCGGGACAATTTTTTACTCACAGATATTTTTTCTTGCAATCTTGAGACGTTGAACTTCCGAGGTGCCCTCGTAAAGCGGCAGAGCCCGCGCTTCAATCCACAAACGCATTGCGGCAAATTCTTTAGTGTAGCCATAGCCGCCATGAAGCTGTATGGCGCTATCCGCAATTTGGCAAGCACATTCGGAAGCGTAAAGTTTGGCGATGGAGGCCTCCTCCGAAAAAGGCAGTCCTTGATCTTTGAGCCACGCGGCTTTGTAGGTTAGGAGGCGTGATGCCTCAAGTTTCACCCGCATGTCGGCAATTTTTTCCTGCGTAAGCTGCAGGGAACTTAATTTTTCTCCAAAAACAATTCGTTGGTTGGCATAACCAAGCGCCTCCTCATAAGCGGCTTGAGCAATACCCAGAGCTTGGGCGGCAATGAAAACGCGTCCGTTATCAAGAGTGGCCATGGCGATTTTATACCCTTCACCCTCTTTTCCAATCAAATTTTCTTTGGACACAAAACAATCGGTTAGAACCAATTCTCCAAAGGGTGAAGCTTTCTGTCCCCACTTTTTGATGGGAAGCGAGGCAACACCGGCCCTGCATCCGTCCACCACAAAACAGGAGATTCCTTGATGAAGTTTTCCGGGCACAAAATCGGTTCTGGCAAACACCACATAGTATTGGGCAAGACCGCAGTTGGTAATAAATGTTTTGGTGCCATTTAGTCTATACTCGTCGTTGCTGTAGCGCTCGGCCCGGGTTTGCTGGTTAGCAGCCCAGGATCCGGCATTGGGTTCGGTTAGCGCAAAACCGCCCAAAATTTCTCCTTTGACTAGGGGTAGAACAAAACGTTCGGCCTGATTGATTGTTCCGAACGTATAAATAGGGAAGGCGTAAAGGGAACAAGGAACGGCAAAGGCCGAAAGAGCAAAGGCGGTCCACCCCCGGGAGAGTTCCTCCATAATTAGGGTTGATGTTACGGTATCTAATCCCAGACCACCGTATGCTTCGGGGATGGGTGCTGCCTGAACCCCCAGTTCCTCAACCATTTTTTCAAAGAGCTTCCAGGGCCAAGACGTACTTTCCGCATCTTTAAGTTCGTACTCCTCAACGAGTTCTTTTCGGAAGTTGCGTTCCACAAACTCACGAACGGATTTTTGTATGGCTCGCTGCTCGTCCGTAAAACTAAAGTCCATGCCATCTCCCCCTTTCCAATCAGAGCTTATTCGCGCCCCGGCTCATTGTTAAATAACTTTACCAATAAGTCAAAACCCCCAAGTGGTGGGGGTTTCTAAGACCTTTAGTTAGTAGGGGGTTTCCCGTTCCTGATAAGAACCCCAAACGTCCTGAAGCGCATGGCAAATCTCGCCTAAGGTAGCATAAGTTTTTACGGCCTCAATCAGGACGGGCATGAGGTTCAAATTAGTTTCGGCAGCGCGTCTTATCTCATCCAGCGCCCGCGCTACTGCCTCCTGCGAGCGTTCGGCCCTGATGCGTCTTACGTTTTCAATATGGAGCTCTTCAAAACCGCGTCGTTTTTGAAGCTCGCGACGGACATCTGCTAACTCGTCTTCCTGTGTTATGTTAACCGCAGTGTTGACCCCGATAACTTTTCGTTCTCCTCTTTCCACTCGCCTCTGGTCATAATATGCCTCGCGGGCAATTTGTCTTTGCGGGTAGGAGGCCTTTACTGCGCCCTCCATTCCCCCGTGGTTTCGGTAAATCAATGCAATTTCTTCTCTTGCTTTTTGTTCCAGTTTATCGGTGAGAGATTCAACCAGCCATGATCCGCCCAGGGGGTCAACCCAATCGCAGATTTCGGTTTCATGCACCAGAATCTGTTGGGTGCGGATGGCAAGGCGCAGCGCCTTCTCTGTGGGCGTACAAATAACCTCGTCAAAAGAGTTGGTATGCACACTCTGCGCTCCGCCCAGAATTGCGGCGAGCGCCTGATACGCCACCCTTACGATATTATTCATTGGTTCCTGAAGCGTCAGGGTGCATCCCGCGGTTTGCGCATGGATTCTGCACCAAAGTGATTGCAGCCGCGGATCCTTGGTATTTTCGTATGATTCCGGAAGGGGGGCATGGTAGCGCTCGCGTAGTATTTTTGCCCACAGGCGGCGGCTGGCACGAAGTTTGGCAATCTCCTCAAAAAAATTATTGTGGACGTCAAAAAAGAAAGAAAGGCGGGGAGCAAACTCTTCAAGGCGCAGTCCTCTGGCGAGGCACTTTTCTACGTAACACATGCCGTCGGCCAGAGTATAGGCAAGTTCCTGCAGCGCGTTTGATCCCGCTTCCCGAATATGATAGCCGCTTATGGATACGGGGTGCCATTTAGGCATGTGACGGGCGCAAAATTCCATAGGATCAACCGCGAATTTTACTCCTTTTTCAACAGGAAAAAGCCACTCTTTTTGGGCGATGTATTCTTTGAGGATATCGTTTTGGATTGTTCCCCCGAGGAGGGCTCGCGCTACACCGCGTTTTTCTGCCGCCACGATGTACATTGCAAAAATAATCGGAGCCGGAGCGTTTATGGTCATGGAGACGGTTATCTGATCAATGGGAATTCCTTCAAAAAGTTTTTCCATGTCATACAGCGTTGTTACGGCCACACCCTCGCTCCCCACGGTTCCCAGAGACAGAGGGTCGTCCGGGTCTTTCCCCATGAGCGTAGGAAGATCAAAAGCAACCGAAAGACCGCCGCCGCCCAGACCCAAGATTGTCTTAAAACGTTCATTGGTGTCTTGGGCCAGGCCGTGTCCCGCAAATTGCCGCAGGGTGGGTTTTTTCCCGCGATACATGGAAGGATAGATTCCGCGGGTAAAGGGAAATTTTCCGGGGTCATTTAAATTCTCCAAGTAATTCGCAAGAAGATCCGGCAGCTCGTCAGGCCGCAGAAAGCCCGTATCTTGTGGCATAGTCCACCCATTGGATTTTAAAGAACATGGTTATTCTGCAATAATTTTCTACAAAAAACAAGATCCCGCTTCTGGCGGGATCAAACATGTCTTCTTAGCTCCAGGATCCTAAGGATTACGTGAGCTACGGCCAAATTTTCTCTGCCTTCATGGTTGTCTATGAAGTGGTTGATGGTTCTTTCGCCGGCCGGAGTTCTTGAGGTGTGGGCAATGTGGTCCCAGTCTTTGCACTCTTCAAGGCGCCGCTCAACTGACTTTTCCGAATCCCCGCGTTTTAGCATACGCTCGCGCAGTATGCCCGTGGGCGGAGAGTTAATGAAGATGCTGTCAATTTTAGTTGATGCTTGTTGGCCAAGTTTTGCTTCGGTATAGGACTTAAGCGTGAGCACGGCTTCTGGCTTAAGGAGCATTAAGCCGATTTTTCCTTTGGGGTTATTAAGGATAAAATCAACAAGGGTTTTAAGCGTTCCGTACTTTTCGTCGCCCACCCCAACCATTTCAACTGTCCAGAGAAACACGCCATTTTTTTCCCAAGCGTCAAATTTGGGCCGGGAAATGTATTCATACTCGCCGTCCAAATCACTGGGGCGTTTTAGACGAGTTGTGGTGCTGCGAACAAGCTCCACCAGACGCGGTATGCCGGACAAAACTCCTTTTATAATGGTAGATTTCCCAGAACCAGACGCGCCAGTAAGAGTGACAATGCGAATCATCCATTCTCCCCCAAGAAAAACCATGTTAAGTTTAGCATAAAAAAATAAAACCGCCAAGCTTAGCTCGACGGCTGCGACAGTTTAATTTCAAACTGACGACAGAGTTCTTTTATAGAGGGTGTATCTCCCAGACCAAGAGTTACTGCGGTTTCCAGTTCTTTTATGAGATTTTCTTCAACTTTAGCCAACTGCTGACGTAGCAATATTGTTGCTGTAAGGGGATTGGTTTTATCGGGTACACAGATTGTATCAACATTTACACCTCCCAGCGGTATTTCTCCTTCTCGTCTATACAAAAGGCCGACCTCTGCAGACAGTATTAGGCGTTCGTGACTAAGTTTAATAAGGGCTTCAATTGTTCTTGTCTGATGCCGTGCAAGTTCCTCTTTTACTTCAGGAAGCTCGGTAGCTGTGCGGCCCAGAAGTTTGCAGGCCTCACTGTAGTGTGAGTCACGGGCTTGTTGTCGTGCCGGCTCCCTAAACCAGCCTACAACTTCCACGTCTCCAATAAAGATCTCTAACTTTTTTAGGGGTTCCTGCCAGTTCCGGGCAATAGATTCACGTCTAAGGATCTGATCAAGATCGTTGCCCAAATCATACCACCCACCAAACTTTACGTTTCCCTTTTTAAGTTCTGGTTTTTGCGACAGAGACTGGTTGCGCCAGTACACGTATTTTACTGTTGGCAGGGCGCAGGACCCGTCGCGGCTATTCAGAATCAACGCCGGAGTGGTCGTTGTTAGTACACCTAAGAAAATTTCTATCTCAAGGTGGTAACATAGCTCATTGTGGGGTCGATGCGGGTGGCAGCAAGAGGTGTCTTCGCGACATTCAAGAATCAAAATAAATTCTCCGGGGTGGTTTTTGAGTCTTTCGTTAATCCCGCGGAAAACCTTTTCTCTTTCTTCGTCCAAAACTCCATATCTTACCAACACCAAGTCTTTTATAGAATCGCCCGTTGTTTCGCCCCCCTTTATGCGCTCGATAAGTTTTCGTCTAGCGGCCCCTGCTCTGTCCTTAAGCTCTTTACAGCTTTTATCCAACGCTTCTCTGGTTTGTTTTTCATTCTGGGCGGATTTTTGAATATCGTCCTCAATTTTTTGAAGGGCATCAAGTTCCTCGGTCAGGTCTGGCATGTCCTGCCCCCACTTTTAAAGAAGCCCTTTAATTCTATAGGCTTCTTTTTTAAAACGCAAGTTTTATTATTTCACCTCAATGCCCATGGAGCGGGCTGTGCCCTCCACAATCTTTTCTGCCGCTTCAATAGTTTCGGCGTTGAGGTCCTCCAGTTTGCGCTCCGCTATTTTACGAATATCGGCATGTGTTACACTGCCTACTTTATTTTTATTCGGCTCCCCAGAACCCTTTTCCACCGAGGCCGCTTTTCTTAAAAGATCCGAAGCAGGCGGGGTTTTTAGTTTAAAATCAAAAGTTCGGTCCTCGTAGACCGTAATTTCCACCGGCACAACGTCGCCTTCCATCTGGGCGGTGGCGTCATTATATTTTTTTACAAACTCCCCGATATTTACTCCGTGCGGTCCGAGGGCGGTGCCTACGGGCGGCGCGGGAGTAGCTTTGCCGGCAGGAATTTGGAGTTTGATAATTGTTTTTACTAGTTTAGCCATTTTGGTTTTATGTCCAATGTTTTAAGTTAAGGTTTAATGTTTTTGGTTAAGGTTTAGGTTTTATCTTTCCAAGCAAGAGGAATTTTCTATAAGCACCGAGTCCATTAAGTAGTTTTGTGTATTCATCAACGATCTGCTTACTATCCTCCTTAACGAAACCCTTGCGAAACGATCTTATGAGATTTCTTTTGGTTTCCTCGGCCTCTCCCATGGCGATATCTATAAAACGTATTTTCTCTTTTGCGGATGACTTATGATAGGATTCCGCGATATTATTTGCGACAGAGGCCGAAGATCTTTTCAGTTGGTCGATACTTCTGTAAAACTCATCTCTTGGGAAGCCCTTAGTAATTTCGTAGACAAGAATTTCTAAATCCTCGGCAAGCTTATAGACCCAAAGGTTTTCTAGTCCGGTTGCCATTAACTTGAACTTAGAACAATAAATCCCCCCACCTTCCCAGTTGGGTATTGGACCCCGCGGGAAGGATTTCTACGACGCCCATTCATCCCCGCAGTCCAGCCTTCGCAGCGTGAGCTGGCTGCTTCGGCGGAGTAGACCAAGCTGTAGGGTATTCTGGGAAGGTGGGGGGATAAACATCAACCTAGAACATTTAACATAAAACAATTACAGTTTCTTTATCTGCAGCGAATCCAACTCCACCGGCGTGTCGCGCCCAAACATATTTACTAACACCTTAATTTTCCCTCGCTCCTGATCAACTTCGGCCACTTTTCCGTCAAAGTCCTTAAACGGACCATCAATAATTTTTACCGGATCCCCGACGTTGACCTCAATCTTGAATTTAGGCTCTTCTTGTCCCATGCGTTTGAGCAGGACATCAATCTCTTCTTGGGAAAGCGGAGCAGGAGTGGTGCCCGCGCCCACAAACCCGGTTACGCGCGGGGTGTTTCGTACCACGTACCAAGAGTCGTCGGTTACCACCATTTCCACCAAAACATAACCCGGGTAGATTTTCTCTTCCACCGTCCTTCTTTTTCCATTTTTAATTTTTATCTTTTTTTCAACAGGAACGAGGACATTAAAAATTTTATCCTCCATGCCCATAGACTCAATACGCTGTTTTAAGTTTCGCGCCACTGCGTCTTCGTATCCGGAATAAGTGTGCACGGCGTACCAGTTCCTGCCAAATTCCGATGTTTGTTTTGGCATATTTGTCGAAATTTTGGAGCTATCTATTTAGTTTCGAGAACTTCTTTTCCAACCCTTCTTTCTTTTCCTTTCTTCCTCTTCCTCTTCGGCCTGTTTTACGGCGCCCTCTATTAGAAACTTAGCGGTCGCAAATGTATCTAAATCCGGCCGTGCTTTAATTGCTTCTTGGAGTTGTTTGCGGATTGTGGTTTTCATTTCTTCGGTAAGGGTGCTGAATTCAGCGAATAGCCATTCTCGTTTCTGTCGTTCTTCTTTTTCTTCAGTTTGTCCCGGGATGGCAGCATTAGGATCGGGTATTTCTTCTGACGGCACAAATTTTTCCCGATACGGTCCCCCAAGTAATCGCTGTATTTCTTCTCCCTCATCATAGGATGGCAGTCCACCCTCTCTTTGACCAAATTCTTTTTCGGGCATATTTTTATAAAATAAACTTATTAAGAATAAACTGAAAAATGTAATCAAGACCGCCCAAAAATATGGCCACCACCGCACTAATAACAACAACCGTCATGGTGTAGCGGATAGTTTCTTCACGGGTAGGCCAGGTAACTTTTTGGAGTTCCAGCCGTGATTCTTTTATGAAAGTTATAAATTTATTCATTTTTCGGCCTTTTTAAAAGGCCCGCGGGCCCCTTTCTATATCCAGCATAGATAAGGACGGACCACTTGTCAAGCTACTTTACTTTTTCAGTTTTTTAAGGGCGCCGCTGAACTTACTAAGTCGCGTCCGAAGAGGTTCAGCAAGCTGCCGCGATTTAAGCTCAAGATTTTGTATTTGTTGTTCAAGCGAGGCAATAAAAAACGTAAAAAGGTTTTGTTCGTAGTCGGACTGCTGTTCTAGGGCCGGATCAAATTTCCTTAGCCCCTCGCTGATGTGTGCTGGGGGAAGGGCGAGATAAAAAATTGGTATATGATCAAGTCTTTCCAGTTTCGGTGTAGGACGATTCCCGCCTGTTTCAAAAATAATCCCGTATTTCAGCTTTGCGCCGCGCTCATGGACATTTTTTTCGTGAATGCGGCGGTTTTTCTCCTCATAGTCGCTGCCGGAAGTTTGCCCGACCTCATCAAAGGCGCAGACCACGGCCCCGCTTTCTTTATCTATAATTACGTTGTCCACTCCATTTTTAATGTCGTCGTATCGCGAAGCCCGGGCCACCACAAAGTGGTTCCTAAGGTTTTTATAGAATATAGCAGTTTTTAATTTCTCAAATTCTTCACTATCTTTGATCTCACCAGCTATGTTTTTCTGCCATTTCTCCTTCATTCTTTCAATTTCCTGTTTGTCTTCGGCAATTACCCGGGCGGAGTAAACACCCGCAAAGGCCTCCATATCAATACGGCAATTCTGGTCAACGGCTATTCCTTCTTGACGTAGTTCGGAGGCGGCAAACTCAATAAAACGCTGAAGGCGTTCAGATGATGTTTCCTGCTTCGGTTGTTGCTCTTGGCGCCGCCTCAAAAAGAACGGCAATTTTCCTCCAAAATCTTCAAACTGCGGCATGGATTAGATGTCTAAATTTTTAACTGCTTTGGCGTGAGTTTGTATAAATTTCTTTCGCGGCAACACTTCGTCCCCCATCAAAATATCAAAAATTCTGTCCGCTTCTGTGGCGTCTTCTAGTGTGACCTGCTTCATGGTACGGATTTGCGGATCCATGGTGGTTTCCCAAAGTTGGGACGGATTCATCTCGCCCAAGCCTTTGTAGCGTTGAA
Organism: Candidatus Sungiibacteriota bacterium; assembly: GCA_016432465.1. Taxonomy (NCBI): domain Bacteria; phylum Candidatus Sungiibacteriota; species Candidatus Sungiibacteriota bacterium. Next base: position 417,602 of record CP066690.1, on the reverse strand, counting down.
TAATAATACCCTTTGTTTCCTCCATTACTTCTTCGGACACCTCGGTACCCTTAGCCTCTGTCCGGACGCGTTTGGTTTCTAATTTTTGCTTTTTAAATTCAGCAACCAGTTTATCTTTCTCCGCGTCAGAATAGGCATAATGAACAACCCTCCCCGACTGAATTCTATACAAAGGCGGTTGGGCTATATATAAGTAACCGCGTTCAACCACGATTGGAAAATAGCGATAAAAAAGAGTAAGAAGCAGGGTTCGGATGTGCGCGCCGTCAACGTCAGCGTCGGTCATTATAACGGTGCGATGATAGCGGAGCCGTGATTCGTCAAATTCGTCGCCAATGGCAGCGCCAAGAGCAATGATTAGTGATTTAATTTCTTTGGAGGCGAGCATTTTGTCCAGACGCGCTTTTTCCACATTTAAAATTTTTCCGCGAAGAGGCAGAATCGCCTGAAATTTTCTATCGCGGCCCTGCTTTGCGCTGTTATGGACAAACACCCCGGAGGCCAGTGCGAAGTTGTGTGTCTCCGGGACTTCAAGGTCGTATACATCTATATGCTCCGCTAACGGAATTACTTTTTTAACCTTGTGATTATAATTTATTACTGCCTCTGTAAGTTTTTTTTGATCATTTTCAAAAAACCTTTGGCAGACTGTTGAAAGTCTAATTAAGTTCCTATCACCAGTCCTTTGGCGAATTTCGTTGTATTTCTGTTCACTGGCGGACCCGTATTTATCGTAAATTTGCCTGAGTACTTCAAGGGCTTTGCGCAGATACGTCTGATTATATGCAGCATATCGTTTTACTCGAAATTCCGGCGTCCATTGCCCGCGCGTTTTTGACGCGCGCCAGCGTAGCAGTTTTTCATCTCTCCATTGTTGTTTTGCGATTTCGGCAAGCCGTATTTTTCTGTCCGGATTAGTTATGAAAAATTCTTTTGTCCGCAGTGCCTGTTTTTCTCTGTTCTTCTCATCTGCCCAGTATTTCTTTTGTATTTTATCAAGCAGCTGGTTATTCTTTTTTCTATATTCCTCGTGTGTCCTATAAAATTCCAGAAACTTTTTCAACATATATTGTTTATACGTATCATTTTCCCATTGTTTTTTTGCGTTTCTGCTAAAGAGCCCCTTTTTTTCAAGTGTCTTTTGGCGTGCCATTTCTCGGTAGGTAGCCGTGCGTTTTGTAGCCGTCGCTTTCGCCTGAATTTCTGGACGATGAAGAAACATTTTCGCTAAGCGCCGATGCAGTTCTAAGTGGTTTTCATCGGTGAGGCGTATAATATTTTCTGGGTTGTTGTTTAGTTTGTTAAAATCTTTGTGGTGTCGATGTGCGCCGTCGCTTTCGAGGTAGGTGCTGTGTTCAAGATTATATCTGTCAGAAAGAAGGTGGGTGAAAATCCAGCGGAGCTCAAGGGGGTCGTATACCATCTCATATCCTTTAATAGTGATTCGCCCTCCGAGTTTAGAAAATTGACGATATAGAGGCATAAGGGAATCTTGCGGTTGCAGACACCGCGCCTCCTTAAAAGAGCCGTCGGCCAACATAAATTTATGATCTGTGGTACAAACAATTTCTTCGTCGTTATCCAAGATAATTTTTATGACTTCTGCTTTACTTTTGGTCAGACGCGGATTTACAATTTGAGCGATATTAATACTTCCATCGTTGCGCATGGTGTAACAGTAATGTTTTTTTCCAGCCCTTGCCTCTGGAATAAGTTCTCTGAATGATAGATTGCGTCCGTCTAATAAGGCAATCTTTGTGTCTCCGGAAAAACAGCCCCCTGCGGAATCCCCCTCCACCAGAAACAATTCCGACTCCTCCGGATTGCGCGATTGGCAATCAGCAAGTTTCCCCGGAAGCATTAGGCCCTCAAACGCGCCTTTACGCAGTACGGTATCCCGCGCCGCCTTGGCAGCTTTTCGCGCTTTTTGCGCCAGAAGCGCTTTTCCAATAATTTCCTGCGCGTCGCGCGGATATTTTTCCAGCCATTCTTTTACTGATTCCCCCACGACTGTTTCTACGGCCGTGCGCGCTTCGGGATTTCCAAGTTTGGCCTTGGTTTGTCCTTCAAACTGCGGCTCCCGCAATTTTACAGAAATTATCGCAGTAATTCCTTCGCGTACGTCGTCGCCGGTAAGTGTTTCGTCGTCTTTTTTAAAGTATTCATTTTTACGGGCATAGTCGTTTAAGGCGCGTGTTAGGGCGGTACGGAATCCGGTAAGATGCATGCCGCCCTCGCCAGTGTGGATATTATTAGCAAAAGAAACCTCTTTTCCTTGCAGATCGTCCGTATACTGAAAAGCCGCCTCCACTAAAAGTTTTTTCCCGTCGATACCGGCCTCTTTAGAGACATAAAAAATATTTTCGTGTTTGGGTGCTTCGTTTCTGTTGAGATACTGAATATAGGAAATGATGCCACCTTCAAAATAGAACGAGTATTGGGTTTCGAGCGATGAATTATCTTTAGCCCTTCCGCCTTCTCGCCGGTCAATCACTGAAATTTTTACTCCTTTGGTGAGATAGGCCTGTTGTCTGATGTGGTCAAGGATTCGCTCCCAGTCAAACTGTATTTTTTCAAATACTTCTGGGTCGGGTTCAAAAGTAACTGCCGTTCCGGAGCCTCGGCACTTTCCCGTTTTTTTTACAGCATATTTGGGTTTGCCGCGCGAATATTCCTGCGCATACTGATATCCGTCACGGCACACCTCCGTTTTCATCCAAATAGAAAGAGCGTTGACAACCGAAACCCCTACGCCGTGAAGTCCGCCGGAAACCTTGTAGGACTCGCCTCCAAATTTGGCCCCGGCATGAAGCGTGGTCATTACTGTTTCTAAAGCCGATTTTTTTGTTTGTTTATGTGTTTCAACCGGTATTCCACGACCGTCGTCAATTACCATTACTTTATTGTTCCCCAAAAGCGTTATGGCGACGTTTTTGGCATATCCTGCCATAGCCTCGTCAATACTGTTGTCTAGCACCTCCCAAATTAAATGATGCAGGCCGTCAACTCCGGTTGAGCCGATATACATTCCCGGACGTTTCCGTACCGGCTCTAGTCCCTCCAAAACATAAATGTCTTTGGCTGTATACGATTCGCCGGATTTTGTTGTGGGGGTTTTTGACCCAGCCCTAATAGTCCGTCTTTTTTGACGAGGAGGGCGTTTGGGCAGTCGTTTTTTGGTTTTGGCCCTAGATTTTTTCTTTGCCAATTTGGTTGTCCACAGGCGATTATTATAACAACAATATCCGCCCCAAATTCAGCAGAATTCGTGGGCGGATATTGCGTGTAGATACGCCATTTTTAAATCAAGGAGTACGATCTTAGTATAGCAAAATTTGAGGGGAAATTCAATGGCTATTTTTGTCTAGGTTTTAGCACCAAATACATCCAAATCCGAACCATACCTAGGACAAGAAGGTACCACCCCAGAACTACCCAAAGAGGAATTCCGAGTATTTCTTGATTAAGACTCGGGGCGTTTTTATACTGCCACTCAAAGACTCCGACATTTGGAATCTCGTGCAGGAAAACTGACATAAACAATGCAGTTACTAGAATTGCGACATAGTGTCCCCAATGGACTATATGATATTTAAGCTTTAAAGTTCCAAAAAACATCCAGGCAAAAAATCCCCAGATGACTAAATTTGCATATTCTCTCGTAAGCCCGCCAATGGCAAGGAGCGTGATAATTAGGATAGATAACAAGAGACCAACATCTAATTTATCAGTGAGGCGATGCGCATATGTATAGGGTCTCTGCACAAAATTTAATCGTTCGCCAAAAATTCCGGACAAAAAATAAACTAATTCAAGTACCGCAAGACCGCCAAACGGATAAATTATAAAGTAAAGACGTAGCCAATCGTCCAGTGAATTATAGTGAGGATACCACCAGAGAACTGCCAACTTTTGTCCCATAATAAAGTCGGCAACGAAAGAAAGGAATACAAGGATAAGGAAGAATCTTAGGAAACCAGCAAACCTGTTTTTTAAGAACCAGAAGCTTGAATTCTTATCGTAGTTCACCAAACCGAGCGCTAGCCATAAAAAGAAGACAAATCCTGCATACCAAAAGTGAAATCCCCTAAAAGCGGAAAAGATAAAAGCTAGCCAGGCAATCGCAGAGAATGTTGCTATTACTTTTTTATACTTTACTATTTTTCCCATTATCTAAGTTCCGCCCTAAATTGTTTTTTGGTCTCCAGATATATCTTATCTTGTATGGGATCTACCCCTTTGGTCTCGAGGGTCCGTTCGTTGCTTCTGTATACGATTCGATATGTGTAGCTTATTTTGTCTGGGCCGAATTTTTCCGGATTTTCATATTTATCCAATAGCCGGACCTCTTCAACTATATTCCCGCCGATGTCTCTTATCAGATCAAAATAATTATTGGGGATGAAGTTTTTATCAACAATAAAGGAAATGTCGCGGGTAATGGGGGGAAATTTACTGACTTCTTTAAACTTATTTCCTAAGCGCAGTTGTTTTTTTACGCGCTCGTCCTCAGACCAGAGCAATCTTATGTCCGGCAGTTCCATGCTTACAATCGCCAAGCGCTCCAAGCCGAATCCGAATGCCCAGCCGTTATAAAGATTCGGGTCAACGCCCAAATTTTTAAGAACGCTTCCCTTTACTACTCCACTTCCCAGTACCTCAATCCACTTTCCGTTCTTTTCTATCTCCATTTCCAAACTCGGGTCCGTATACGGAAACGTATCTTCATTAAAGCGGTATTTCACGTCCTTACCAAACACCGCTTTGGCTATTTCAACCAGCACGTTCTGTAAATCTTCGGATGTAATTATTTTTTCGTCCTTCCGGCAAAGATACCATCCATCCATCTGGTGAAATACGTTCATATGCTGCCGGTCTATTTCGTCTTTGCGGTACACTTTCCCGTATGATAACGCACCAATGCTTTTACCTTTTTCAATTTTACTTTTTACTTCTGGCTCGTTCAGCCAGTAGTACCACATAATAGTGGTGTGGGTTCGCAGGATGTGTTTTTCGTCCACGTAGTAGGTATCTGACCGGGAGCGCGCCGGGTGGTCTTGCGGAAAATCAAAAAGATCAAAACTTATATCCACAGGCACAATTTCCGGAACCCGAATAATATCAAAGTCCGCAAAATCCTTCAGCTTTATAATGCGCTGTACTAGTTCATTAATAGGGCTTCCTGTGGTGCGGGAAAGATCGGGCATGGCAAGAAAACGAACCAGTCGTTCGCTTTCCGGGTCGTGTTTTTTCGCGAGCTTTCCCCTTAACTCCTCTTCTTTTTTTGGTGCTATATCTAATTCCATCTTCGGGTATTTTAGCAGAAATTCTTATTTAAATAAACCCCTATTTGAAGCAAAAATTATCCACTCGTTTGGGTGGATAATTTTAAAAACGGTTCGCTCATTTCAAAAAAGTGAGCAACCCGTTTTCTAACTGTCGGAGGTTAGTAGACGACGTTAGCCTCTTTTATGCGTAAAAGTGAGTATTTCTTTATTCCGAAGTTGTCTGCATGAGGGTGTGGTGGCTTAGTCCCCTACCCTATCACTCATGATAGCTTAGGAAAGAAAAACTGCCTTACCGAGACAGTTTTGGATCAAACTTTTTTTGAAGTTCATTGCGTCTTTTTTGTAATTTATTGACGCTATTTGTAATTATTGGCAGCATTTCATCTACGAACTGAAGTGGGGTTTTGCCGGCGTCTTTAAGAGCTGCAAGTTGAAGCGCAATAAGCGGATCAAGTTTTTGTTCGTCCAATTTTCCGTGCTTCTTTAATTCAGCCGCTTCATATATACCGGCAGTGATCAACACCTTAAACTGTGCATCAAGCAACGCCCTATCAAAAGAAAAAAATTCTTTTTCGTACTGATTTTTTTCCTCTTTTGTCAACACATCACTGTTTCGTATTTGCACAACAGCAACACTAGAAAATGCCTCAAGTTCATCCAACTCACTATTTAATCGGTTCAATTGTTCTGGCTCACTAGACAGAGCTTGTGCGACCAAAAAACCGATTGCTGCTGCGCACACCACTACTCCAAGAAGCAGTTTATTCATCTTGCCCCCGTTTTCTCTAGATTTGCTGTCTTACATATTAGCAGGAAAAATAAGTGCTGTCAACCCTGCGGTGTGAGTTGGTCTAAAACCTTGCTTGTGCAAGCATTGTAAGACTTTTTCGCGCTCTTTTCCAGAGAGCGATTTGATGGGGGTCGGTCTGGGTCATTTTGTTGACACCAATATCTGAATATGTAATCATAGCAATGGATCGTTCGTATGTGTTGAAGGGGATGAAAAAGATAGCAGCAAGCCAGAGCGCGGCAGGTTCAAAAAAGTCCGGAAAGACGATAATCGTAGGGAAAAAAGAAGGCCCGTTGGATAAATATTTTTGTGAAGAACATGGAGCAACGTGGACTTATGGATGTGTGGAATGCACAGCTGCTCTTCGCAACTTCAATGAGACCCGATATTACTACAGGAATCATAGATTGGTGGAGTGAATCATCGAGCCACAGAAAAGTGGCTCCTTTTATTCAGTTATCATACTAATACACGTGATCCCAACTGGGTTTCCAAAACGCAAAGCAGTTTGCGTTTTGGAATACCCTTCAAATCTCGCCTAGCCCATAAGACAAAATAAAATGGTAGCTTGCGCCACCACTTTATTTTATCTACGGGCCGTACGGGATTTTTCCTCACCCGCGCTACGCACTGCCTCCGGCAGGCTTCGCGCTCCTTCGAATTTGTCTCCTCGACAAATTCCCGGGCATTTCTTAACGCTCGCACGTCCTTCGATAAACTCAGGACGGCTCGCTAAAATGCCCGTCAAAGCAGTGCTTTGACCCCGGGTTTTCAAAACGCAAAGAAGTTTGCGTTTTTCAGTTTGCCTCCTCGGCAAACCCCGGGAAATTTTTAACGCTCGCACAGTTTCACTGGCTCGCTAAATTTCCCGCGAAAGACTTTATCTTTCGCCCCCTCAAATCCCGTACGGGATTTGAACCCGTGACCTTCTCTATGAACCCCGCACATAGCGGGCCGTACGGGATTTGAACCCGTGACCTTCTCCGTGACAAGGAGACGAACACTCCAGGCTGTTCTAACGGCCCGCTATAAGCGGGGCGGGCAAGGAGACGAATACTTCCGGCTGTTTCTAATGGCCGTTTTATTAGGGACAAGCGGAGGGCTTTGTTTAGATATACTCGCGGCCGCTACTGTTTTATTTTTTCAGCAACGATTGATGTAAACGTCTAAAATCTATGTAAAAAACCTGTTTGCCCATAAGATGAATGGCCAGCGTATTTATATTTCCGTCTTTAAGGTCTGCTTTAAGAATTGTTTCCGTTTCCGGATCAATAGGAATTTCTACTTTACCATTGGGCGAGATTTCCCCCTTGCTGACTAGATCCAACACTAAAGCAATCCACTCGCGATGCTTTTCAATCAAGCGCCCCTCGGTGTTAAACGCCTCTTGCATCTGCTCTTGGGTCGGCAGTTGTCTGTCAGGAAGCCCCTTGTTTAGTTTTTCTTCGTCTGGTTTTTCGGCGGTCATTGATTTTTCTTAAAGATTTTTTACCCGCGTCCTACCAACGCCGGATTTTGTTTTAATTTTTTGAAGAATTCAATCTGCCGCAGGCGGCGTTGGGCCTTGGCCAAGGTTTTGTACGTTCCAAACGATCGCCCCGTAGTCTCTGAAAGCACGATATACTTACTCTTAACTTTTTTAATCACGGTTCTACTCGTTTAATTCTTTATGAAATTTCCAAATATCGTCCCGGATATTTTCAAATAATGCCGACTTATCGGCGGGGCTGACATTTTTTATCTTGGTTAGCTTGGTTAGCAGAGCGCTAATAGTGGTATAAGCCCAATCGTCAACCGAGTCCCCCAAGATAGCTTTATTGTCGCTTTTAAGTTTTATAAGTTCAACCAACCCTCTTTTAACTTCGGGGTCAATATCGGACTCTTCAATAATGGATATCCAGAGTTGGGACCTTTCTGCTATCCGCCGAGCCCATTTTTCCTCCGGCAGTAAATAGTATTCTTCACGTTGTTCCATGGTTTTTCGTGTGCCGGTGATAGGAATTGAACCTATGACCTAACGCTTGTTTGTCCTCCCATCTTTTTGACTGTCAGGGGTGGGAATCGAACTTCATCCCCCACCTATTCTGGATTGTTTTGGCTGGGGTGGGGATTGAACCCACGACCTAGGGTTTATGATTCCCTCGCTCTACCAACTGAGCTACCCAGCCCTAGTATTAATTTGTGTTTTATCCAGAATAGGTGGGGGACAAGCGACCTTGGCGTTATGAGTGCCACGCTCTTACCGACTGAGCTACCCTGACACAAAAGGTGGGATGAGTCCCGACGCTGACGGTCGGGATCCCGACCCCCGACTTTACGTCGGGGCTACACCGGCACAACTCTATAATAATATACCAATTTTCCGGCCAGCGGGCAAGAAACGGCCACGCTGTAACGTATCTTACGTTCCGCATAAAAAACCTTGACAATGCACCCCAATTTTGTTAGACTGTTAGTAGCCCGTTGAGGGCTGAAAGGAGGAACCGTGGCTGGTCTTTTTGAGAAGGCACGGATTATTTTCCTTAGTAGGGCCCACAAACTTCTAGATACGGTGGTTGATCTGGATTCAACCGGTGCCGTAAAGCAATATGTGCGTGACCTTGAGGGTTCGCTTACGGACCTTCAAGCTGCTGCTGCTGAAGCAGAGGGTTACGTCCGTACGCTGGGACGTGACCAGAGGACTTTGGAACGACGTGTTACAGAATTGGATGGGGCAATCAACCTCATCCTGGGCGATGACGATCCAAACAATGACCACGTAGCAACGGCAAAACAGGTTGAGCTTGATGGTGTAAGTAATCTTCTTGTTGCCAAGAAAGAAGAGCTTGAGTCAGCCACGACAACTGCTGGGAAGATGAAAGAAGCTGTGTCTGCGCTCAAGGCCAAACACGCCGCAATGGTTCAGCGCATTCAGCAGCTTGAGGCCATGGAACATTCCACCAAGGCCAAAGAAGAAGCTGCGCACGCAATGAAGATGGCAAGTGATATTGTGGCTTCGGGGGAGACGGTTTCTGTTGACAACGTTGTGGCCCGGATGCAGCGTGAGGCCGACGTTGCAGATGTAAAGTTTGAGGGCGCCCTGGGAACTTTCCGTGACAAGTCTGGTCAGGATGCAGCGGTTGCGCTGGCGCAGGCGAAGATCGCGGAGCGGAAGAAAAAGCTCGCAGGGGCCACCAAAGCCTAACTGCGCAACGTGGAGCCGAGGACGGCTCCATTTTTAATTTACGGCCAGTTGACAATTGTTATTATATTTTGTAGAATTATAAAGGCCCTGGTTTTTTATACCGGGCTGTATCGGTATCAACAAAGGGGGGTGCACCTTGAAAAGATCTCTTGTGTTGATTGTGGGGCTTTTTAGTCTTTTCCTAGCTGTCCCTGTTTTACATGCAAGTGAATTTTGTGACACCCGAGTTTACGACAGCGCAGGAGTCTTGGATAACAACGACCGCGCACGGTTGGAAGAAGCTGCGGCGCGTTTGGTTAGCGCTGGAGCAGAGGTGCGGGTTAGGGTCAGTAAAACCCTTAACGGGTCTGCCAACATTGATGCCTATGAGAAACAGGTTGAGAGACAGTGCGCATCATGGCAGGCTACGGACGGAAACAGAAAGAATAATCTTGTAGTACTTATGGTTGCAACGCAAGCCAGAAAGTCCGGAATCTTTTACGGTTCTGAGTGGAAACCAGCCTTGGATGGAGCATGGAATAAGGTTCGGACTCAGCATATGAATCCGAGCTTCCGCGACGGCAGATGGGCAGATGGCGTGGTGAAAGGTTTAAATGCAGTGGGTGAACTTCTGGAACAACAAATGAGAGCGCCCGTGGTTGCCCCGGCTCCACCCCCTAGTCCGCAAGTAGTGGTGGTGCAGCCAAACCAGCCGTCCGCACCCACAGATTATTCTGGACTATGGACAGTAATGAAATTAATGCTTGGTCTTATTGTGTTGGTTGGGCTTGCAATGCTTCTGGGTGCTTTCCTAAAGCGTCGGGAAGGACAGCGTGCGGCCCGACAAAAGGCTATGTTGGCCAAACAAGATGCGGCATCCCGTATTAATACTCTTGATGACGAGCTTGTAACGCTTGAAGCAGTGGTTGGAGCGATGGTCAACAAGGTGTCAGAAGAAGACGCGGAGCCGCTTAGGGATGGTATGGTTCGTGCGCAAAAACTTTTTGCAAGTGCTGCTGAAAATTTTCACGGCTTAGGACAGGCGGCTAACGATCCAGAGCGTCCGGGACTAACGGTGGCCGAGTACGAAGCTATTGCCCAGTCATACGGCGTGGTAGTGGCAAAGCTTTACGAAGCAAGGGGCATCAAAGACGAAATTAATAAGCGTGTGTTTCAACTTTCAAGTCTGATAGCAGATTCTGCCAAAGTTGTGGCGGCGGTTAACACTGCTATTACCACGGCCACTCAAAATATTGCCGAAGTAAGGAAGCAGGGGTTTTTGACCAGCACAGCCGATACCCTGCTTTTGCAAGCGCAAACAAAACTGAAGGAAGCGGACTCAGCGATACAGCAGAAAAGGTATGGCGAAGCACATAAAACGGCCCTGTCTGCGGGCGAATTGGTTCAGAAGGCGGTTACGTCGGCCGAGGAGCTTCCTAAAATCAAGCAGGAACTTACAACCGGGATTGTGGCCGCGAGCGGGCGCATAGAGACTGTTAATACGGGGATTGCAGCTGCCAAAGAAGTATTTGACCGGATTAGCGAAAAATATGCCAAGACTTCGTGGGAGTCGGTGCGCGGCAATGGCACTGAAGCAAGAAAGCGTGTGGAGAGTGCGGAGAGAACCACGATGACGCTGCAGGCCATGGTTTCCATGGATAAACAGGAGTGGGATAAGGCCCGTGCAGGTTTGAAAGAGGCAACTACTTGGCTTGATGAGGCGGAGTCGCTTCTGCGTTCAATTCATGAGCGCGAGAAGGGCCTTGCGCTTGCAGAACGCGATGCGTCAAAAGAAGTTATTGCCGCAGAGGTAGATATCCGTAAGGCTCGGGACTACGTTCATCAGTACGATGATGAGATCAAGGATACGGTGGAAGCAGAGTTAAGAAAAGCCGAGAGAGTTGTTGTTAAGGCCAAGCAGGAATTGGTCCAAGAGAAACCAGATTTTCCACTGGTGGTTAAACTGGCCAAAGAAGCTAACGACACCGCAGATGAAATTTTACTTGAGGCGATAAGCGAGCATGAGGCCGCAGAGCGTTTGCGTGCCAAAGCCAAAAACATAATGCGTGACGCAGAGCGAGCCGTGTCCAAAGCCCAAGAGTATATTGAGGACCACAAACACGACGTAGGCAGTTCGGCCAAGGGCTACCTTTCTGATGCTCAAAAGTATTTAGGACGTGCGCAGGCCGCCCTGGTTTTTGAAGACAAAATTTCTCTTGCCGAAAAAGGGCAAAAGAAAGGCAACGAAGCCTACTCTAAAGCCAAGGACGACGTTGAAGACGCACATGAGTCAAGCCGCAGAAGTTGGGGAAGTTCATCGGTCGTTGTTATTGGAGGCGGTGGTGGGTACTCCTCCGGAGATTATTCGCACTCCTCCGGAGATTATTCCAGCGGAGGCTATTCGTCAGGAGGAGACAGCGGATCAAGTGATAGCGGTGGTGGAGGTGGTTGGGGTTCTGATAGTGGCGGAGGCGGCGGCGGAGACTTTGGCGGCGGCGGCGGTGGAGGCGGCGGCGGAGATTTTTAAGGTCGTTGTACCGTAAGTAAACAAGCGAGCTCGTTCGGGCTCGTTTTAAAATTTTAAAAAAGTCAAAAGGCAGCTCATATGAGCTGCCTTTTGACGCTAGCAATTCCGAAGCTTTAGCGAAGGATTGCGGGGGCCGGATGTGCGCCGACGCCTCCAGGTTATGAGCCTGGCGAGGTACTGCTCCTCCACCCCGCCGAAGTACTCCAGCTTAAAGCAGAATACTTCGGCGGCTTAGAGAAATCTTAACAGATATCTTTTATCCTTGAGAGATTTTAGGTACTTTTCTCTTTGCATGGCCTTGGTACGAGTCTGGAACGACTCTGAATGAATTAGTCTCCATGGTCGATAACTCTTTGTCCAGCTGGATTTTCCAAAATTGTGATGTCGCAACCTCAAATTTATATTATTGGTTTGACCAATGTAAAATCGATCGAACCGGTCACTATATAGAATGTAAACATAATACACCATTGTTTATGAGTCCCGGCTTGCCGGCATACTGCTCCTCACCCCGCATGGAAATTATAATGTCAAGTTAGCAGAAAAGCAATCCATCCGTTTTCTCGCGTCCGCAAAATTGTGCAGGACAAGATTTAAAAATGCCGCGTTTGTTGACGCGGCTAGCCAAATAGGCGTGAGATATCGACAACTGGATAAATAACGTTGCTTAAGGTTGCGTAAAATTCAAAAAAGAAAATACGGCTAAAAGAGTTATGGCTCCCAATCGTGTAACCCTGTTTAACCAACAACCAACCAGATAAGCCAGCAATACAGGCACTACCATATGCAGGTTAAGCACGAAGAGGTAACCAAAAGATGCTCCGTACTTTTGTATAATTTCGTTACCTTCGGCCTGCCAACCGAGGCCGTAAACATAAACAAAAAGAAGAGTGCTTAAATAGTCCGTAAAACTTGATGTGCAGAAAATATACCACCACTTTTTCCAGCCCCAGTTTTTAAGCGGCGTAAAAACGATCAAAAGTACAGTCAGGCCAGTAATTGCATAAAATTTCCAAAGGACTTCCAGCGGCGGTAGAGACATCTGTAATCCACCCCGGCCACCCCACAAAAAAGTATAATATAAAAACTGTTACTTGTCAACCTGTTCTTCTTCCTCCATCATGCCCAGCTCTTTTAATGCTTGCTCATAGGAACGCAGTGCATGGATAATGGTCTCGCGCGTATGCTGTTCCAGAGGGTCATGCGCAATGGCGTTGCGAAGTCTGTGGCTAGACCAAGCTCTTTCCAGCGAAGGAAGTTTGGTGGGGTCAACGATTTTAAGGCGTTCCGCAAGTGTAGTGCCTTCATAGCCAAGGTGCGTAAGGATGTCATCAAGAAGGGCGTCAGCCCGAAGCACTGCCATATTCCAGTCCGAGGGGCTGGAGGAATTGGCGAGTTCCCGAATATGCCCCCAAGATTCTTTAACCTCTTCTTTGGGCGTAATAACGTGAGGCACAATTTCCTTTTCCGGCTGGACGCGTCTTAAAGAAAAAAGTTTCCGTAGGGTAAAAATCAAAAATACTAACAGCACCAAATCCAGCAAGATGATGCTTACTTGAAATATTCTGAAAAATAAACCCCAATTTTTGGCGTATACCCATTCCACAAAGCCGGTATATTCACTAAGTACAGTATTGAGGTAGACACCCAAAACCCCAAGTGCCAAAAGCAGTGTTATGGCCATAACAGCGGGGTCGGGGCCGGAAGATGACTTGGGACCGGAGGTTTCAGGCATGAATTTTTTTTTCTATTTCAGAAGCAATGGATAATATGTTGGTCTCATCAAACCATTGGCCAATAAGTTGCAGACCAACAGGTAAGTTATTGCTCTTGCCTGCCGGCATGGATAGCGCGGGCAAGCCGGATAAATTTACGGCAACCGTGTAGATATCAGCAAGGTACATTTGTAACGGGTCACTGGTTTTTTCATCAAATTTAAAAGCCGTGGTTGGTGTGGTAGGACCAATAATAACGTCAACTTTTTTTAATGCATTTTCAAAATCTTGTCTGATTAAACCGCGCACTTTCTGCGCCTTTAAATAGTAAGCGTCGTAATAACCGGCAGAAAGGGCGTGGGTTCCAAGCATAATGCGTCGTTTTACTTCGTGTCCTAGTCCTTCGGCGCGTGTTTGGGCATAAACCCCAAAAAGACTATCCGCCTTAGTATTTTGATGGCCGTAACGAATACCGTCATAACGGGCAAGATTCGCCGACACCTCCGATGGTACTATTATATAATAGGTAGCCAGTGCGTATTCGGAATGCTGAAGGCTTAACTCTTCAATATGTGCGCCAGCACCCTCCACTCTTTTTAGAGCCTGACGTACTACTTCTTCAACCCCACGATCAAGCCCCCGGGAAAAATATTCCTTGGGAACACCAACCCGCAGATTTTTTAGCTCTGTATTGACGGGTTTGTTCTCCGGTGGGTTTTTAAATGAGGTTGCATCAAAGTCATCACTGCCGCAGATAGCTTCAAATAGAGTTTTGGCATCTTCCACGGTTTTGGTCAGGGGCCCGATTTGGTCAAGCGAGGAGGCCATGGCCATGAGGCCATGACGAGACACTCTTCCGTACGTCGGTTTGAGTCCCACAATTCCGCAAAAGGATGCAGGTTGACGGATAGAGCCTCCGGTATCGGAACCCAAAGCCGCTATGCACATATCCGCGGCAACTGCTGCGGCAGAGCCTCCTGATGAGCCGCCGGGGACGCGACGTGTATCGTGCGGATTTTTAGTTGGGCCAAAAGCAGAATTTTCCGTTGAGGAGCCCATGGCAAATTCATCCAGATTGGTTTTCCCAATAATTATCGCGCCCTGCGCTTTTAGTTTTTTTATTACCGTGGCGTCATAACTCGCAACATAGTTTTCTAAAATTTTTGATCCGGCGGTGCAGATTTCTCCCTCAACTAAAATATTATCTTTTACAGCAATGGGTATGCCCAAAAGCGGCGGTAATGCATGATGGTTTTGCAGCATCTCATCGGCTTTTTTTGCTTCGTCCAGCGCGTCCCCAAACACTTCAAGATAGGCGTGCAGTTCTTTGTCTTTAGATTTTATCGCTGTAAGACAGTCCGCCACCAACTCTGTTGAGGAGAATTTTTTCTGCCGGAGTCCTAGGGCGGCTTCTTGAATTGTAAGCTGGTTAAGGGTGGCCATTAAAATACCGGTTTAACTTTTACCCAAGAGTCTTTTTTTTCCGGAACAGCCGCCAGTAATTCTACAGAGCTTCCTTCAAGGTCGGTGTCTTGCTGCGTATCCGGACGCATCACGGTGTGGTGCGCTGCTGTGTAGCTTAGGGATTCAATGTCAGTTTTGACCTCGTTTAATTTTTTTACAAATTCTAAAATGGCGGAGAGTTCACCCACAAATTTTTGTTTTTCGGATTCTGATAGTTCTATACGCGCAAGTTTGGCGATATGCTCGATGTCTTGACGTGATATTGACATTGTCTTTATAATCTGATATTATTTTAACGGCGGTTATGACCGCCCGTAAAGGAGGATATCATGACTTCAGTTTTGGGAAGGGGTTACAGGTTAGTAGCGCTGGTACTTATTATTAGTATTGTGTTTCTGGGTTTCCCTACTGTATCCTCTGCGGCTCACGGGAATTCAGGGGTATCGTCGAGCCCGCAAGTTGTAACAAGTTCGGATAATGTCCGTTGTGGAAAGCCGGCGGCACAGTATCTGCAGGATGCAGAAAAGCTCTACAAAAAAATTGGTTATGGACCATGGGTGACGGAGGCTATTAAGTCGTCCGCGCTTCTTTTTCAGACCTGTTCCGAGGTTGTAACAAGTTCGGATAATGTCCGTTGTGGAAAGCCGGCGGCACAGTATCTGCAGGATGCAGAAAAGCTCTACAAAAAAATTGGTTATGGACCATGGGTGACGGAGGCTATAAAGTCTGCTGAGCTTCTTTTCCAGATCTGTTCCATGCTGGAATCCAACAGGGGAAAGTGAGCTGACTGGCAGCAGTCAGCTATTTTTTTTGTTCCGCAAACAGTTTTTTAATTTCCTCCGCGGTGGTTGCGTCCTCCGGGTTTTTGTCATCGCGGAAGCGAACGAGTCTCGGAAAACGAAGCGAATATCCCCGGCTAGTCCCTTTTCTTCCTGCCGTATGCCGTGGTGAGAGAGTAATCTCATCCGCCAGAATCTCTACGACCAGCGAAGGACGGACCCAGATGTCGGGTGTAATCTCTTTGTCCACTATATATTCTTTGGGCGCCGTGTTAACTTTTAATTTTCCTAGGCGACGGTGCGCCTCACGGAACTGTTCGTCCGAAAGCCCTGTGCCCAGGCGCGAAATAGAATAGTAACGGCCGTCCTGTCCCCGTATGCCGAGCAGCAAACCCCCCACGCCGAATACGGCGCGCTTGCCCCGTCCTTTATAGGCACCCATAACAACGCAATCAATCGTATCAAGAATTTTTGTTTCTGTCTTTTTTCCGCCGCGCAGTTTTTCAAGAGCCGCCATGGTTGCTTTTAATTTTATCCAGTGAAATCCTCTGCTTCCGGCTTCATACGCTGCGTCAAGATTTTTGGCCACGACGCCCTCTAGTCCCGCGGCAATACTGCTTTTTAGTTCTTTTAGTATAACATTGGGATCTTTGGTAACTCTATGAGGAGTAAGGCGCAGAGCTCCTTTTGTTTTCTCCGGAAGAACGCGTTCTATTATTTTTCTCCTCTCCCTAAAGGGACGCTCAAGAAGAGACTTACCGTTGAGATAAAGGATATCAAAAACGAAAATACTTAAAGGAATTTTTTTGGCGAACTCCTCAATATCATATTTTCTTTTCCTCTGCACTGTTTCCTGGAAAGGAGAAAACTTATTTGATTTGGGGTTATAGCCGATGGTCTCGCCGTCCAAAATAGCTTCCTGAACAGGAAGTTTTTTTGCCGCCGCAACGATTTCGGGGAACATAGCGGTGGTGTTTTCAAGATTGCGTGAAAATAGCGCGATTTTTTTCTCTCCTTCTTCTCTCCATAAGTGGATTTGGGTGCGAAATCCGTCAAGTTTTTGTTCAACCCCCACTTCCGGGCCCGCCTTTTCAATCACTTCTTCAACCGTGCGCAGTCTTTCGGCCAGAGATGGACGTATGGGTATGCCCGGATGCGGTTCTATGCGCTGTAACGAACCAAGCCCGGATTTTTTGACAATTTTTGCTATGGCCCCAATATCGGCGGTGACATTGTAAGCCTGTTCAATTTCTTTCCGCGCTGATTTATCCCCCTTGAGCATAAAGGAAAGGGCGTCAAGAAGGGTGGCGTCTGAAAATCCCAGGCGCATTTTTCCTATCGGAATGCGGACTACAAACTTGGCGGAACGAGCGTCAAGTTCTGATAAAAGCTCGGCCATTTTTTTGATTTTTCTTTCCTGACTTCCTGTACCTGTTTCTTGGGAGACTTTAAGCAGCTGACTGTAGACCTTATCTGCAGTTAGGTGTTTGGCTGGTTTCCTTTTTTGAGAAAGCAGGTCGTAGGCCACATCGCCAAGGTCCCCTTTTGACTTATAAAGTTTTGTTATTTTTTTCGGAGATTCTTCCAAGGCTGCGGCCAGAACTTGTATCATTATTTTTTCGGCGATATTAAATTCTATTCCGCGATACGCAGGAAGGAGTTCTCCCAGAAGCAGATAACAAACTTTGTCTATCTCCTCTTCCTCGGCTTCCTTGAGTACTTCGGCGAGTATTTTGGTCATTTCGTTCCGGGAGGCGGTTTTTTCCAACTTTTCCAGATATTTTGCTAGTTCGGAGAAACGCATAGGTTTAGTAGTTCACCTGAAAGCCGCGCTTTACCACTCTTTGGGGGTTGGCGCCGCAGCGGTATTGTCCGGCGATGACGATTTCTGTGTTGCCGCCGACCTTGCTCATGCGTAGAGTATAGCAGCCGACAGACTGAATATCGGTGGGTCCCTCTGTATAGCAGTTGGCTCCTCCGGTCGTGCAGACTTCGCGCTGGACCCGGTCGCGATAAAGTATTTTTTCTATACCCTGATCCGCGGCGTAAAAAGCAGTAAAAGAATCCGCAATTTCTCCGGAAAGACGCAGTTCTCCAAAAACAACGTTAAAGATGCCAAGACTTATGGAAAAAATAGCCGAGAGCAGGACTACCACCAAAAGCAGGGTTATACCATTTTTGTGTAAAGATTTCATAAGTCACGTAATCTTTGAGCCACGGTGGTTTGTAAATCCAGGGACGACTCCAGATAGTATTTTGGGCTTTTGGAGCGCGCCTTCATGGTTAGAGTAACCCGCGGCTGGCCGTCATTTGGTCCGGAAGCCGAGCCGCTTAGCGCAAAATTCAGGCGATCAATATTTACCTCCTCGGAACTAAAAGGCACGGCCTGTACGCAGTTGGTGGTTTGGGTCATGCGCATAATAGTTTTGGTTGCGGGACTAAGATAATAAGTGCGCGACTCGCCCAAGGCCGTGGTAAAGCTGATTTCTGACCCCGATGCACCGCCGCAGGCTGCGCCATAAGAAGTTGCGGCATACCCAGAGCCCGTGCGCATTTCTTTGGTTATAAGTTCAAGAGAGAAGCGTATGGAATCAAGGATCGCCTGAATATTGGCCGCTTTTATTTGGGCGTTGGATACGCCCAGCGTAACTCCTATGGATGCGATTACAAGAACAGAGAAAATTCCTATGGAAATTATCATTTCCAGTAAAGTGAAGCCCTGTTTTTTTGTGTGGTTTTTCATCGCCAATTATAAATTCTTTCCCGTACCACCAAACTTTTGGGAGTACCGTGTTCGTTCCAAGTGATGGTAGAAATAATATCCATCTGGTCTGACGCAGGAATGCCGCTGTCGGGGTTGTCCGGCGGTACCCGGATATCAACTTTGCGCACAAAAACTGTTTCCTGGTCCCCGCCGTAACCGTAAAAACCAGTGCTGGTGTTAAAACGAAGTGGTTGGCCGCTATAAAGAGGCAGACGCGGAGTAGAGAGCGAAGCGGCCCCGCAATTTATAGTTTTTGAAGAGTTGGCGTCAACTTCACGGCTGGTATTAGTTAAATTTCCTCCTTCTGGATCGCGGTTCCAGGCCCAACCTGCGGAGCCGTTTAGAAAATCACAGATAACGTTATTGTCTCTTACCAGACGTATAAGCTCGATGCCTTCCTGTGCAAGGTTGGCGGCAACCAATTTATTTTTAGTGGCGACAAAGTTAAAGATGCCCTTGGTAATGAGCGTCACCGGTCCGACCACCACAGCTAAAATAACGGAAAGAGCGACTACCGTCTCCAGTAAAGTGAACCCTGTCGTAGCTAAGGTAAATTTTGATTCCGAACCGACGTTAGACATTTTGATTACCTTACGCTGACTTGTCCGCTGGTTCGTACTACCACAGTGCGTGTCTGACCAGCCGGGGTTTTAAGGGTAATGTCCAGTTTATCGCCCACAGAGACGCCGTTCTCGTCTCCCAGAAAAACTGTTGCCTCCGGCGCGGCAAAAATAATATGTACGGTTGCGCGCGCCACGCCGTCTTTGTCTTTAAGAGAATCAAGTTTTATTCCCCGCTCAAAAGTTGCGTCGCTTCCTATTTTGGCGTCGTCCGCAGAAGCGTATTTGTTGTCGTGGAGTAAATCGGCAAAGGTAAAATAGGTTGCGGGTGCGAGTGTGGAGAGTTTAAGGCCAACAGCCGGCGGTATCCTTGGTCCGGCAGAGGTTTGAATTTGGGTCACGGCAAGAGACATATTCTGGGCCCTGCGAATGGCAAGCGCGAGTTCCCGGGAAGATCGGTTGAGCGCCGCCCCCTCGTTAAATCCGGTGAAACTAAAAAGAACCACCGCGCTTATGGCGATAACAATGGCCAGCATCACCACCGCTTCCACCATAGTAAAACCATTTTTCATCACTCTTAATTATACTCTACAACCCAAAACAAAAAAGCCCGCGGGGGGCCTTACTAAGGCCATCTGTAAACTTTGTTATCTTTCTAGTCTTAAGAGGTATCTGTCCCCAGCCGCAACTGTAATTTCTGAAAGAGATTTGGGTACTGTTTTGTTGTTGCTGTAGACTGTCCATTTTCTGCTGCGGGGCGGCCTTAGGGATATCCCCGCTTCTTTAACAATAGACTCAAGCACTGATGGTAGACGATAGACGTGGCCGCCCACCGCTCCCTCAAACACGCGTTTTTTATTTTCTCCAAAATCAATTTCTATCCAAGCGCGATCGTGTCTGGGCAAGAGAAGGGGGACAGGCGATTGAACCTCTTTAAGATACTCCTGATAAAAATTATTATTTGCCCAAAAAATAAATCCCAGCGCTAAGGCCGAAGCAATACCCACAATAATCCAGGTTGTAGTGCCCCGTATCATAAAAAATAGTCCAGTCCGGTAATAAAAAGAAACTGTTGAGAAAATAAATAAGAGAGAAGTGCCCCTAAAATTATAAACGGCCCAAAAGGAATTTTATCTTTGAACGCGGTAAGGCGCGTTGCCAGAAGAAAAATTCCCACAATCCCACCCAGCCAAAAAGAAAAAAGGAAAGCGATCGGTGACGCCGGGAATCCAAGAAGCAAAGAAGTTCCGAGTATGAGTTTGGCGTCGCCCAACCCCATCCAGCTGCCGGAAGACGCAAACCAAAGTGCGGCAAAAAACAACGCAATAAGCAATGCCCAGACACCGTCTCTTAAGAGATTGGGGCTTGTTATCCAAAGGCGCCACATACCCAAAAGGAACAATATGAGCACGGCCCCGTCAGGAATAAGGCGATAATTGATGTCAGATACCAGTATAACAATGACTGCCGCAGTCCCGATAAGTACTGCCCCAAACAAAATTAGGGCTTTAGGATTTAATACATCAGGAAGCAAATACCAGGCCAGAGCAGCAAAAGTAAATCCCGTACCAAGTTCTACGGCCGGATATTGCCACGAAAGAGCGGCGCCGCAATGCCGGCACCGCCCTTTTTGTAATAAGAAACTTATTACGGGTAGGAGTTCTCCTGCGCCCAGTACTTTGGAGCATGATTCGCAACGTGAGCGTCCCCCCAGAGATTCAGCCCGCGCGCCCCTTCTTACCACCACGTTTAAGAAACTGCCAACAACAAGGCCGACCACAAAAAACAAAAACAGACCCACCTTGGTATTATGGTATTACGTCATAAACTCGGTTAGTCCCGTCAGTCTTTCCATCAAAACCGTTGTTGTATCCGGTAATTCCGCTTACACAGTCCGCAGTGCCGCTGGAAGTACAGTCTCTGTCTCCGTTGAAAGCCGGATTGGCGCTGTCCTCAAGCGTTGCACCCAAATGATAGGTGGTGATATTGCCACTGGAAGGAGTTGCGTACTTGTAGCAAACAGGAGTTGTCCCGCTGGAAAGAGGGTCGCGGGGAACAGTTGGTATATAGCCGTTGGTGGCCAGTGCCTGCAGATTATAGGCGTTGGTAGTGGCGTCACACGTGGTGTTGGCCGCAGGATAGGCGCTTCCCTGCCCGTCAAAGTAAAGCTCAAGCGCCAGTTGAATCTGTTTTAGATCCGTAATGCGTCGCGCGTCACGCGATTTTCTCCTAGCATTATTTAAAGACGCCAGCACAATAGAGGCCAGCACCCCGATAATGGCAATAACTACCAAAAGTTCAATTAGGGTAAACCCGCCCCGCTCCTTAAAGCTGAAAAATTTTAACATTTAAATTTAATTTTATTCCTTGTTAGTTATGAGCCGACCTTTTTAATTATACAATTGTTAATACAGAACACAAACAGTTATTGTCCACAGGCGATTTTAATCCCCCACCCATAAACACGGCACGATTTTGCTGCGGAGCGTCACGGTTTTATCCCCCCACCTTCCCAGAATACCCCCGCAGCTTGGGAAGTCAGACTTCCCTTGCTGCGGAGATGAATGGGTGCCGTAGAAATCCTTCCCGCGGGGTCCAATAACCCGCTGGGAAGGTGGGGGGATTTATCAGTTTTTTCCGTGGGGACAAATGCCGTCGCAGTAGGGATTGGAGGCTTTGTCAGATCGTCCCCACCAAATTATAGAGTGGTACCAGTACCGAGGCCACCAGTATCCCAATTCCTACGCCAAGAAAAATAATTAGAGCCGGTTCAATCAGGGCGACAAGATTTTCCAGGGTCGAGTCAACCTCGCGTTGATAAAACTTAGAGATACTGCTTAAAATAAACTCCAGTCTGCCCGAAGTTTCCCCGATTCTTATCATTTGGGTAACGAGTACCGGTATTTCACTTGTTTTTTCAAAGGCGGTGGAAATAGTACTTCCGGCCTTTACCGACTCTATGGCTTCCACCATCGCTTTTTTATAAACCAGGTTGCCAATAACGTCGCCGGTTATGGATAAGGCTCGTAAGATGGGAATTCCGCTCACAATCAGAGTTTGCAGGTTGTCCGCAAAACGAGCCATGTATAATTTCCGATAAAGTTCGCCTATGATCGGAAGACTAATTTGAAGTTTATGAAAAAATAGTTTTCCCGGCTGGGTCATACCCCAACGCCAAACTGCTATTAACCCGCCAACCAGAAGCACCACCAAGGCCAGTCCCCACTGTCTTAAAAGAAGCGATAACGTAATTACCACTTGCGTGTAAAAAGGAACAGCTTGTCCGGTTTCCTCAAATATGCTGACCAGTTTGGGTATAACCACCACCAGCATCACTACCAGCACCCCCATAAAAGCTACCAGCACAAAGGCGGGGTAAATCATGGAGTTTTTAGCTTTGCTGGTCAGGTAGTAAGAACGCTCCAGATAGTCGGCCAAATAAGTGAATACCTCTTGAAGCTTGCCGGACTCTTCCCCGGAGCGCACCAGATTTACGTAAAAAGAAGAAAAAACGTGGGGATGTTTGGTCATGGCCTGAGAAAGCGCCAAGCCCCCGGATACGTCATCAAGTATTTCTGCCACCGCCTCCTTTAGGGCCGGTTTAGTTGTTTCTCCGATCAGGGTTTTTAGCGCCTGTATCATGGGGATTCTCGCCTCAAAAAGGGTGGCGAGTTGGCGTGACAATACCACTACATCTTTTTGTTTGATCCTGCCCACAAAGGGCACCCTAAGTTCCAGCAGGGTTGGTTTTGCCTTTTCTTTTATGGATATGATGAGAAGGTTATTTTGCTGCAGAAGATCCAAAGCAGCCTCCTGCGAAGAAGACTCAATCATACCGGAACGAAGTTCTCCTTCGCGGGTTCGAGCTTGGTATTCAAAAGTTGCCATATTTCCCTAAAACACAGAATCTAAAAAGATTATCCTTTTAGCAGAGTCTGTAGTTCCCCCGGATTTAAAGAATAGTTCAGGGCACTTTCCAGCGCCACCTCTCCTCTGCGCACCAGATCCACTAGAGACCGGTTTAGGCTGATCATTCCTTGATCAGAACTTGTTTCTATCACCAAATCAATTTCGTGGATCTTGTTTTCTCTTATCAGGTTACGGATGGCCGCATTTACTATCATTACTTCAACCGCGGGGATAAGCCCTCCGGAAAGCCGCGGGATAAGACGCTGCGAAACAATACCAATAAGGGTTGAGGCGAGCTGCGCGCGTATTTGGTTCTGTTGTGTAGGAGAAAAAGTGTCAATAATGCGATCAATGGTTTGGGCGGCATTGTTAGTATGGAGGGTGGATAAAATAAGATGTCCGGTTTCCGCGGCTGTTACTGCGGCAGCCATGGTTTCGGCATCCCGCATCTCACCAATCATGGCCACGTCAACATCTTCCCGGAAAAGAGATTTTAGGGCCCGGGTGAAGCTGGGTGTGTCAAAACCCACCTCACGCTGGTCAATAATTGATTGTTCCGAAGGAAACAAATACTCAATAGGGTCTTCAATAGTGATTACGTGGTCGGCGCGGCTGCGGTTGATCAGATCAATAAGTGCCGCCAGAGTGGTTGATTTGCCGTGTCCGGTTGGTCCCACCACGAGTAAAAACCCCTGCTGATATTTGGAAAACTCTTCAATTACGGGCGGCAGATTTAGTTCCTTGGTTGTGCGTATTTTGGTGGATATAAGCCGCAGAGACGCGCTCATGTAATTTCTTTGGTGGAAGATATTAACTCTAAATCTGGCTCTGTCTCGAAAGCCGTACGAAAAATCAAGTTCTTTTTCCGTTAGGAATCTTTCTTTTTGTTCCTCATTTAGCATTGAAAAAATAAAACCCTGCGCCACTTCGGGTGTAATAACTTCTTCTTTGGTCAGGGGGGTCAGGGTGCCGTCAATGCGGAGGGTGGGGTGTCTCCCCACTGTTATATGGAGATCGGAGGCATTACTTTTTACCACCGCTGATAATAGTTCTTCAAAGTTTTGTTTGGCCATATTGTTATATCTTTTTTAGGGCGCAGCAAAATGTTGCCCGGCAGACTTTCCGGAAACGCTGTTGGTTTCAAGCCAGTAAGTTAAAGTATAAGTGCCGCCGTCGGCTGAATTATATAAATAACGATAATCCGGGTCGCCGGCAGGATCGGTGTTTAAGGGATCAAGCGGCACTTGATTTAGAGCTTCTTTGGCTATCAATTCCAGCGATACCTGATCCGAACCAGTCAGGGGGCCGGAACCAACAGGAAAGTTGTGACTATTAACGATATAAAGCGCCAAAGCATTTTGCAGCGACTTGATTTCTTCTTCGCGTTCTGCGTCTCGGGCGCGGGCCCGGGACGACTGTATCTGCACCAAAACCAGAGAGGACAATAATCCGATAATGGCGATTACGACCAATAATTCTACAATAGTGAAACCATTTTTTGTTTTCATACGACTTCTAATAAATCCTCTAAACTAATAATACCCTTAAGGACCTTTACGAGTCCGTCTTGTTTCATCGTACTCGTTCCCTGACGTTTTGCCTCCTCCAGTATTTTTGACTCCGAAGGACTGGTTAGGATTATTTTTTCCAGCTCCGGCGTCATGGATAAAATCTCAAAGATGCCGGTGCGGCCGCTGGTTCCCTTAGGACAGGTGGGTGAGGTTTCGGCCTGATAGATTTCGGAGGCATTTATTTTTTTTATTTCCTCTCTAGTCTCGGCGGGCGCCTCTTCTGTTTCGCGCGTCACCATGTCCTTTATTTTACCGGAAAGTTTTATTTTTTTTCTGGAATCCGGACACAGTTTTCGTACGAGCCTTTGGGCCGCGGCGAGAATCAGGGTAGGAGGAATTAAAAACGGGTCGACACCCATATCAATTAGGCGGGGAATTACACCCACGGCATTATTGGTGTGCAGAGTTGACAACACAAGATGTCCGGTTAGCGCGGCGTGTATGGCAAGAGCTGCTGTTTCTTTATCACGGATCTCGCCCACCATGATAATGTCGGGGTCTTGTCTTAATATGTGTCTAAGTCCCGTGGCAAAATCATATCCTATCTCCGGTTTTATTTGGGACTGATTTACTCCGGGGATAAAGTATTCGATCGGATCTTCAAGGCTCACTATGTTGGACTTTTCCTGATTGAGAATTTGCAGAATGGCATAGAGGGTAGTGGATTTTCCTGATCCGGTGGGTCCTGTAATTAAAATCATTCCAAAGGGCCGTTTTATGTTTTCTTCCAGTAAGGCCAGATTTCTTCCGGAAAGTCCAAGCTCCGGAAAGGTTTTAATGCCGGCTTCCGGATCCAGAATCCGGATCGCCACCTTTTCCCCGAAGGCGGTGGGAAAAGAAGAGACGCGAAAATCAATGTCTCTACCTATAATTTCCGCATGAAATCTGCCGTCTTGCGGTACGCGGGTCTCGTCAATTTTTAGATTAGACATGACTTTTATTCTGGAGATAACCGCCGGATGAACATCCAAGGGCAGCATAAGACTTGTGTGCAGTGTGCCATCTACCCGGAAGCGTACCCGGAGCTCCTTACGACTTGGTTCAATGTGTACATCTGAGGCGCGTCCCTCTACGGCATGGCGTAGAATGACGGCCACCATTTTTGTTACTGGAGCTTCCTCTACAATTTTGGCGGGCTCGTCGCGTCTGATTTTAACTTCGGCCGCCAGCTCTTCATACTCTTTTTCAAACTCACCCAAGGCCTTGGTAACTTCCCCCGATAAACTTCTGTATTCGGAAAGCACGCTTTGAAAGTCGGACGGAATTATAATATAAATCCGGGCTGGCAGATTTATCCTTGCGGCAATAAACTTTAGCGCCTCTTGGGCAGTTACGTCGTCCGGGTTTAGCATTCCGATCTCAATGTATCCCTCGCGCCGTCCCAGCGGTATCATTTTATAGTGTCTGGCAGATTCTTCCGGTATGTCCCGTAAAACGTCAAGGGGTATAGGCACGCCCCCCAAGGTTTTTACCGAATACCCGGTTAACTCGCTTTTGGCTTGCGCAACATCACCTTCGGTGATTCCACGTTGATACAGTAAGTCCTCCACTGATACGCCCTTTTCTTTGGCGTCTTTCTTCACCAAAGAAGCCTCGTCAAGAGTGAGGGTATTTTTAGTAACCAGAATATCGGTAATGGTTTTGGCCATGCTAAAATGGAGCGAATGGGTTGATCCTGCCAATCTTCACTTCAGGAAGCGGAGTTTCTTGCGGGAGCTCAAGCGAGCGGAAAAATTGGTCTTCCAGCACCGAGGTGTCAAGCTGCAAGTTTTTAAGTCTGCGCAGTTCGGCGAGCCGTACAGAGAATTCTTCGCCGCCGGCATTTTCCACTGCCGGCCCGGAGAGCCCAAACCACAGATAGCCGGTAGCGGCGACGATTATTATAAAAACTATTATCAGAAGGGTGGTTTGTTTGGTCATGGTGTCTTAGGTTGTGGTGTTATTGGTAATAAGTTGTTGTTTTTATGGAAAAATCAAAAGCCCCTCCGGCTGCGCTAAAAGAAATATCTCCCGTATCAATAATCCTAAGATTTTTTTCAAGGTCAACCAAAAAGCCCTTAAAAGCTTCATAGTTTCCCACCAGACTTAAATTTATCGGAAGTTCGGTGATGGGGCCGGTGCTTTGTGGCGGCGTGGTTGGCGTTCCGGCTGGACGCGGTTGTCCCCCTGTTGCCGCTTTTGTTTCCACGCTCGCAATATCAATGCGTCTCATAACCAGTCCATGTTTTCTGGCCAAGGCCTCAATGGAGACTAAAAACTCCGAAGCCTTTGGTCCTTCCGGAAGCGCGCGGTCAATACGGCCGAGGTCGTTTTGAGACAGGGTATTAATTTGGTCAACCAAGGCGTCGCGGTTTTGTATTAACGTATCAAATTCACCGCTTATGTCAGCCAAGTCTTTTGTTTCCCGGCGCAGTTTCTGAAGCTCGTTCCACTCGGGGCTAAGATAAAATAAACCAAGCACCGCCGTTCCAATGAGCAATATAATTATTATAAAAATACGTGTCATAGTTAAGGACGCAGTTGTAGGAGTGATGTTTTGATGATTAGCGTCAATTTAAAGCCCAACAAGTTATTGGTTCCAAAAGAAAGCCCGCCGAATTCAACCCGTTCTACTTGGGGGTCACGTTCAAAAAGCGCGATCTGCCGCGCCAGCACAGCATAACTGGTTGTTTCACCCGACATCTCCAGTTTTCTGCTGTCGGTGCTAAGATTAAAATTCAGAAAGCGCACTTGAGGATGGGTATCTGCTTCCACCAGCCTTAGTGTATTGGAAGGAAAAATGTGTCTGGCAAGCAATGTGCGCAGGTTTTTCAGGCGTTTATCCAAAATAAATATTTGGTTTAAAAGCTCCGGGCGCAGATCCTCCTCTTTAAGCCGTACTTGTGCAGTTAGTTCTTCCCGCGCGCGCTCTTGGCCGCGATTTAATAAAAGAAGACCCCCGTAAACAGCCAGACCGAGAAAAAATAGCGCCAATACAAGATAAAACAGAAAAGAGCTTCCGCGCTCTATGCGAAATTTTGCTTCCGGAGACTCTTTTTTTAAAAGCAAGTCCGCCATTATTTGGAAGTTATATCATGCAACGCCAGCCCGACTGCTACGGAAAAGCTGGGGCCGATTTCTCGTAAAATGGGCTGCATAAATGCCGGTGTGACCACGCGCGCAAAGGGGTTCCCCTTAGTTACCTCCAGTCCAAACTTTGTACTTAGGTAGTCAACTATCCCTTTCAGATTTGAGCCGCCGCCCGTGAGGTTGACTCTTTGTATTTTTCGCGGAGCCCTACGGTTATAAAGTGCCATTAGCCGTTCTATTTCGGAAAAAAGAGAATCAAGGGGGGGCATGATTAAAGATGTAATTTCCCGTTCTTCAAGCTTTTCCGAGATTCCAATTTCTCTTTTAGCTGACTCGGCCCGCTCCAGCGATATGGCCATACCTCTTTCTAGGGCCTTGGTAAGTTCCTGCGACCCGCGTATGATATTGTGGGATACGCGTACCCGACCTCTATCAATAATAGCAAGGGTGGTTGATTGATGACCGAGGTTAATAAGCGCAATGGGAGTTGGGTCTTGTCCCAGCAGAGAACGGACCATACTAAAAGTTTCTACTTCCAGAGCCCGGGGATTAATCCCCGCAATTCCTGCTACGCGTTTATATTTTTCCACAACGTCTCTCGGCACAGCCACCAAGAGAACCTCTATGGCATTTCTCTCTTCGTTCGGTTCCAGAATATCCCAGTCCAGCACCACCTCCGAAACCGGTATGGGTACGTATTTTCTGGCTTCGTACGGCATGGCAGAGTTAATTTCCTTTTCGGTTACGCGGGGGAAGGAAATGGTGGTAATGAAGCTTGAGACCGCCGGAACTGAAAATACGGCATCCTTGGCGGTAACGCCGGATTCCCTGATTATGTCTTTAAGGAGCGAAGCGATATCAACGTCAGCATAGCGTAAAAAACCGCCCCCTCCGGCAACGTCAGTATTTTTAAGGTAGCCAGCCGAAAGGAGTTCTCCGTAAGTTTCCAAGATCGCACGTTCATGCTCGTATCTTAATTGTACCACCTTGGCCGAAGCCACACCAATATCAATACCAACAATCCTCGTGGGTTTGGACGAGAGAAATTTAAAGGAAAAAGTCGGGAGTTTAAGTTTTTTAAGAAAGGATATTTCAACCAAGTCTGCGTACTCATCATAACACCTTTATATCCAATAAAGGAGTTTATAAGTTATCCACATGATTAGCTATAAAATGTTTAAAAATTGGCTTCTGGACTTGATTTTTCCGGCTGTTTGTTTTGGCTGCGGGACCGGCGGCTCTTTTTTATGTCCTATGTGTCACAACAAGCTTCGTTGGATTCCACCAACGTGTTTTGTATGCAAGAAGTTTATACCTGCGCGAAGAAGGATTACAGCTGGTCGCACCTGTGTTTCTTGTCAGAAAAAATCCAGTATATACGCGTTTTTGTCTCCATTTTCATACAACGATGAAGCTCCGCGAGAACTTATTCATAGTTTAAAATATAATCGCGTTCGGTCAGCTGCTCCGGTTTTAGTAAGTCTTTTACTTGAATATTTTGATATATACGGTATTTTCTTGCCAAAAGAAGCTGTGATTATGCCAATTCCTCTCTATAAAAGCCGTGAGCGGGTACGCGGCTTTAACCAGTCAGGGCTTATAGCCACGCAGCTGGCAGAATTGTACCAAGCTAAGCTTGGAACATGTTCCAAGCTTAGCTTGGTACAGCAGGTTTTAAGGAAAATTAAAAAAACCAAGCCTCAAATTGAGCTTTCGGCAGATAAAAGGCGCCGCAACGTAATTGGAACTTTTGGGGTAGCTGACCCCGCCTCAATAAAACAAAAAGTCGTCCTTTTGCTGGACGACGTAAAAACTACCGGAGCCACCCTGGAGGAAGCGGCCCGAGTGTTAAAAGAGGCCGGCGCCAAAAGAGTGTGGGCGATAACAGTGGCGCATTAGTTATTCACTTGTTACCCTCAACACCTCTTCAATAGAGGTAACTCTTTGGGCCGCGCGGATAAAGCCCTCTTCCAGCATGGTGAGCATTCCTTCTTCCCGACCCCGTTTTTCAATGTCGTCCGAGGTGGCATTTTTTACTACCAGCTCTTTGATGGATTCGGACATCTCCAGAACTTCGTGGATGCCAATTCGTCCCTTGTAACCGTCGGGACACTCTTCTGTTTTTTTGTGTCTCCCCCACTCAATTTTTTCAAACGTAGTTTTGGCGTCTATTATTTTTTCGTGTTTCAAAACCTCAAGGATGCGATCCAAGTTTACGTCTTTTTTAAGACTGGCGATCTGGGCGGCCGAGAGGCGGTATTTTTCATGTTCCGGGCAAAGGCGCCGTACTAAACGTTGCGAAATAATAGCAGTGACAGTGGAAGCAATTAAAAATGGTTCCACTTTCATGTCCAGGAGCCGCGGCAGGGCTCCGGCTGCCGAGTTGGTATGTAGGGTTGATAACACAAGATGTCCGGTGAGCGCGGCATTTATGGCGAGACCGGCAGTTTCGTTATCCCGAATTTCGCCCACCATAAGAATATTTGGGTCTTGTCTCAAAAGCGAGCGCAGACCGTTAGCAAAAGATAATCCGATATCCGGATGAACCTGCGTTTGGTTTATACGCGGTATGCGGTATTCAATCGGGTCCTCAATGGTGGAGATGTTTACTCCGGGGATATTAAGGATTTCCAAAATAGAATAAAGAGTAGTTGTTTTTCCGGAGCCGGTTGGGCCGGTAGCTAAAATAATGCCGGTTGGCCTTTTGATGGCGCGATGTATCCGTTCCAGATTCTCTCCCCAGAAACCAAGTTCTTCCAGAGAATAACCCTTGGCTGTTTCGGGCAAAAGCCGCAAGACGATTTTTTCGCCGTCAAATACCGGCAGGACTGATACTCTAAAAGAAAATCGGTATTCGTCTGTCTCAATTTTAAATCTGCCGTCTTGGGGCAGGCGGTGTTCGTCCAGTTTAAGATTGGCCATAACTTTGATGCGCGCCACAATTCCGGGCGCTATTTGTTTAGGGAGGGTCATGGCGTCGTGCAGAACGCCGTCAATCCGGTAGCGCGCCACAACCTCTTTTTCCGCAGGCTCAACGTGGATATCGGAGGCATTCTGCAAAATCGCATGGCGAATTAAAGTATCAACGATTTTTATGACCGGCAGATCTTCAGCCAGTTTCTTCAGCTCTTCCGCTTCTATCTCGCCCGCATCTCCTTCTTGGGCAACCTTTAGCGCCTCGGTCTCTTTTTTAATAATTTCTCCAAATTCAACTTCCAGAGTTTTTTGATACTGTTTGAGGGCGTGTTGAATTGACTCCGGGGTTGTCAGGCGCGGCAAAATTCTCAAGCCGGATTTTTTCCGTATAAACTCAACAGTCTGGAGGTCGTCCGGATCCAGCATGGCGATTTCCAGATCTTTTCCGGTTTTTTTATAGGAAATGACGTTATTTTTACGGGCAATGGGTTCGGGAATAACGTAAAGAACCGCAGTATCAATAGTTTCGTGGGTGAGGTCCACAAAAGGAATGCCCATAATATAGGCTTCAAGCCGTTTAATCTCATCCTCTTTGGTATAGCCCTTGTTTAATAAAATTTCCCGGAGAGTTTTTCCGGTTTTTTGAGCTTCTTCCTCGGCCTTTTTCACTTTGTCAGCCGGCACCAGGCCGGAATCAAGGATAAAGGCCTTCAGTTGTCCCTCCTCTACCTTCATCGTTAAAATATATTACTGACTATTTCCAAGAACCTGCTTTATTTTCTCCACAACCTCTTCCAGCCGATAGTTGGCTTTAACAAGATAAGTTTTTGCTCCGAGTTCCAGTGCCTGCTCCACGTCGCCTCCCCCTTCCAGATTAGAAAGTATCATAACCGGAATTTTTTTCGTAGTATCGTCTTGCTTTAATGCTTCCAGTACCGCAAAACCGTCAAGTTTAGGCAGGATAAGATCAAGCAAAATCAAATCCGGTTTTTCTCTTTTGGCCATTTCCAGCCCGTCCTCGCCGTTTAATGCCGAAAGAACGCTGTATCCCTCTTCGTTTAGAACCTTGGTAGCAGCGCGTTGCAGGGCTGACTCGTCCTCAATAAATAATATTTTTGCCATATTTCTCTAAAATTCGGAGTCGGGGCGAACGAATTTTAGTTAGAAATATGAGCACCCCGCTCTAATTTTGCCTTAGTTTTGTTGACCGATTACATATAAAGATTTTGGTTTTTTGTTTTCTGCGATCCGCGCGGCTTCATCCCCCACCTTTTTGCAAGTATCTCATTTACAGTTCTGGGTAGAGTGGTAGCGGCCGCTGCGCTTAACCACAAATTGCAATACCGAGTTTGTACAGAAAGGTGGGGGACGGGTAGGCACATACTGTCGTGGGCGCAGCGGATCGCCGCGGAATACCCCGCAAAATTAGAGCGGGGTATACTTCTGGTTATGTTATGGGTAATGTGAACCAAAAAGTCGACCCCTCGCTTTCCTTGGAGGTAAAACCTATTTTGCCTTCCGAAGCCCCTATGACCGCCTTGGCTATATAGAGACCCACGCCGGAGCCGCGCGTATGTTGATTTTGGGAAGACCGGAAAAATTTTTGGAAAATATATTTTTGTTGGTCGGGCGGTATGCCCATACCCTCGTCTTTGACAGCCCACCTTAAGTTGTTATCTTCCTTATTGATTGTAATCAAAATATGCCCCGATCCTCTGGTATAGCGTATGGCATTATCAATGAAGTTTTGCAGAACCATGGCAATTCGTTCCCGGTCGGCTACAACCTCCGGCAATAACGTTTCCGGCTCAAACCGTATGAAAATACCGGAGGCCTCGGCATAGCGGCGGAAGTTTTCAATAACTTTTTGGGTAAGTTCAGCCAGGGAAAAACGTTCCTTTTTAAGCACAACAGTCCGCGCCTCAATTCTGCTTACTTCCAGAAGCGAATTAACGAGTCGTATCATATTTTCCGTGGTATCGCGCAGGGTGGCCATGAAGTTGGCCAAATCGTCGTGGTTTTTTCCGTTTTTTGACTCCCGGTCAATCACGTCCAGCGTCCATTTAAAAATTGAGAGGGGGGAGCGAAGTTGATGCGAAACAATGGAAATAAATTCTGATTTCATGCGATTGGCCTCGGAAACTTTGTTGAATCCGGCTATAATGAGGTTCCCCATCACCAAAAATAGGGCCGTGACGAATATTACAATAAGAGCGGCGACTTCGGGTTCTTCGGTATAGCGGGAGGCGATTATAAAAGTGGCCACCATAGAAACAATGGTGATTACCCCCATAATAAGAAAAAGAAACGGAGGACACTGCCATAACGGTAGCTTGGAAGCCCGACATTCGGCAACCACGTTGAAGTGCTGAAGAAACCCAACCATTGCTTGAAGTATAGCACGAACTTATTGTTAACGGCCAATAGACTTGAACGGTAGAATCTCGGGCGAGATAAATCCCCCCACTTTCCCAGCAGGGTATTGGACCCCGCGGGAAGGATTTCTACGATACCCATTCATCCCCGCAGCAAGGGAAGTCTGACTTCCCAAGCTGCGGGGTATTCTGGAAAGGTGGGGGGACAAAGAAAAGTGCCACCCTAGTGGGTGGCCGCTTTCATTTTTTGGGGGGATCTTTTTTGGCTTCGTGTCTTGGTATGCGGTTTCTTAGATATCTTTTCTGGGCATCAGTGAAAATACGCCAGAGGCACACCTCCTTTTTATCAAGATCACTATGATGAAGACAGCGGTTTCGGGAGTGACGGATGAGAATGTGTAATAGCTTTCTGGCAATGCCGAGACAGTGTTCCTTACGCAACTTCGTAATATCCTCTTTGGATAGCACTTCTTCCAGTCCGATGCCCCTGCTATCGGTATAGTTATAAAGCGCATGCAGCGCTTCGTGAATCAGATTTTTTGCCGGCGGGTTTTCTTTGTTGTGTCCTACGTATACCTGAGTGCGTTCACCTTCGTGTACGGCCAAGGAAAGGAAACCAAGAAGTCTTTTTCTCCTGTCGTCCGGATCCCGCAAAAACCGTTTTTTCCGGATAATTTCAAAAACATTTTCCACGATGTCAACTATTTTCCGGAATTCCCAGTCAGTGTGCTGGTTGCCGGAAAGCGGCAACCGGCGTCGGCGGGATCGCCTAGCCACCTCCGGCCCCCCAATTTGAACGTTCTTTCTTAAGGTTAGCACAATTTTAAAAACATTGACAAACGTTCCCCCACTCTGTTACTACTTATTAAGCAGGACTTTTAAAACTAGATAATATCGGGGAGAAGAAATGAGGCAACGGCGTTTGTCGGCAAACCGCTATCGCCTGCTCCGCACGGTTGAACCCCTACATTATCACCTGATCATTACTCCAGATTTTTCTAGTTTAAGATTTTCTGGGGTAGAACAAGTCAGTCTCCTGATTAAAAAATCAACATCGCAAATCACGCTTCATTCGGTTGGTCTTAAAATCAGCAAGGTCTGCCTTGTTGTTAACGGCGGGAATCTTACCCCGCAGTGCACCAGTTTTGATAAGAAACTTGAAACCGTGACTTTTAAATTTGGCAAGCGTGTACCCGCCGGAGAAGCAGAGCTGTTTCTTTCATTTTTCGGAGAGCTGAACGACAAGATGCATGGTTTTTACCGCACCTCTTACGAGGTGAATGGCGAGAAAAAGTGGGGCGGAGCAACACAGTTTGAGGCCACAGACGCGCGCCGCGCTTTCCCCTGTTTTGACGAGCCGGATCGTAAGGCCACTTTTTCTCTGGAACTTATAGTTCCTAAAGAAAAAACAGCGCTGTCCAATATGCCGGTTGGTTCGGTTGAGGAAGGGCACGACATTAAGATGGTTCGCTACCAAAAAACCCCGCCTATGTCCACGTATCTTTTGGCTTGGGTGGTTGCCGACCTTGAGTGTTTTGAGGCTTTGGATAAAAATCGGGTCCCAATTCGGGTTTGGACCACGCTCGGTAAAAAAGAGCAGGGCCGTTTTGCACTGGATACTGCTTGCCGCGTCCTGCCCTACTTTGCCGAGTGGTTTGGCGTTCCTTACGCTCTACCCAAACTGGATATGGTGGCTTTGCCGGACTTTGCCGCCGGAGCCATGGAAAATTGGGGGCTGGTTACTTATCGTGAAACCGCGCTTTTGATTGACCGCGATAATTCTTCGCAGGCAGCCAAACAGCGCGTGGCCGAGATAGTATCGCATGAACTTGCGCATCAGTGGTTTGGAAACTACGTGACCATGAAGTGGTGGACGCATCTCTGGTTAAACGAAGGGTTTGCGTCTTACATGGGACCAAAAGCAGTAAATCATATTTTCCCAGACTGGGACATTTGGACCCAATACGTTGCCGATGATTATTGTTCTGCCCTGCACCTAGACGGTCTAAAAAATACTCACCCGGTGGAGGTTGGGGTTGGAGACCCCAGAGAAATTAGTGAAGTGTTTGACGCGATTTCTTACAGTAAGGGATCGGTTATAAACCGGATGCTGGAACATTATTTGGGAGAAGAACTCTTCCGAAGAGGTTTGCGGCATTATCTTACGAGATACGCTTACAAAAACGCGGCCACCGATGATTTATGGAAAGCGCTTGAGGAGGTTTCGGGAAAGCCGATTAAAGAGATTATGGCGAGCTTTACCCGTCAGCCCGGTTATCCGGTTCTTAAGGTTCAAAGAGCGCGAGGGGGACTTAGGATATCTCAAGAACGGTTTATTTTCGACGGCAGCAAAGACAAAAAAGACCCGCTTTGGAAAGTACCCTTTGGGGTAGCTTACGAATCCGACCCGGAACCGATTTTCTTTTACCTTGATCGTCGTAGCACCACAATTCCTCTGGAACTTGATGATGGCGAGTGGGTAAAGGTAAATCCTGATCAGAGCGGATTTTACCGGGTGTCTTACGCGCCAGAGCTAATGGGAGAACTTAAACGTGTAGTTGGTACGCAGACGCTTTCCAAGGTTGACAAACTAGAACTTTTGGATGACGCATTGGCCTTGGCCAAAGCAGGATTGGTTAAAACCTCTGATGCCTTAGGCCTCCTCGCCTCTTATAGCAAAGAAGAAGACTTTAGCGTATGGTCTGTCCTTGCTGCTTCTTTGGGCACGCTTGATAACTTGTTGGGGCGCGAAGCGTTTTACGGATCTTTTGTTGTTTTTGCTAAAGAGTTTTTTACTCCTGCCGCGCGACTTATTGGTTGGGATAAAAAACCGGGTGACGGGCACCTTGAAGTCATGCTCCGTTCCCTTCTTCTTCTGAATGCGGGGTGGTATGGGGATAGAAAAATTACGGAAGAGGCACAAAGGCGTTTTCAGGAATTTGTGGCTGGCGGCACGCTTAACCCGGATATAAGACAGGCTGTTTACACCTTGAGCGCGGAAAACGGGGGCGGAGAAGAATTGGAAGCGTTGCTGAAGATTTATGATTCTACTGATTTGCAGGAAGAAAAAATGCGTGTTTTGCGCTCCTTGGCTGGTTTTCGGGATGGACAGTTGTTGAGGCAAGTTCTGCAATTTTCTCTTTCGGAAAGAGTTAGGGCACAGGACACACCCATTCTTATTGCCGGTATCGGCTCCCACTCGGTAGGTAGAAGTGCGGCTTGGGACTTCGTCAAAAGAAATTGGAAAAAACTTCTGGGGCGTTATGAAGGATCCGGTTTAGGACTTCTTTCTATGATGGTGGAGTTTGCCGCTGGGTTTTCTTCGGAGGAAGAGCTAAGGGACGTTGCGGCCTTTTTCCGGAAAGAACGTCGGATGGGGCTGGACAGGACCAAGCGTCAAGTTCTTGAATCCATCAGATCAAAAATCAAATGGCTCCGTAGGGATAGACAGGACATTGAAGAATGGTTAAGAAGCCGCGCCGACTACAAACTGGTTCCTTTTGGAAATAGATGAACAAAGCCGGGCAACCGGCTTTTTCTTATTGACATTGGTTTTACTGGGAGGTATACTAGATTTATGGATAGATGTTGGATGGTGGTCCGTGGAAACGGGCCCATTTTACTAGCTTGTAGGAATTAGCTTGTAGGCGTTAGGAGAAAATCTCTTAAAGCTACAAGCTGTAAGTTACAAGCCACAAGTTTGGACTTAAAATCATTTGCGCAGGCAATACAGCAGATTGCCGATGAAAAAGGAATACCCAAGGAAAAAATTCTTGAAACCATAGAGCTGGCTTTGGCTGCGGCTTATAAGCGCGACTATGGCCAGAGGGGTCAAATTGTTCGCGCCAAAATGGACCCGGATACCGGAAAGGTAGAAATGAAGCAAATAAAGATTGTGATGGATGAGACTATGATTAAATCCGAAGAGGAGATTCAGGCTGAAGAGGAAGAGCGGGCCCGAAAGCTGGTTGAAGCCGCGGAGGGCAAGGCTGGAGACCAGGAGGAGCGGAAAAGAGAGGAAATGGTTGAAGCGGAAAAGGAAGGGACGGAAATAGCAGAAGACACAGAGCCTAAAAAGATACGCTTTAATGAGGAAAAACACATGATGATTGAAGAGGCCCGCAAGATTAAAAAGGATATAAAACCCGGAGACGAACTTGAGTTTCCTCTTGAGTATCACGAGGAATACGGACGAATTGCGGCCCAAACCGCCAAGCAGGTGATTGTACAGCGTATCCGTGAAGCCGAACGCGAGGCCGTTTTTGATGAATTTAAATCCAAAGAAGGGGAGCTTGTAAGCGGATTGATCCAGCGGATTGAGGGGCGGAATATCTTTGTAGATATTGGAAGAACTGTGGGTATTTTAATACCCGAGGAGCAGGTTCCCTATGAACGCTACCGGGTGGGAGATCGTATTAAAGTTCTGATTACTTTAGTTGAGAAAAACCCTAAGGGGCCGGGGGTGTTTTTGTCGCGTTCCCACCCGCGTCTTTTGAAAAAACTTTTTGAGATTGAGGTCCCGGAAATTGCATCGGGCACCGTGGAGATTAAATCCGTGGCGCGCGAACCGGGGTCACGCTCCAAGGTTGCGGTACTATCTCATGAAGAGGGCATTGATCCTGTGGGTTCTCTGGTGGGGCAAAGGGGTGTGCGGGTTACTACGGTTATAAACGAGTTGGGGGGAGAGAAGATTGATGTTATTGAATGGTCCGAGGATCCGGCAGAGTTTATCACCCACTCTTTGTCTCCGGCCAAAGTCCTTGATGTTGAAATAAACGAGAAAAGAAAAGAAGCGCGGGCGGTTGTGCCGGACGAACAGCTCTCTCTTGCTATTGGCAAGGGCGGACAAAACGTGCGTCTTGCGGCTAAACTTACCGGATGGAAAATTGATGTAAGATCCAGCAAAAAACCGGAAGAGTCTCAAGTTGAAGAGGCGCCCGAAGAAGAAAAAACCCCGGCAGTTTCTACAGAAGGGGTCCGCGAAGCGCTGGCCGAGGTAATGGGCGAGACGAAATCAGAGGAAAAGAAAAAAGAACCCAAGACTA
Organism: Candidatus Sungiibacteriota bacterium; assembly: GCA_016432465.1. Lineage (NCBI taxonomy): Bacteria > Candidatus Sungiibacteriota > Candidatus Sungiibacteriota bacterium. Next base: position 379,667 of record CP066690.1, on the reverse strand, counting down.
CGGATGGCAAGGTTGAAACACAAAAGAAAAAGAAAACAACAAAGAAAACAACAAAGAAAGAAATAACCGAAGAAAAAAGGGCTGCCTAAAGCACGAAACATTATTGAAATGGAGAGATCCGAACAACCAAAACTTGAAAAACCCATTACCGGCACCGGAGGAGAATTTCTTGAGAAAAGAAAGGAATTAAGGTTGCCTGCCATTGAAGTAAAGAATAAAGTAATAAGTCTAAATCCCGCGTTTGAGGGAACACTTCCTTTCAAAATTGAACAGGGTAAACCGTTGCCTTTTGCTTACTTTTTTACACCCACGCCCAGCCAAAGCCCTGAAGAAAAAATACATCACGTGTCGGTAATGCCGGAAAGGGGGTATAAAGAGGTACCGGGCAGAGGCAGAAGCGGACTTATCGGATCAGTGGTATTTGAGGATCAGCAAGGAAGACGTTATCGTGACTTAGGTATTAAAGGGATAGGGGTTTTTAACCTCTCTTTTGATACTGGCTCTGCGGAGGTTGCACGCGTGATAGAACAAGGTCCGCATGAAGCCTTGGGTTTGGTTAATTATCCCCATGCAATTCGTGACTGGGATTATGCGGAAGACTTTTTACGTTCAGGCATCAGAACGTATCGCATAGTTGCCATTGCATCCCTTGAGGAAATCGTTGATGAAAACGGACAAAAAATTTCTGTATTTGAAGCAAAAAGACTTAAAATTATTCCAGAAGGAATGAATCCGGTTATCGAAGTACGGGCTTTTGGAACAACGGAGCGTATAGATTATCTTGCGAGTGGTGGTCAAGATCGTGAGAGAATGGCCCTTGACGATGCCAAGGCCTTAGTTGCTCAGGAGTTAGGGAAAGATCCTCAAAAATTTTCTTGGGAAGAGTATACCGAGTGGTTTGTTAAGACACTGGGCCAGCAAGTTGCTAAAATCAGGAACCTTGGGCTCCACAACGGATACTTAACCAGTCATAACATAACCCTTGATTGTCGTATTGTTGACCTCGATTCGGTCGCGTCGGTAAGGGATAAGATTGAAGACTACAGACGTTTCGGGGTTATTCACAGCAAAGAATGGTTTTACAAAGGGGACCTTTCAATGGCCCGCGGATCCCTGCAAGATTTAATTTCTAGTTTACAAAGGTTGGGCCTTCTCCAGTCTTTAAATTCTTCGTCCTTTATAGAACTTTTCAACTCAGAGTATCAAGAAGAGTTAGTTCGCAGAGAATAAATATACTACCCACCGGGTTTTATTGACGGTCGGCAGTATAGGCTTTGTGACGAAATAGTTTATGATTTTATTTCCAATAATAACTTCTTTGGTTTCCATCGCCTTTGCTTTGGTGCTGATTTATTTAATAAAAAAATATCCGACTGGAACAGGAAAACAAATTGAAATTTGGCAAGCCATAAAAGCTGGTTCTAGGGCCTATCTCAAGCGCCAAAATACTACGGTTGGGTTTGTGGCTTTGGTTTTGGCCATAATTATTTGGCAAGTTTTTGGAGGAGAAACCGCAATGGGATTTTTGGTTGGCGCTGTTTCCTCAACACTGGCCGGGTATCTGGGTATGATGACTGCGGTAGATACTAATGTTCGCACCACAGAAGCTGCCAAATCCGGCCTGTCCAAGGCGTTTCGGGTTGCTTTCTTGGGAGGTTCAGTAACTGGATTTTTAGTGGTGGGCCTTGGACTTTTATCCGTAAGTCTTTTTTACGCTATTACACAAAATATTTCTTCGCTCGTGGGTCTTGCTTTTGGGGGTTCTTTGATTTCTATTTTTGCGCGTCTTGGCGGAGGAATTTATACCAAAGGCGCGGACGTGGGAGCGGACTTAGTAGGTAAAATTGAGGCAGGGATTCCGGAAGACGACCCCAGAAATCCGGCCGTAATTGCAGATAACGTGGGAGACAACGTGGGAGATTGTGCGGGAATGGCCGCGGACCTTTTTGAAACTTATGCCGTAACCGCGATTGCGGCTATGCTTTTGGGCTCGCTGCTTTTCCCGGGAAATCAAAGTATTGTGCTTTTACCCCTTATTATTGGAGGTGTTGCGATCGCGGCCTCAATTTTAGGCAGTTTTTTAGTGCGGGTTAAAGAAGGCGGCTCAATTATGGGAGGGCTTTACCGCGGACTTATCGGCTCTTCCCTTATGGCCGTCATACTTTTGTGGCCCGCTTTTGCTATTACACTTGATCGGTCGCTCGTAAATCCTTATTTTATGGCGGCTCTGGCCGGTATTGGCGTTACTGCTTTGATGGTGGTTGCAACCGAGTATTACACTTCTAAAAAATTCCGTCCGGTAAAGGCAATTGCCCGCGCTTCACTCACCGGGCATGGCACCAATATAATTATTGGCCTTGCCTATTCTCTGGAAGCAACCGCGTTTCCGATTCTGGTAATTTCTGCCGGCATGCTTTTTGCTTTTCTTTTTGCGGGACTTTACGGTGTGGCTTTGGCCGCGATGACCATGCTGGCTCAAGCCGGAATTATCGTGGCTATAGATTCTTTTGGCCCGATTACTGATAATGCCGGAGGTATTGCTGAGATGGCGGGGTTGCCCGAAGAAGTACGCAAGGTCACTGATCCTTTAGATGCGGTGGGAAATACCACCAAAGCCATTACCAAAGGATATGCTATTGCATCAGCCGGACTCGCGGCCTTGGTTCTTTTTGCGTCTTTTGTTGAAGAGCTGAAAAATTTTGGGAAGGCGGTATTTTTCAACCTTTCCGACCCCTATGTTATTGTGGGTCTTTTTATCGGCGGTATGATGCCTTATCTTTTTAGTTCCATTGCCATGCGGGCCGTTGGGAAAGCGGCGCAGGGCGTGGTGGAGGAGGTGCGAAGGCAGTTTAAAGAGATACCGGGGCTTTGGGAGAGCATTCAAAAGGACAAAGAAGGAATTATGTCCCGACGATCCGACGCTACGTCGGATGTCGGGATCCCGACTTCCTTATTAAAAGATAAAAATGGGGCGTCGGGAACAGGCACGGGCCAGCCACAGTATGATAAAGCAGTGGATATTGTGACCAAGGCTGCGATTCGTCAGATGATTATACCGGCGCTGATTCCGGTGGCTGTGCCGATTTTACTTGTGGTAGTACTTGGGTCAAACGCGCCGCAGGCGCTTGGCGGACTACTGGTGGGTTCTATTGTGACCGGACTTTTTGTGGCGATTTCCATGACTTCAGGCGGAGCTGCTTGGGACAATGCCAAAAAATATATTGAAGAAGGAAACTACGGCGGCAAAAAATCTCCGGCGCATCAAGCCGCAGTCACCGGAGATACGGTGGGAGACCCATATAAAGATACAGCAGGACCCGCCATTAATCCCATGATAAAAATAGTAAACATTGTTGCTTTGCTTATAGCTCGGTTATTGTAAGGCTACCTAAACGCGATCAACGGTTAACATCTATGTATAGCAAAACGGCTCTTAAGAGCCGTTGTTACTAGTAGGATTAGGTTTTCTTATCAGGTTGCGGGCGCGAATGAATTCGCCCATAGTAGTCAGTACTGCTCCTTCTATGCAATTCTCTGGAACTGCAGTGCCGGCCGATACCTCCAGTTTAAATGCGACGCGGTTGGGAATAACGTCATATTTTCCTTCGGGGTTTTCCAAAACATAAATTGGCGAGTCATCGGGAATAAACTGGGGCGTGGGCGGGAAGGTAAAGAACATTACCACCCCAAAATAACCATCCTTTTTTTTGAGGACAGACATTAATTTGGCCGGACGCCACTCGCTTAAGTAACGAGCGATTATAAATCCATTTGTCTCTTCCAGAACCTTTTTAGTATTAGGGTTAAACGAGGACAGAAAACCCCCCAGAATAGGAATATGCTGCAAGATGTTTTCGTTAACCCAGATGCCCCACTTCGTTTCCGCTAACTTACCAACGAGATAAAAGATAACGACAGATGCTATCAATCCCGCGAGCGGTAAACTTCTTCCCAGAAAAGGTTGCCAGACGGTTACGTTCCAAAGGTCGTCGAAATAGGTCACTATCACCCCGACCAATTTAATAGGCAGCAGGAGCATCAGGAGGGTGATAAATCCGACAAAAACAGGCCAAGTATACTTTCTCATAATCAAGCCTCAAGGATTGAACTATGGACTATAATTTCACAAAGTCGCTAAAATCACAAGCGGAGATAGATGTAAGTATTCCTTTTCGGGAATTTGAGCCGCATCTTGCGCGCGCGGCAACTTTAATTTCGGAGGAAACAGAAATTGAGGGTTTTCGCAGGGGTAAAGCTCCGTATGAAATTGTTAAACAAAAATTCGGGGAGAATGCGATTTACGAGCGGGCGGCGGACTTGGCCGTACGCAAAACCTATCCGGAGCTGATGCAGAAAATGCTGGACAGCGGTGAGGTTTCTCCAAGTCGCCCTCCGATAGGAAGACCGGAAATTACTATAATCAAACTTGTGCCCGGAAACGACTTAGAATTTAAAATCAGGTTAGCAGTAATGCCCGAAGTAAAACTGTCTGATTATAAAGTCATTGCCCGAAGAGTACAAAAAGAAAAAAAGGCGGTTTCCATAACCGACGAAGAAGTTGAGAAAACATTGGAGTGGCTCCGGGAATCGCGCGCGCCCCTGATTACGGTTGATCGTCCGGCGCAATCCGGCGATACGGTCGAGATTGACTTTTCCGCCCGAGGCGGATCCGCCTCCGGCGGAGAAGTAAAAGACAATAGCCCCATCTTAAGCGAGTCCAAAAATCACCCATTGGTTATTGGTCAAGGAAAATTTCTGCCGGGATTTGAGGATAATCTTATTGGCATGAAAGTCGGAGACGAGAAGTCATTTACCCTTGTTGCGCCGGAAAATTGGCACGAAAAGTCAATGGCCGGAAAAGCGTTTGATTTTATAGTCACCATGAAACTGGTGCAGGAACGTAAGTTGCCGGAACTGACTGATGAATCTGTCAAAAATCTTGGCGATTTTCCATCGGTTGAGGCTCTAAAGAAGAGTATCCGTGAAGGAATTGGTAAAGAAAAAGAAGAGAAAGAGATCCAGAGACTGCGCGCGCTCACTATTGAAAAAATTGCAGAGGAGACAAAAATAGAAGTCCCGGACGTATTAATTGAGGGCGAGCTTGACAAAATGTTTACAGAATTAAAATCCGGCGTAGAGCAGATGGGTATGAAGTGGGAAGACTATTTGCTTCATATAAAAAAAGGCGTGGAAGAGCTCCAAAAAGATTGGCGAGATGAGGCAGAAAAAAGGGTGAGGATTGCGCTGGTCCTGCGCGAAATCGCAAAAGTAGAAAAAATAGAGCCGACGGCAGAAGAAATTGAGACACGCGCTAATCAGCTTTTAAGCCAATACAAATCTGTTGAGGACGCCAAAAAGCACATTGACGCCGAAGAATTAAAGGAATATACTAAAGGCATATTAAAGAACCAAAAAGTTTTTGAGTTTTTGGAGAAAATGTAAATATGGACGACGAAATTTTTGCACAATATTTAATTCCCACCGTCATTGAAAAGTCGCAATTTGGCGAGCGGGCTTATGATATTTATTCGCGGCTTCTCAAAGAGCGTATTATTTTTCTGGGCGGGCCGATTGTGGATCCGATTGCTAATTCCATTATTGCCCAGCTTTTATTTTTGGAGTCAGAGGACGAGAAAAAGGACATCAAGCTTTATATTAATTCCCCCGGCGGCTCGGTGCCCGCGACCTTGGCGGTTTATGACACGATGCAGTACGTTAAGCCGGATGTTTCCACTATTTGTATTGGGATGGCGGCTTCGGGCGCGGCTTTACTTTTAGCATCGGGAGCCAAGGGTAAACGTTTTGCGCTCCCCAACTCCGAAGTTTTAATACATCAAGTAATGGCCGGAGGCATTGAGGGTCAGGCAACCGAAATTGAAATTTCAGCCAAACATGTTCTGCGCCTCAAGGAGCGCTTAAGCCATATTTTATCAAAACATACCGGAAAACTGCTCACGCAAGTTGAAAAAGACACAGACCGCGATTTTTACATGGACGCCGAAGAAGCGAAGAAGTATGGCATTATAGATGAAATAATTAAAAGGAAAACAAACAGCAAGTAATACTTGCCCCGTCACTAAATTTTGACTATAGTTATGCCGCCCCGACTAAGCTGGCGAGATCAACGTGACAGCTGTTAAAAATGAAAATGGGCTTTTTATTCAAGATCGCGGCAGTCAAAATTTTAGTGCGGGGTGGACGCCGAAGAAGCGAAGAAGTACGGTATTATTGACGAGATCATTAAGAGGAAGATAAACAGCAGCAAATAGTTTTGGTTTGGGCATCAACTTTATCGTAACATCACCTATGCGATCGCATAGGTGATGTTAAGATAATATGATTTGATTTTCTAGTCGGATTATGCTATTGTGAAATTAGAACTTAGGGACTGGGGGCTTCCGTGTTGGGTCTTTCCTCAGTGTTCCTTGCCTTGGCGTTTTTGATATTGGTATACTTTGATCTACCGCGTCAGATTTTTCTATTCTTTCTGGATACGCCGGATAAATACTGGATTGTTGTTTCGGGATACCATCTTCATAAAATGTTTTGGGGGTTTTTATCTCTTTTGATAAGCTTAGTTCTTTGGAGATTCGGCGCAACGAAGGTCATATTAACCGTAGCGAGGGTGGCATTTTTCATCGGGGTTGGTCTTGTGGCGGTAGATCTTTGGAGCCACTGGTACACGCAGGGAACTCCTTATTTTGCCTTGTGGGATTTGTATATACATCCGTCATTGACCAAGTAGTGTTTTTAGCAGGTCCTTGCCCGTCATCTCGGCGGGTTTTTTTAGTCCCAAAAGCTCAAGAATTGTGGGCGCAATATCAGTTAACATGCCGCCCGCTTCGGTTTTTTGTTTTTCTCTTTCGGACTCACTGCGTTGTTTTGTCAGGCGGAATTTTCTGCCAATAAGATACAAGGGAACGGCATTGAGAGAGTGCTCCGTTAACTTCTCGCCCGTGATGACATTTCTTTTTAGTTCAATATTTCCGTGGTCTCCGGTAATCAGCGCGGCCCCGTCCGAAGCTAAAACCGCGTTCATAATTTGCTGTAGCGCCCCGTCCAGAATCTCCACGGCCCGTATGGCTGCCTGAAAGTTACCGGAGTGTCCTACTAAATCGGCGTTGGCAAAATTAGCAATGATCACGTCGTAAGTATCAAAATATTCCAAGATTTTGGCTGTAATTTCTTTGGCTCGCATCTCGGGTACCTCGTCAAAGTGGGCGGCGGTAATGGAGGGAATCAAAATTCGTTCCTCTCCCGGAAAAAGTTTTTCCGTGCCGCCGTTTAAGAAATAAGTCACATGCGCGTATTTTTCGGTCTCGGCAATATGCAGGTGCCGGAGTCCGGCCTCACCTAAAATCCGCGCCAGCGGCCACCCAATATCCAGCGGCTCAAAAGCGGCATGGGCCTTGAGGTCTTTTTGATATTCGGTCATGGTCACGAGGAATAAGTTCTTACTTTTCTTTCTCGGAAATTTATCAAAATCTTCATCCGCAAAGGCGTGAGCAAGTTCTCTCATAGAGTCTTCACGGAAGTTGAAAAAAATCAAGGCGTCGCCATCTTTTATGATTCCGTTCCCGTCCGCAACTGCCGCCCCGATAAATTCGTCAGTTAAATCTTTTTTATACTGGGTTCTGATGTATTCAGGAATTGAAGTTATTTTTTCACCCTTACCACCAGTCAGTAGTCCGTACGATGTCTGGATGCGTTCCCATTTCTCGTCGCGATCCATGGCGTAAAATCTTCCCACGACAGTTGCTAGATGCGTCTGGGGCCATTCTTTTTTTATTCTTTCTTCAAGCAGTTCAATAAATTTTACTCCTTCTTGCGGCGGGGCATCTTTGCCGTCGGTAAAAATATGAAGATGTACTTCCTCAAGTTTCTCTTTTTTTGTGAAGTCCAAAAGCGCGTAGAGATGGTCAATGTAGCTATGCACCGAGCCGGAAGATACCAGTCCCGCGATATGGAGCCGCGATTTATTTTTCCTGACGTGCTCCGCCGCCCCGATAAACGCCGGATTTTTAAAAAAAGAACCGTCAGATATGGCGTTTATAATTCTTGGCAGATGATGATAAATCACGCGTCCCGCGCCCATGGTTAAATGTCCCACTTCCGAGTTGCCCGCTTCTCCCCACGGAAGTCCAACAGCCACGCCGGACGCCTGAAGCGTGGTAAAAGGAAAATTGCGCTCAATTTCATCCAGCGTTGGTTTTTTGGCTTCATAAACAGGGTTACCTTCTTTTTCCAAAGAGATGCCGAAGCCGTCAAGAATTATTAAAAGCAGGGGTTTGGGTTTGGCCATGTTTCCTATTTTAACACAGTTAATATTTGACACCAGAAACCTGGTTTGCTATACTGGAGTTACAAAAGTTGAAATCATTGGAAACTAGGAAAGAGGCACAGAATTATAAATAGTCGGCTGGTGGTAATGTGCGGTGAGCTTTCCGTTTTTGACCACTTCATAGTTTAACGTGTTATTAATTTCTCTTAGGAACTATAAGTTTTTAAGGGCACCGATAAAACTGGATCGGTAAATTTGGTTTAACCTCATCCGCATTACCCCGCGGCCCGAAGGGGGCTATTTGTATTTATGAGTCTTGCTCCGTAAATTTATGTCTACATTTATCGTATTAGGAGTTTTGGCGCTTGGTCTTGGAATCGCTCTGGGCTATTTTATACGTCAGCTCATTGCCCAACAGCGAAAGTCAACGATTGAGGGAAAACTCAAAAAACTAATTGATGATTCCAGGGCCGAGTCCAAAGAAATATTGTTGGAGGCCAAAGAAAAAGCAGCCAAGGTTTTGGAGGAGGCAAAGAGCGAGGAAAAAGAAAGACTCGCGCAGGTTCGGAGACTGGAGGAGCGGTTGATGGAACGAGAAGCCATGGTGGACAGGCGGGTGCAGGAATTTGAAAAAAAAGAAAAAGATTTTGAGGAGCGCGTGGCTAAAGTAAAAGAAATCAAAGCCGAGGTTGAGGCGCGTCGCGAAGAGATTCTTAAGGAATTGGAGCGCGTATCGGGTCTTTCCAAAGATCAGGCGATCGGAGAACTAATGAAGCGAATTGAAAAAGAACATGCTGAAGACCTTATGATGAGAATAAAGAAACTGGAACAGATGGGCATAGAGGATTTGGAAAAAAGAGCAAAAAATATTTTGGCGGCGCTGATTCAAAGACTGGCCACAGCCACCACCTCGGAAGTTACTACCACCACCGTTGTTATTCCCTCGGACGACCTGAAGGGTAAAATTATTGGACGTGAAGGGCGCAATATTAAGGCTCTGGAGCGCGCCGCAGGGGTGGAAATTATTGTGGATGATACGCCCGGCTCCATTGTAATATCCGCTTTTGATCCGGTCAGGCGCCAGATTGCCAAAACCGCTCTTGAAATACTGATTCAGGACGGGAGAATTCAGCCGGCGCGCATTGAAGAGGCGGCTGACAAAGCACGCGAGAACATTGAAAAACAAATTAAAGATGCCGGAGATCAAGCCTCTTACGAGGTTGGAATTTTTGATCTTGACCCCAGGCTTATCACGCTTCTGGGTAGGCTTAAATTTCGCACCAGCTACGGTCAAAACGTACTGCAGCACTCCATTGAAATGACGCATTTGGCAGGAATGCTGGCAGAGGAAGTTGGCGGGGACGTGGCCATAGCCAAAAAAGGAGCATTACTTCATGATATCGGCAAGGCGGTTGACCATGAGGTTACGGGAACCCACGTTGAGATTGGCCGAAGAATTTTGCAAAAATTCGGAGTTGATAACCGAGTGGTTCAAGCCATGCAGTCACATCACGAGGAATATCCGTACGAAACCTTGGAATCAATTATTGTGCAGACCGTGGATGCTGTTTCTGCTTCTCGCCCCGGAGCGCGGCGTGATACCATTGAAAATTACTTAAAACGCCTTGAGGACTTGGAGCGTATTGCGACTTCGTTTGAAGGAGTAGAGAAGGCTTATGCGATTTCTGCCGGACGGGAAATACGCATTTTCGTCACCCCGGATAAAATAAACGACCTTGAGGCGCGGGAGCTGGCGCGAAAAATTGCCCAGCAGGTTGAGGGCGAGCTAAAGTATCCGGGAGAGATTAAGGTGCACGTGATCAGGGAAACAAGGGTGGTGGAGTATGCAAGATAATCGCGCGGTTCCCTCAGCTATTTAGGTTCCAGACACGATTCGGTCGTCCAGTGCCTAGGCCCTTCAGGCCGGCATCTCCCTAGGCATTAGCCGGGATGGCGGCTTTAAGAGCCTAGCCACCGGCGGCTTCGCCGCCTAGGGACGGCGACCTCACTAAGGGTCGGCGAAGTTTCCGCCTTCGGCGGGCCAAGCAAACTTCGCCTCCCACTGTCTGGAAACCCAAATAGCTTCGACCGCGCTCTCCGTTCACACTCTTAGAAGAAAATTTAGTTTTCTTAAGGTAATCTAAAAAGTCCCGACCAGTCGGGACTTTTTAGAATTCATTCCGGCACTACTTCTTTTTGAAATGGTATTTTGGAAACATCAACCGTAACGCTGGCAGAATGCGAGCCCCCTTCTCCGGAGCAGGTCAGAGTATAGGTGGTACTTTTGGTTGGGTTTACAGAGCGAGAACCGCTGGTGGAAACCGAACCAATGCCCTGATTAAGGTTACAAGAGGTGGCGTTTAATGAGGACCAAGAAAGAGTGGTTGACTCTCCGGGATTGATGGAGCGGGGTGAGGCAATAAAGCTCATAATGGCTGCCGGAGGTGGTCGGCGTCTGCCGCAAGAAACACTGGTGAAGTAGAAACTACAAGTTGGGCATACTCTGCCCGTAGGAACGTATTTAGTACCGGGACCACTAGTATCCCAGAAAGTGTTAAAACCCAATGCCTCTCCTCCCCCACAAGCAATACTGCACCACCCATTGGCTGCCTCTTGTTTTTTATCGCAGTTTGCTTTACCACCTTCCTCGTCCAGACACGCATCCACTCTTATATCATTCCAACGAGGAGGATTACACTGGGTTCCGGCTTGGGGTTGTGTTTGCTGCTGTTGTTGTTGCTGTTGTCCGTCGTCCTTTTTACTTCCATCATCTTTTTTACTTCCATCGTCCTTTTTACCCCCATCAGTTTCACTGCTGATTGTACAGGACTGACTAGTTGGCGGCGAAGGAGTGTCTGTTGACGAACAATCAAAGGTTTTATTACACGAACGGGTTTGGTTGCCGTTTGAACAAGAGCTCCAGTCTCCACAACTCCAGGTATCGGCAACGCATGTAGTTTTTGCGGTTACATTGACCACCACCGTGTCCGAAGCTGACTGCTCTGGTCCTCCTCCTTCAAGATCTTTGGATGCTCCTGTGCAGGAAAGGGTATAAGTATAGGTTCCCGCTTTCATGCCTTGAGGAATTGAGCCTCCGGGACCGCCCCATTCCCCCCACTCCCGAAAGCTGCCGGAGTTTCTGGTCTCTTCGCTGCCAAATCTATTGCCGCTCCATCCGCACTGCATTCTATTGGTGTTAAAACTCTGCCCGCCTTCCGTGTATTCCGCCCACGGGCCCTTTATACAAAAGTTAATGTTATAAAATGCCGGTTCATTAAAAGGTTCCGGCGCATCGGAATTATTAGCTTTCACGTCAACGCCGAGCGTATCGGAACGAGGATCACAACCAATCCCCCGTTCTCCTTCAAAACTCTTACCGCCGTTGCCGCATCCGCCCCAGACGACATTTACGACGCAGGTGGCGTAGTCAATCGTCACGGCAATTCCGGTGGCCGCAATGAGGGCGATTATAATTGGAAATGGGAGTATGGCCGCATAGGTTGCGGACGGCAGTAATAAAGATATAAGTAAAAAAACGATCAGTAGTCTCCATGCTACTTTGTTATCCTTTGTGTTTGTGCGAAGTCTCTGGTCCACAAATTTATAATAATGTTTTCTTAGTACTAAAACAATATAAAACCCCCTAACCCGTTGAGGGCTGGGGGGTCTTACGAAGAATGGATGCAAGGTCCGCCGCAACCTTCTCGGCGAACCTCTCCAGCATTCCGCCCACCGTGATGTGAGCGGTGATGCTGGAATCTATCCAGACAGGCCACGTAAATACGGCCTGTCCGTTCTTCAGAATCGACACCTGTGCTCCGAAGCGGACCTTCCCCGCCCCAAAGCCAAGCATCCTGCGTGTGAGGTCGTCCCCCTCATCATAGACGGTGAAATCTATGAGGAGGGAAGCAGACCCTTCGCCCAGTCCCCCAATCTTGGCGTCGAGGAACTTCTTCAGCTCCTCGACCCGTTGTTTGTCCGTGATCTTGCCCTTGATTTCGACGGCATTGAAGCCGTCGATGTTGAGGAACGGGGCACTCGGTCTTACGCTGGTATTGACGACTGCGCAGCCCCCAAAAACGAGGGCCACCGCAACTAGTGTGAAAAGAGCGAACCCCCTGTTTTTCATTTCTGCCTCCTTTTCTGGTTTTCTGGCTTTTTGGGGTTTACTATACTCTAATTATACCCCTATTTCACGAAAAAGTCAACAGCACCAGAGGTTATAAAGCGAGCCGCGATATGGCTCAAGAGAGCGCCTCCGATAAAAAGAATAAGCGGCAGGGGCTCTTCGTACCTTCCGCTAAGGTGTCTGCGGAGCAGCGCCACCAAGACAAAAATGCCTACCACCACCAAAAGAGTTACTGTTGAGAAGGAGCCGAGGCCAAGGGCTTGGCTTACCGCCATGTTGATAAGGTTTAGGAGAAGGATGGACACAAGCCAAGTCCGCATATTCCAAAATCCGTAAAACCCCACAAGGTTAAGAAGAACTAAAGTTGCGGCACGGATTATATACCAAAAGTCGGCTCTGGCGGAAAATACCTGAAGCCATAGGCCGATAAAAGAAAGCGCAGCGACTATGAGTATAGCAAGCGCCAAAATCTTAAATATGATTTTTATTATAGGAGGAGTCGGTTCCATTTTTTAATCGTAGTATACTAAAAGAAAAGATGAAAGCACGCCTGTGGATTATTTTAGTGGTAGTATCGGCGGCGCTGCAGATTTTTTCTCTGCCGCCGTATAATTTCTGGTGGTTGGGGTTTTTGTTTGCCGTGCCACTTTTTGTTTTTTATTTAAAAGAGGGGCGGCTGTGGCGTCTGATTTTTGGGACATTGATATACCGGTTCCTTTTTGCTTTGGGTGCGGTTTATTTTATTTTTGACCCGGTTGTTTTTGGCATACCCATCATTGTATTTCTTGGTTTTCCCGTGGCATTTTTTGTTGCGCGGCGTTTTTTGGGAGAACGCGCGGCGATTTTTTCTTTGCCCCTATTTTGGGCCGTTTTTGACTATCTTGCTTCCGCAAGTGGGTTTTTCCCTTCATTTGCCATAAATTCCGGGGCGATTTTGGGCCAAGGTCCGTTTTTGGGTCTGGCGCGGTGGGGAGGGTTTTTGGGTATGGGTTTTTTTGTGATACTTGTGAATTGGTTGATTTTCCTCGGTTACTACCGGCGGCATTCACGCCCCCTAATTCCTATTTTACTGGCAGTGGGTTTTTTGCTGCTGGGATGGCAGATTTCTTCGGCGACCCTTGCAAGCCGCCTCAAGGCCTACGAAGTTCTACCCCGAAGTTTTCGTATTGCCGCTATTTCTACAAACCCCTTGGGCACTGAATTTGACGGGTTACGGAACATAGAGATCACGCCGGAAAAGCAGGCAGAGTTTCTCGCGCGCATTGAGGCGTTTCTCGCGCCGCTTAAAGAAAAACTTTCAGCGCGTCAAGTTGACTTGGTGGCGCTGCCGGAGGCGCTTGTTGACGTGAATGTTACCAACGACGTTGATAAGGAAGCATTGCAAAAGTTTAATATCACAAATAACGGAGGCTTGATCCAGTCCTATCGCGCGCTGGCGCGCTCGGCAGGGACGCGCGTGGTTGCCAATCTAACCACAATTGAACAGGGAAAGAAGTATAACTCAAACCTCTTTTTTTCTCCTTCTGGCGAGCTGGAGGCGGTTTATCACAAACGGAGTCTGGCCATAGGCGGCGAGTACTGGCCATTTGGGACATGGCGACCGTTTTATTTTGGTTGGTTTCTGAAGGGGTCTCAAGCCAATGCGGCGCGCTACGGCGACAACGTCGTGTTTCACCCCGAGTACTCATTTTCCTTTGGCAAGGGCGGTACGGTTTTGTTTGATAATCTCAAAATTGCCTCTCCTATTTGTCTTGAGATTCATGACCCCACCCGGCTTCGGCGCGCGGTTCGGGGCGGCGCAAATATTATTATAAATACTTCAAGCAATCTTTGGGTGCCGCTGGGAATAGAAAATTATCTGGCATTAACAAATAATCTTCGCAGAATTGAGGCAGTATGGCTGCGGGTCCCGATTATTGTGAGCGGAAGGCGCGATATTGCGGGTATTTTTACACCCGATGGCAGCATAGAAAGTATTGGTTTTGCCAATCAATTTAATGTTTTGATAGGAGAAGTTAAGTTCTAAAAAGCCCCGACTGGTCGGGACTTTTTAGAACTTAACTTCTCCTTCGCCAAATACCGACCAGCTTGCTGGTCGGAGCTTCATTCCGGCACTACTTCTTTTTGAAATGGTATTTTGGAAACATCAACCGTAACGCTGGCAGAATGCGAGCCCCCTTCTCCGGAGCAGGTCAGAGTATAGGTGGTACTTTTGGTTGGGTTTACAGAGCGAGAACCTCTGGTATCAACAGGGCCGATTCCTTGATCTATATTGCAGGAAGTCGCATTTATTGAAGACCAAGACAAAGTTGTGGATTCTCCGGGGTTAATAGATTTTGGCGCAGCAAGGAAATTCATAATGGCCGCAGGGGCTGGCGGTGGCGGTTTGGTCGCTTCGCGTCTGCCGCAAGAAACACTGGTGAAGTAGAAATTACAGGTTGGGCATACTCTGCCAGTGGGTACGTATTTTGTACCGGGGCCAGTATCGTCCCAGAAAGTGTTAAAACCCAATGCCTCTCCTCCCCCACAAGCAATACTGCACCATCCATTGGCTGCCTCTTGTTTTTTGTCACAGTTTGCCTTACCACCTTCCTCGTCCAGACACGCATCCACTCTTATATCATTCCAACGAGGAGGATTGCATTGGGTTCCGGCTTGAGGTTGTGTTTGCTGCTGCTGTTGCTGCTGTTGTTGCTGTTGTTGCCCACCCCCAGTTTGTCCGCCTCCGGTTTGTCCGCCGCCTGTCTGTCCTCCTCCGGTACTGCCTCCGCCAGTCTGTTTTGGATTTACTATTACCACAACCGTATCTGAAGAAGATTCAATGCCAACCACGTATTCTCGTATGCGACCCTCGCCAAGGTCCACGCTTTCGGTTTTGGGTTGGGTGCAGTTGACAGTGTAGGTATATGTTCCAACTTTCATTCCCTGGTATTCTCTTTTACCGCCGCCTTTATCTATGGAATCACCCAGTTCCTGATTAAAATCTGAAAAAGACGTCACTCTTCCGCTAAATCTATTTCCGCCCCAACCGCACTCACTGAGCACTGCGTTGTTACCTTCATTGTCAAAGGCAACATATTGTTTTCCCGTACCTTCTTCATCCTGAATAGACCCTGCTTTTACTCCGTTAATGCACCAGGCCACGTTATAGAATGCCGGTTCCGTGAGCGCAACTGGACCATCTTCACTTTTTGCTTTGACATCTACCCCAAGCGTACTCCCAGCCGAGGGATCGCATCCAAGAATTCTGTCTCCACCGAGAAAACTTTGCGCGGCGGTGGTGCCCTTACATACAAAGTTGGGGTCAGTACCAACATTGGGCAGAACGCAGTCCAAACCCAGCACCGAGGTTACGGCTACTGCTGTCCCTACGATCAAAAGACTTGTCGTGCCAATAGCCTTAACAAGGATAATACCCGATACCGCCATGCCGCCTACAACAGCCGCCGCAACAATAATGATTATTGGAAGCAATTTTTTTAAAAACTTGAAGAAACTTTTATGGAAAAAAGCGTCAGCCGGATGCGGATAGATGAATACTACCAACACCACTAAAATTAGTAGAACCAGTAACGTCTTTTTATTTACAAAAGTCATGATGCTTTCATTAAACCACGGCTTTTAATCTTTGCCCAGTGTGGTTTTGTTGTAGACTACTAAGTCTACAAACATGGTCTCTAACAAAAAGGAACGAGCAGGGGGTGGTTACCCTGCTCTGAACTACTGTTCGGTCTATCTAGGACGTGTCATGCCTCACGCTGCCGCGTTGGCGTCAGTTCTATCTCCAGAATATTGCTGGAGTTCCTGACGGTTTGACTGCTGTTGGCGCTTGTAGCGACCTCCTGTCGCGCGCCGTAGATGAAGAATCGGCAGCGCAACCTCTCTCCTGTCCACCCGCCTCTGGGGGTGATGTAGTAGAGAGGAATGGAGGCCGCAAACGTCCCGTTGGGTTCAGCGTCGTGGCGTGGATCTTGGGGCAGGACAAACCTAAGGAGCGGCCAGACCGTTTGTGTCTCCAGGCCTTTTTGTTGCCAGACCTGGAAACACTGTACCCAAAACTCGGCTTGGCCCATCCCGCCGGCGAGGTCGGCATACTCAAATCGGACGTTGATGTCTTCGCCGCTCTGCCATGCGGCGACATTACTGATGGTGGGGTGTGTTGGGAGCGCGGCCTTGAGCTCAAGGCCGGCGTTGACAAAAGGTACGGGTGTCTCTTGAAAGGCTCCGAAAATAAGCAACCCCAAAAGTACGGCTATCTTCATTTTTTCTTTCCTCCGTTTTAGGGTTTCTTTGCCTCCGTCTTTATATCTATATTATACACCCATTTTACACAAAAAGCAATTCCACGGCATTATATTGCCGTGGAATGGCTTATTTTGTCTACTCTTTCCTTTTTGTCTATTCAGGAGGAACCTCTTTGAAAAATGGCTCCGGAGGGTCTGTCTCGTCGTTGTCCGAGACTGTTGCGCAGCCAATATCGTTGGGATAGTCTATTTTGCCATCAGCGTCATTATCAATGCCGTCAGAACATTGAGTTACGTCCAGCTCATCGTTATCTTGAGCACTGGTACATCCGGAATCAGCCGGGAAATCAATTTTTCCATCAGCATCATTGTCTAAACCATCAGTGCACTGATTTCTCTCATCCATATCAGTAGTTGAAGAGCAACCTACGTCAGCAGGATAGTCTATAAAACCATCACCGTCGTTATCAACTGTGTCATTGCAGACAACTGCGCAGGCGTCTCCCGAACCCGTAACCCCGTAGTTTGCTCCTTTGAAATGAATCCAGCCCAAAACATCAGAGCCCCACGCATATCCGTCCCAGCTGCAGCCGCTAGCCGTAACTCCATAATTAGAACCCCTCAGGTGAATCCACCCGTCCCAGCCGTTGTTGTCGGCAGCCAGAGCCTTGGCCCAGCCTTCCACTGTTACCGGACCCTTATTGAATTTTGGATTACACGGAGTAGAGGGGCAGTTTTTGACATCATTCTTCTCAAAACTTATCCAGCCGATATTTTCAGACCAAGCATATCCTTCAAGGTCTCCGTTATTTTTTACGTTTACTCCGTAATTGGAAGAGCCGCAGGAGCCCGAGTTGGAGCAATTAAAACTAATCCAGCCGATGTTTTCACTCCAAGCCCAACCGGATAGGTTGTCGGAGACGCTGGCGCTGGCGGCAGAATTTTTGACAATTAAAATACCAGCTACTCCTAAGGTCAGGAAGATTCCGATAAGAAATATACGTTGGTGAAATCGTAGTTTCATTTGTGCTGTATTGAAATAGCCTAGGGAACCGCAACTGCGAGCTAATTTTTCTGACAGGCCAAAAGTTGAATATACGGAGCATTTGTTCCATCCACGTCCCCCGCATAACCAGTTTCATAAGGGGCCCATCGTTCTGGATTGGCAGTGCCTGCCGGATTGTTTCCATTGCCCTGATTTACCCAAAGGCCCCCTAATTGGTGATTATGCTTTCCTGTGGCGCGGTTTTCTTGGTTGGAAAGAGCTGTTCCTACGGTTGTCCCCAGAGAACCACCCTGTTGAAGTCCGACAATATATCTACCGCGAGCAGCCGTGAGTTCAGACCATCCGCCGGGACAGGAGGTTAGGTTAAAATAAAGCACTGCTCCGGCTGGTAAAAGTTCGGAGCCCCCCTGAAAGACTTTCCCATTTTCTACGTTAAAGTTCCCCCCTTTTACATGAAGTTTGTAGCCGGGACCGGAAGTTCCGATTCCGACGTTTCCTTGATCAATAATAAGGCCGTTGGCTGCGCCTCCGGTATTTAATATAAGCCCACCAGTCTTGGACTGGCCTGTTGGGCCTATGTTTAACGGCGCCGGCACATTTCCGCCGGGTGGAGACGAGCCTGGTTCGGTAAAGGAAAACACCAACGGCGCTGTAAAAATTAGTGCCCCCAAAATAAAGGCGACAATAGTGGATGGGTGTTTGAAATGAGACATGGTCTTTATTAAGCTAATGACAGACAGCTGATGGCAAATATATCCACTATTGGCCATTGGCCATCCGCTATTAGCTACTTAGCGGGTGCTGTTAATGAATTAATAATTTTTGGATCAATTTTGGCGGGAGTAGATTTTTTGGGAGCAGAAATAGATTGTAAGACTCCCCTATCCGGTATGGCTGGTACAGTGTTTGGGGCAGTAAGATTTTCCAGTACTTGCTGCATTGATGGTTTTTGCTCTTCGGGTCCGGCTTTTTTAGCGGTTTGTTTTGAGCGCCATACCAGAAAACCCAAAACAGCGATAGTAATGACCACAATCGCTATAATAATATAGTTTGGCGCCTTATTTTCGGGCATTATACACAATTATTATAACACTGGTCGTTGGTAAAAGATATCCACAGAGAAAAAATTTATCCCCCCACCTTCCCAGAATACCCTGCAGTTTAGGAAGTCAGACTTCCATTGCTGCGGGGATGAATGGGCGCCGTAGAAGTCCTTCCCGCGGGGTCCAATACCCGCTGGGAAAGTGGGGGGGGTTTATAGATAGGTCAGTTTTTGTTATAATTAAAACAAAGGTCATGGTCTAACTTTTTATAAAATTTATGAATAAAATGGGTTTGGTAGACGCAGTCCACGCTAAAATAAGCGGCAGTAAAAAAACAGCCGAAGATGCAGTAGATACGGTTTTTGATACTATTATGCAGGCCCTTGGAAAGGGCGAAGAGGTTTTGGTCTCCGGATTTGGGCTATTTTTCGTGAAGAAAAGGACTGCGCGAGCAGGCGTGAACCCTCGCACTGGCCAGAAAATCCAGATTGCCGAGACGGTAACCCCGAAATTCAGAGCGGGAAAGGCATTAAAAGCTGCGGTGAAGTGATTTTACTATCGCAGTTTGAAACGAATTAATCTTGGAGCGACCCACTCATTTCAAAGAAATGAGTTTGGTGCTCAGTTTTATTTGACATAACTTATTAAAAATGATATAATAATACTAAGAAAGGAGGTGAGCACGATGATACTCATCAGGGCAGAGTTGTACTGCCACGGATGGCCGGACGGAAATATTCCGCACGGTCACGTGGACGTAAAAGTACGAGGAGATCGTGTAGACGAGGAGGATACCCGGAATACACTCCTCGGGCAGCTTGACCGCTCCTGTTTCCTCTGCGAAGAGGACGGCGGAAACTCCTATGTTGAATTCTCACTCCTTGACGAGAAGAAGGGTGATGAGTTTGACAGAGGAAGGGCCTGGGCTGTAGTGGTTGGAGGAGAGGGCGATGCTTTTGTCCTCAATCCCGTCGGCACGGTCTTCGAGAACTTCTAGCAGTTAACCATTAATCACACAAGAGAGGAGGTATCTGGCAAAAAACTCCCAAAAACAAAACAACCCTACGGGGTTGTCTTTGTTTGCTTAAAAACTATTTTATGCCGAGTTTTGGATAAGTTAAAAGCCTGGTTGACCAGGCAGTTAATACTTTATGCAGGTATTTCTTCAATCACCATTGTGTTTCTGTTCAATCTCCAACCGTGTCCTTTTTTGCAATGGTAGTCATTTGAGTTTAGTTTTTTATTCCTATTTATATTTAGAGAATTGGCGTGCTGTTTACATGATGGACATAACTCTATCCGCTTTACTTTTTCTTTTGCATTGTACCTTTCACCGATTAGATATGCTTTTGCTCTGCCCCCTCCAAAGCAAACATAACAAGTGTTATATATCGCGTGTGATAATGCGCAACCAACACGAAGTTGACCCCGCCCCTTACAACTTGGGCAGCGTTCATCTTCTGGGATTGACCGTTGAAGAGTCTTCATACCCATCTCCAACAATATGGTTTGGCTAATGTCCATTTTATCCCCTTTCTTTTTTTGAATGTCCCAAAAACAAAAGTAGCACTTCCATGCTACTTTTGCAATCCCCTGTTGAAAAGCGGGCCGCCCGCCCAGCAAAGCTGGGACGAGGCGAGCCTCGCCCGCTCACAAAGTGAGCGAGGCGGGACCTGTTTTATCAGAAACAACCACCTACTTGCCATTCCAACAGGAGTATGATACGAATGACCTCGGAACACTATCTTAAGGAGCATCCAATGGCCCAAAAGACCATTCCTGCACTTCCTAACCATTTTCCTTACAACGAGTTGCTCCTTAACGGAAAACTCTCTGCCAAAACAAGAACTTGGCGATGGAAGCATACCGGCCTGACGCTGCTTTATACTTCAACCAGCACTGCTTGGGATGTGGTTGGGGCACACGGGCTTGAAGATGAAGTGCACACCACACCAAGAATGGTATTGGTTGGCGTTGGAGAACTTCTGCCCGTACGAGAACTTACCGAAGATGAGCGAGACCAGATTGATAGAGAATTTGGCAACGGCGACTACATCGGTACCGGTGCCGCCGACTATCGGTATGAGTTCAAGAATTTGAAGCGGTTTGTAGAACCAGTGCCGTTCAAACCACCGCACGGTGCTGTCAGAACTTACAATGTTCCTCTGCGAATTGTTGCCGAGGCGTTAGAAGAGGTTGGTGTTGTGTCTGTGCGTTGTTCTCATTGCAAAAAGAGTGCATTCGCTACAAATTTACGCCGCTCACCTGTTAAAATCACATTTGATTGTTTGGAGTGCGGAAAACACGGTATGCTTTCTCCTCGCGGGGCATAAGATTGGGCGAGTAATCGCCCATTTTCCATTTTCTTTCGGAGAACTTTCTACTGACTAGCATGTTAGTGTATGATGTTACTTGTCCGCCGAAGTCGAGTCAGACTCGACGAAGGCGGAGAACCTGTTTTGAGGGCATGAAACAAGCATTTGCCGCGCCTATTTTTTTATGATACAGATTCTTTTAGAACCTTTACTAAATAGGAAGACAAAGAATGTCGCGTCAAAAAGTGTGTATTCTTTTGCCGTGCAACCCTGGTGCATTTCACGGAAACTATAATTTGGGACAAAACTGGAAAATGGTAAAGAAGTCTCTTGCTTCACTCCCGCATCTTGCCGACTTTGAATACGCCGCGATGGATTGTATCGCGGTAGAACTGGGACATGATGCGATAGTTCGCGAGAGCGAAATGGAAGTAGTTAAGGGCTACGATATTTATCCCAACGATTCAAAAATAACCCAAGAAGAATTAACTGATGCAGTGGTAAAAGGAATGTGGAAATTTTCAAAATACGACCTTGTGCTGGTTTGGTTAAATGTTGGTAGATACAGAGATGCCTTTCTGAAAGCAATAAAAAAGAATGGTGATGCAATAAGGTTTGAGATATTTGATAGACGCGGGAAATATCTGCGAGTTGGCTGGGGCATCAAACAATTTGTGTATTTTGTGAGGAGAAAATTACAAGAAAGCTTGCCGCGTTAATCAACGCGGTTTTCATTTTCTATTTACTTTCGGTTTTCTCTCTACTGATAAATTGAATGGTCGCCAACGGAATGAAACCAGATTATGTCTTTTTCTGCAAACTCAAAAATAATCCGGTATTTGTCTACAATAGAAAAAGCCCAGTACTCTTTCAGGCGACCGTGTAATTTATGCGTATCAAGCCGGGGGTCAAACGGATTTTTCCTGAAAATAACGCCTTTTTCTTCGGCTACTATCTTGATTTCCTTCGGTAGTTTTCTATATTCGCGTTCAAATTTTGAGGAATAATAAATCCGCATACGGTCGTCTTATCGGAAGTTTTTAAACGATTTCAGTAGTTTGCCTTTGCCTCCGCGCAGTTCCTTACGGCTTTCCTCAAGTTCTTCCGCAAGTTTCCCTTCCATCCAGAGACGAAGGAGCATGCGGAAAAATTCGCTTTTGCTGGAAAAATGGCCCTTTTTAACATTTTCCTCTACAACTTCTGTCATCTTCTGCGGCAACGAAAGGTTAATTATGTTTCGCATAATAGTTTTCAGTTACTGTAATAATTTATATTACAATAATAGTTCGGTCATAAAGTAATGTCAAGGGGCGGGTATAGGCCTAGTTTTGAATAAATCCCGTTAGAGATGCGGAACGCAATGCTCTCTATGACATCGATAAGGACGGCGGAGTGCGAGTATTAATTATTTCGGTATTACCTAAATCTCTAACGGGATAAAAAAGACCGCCAAGATCACTTGACGGATAGATGAAGAATCACACCACCTTGTTAAGTAGGTGATGGACGTACCCAATAAGTGTTACAACCTTCTTGTAAGATGACACCTGGACATGGGGCCTTTTCCCAATTTCCCGAGGTTGAATCGTATACATCGTCAGACTGAATGGTGTCACCTGCACGAAGTTTTTCACCATAAACAACTCTATACGGCCATACCGGATGTCTATGAATCTCTACCATTGGTTTACTCCTTATGTAGTGGTATGGGGAACTAAATAAATTAGTTGCATATTACTCATTATGTGTCAAGGCGGGCGGTTACAATTTTTCACTGTTCGTAACAAAAACCTCGTATCTATGGGTATTTCTCACTTTCCATATTCTTTCTGTTTACCCCCCACTTACTAACCAGAAAAGTTTGAGATGATAGCAAGGAGAATTTACAGCAATACTCTTGTTATTTTTATTCGTGCCCCTGTGGTTAGTAGGTAGGAGGGTTTATTTTCGGTTACAAGCGGGTTAGTGAATCCCGTTAGAAATCGCGGACGCGTATCCAAACACGGCTTTTGTTTCCAGGGTAACTTTCGCCCAAAAATGACAAGTAAAATGTAAAGAACTCCGTCCGCGTCCTATTTCTAACGGGATGAATGATGTTAGAACCTGTTGGAGTATAGGGCCCGGATTATTCGCTATTCCAAATTTCGCGTGATTTATTGGCTTAACTCAAAAAACTTGACTTTTAATGGTCTAAATGTTATGATTAGTAATGTTCCAGGCCCACGGGCCCACAACTGAAAGGAGGAGTCAGATGAAGATCGTGACCGATGAAGTTAGTAGCAGTATAATCGTGGCTTCGCTTGCGGCTGGAGAAGGTCCTGTCATCGTGGACCACTTTGGGTATTGCATGGTGTGGGCTCCCCGACTAGAGGCAGAAGACTTACGGGAGCTCTTAGGAGAACCCTCCGAAGATGTTCTCAATGGTGCTCCGCAGGCGGTAGGTTTCTATTTGCCTGACACAGACCCTGACACGGTCCTTCGGACAATGACGGACCATCTCGGTTACTAACGCCACGCGATCCAAGAAGTAGGGGGCTTCCACCACAGAAGCCCCCTGCAACATTTTTAGAAGCAAATTAAGTTTTGCTTTTTTGTTTATGCGGTTCTATTTCCCCTCACCAGTATAAAAAATAACCCAATATCTAAGGGGTTATTTTTTTGAAGCGGGTGACGGGAATCGAACCCACGTATCTTGCTTGGAAGGCAAGCGCACTACCATTGTGCTACACCCGCAGATTATAGAATTATAATACATAAGTATTACTTTTCAAATTTTTTAGGGCCCCGTTTTGAGGCCCTACTTTTTCTTTGGTGCGGGAAAAGAAACTTCTTCAACTATCAGTTCCGTAACTCCGGTTTTCACAAATCCAAGCTCACGAGCTGCACGAAAAGAAAGGTCTAGCTCTCTTCCCTCAATATAAGGACCACAGTCGGTAATTCTAACTGAAGTCTTTTTCCCATTTTTTGGATTCCTAAGCGTTAACATTGTTCCTGCCGGAAGTTCTTTGTGGGCAGCCGTCAGATTGTACATATTAAACCGTTCGCCATGACACGTCTTTTTTCTGTGAAATCTGGGGCCATACCAGCTTGCGGTTAAGATACGAGGTACACTCTCAATCCTGTGCCAAGCATAAATTGACCACAACTGCATATAGCTTTTAATGGGAATTACCTCGCTTTTTCCAACCCTTACAAAAATGACTACTGATTCTGATAAGGGTCCGAGAGTCCCGCAACAGTCGCCCTTTACGGCTTGACTGCGTTTTGAGGGATCCCCGGCTTCTTTTTCTGGTGGAGCAGTTGTTTGCGACGACAGTGCTATGACCGTCGCAACAGCAAGCGCCGCAAGAATGAATTTCATGGGGTTCCCTCCTTTTGTTTTTCAAATACCGCCCAAGACGGGCGGTGCACCACTCTATACTATTTTAGCACCGTTTTAGTTCAATGTCAAGTTTCGTAGAACTATTTATATTTTAATTATTTTATTTTATAATTTAAAGATCCATGAAAACAATTTTGGCAATTTATGCCCACCCCGACGATCCGGAAATAAGTTGCGGCGGCACAATGATTAAATACGCAAAGGAGGGAAGTAGGGTGATTTTGGTCATTATGACAAAAGGAGAAAAGGGTTCGCAGGATCCCAAAGCAGATTTAAAGGAAGTAGCCGCCACAAGGAAAAAAGAGACTAAAGATGCGGCTGAGTTTATTGGCATTAAAGAGGTGGTGCACCTTGATTACTTGGATGGTGAGCTTGAGGACAACCGTAAAACAAGGGAAATTGTCGTAAAACTTATTCGCATATATAAGCCAGATTTGATTATTGCTCCGGACCCAACCAGTGTTTTTATGCAGAATTATATTAACCATAGCGACCACAGGGCTATTGGCTGGGTTGTTATAAACAGTATTCTCCCAGCAGGTAATTGGCATTTTTATCACGAACAACTTGAAGATGGCGTGGAACCGCATAGTACAAGAGAACTTTATTTATCAAGTTCTTTGGAGCCGAATTACGCAGAAGATGTTTCTGATTTTTTTGAAGATAAGTTAAAGGCACTTTTCATGCACAAAAGCCAGTTTGCGCCGCATGCCCCGCATACCAGAGAAGAGTTTAGGGAGTTTCTCACTAAACGCGCTGAAGAAATCGGAAAAAGATATGGCATGCGTTATGCAGAAGAATTTCGAAGGTTAGTGTTTGTTTAAAATTTTTGCATTAAAACAAACCCGCCACGATAATCAGGGCGGGTTTGTTTTGAATGGTCGGGGTGCCGAGAATCGAACTCGGTCTACCTGCTCCCAAAGCAGGCGTACTACCGGTATACTACACCCCGTTAAATTTAGGTAGATAAAAAGGACTCGTCGCGCCCGCTAAGACCTCGCTTGGCTATGCAGACCGGTACTACAGTTATACTATGATACAGTGTTCCACGTTTTACGTTTCACGTAGTTTCATAGTTAATAATATTCTTCACAGAGTATATTTTCAAGATGTTCTATAAAGCTATTCTTAGTATTAAAATCAACTTTAACAAAAATTGCGTCCACCTGCCATTCTTTGTTAGATGGAAACTGTTTGTCTACCAAGTATAGGTTACAGATTCGCTTAAGATTTCTTTTCTTTTTTGGGGTTATACTCGTCCAGTGGGGGAAGTTACTCTCATGTTTCACGTCTCTTGTTTTAACCTCAAAAAAGAATAGCTTATTATTTTTTTCTCCAATGATATCTAATTCTCCCAGATTCTTGACCCTATAGTTTGTATCTAGTATTTGATACCCACTATTCTTTAAATAACAAATCGCTTCTTTTTCTCCGATATCTCCAAATTGGCGTTTTACAGAAGGCATGTTTTGTAAAACATGAAACTGTCCGATAGAAATTAACAGTTTGTCCATTATGTCTTTAACAGGTAATGGACAGTTTATTGGACAATTATATAATTTATTATTTTTAAACATTGACTTATGTAACTATCAGTCTATCATAAGCTAAGTTACGGCGAAATAGGGACTTGAAGTGGAAAACCAGTGCGTGTTTTGCGACAGAAATTCTTTTGT
Source organism: Candidatus Sungiibacteriota bacterium (assembly GCA_016432465.1). Taxonomy (NCBI): domain Bacteria; phylum Candidatus Sungiibacteriota; species Candidatus Sungiibacteriota bacterium. Next base: position 353,591 of record CP066690.1, on the reverse strand, counting down.
AGAACGATTGATCTTTGAAAATGATTACTTATATATTATTGCGTCGGTTGGCCAAATTGAGGATGGCTATACACTTATTATTCCTAAAACGCATAAGATCTGTCTCGGTGATTTAAGTGATGAGGAGATGATAGCAGTTTCCAATTGGTTGAGACGACTTTTAGATGCGATGAAAGAAGAATATATGTATGAGTATGTGGTTTTAGGCAGACGGCCGGTCTTTTTTGAGCATGGTGATGTTGGACAAACCATCAAGCACGCTCATTTGCATGTGGTACCTACACATGTTGACGTTTTGTCTTATGTTGCGAAAAGTTTGGGTGAAGGTAAGGAAACCGCTTCTCTTAATGATCTGCGTAAGGTACGAGAATCTCACCGATATTACATTTTTTGTACTGACCGTCTTGGTAAAATGTTTGTGTTTCCGGTAAGCGATCCGGAAAAAATCCCGCGCCAATATCTGCGTTTGGTTTTGGCAAAATTAGTAGGGAGACCGGAAAGGGCAAACTGGAAAACAATGGATATGGGTATTGATTTTACGCTTTGGTCAAGCACTAGAGATAGATTAAGGCCATACTTTCTAGAAGGTGGCTGTTAAAAACTAGACAATAACGATGTTTTATACTTCAATAAACCCATAGCACCTTCGGTGGGCCTAAAGATGTCAGAATTGCGCGGAGATAAAGAAATTAGTGAAGCCAGGCCGAGATCCTTTAAATTAAAGGTACAAAATACACCAGTGATCCGTGTATGCTTCCCAGAGCTTACTTGGAAGTGTCAGGAACAGGGGTATCCCGATTTTGCGAGAATTACCATCAGATATGTTCCCAAAATAAGATTTTTGGAATTAAGGTCGTTAAAACTTTGGTTTAATAGTTTTCGGGACAGATACATTGGTTACGAGAAACTAGCTGACGAGATTTTTGAGACTCTTTGGCAGGAACTTGATCCCCAATCTCTTTATGTGCGTATAGATATAAATCCGCGGGGCAACATGAAAACAGACTTAATTTTAAGTAAACGGCAATCGTCTTGATTGCCGTTTTAAAATGGGCAGTACAGGATTTGAACCTGTGACCCTTGCAATGCTCGCCCCGTTAGACTTCTTATGCACTTTTATAGACGACGAACCTCGATTTTAAATAAAAAAGGCCGCTTGCGCGGCAACTAGATGTGCTACGAAACGGCCTGTAGTTTTTTTTCCAACGCTCTCAAAAACGAGAGAAGTTTCTTGGGGTTTTCGTTACTTGAGTTAATTTGGAGAACTCGTCCGAAAGAACCAAAACTTTGTAGATCAGGATTGGCGTGATATGCGCTGATTGAAACCCTGTATTTGCTGAGACTAAATTGGCCTGCCAATTCATTGGCAAGTCCTTCAATGTCCCGAATAGCCGCGGGTATTTTGAAAACCACATTAACGAGCCACGGCACCCCATCTTGCATGTCAACACGCACATTCATCCACACGGGCACTTTGTCCTTTGGAAACCAGACGTTGATATCCACCATGTCGTTGTATGCGGCATTCCACGCCTCGTCAAAAGGTGTGCCACGAAGGTGGCAGTTATGAACAATTCCACGTTCTTTTAGCCTCTGAATGTCTTGTACTCGGAACCTTGTTTTCAAAATACGCATCTGTGCCTCCTCTGAGCCCTAACTGTAGGCCTTTGCCCCATTCCTATTTTCATATTACTCTTTTTAGGCGCTGATGTCAATGGGGGGAGGGGATTTGTGGTTAGAACCAACAAAATTTCTGAAATCTAAATATTTTTAGCGCGGCGCTGGCACTAAGAATCCACTACTGCGCGATGCAGGTGTCGAACCTACGACCCCTTGAATGTGAATCAAGCGCTCTTCCTGGGGTTTATCTATTTCGAATTCACACTGGAGTATTCTGGAAATAGTCCGAACGCATTTTGCGGCAAAGCCGCAAAATGAGGGGGCAAAAAATTCGGCGGCGACAGACTGATTTTTGACAATTTAAAGTTTTTTCGTGAGCCTTGCTCACGAGTAAAATCTATCAGATTTTATCTTTGGCGGCAAATTCGTATAATTGAAAACGGGTGATCGAGTCTTGCTCGACCACCCGTCGTTGGTGCTATGCACAATCTCCGCAAATCGCCTTGAACGGCGAAAACGGATAGTGCGGACACCTCTCTCGGTAGGCGCTTTCGGGAAGGGGGTTGATGGGGACGCCAGCTGCGATAGCGCGCATGGTTCCCTGGAAGAATTTCTGGTCACGCCGATTCATGTCCGTGGGGAACTTGAGAGCTGGACGGAAAACCGTGTCGGGCTTCAATTTCTCGGACATGAATGGACCTTTCTTCCAGACATCGGTGTGCGGCACAGGAACTTGAAGCTGGTCAAAGACACACACCTTGAAACCATGCCGGGAACCTTTCACGTTCCTTTTCTTGGCCTCCTCCGCCAGCCACTCGATGCGGTAATGCCACTTCTGATCGAACTTGTATGGGTCGTACGAGATCCAGCCGCCGTTGGCCGTGAACACCACGAGCGCACCACGTCTCAGTGGGCGGCAAACGTCCCTCTTGTGAACCAGAAAGGGCACGCCGTCTACTGAAACAACGAGTTGCTTTCGATGTTCGTCCTCGTAAACGTTCCTACTCTCCGCCCGTTTGATGGAAGTGATTCGTCCTTGGTAGAAACCATCCGCCATGTAATGCTCACCCATTGTGTCCTCCTTTCGTAAGTTTTTTTTATTTCCTTACAACACATTAACACATAAATATATTTTCCGCATTAATGTGTTGTAAGGAAAAATTGACAACAACAAAGAGCAATCCCACTGTTTATATTATAGCAAATTTTATATATTATGTCAATAGCAACAAAAAGTCGGCCATTTCAACTGTTTTTGATAATAGAAAAATTTTCTTTTACCGCACGACCGCCAGTTCCGTTTTGTGTGGGCAGAACCTTACGATAAAATCGCCGAGCGAAGCGAGGCGGACCTTGATAATTTGCGTTTTTCTAAAGTGTGGGCGACACAGGGATCGAACCTGTGATCTTTCCGATGTGAACGGAACGCTCTACCACTGAGCTAGTCGCCCAGTGTGAATTCGGTTTTCACACTGACTATATTTTAGCCCGATATTTTTAAAAAGCAATTTCAAAATCGTCCCGGCCGGCCGGGACGATTTTGAAATTACACGTGCAACTTATTTATCAATTTATCGTGCGGATATTCAAGAATATCCCGCAGGAATCGGTCATACATATCAAGCCGGTATTTAAACTCGGCCGTGTCCATAACTGTGTATTGCAGCGATCTGCCAAGCTCTGACTCTACTTGCTCTAGAAACTTCTCCATCAGCGACTTTTTAATGCCATCTCCAACAATAAGTAGGTCGGTTCTGGAGTTGTCGCTATTTATAAATATTCCAGACAATACAGCAAGTTTAATTTTGCCGAGCCCCTTTATTTGTCTGATTAATTTTTTACGCGAAGCCGCAGTGGCCCTTATGATTAAATCTTGAAGCTCTTTTAGAAACGGGAAATCCTGATTAGTTAAAAATACCTGCGTTCGTTTGGTTTTTATGATTATTTTGGGTGGCTTTTTCCGAGATCGTGACTTCCTAACAATTTCATAACGGAGGATGGCCCTTTTCTTTTTAATAAGCCCGATTTTTAGAAGTTTTTTAAGTTCTACGCGGAGAGCACGGCTGCGTAGTTGGCTTCTTTTTACAATATCAGGAAAAGTAAACTCCGCCTCTGGATTTCGCATAAAAAGCCGAAGCAGTCGGACTCTTGGCACCGACTCAAAGAGTTTTTCTAATACCTGTTCCATAAGTCTCCTATTTTATAGTTACCGTTGCCCCGGCCTCTTCCAGTTTCTTTTTGATCTCTTCGGCTTCTTCTTTGGCCACACCCTCTTTTACCACTTTTGGAGCGGCCTCCACAAGGTCTTTGGCCTCTTTAAGGCCAAGAGTTGTTACTTCCCGGAGCGCCTTAATAACCTGTATTTTCTGCCCTCCGGCGCCGGTAAGTTCAACCGCAAAAGAGGTTTTTTCCTCTTTTTTCTCACCTTCTTCCGCGTCTCCGGCCGAAACAGCTGCAACGGCCATGGGCATGGCGGCAGACACGCCAAATTTTTCCTCAAGGGCCTTGACGAGCTCTGAGAGCTCAATTACTGACATTTTTTCTATGGTTTCTATAAATTTTTCTTTATCCATAATGTGTTAGAAGCAATCGTAAATGCAACTGATCACGCAACCTTAAACGCAATTGCGTTTATTTTTGCGTAGCCATTTGCGTCTTTCTTGCCTCTACCTCCTTTATTTTATTAATAATGACGACCAAGTTTCTTATATTTTCCCCAAGAACCGTAACCAGTCCTTGTATAGGAGAAGAAAGAACACTAACAAGTTTGGATAATAGAACTTCGCGCGGCGGCAGTTTAGCCAGCGCAATAACCTCTTGCGCGTTTAAGATTCGCTCACCCAAAATTCCCCCCAAAATTTTAAAGGTTTCATTCTCTTTGCCGAACTTAAACAGAGTTTTGGCCGAATTTATCTCGTCCCCGTAGCCAAAAGTAACACTGATTTCCCCTTCCATACTTTTTGTTTTTAAGTTCAAGCCAAGTTTCTCCAGCACTCGGTCAAGCAGTGTCTTTTTGGCCACCCTATACTCTGCTTCTATTTTTTTCAATAGGCGCCGCAGATTCTGGGATTTGGCAACAGAAATGCCCCGAAAGTCGCTAAAAATCGCGATTTTGGTTCGCTTAAATTTGTCGGTAAGATCTTCAACTATTTTTTGCTTCTGGCTCTTGGTTAACATAAAAAATAGGCGTATATCCGCCCAAAGACCAAAGCTAAATTATCTAAATTTATTTAGCGCTCCTCTGCCGGAAACTTGCGGCATTTTGTTGCCTGCCGGCGGTCTTTGGAACGATAAGATAAGTATACAAAGGAAAACAATAATTAGTCAAGTGAGAAAACCTGTCAACATTGACAAAAAAGCACTTGATATTGTAAGGTGGTTGTGGCACCTCCAGATAGGGCTAGCTTAGACAAAGCTCCTATCTGGTTCATCCGTGGGGGGTCAGCCATGTTTGGACTGGGCGTAGCTTTTCTTTATTCGCTTGTGATGGTGCTGAAAAGTACACCACCCCTTAAAGTTCTCAAGTCGGCCGCTAACTTTTTGTACCACTGGTACTTAATAGTTGCTGCCCTGCTTACTTTCATAGTGAGTTTAGTAGTCCTTTCTGGTTCGGCCGGAGTTGGCACGCTTCTTGCTGGTCCCCTGGGAGGTGTTGCTGGTTTGTTGATTGGTTCCTGGTTTGCCCTATTCGGTTTGTTGGTTATTGCACTTGCCTATGTTTTTCAAATTTTGGGATCGCGGCTATTGTATCTTTCCGTTGAGACAGGGCCGGACGGCATTTACGAGGTAAACTCGTCAAAAATGTTTTTTGGTATTCTATCGCTGTTCTTTGGACTTGTCCTGCTTCCAGTACTTAGCTAAAAACAAAATGGGTCAAACGACCCATTCTTTTTATTTAGACTATTTTTTCAAAGTATACCCGCTCCTCGGGCGGCTTTTTATCGTCCAGTCTGGCCATATACACCGAAATCGGTAAGTTGCTTAGAGTAGGAACAATCTTTTGAAAGATCTGTGCAGCTTTTCTAAGGTCAGCAAGCTGTCTATTTAGCAGAAGATGCATCAGTTTTCCATGGAAGGCTGCATAGGCGCGACAATCTTCGTGGTTTATAAGTACAAGGCGCGGCCGTTCTCCGTGCTTTAGCATAAATGCAACCTGATCTTTAAGGGTTTTCAAGTGTTTGGGCATAGCAAGTTCAAGTCCCACAGAGCTTATACTGCCCGGGACAACAAGTGGTGCAGGATGCTCCATTTTAAGTTCCTCTTTTATAAAGCGTCTAAATGCTTCCTGAAAACGCGGATCAGAGCAGTGAACAACTACGGCATCAATCTTTGCACTGTCGTTTAGGGGGTAGTATCTTTGTGCCTTTTTGTTTGACGGATCTTGGTGCCTTTCCTGTATAGCGGGTTCTGTCATTTTACTGTTGACCCTCAACTGGCCGGGGCTCTTCTGTATCTTTTTCCACCCTGACGTTCATACTCTGAAGAGCATTAGTAACCAGACTGGCAAGTTCGGGCAGGCCGTTGGCCTTGGCTTTGGCCAGAAAGTCAAAAACTATACCCGGGATAATACTGGTCATTCTTTCCACTGCAGTTTTACCACTGCCGTTTCCACCCCCAGAGTCGTATACGTTGATGCTGTCAATGGCCCCTAGCGATGCACCCAGCGGTTCAAAAATACCGCGCGCTACTTGACCGCCAGCTTCTCCAACCGCAGTGATTACTTCCGGCGATTTTTCCATGATAAACAGCATCCGGCCGGCTTCATCCAGTTTCTTTAGGGCCTCGGCCAACTTCTCTTTACCTTCGGCTTCAGCCAGAAGTTTGGCCTTTATACCTTCAGCTTCAGCCAGAAGTTTGGCCTTTGTACCATCAGCTTCAGCCAGAAGTTTGGCCCTGTTAGCTTCAGCCTCAGCTTCACCTGCACGCTTGACTAGGGCTGCTTTACCTTCTGCTTCCAGTTCTGCTGCCTGTTTCTCCGCATCTGCGGTTTTTACTTTGGCGACAGCTTTGCCTTCGGCCTCAAGAATTGTTGCTTGTCGCTCGGCATCAGCCTGTTTTATAATCGTAGCCACAAGCGCCTGTTCGCGGCGCCCCGCTTCCTGTTTTTCGTAGTCTGCAGCAGCTCCAGCTTGAGCTGCTTTGGCATTTTCCATTGCGACAAAGACACTTTTTTCTGCCTCGGCTTTGGCTCTGGGGCCAGCCTGTTCTGCGGTGGCCCTTTCTTTGTTGATCTCCGCTTGATAGGTTGCTCTTTGCACTTCCAGCTTCTTTTGCGCCTCGGCAATCTGGCGTTCGTTTTCGGCAGCAATTTCTGCTGCAGCGCGAGCTGCATCTGTAGTCTTTTTCTTAGCGTCCGCCTCTGCCTCCGCAACGCCAATGTCGGCATCGCGTTTTACTTCAGCTGTACGTTTTCTACCGAGGGATTCCAGGTAACCTTGGTCATCAGAAATTTTCTTGATAACAATGCTGTTTATACCAATCCCCATTTTTTCAAGGTCCACCACCGCCTCTTCAGTAACTCGTTGAGAAAATGCTTTCCGGTCAGAGTTTAGCTCCTCAATAGTAAGAGTACCTATAATTGAACGGAGATGTCCTTCCAGTGTCTGTTTTACCGTGCTTTCAACTTCGTTAGGTTTGGTCAAAAAACATTCCACCGCGTTAGCAATGGCAGTGTCTTCGCCTTTGATCTTAACGTTAGCCACCGCATCTACAGAAACCGGTACGAGATCTTTGTTAAAAGCTTTCGAGACATCAACCATAATGGTAATAAGATTAAGCGGCAAATACATAATGGTTTCGCGAACAGGCCAGACAAAGGTTGCGCCACCGCGTACGAGTCGGTAACCAACTACTTTGGCGTCTTTGCCTTCTCCCAGCCGCCTTTTTCTACCGGTAATGATGGCTACCTTGTCAGGAGGGATCTTGTAAAATCTCTTTGCCCAGAGTGCAAGGCCGGCAAAGAAAGAGAAGGCCCCAAATACAATGAGAAGCGGTATCAGAAACGATCCAAACATTCAAGCCTCCTTTTGCTGGTCTCGCCTTTTTTGGCGAGGGGCCCGTTGCGGTCCCACCCCTTAAGGGGTGGGACGTTTCTCTTGGCCAACGGGGTCGGTTTTGACTCTGCTTACTAATACAACTCCTCCCAACGTCCTTTCTATCTTAACAACGCTTCTTTCCGGAATTAGTTCGTCGTTTATGGCCCGGCAAAGCTTGGTAATAGAACCAGCACCAGTATCAAGCAGGACTTGTCCGAGGCCTCCTATGGGTACTTCTACAGTTACGTATCCCTCTTTTCCAATAAAGTCTTTTTCGCTGACGTTGAATGAGGCTTGTTGCGAGGCAAGAAGAGCCACAAATAAATACATCAGGATCATCAATACTGTTCCAACCGCAAGTCCGTAAAGACTGCTGACGATTACTGCCTCTTTGTAGTGGGTAGCAATGGCACCAGTTACTCCAAAGCCGGCAAAAAAGGCAAGCAGTATTCTGAAAGAGAGAAAAGAAGGACTGGAGAGTCCGGCCATGTCAGAGTCCAGATGTCCAAAGTCATGATCAACATCGTGGTCTGCACCGACGTCAGTGTCAGCCCCGTGGCCAAGGTCGTGGTCAGTATCTCCGGCTCCCCCAAAAATATCACCCAAAAGCTCGCTAACCTCGCCAATAATAAACGTCGCTAGCAGAAGACCTCCGCTGGCTATAGCAATTGCAAGAAACGTCCAAAAGACAAAAACCTTGTCCAGATACTCCATAAATCCAAAAAGGTTGCCAAAAGTATAGGTAAGCCATTCTTTTACGATAAACCACATAGCTGCTCCTTTGATATCAAGGTGCCTAACCAATTGAGATTAGTAGCACAGTGTAAGGATTCTGTCAACTGTTTGTCAATATTGACAAGATTTTGATAATGTGGTAAGTTTGAGGTAGACAGAAGGGGGGGTAGGCGATGAAAGGTTTTGTAATCTATAAAGCGGGTAAGGCCCACGACACAGAGACACCAATAATTGTTATCCTAAGTTCAAGACATGTTTTTACTGCGTCCGATGCGATTAGGAAATTCGCTAGGATCACAGGTTGCGCGATTAATCAGTGGAGGTCTCCATCCACCTTCATTAAATGGGCGGAGGTGGAGGTCGTTGATTCAACCGGAACAGAAATTATCAGGGCGCAAGAAGTTACATTCATAACTGTTGAATAGAGCATACTAGCCGCCTTGTTTTATCCACGCACCAGAAGACCACGGGCTTGCCCGTGGATGAATGGTGGTCTTCGGTGCGGGATTTCGCTTCACGGGCAAGCCCGCAGGCTTGATAAGTGTAACCGTGGATACCACGGGCTTGCCCGTGGAGCTTCATTTACGTAGTCCTACTTAGGGAGAAGGGAGAAAGGGGTGGTGGAGGAAAGATATCCGCCTTGGGAGAAACCAACCCTTACCAAGTGTTCAACTTGCGGAAAAGAGTTTAAGGCCGGAGAAACCGTGTTAGTAATGCGGGACGAATCAGCCGCATTTTGTAATAGTGGTGTTTTTGTTTTCAACGCGTGTTTGGCGTATTATACACTGAGGGTCGGCAGGGCGGTCCTTTGCGACGCTATAAAGAATGCCCGATAAATTTGCTCGGCCCGAAGAAAAGGCCGATTGGATTGATAGTTTTCTGAAGGAAATTGAACTAGAGGGTAGGTCAGTATGACCCACCCTCTAATTTTTTTGTACTAATCAAGATACTCCGCGTTTTTGACACAGAGAGCTTCATTTTAGATATTTTGCCTTAGCAAGATTGTGTTCTTCTAGCGTTGTTGAAAATATGGTTTGTCCGTTGGGTGTGGAAAGATAATAAAGATACGGCGACTCTTGGGGATAAATAGCCGCGCGGATAGCGGAAAGGCCGGGGTTGGCAATTGGCCCCGGAGGAAGGCCGCGGTATTTATAGGTGTTATATAGTGAGTCAATTTGGGTTTCCTCCCGTGAAATTTTTGTAGTTTTTTTACCGGTGATATAATTTATGGTTGCATCCACCTGAAGTCCAACTCCAGTTTCAAGCCGTTTCCAAAGAATCCCCGAAACTAGCGCGCGATCTTCGTCCGAGACCACTTCTTTTTCAATGAGCGAGGCCGTAGTTATAATTTCAAAAGTAGTTTTTCCTTGGCGGGAAATTTCTTGACGTAGCTCCGGCCCCAGCTTTTTATCAAAATTTTCAAGCATTTTTACCACAATGTCTTCCGGCACTGCGTTTTTAAAAACTCTATAGGTGTCAGGAAAAAGATACCCCTCAAGTCCGGCGTTTTTTGGTTTATCTTTAAGAAAGTCAAATTTGTCCAACCCCGGAGGCTGGACAGATATAAGTTTTAGGAGATCGTGGTAGGTTCCAAGCCCCCGACTTTCCAGATAACGGGCAATATCTTTAGTGCTCCATCCCTCTGGAATAGTAAGCGCGATCTCGTTAGTTCCGCCGCGTACAAGGTCACGGACAACAGATGGGATTGCGGCAGAATTAAAGAATACGTAATTTCCGGGTTTAAGGTCAGAGGCCCGACCGGTTAGTGCTGTATAGAGTATAAAAGTCCACCTTGATCTTATGACGCCGTTTTGTTTAAGAAGCTCCGCAATTTTACGTGGGCCAAGACCGGGCGCTATTTCTACTGTTTGGGCATTGAGAAATTTGGTGTGAGGTAAGTAGACTTCATTTATAATTAAACCCGCGGCCGCAATAAGTATTAAGATAAATACTCTAAATTTTATACTCCTTTTTTCGTCATGTTTGATTGTGAGCGTTTCTTTGCGCCCGACTCCGCCTAAAAGTTGAATTACTTCCTTGTCAGTAGTTTGAGGAAATTCTTCGTAAAACATTCCAACTGCTCCGTACCACTCCGGCTCAATCAGAGAAATTACCTCGTCGGCTTCTTTACGCAATTGTTCCAGTGAATCTTTGGCTCCATGCGGCACTGCGACAATTATTTTTTGTGGTTTTTGGCCGCGTACTGATTTAAGGGCCGCACGCATGGTGTATCCCGTCGCTACTCCGTCATCAACGATAATTACTATTTTTCCTAAAAGCTGGGAGTAAGGACGATTGCCGCGATAAAGCTTGAGTCTGCGCTCCGCCTCTTTTTTCTCTTTTTCAACTTCTTTTTTAAACCAGTCTTGGTCAATGCCGGCTAGTTCCCGGGTATTAAAAATTCCTTCTCCGCTTTCAGTAATTGCGCCAATGGCATACTCCGGGTCAGAGGGCGCACCAATTTTGCGCGGTACCACAATATCAAGCGGTAAATTGAGAGCCTGCGAAATTTCGTACCCAACCACAACTCCTCCACGCGGCAGCGCAAGGACAAGTGTATTCTTGGCGTTTTTGAAGCCTAAGAGCGCTTCTGCTAATTTTTCCCCCGCTTCTTTACGGTTTTTGAACGTCATGATTTTGTTATCTTAACAAAAAACAAGGCTCGTTACGAGCCTTGCTGTGCTTTTTCAATATATTTTTTTATGCGTTGGTCGTCGGGGTAAGCAACGGCCAGCGCTTCCAGCATTGATTGTACCGGGATTATTTCCACCTCATCCAGTATTTCTCTGGGAACGTCCTCAAGTTCGGGTTCGTTATCTTTGGGGATGATAAGTTTTTTAATGCCGTATCGGTGCGCCGCCAAAATTTTGTCACGGATGCCGCCAATAACGCGAACCATATTTAGATTTAGCGTGATTTCTCCGGTGGCGGCCAGCAGGGGAGTATCTTTGGTTGGTTTGACCGATTGTCCGGTAAGGGCGCCGTAAGTTGCTAACCAAAGCGATACGCCGGCTGAAGGGCCGTCTTTGGGTATTCCGCCGTTAGTTATGTTACCTCTGACAAAGAGCGGGCCGTCTTGTTCAAGTTCTCTCGTACGTTCAAAGAGTATTCTTCCGCACATCGTTAAGGCATCAAACGCAATTTTTAACGACTCTTCTATTTTATTTACAGACTCCTTTGATTCCAACGATTCCCGTACACCGGTAATAGTGATCTTTCTTCCGCCAGCGTGAAACCCTTTTTCTACCTCTGCCTCAAACACGTGGCCACCCGCATCAGATACGGCTAGAATCGGTACCACACCCGGCGGCAGCGTATCTGGCACTTGACGCTCTACTAATGGCGGATTCCCGCAGTAAATATGGAGATTTTGTTTGGTAATATCTACTGTATGTTGGGATGGGATTTCGCCCATCAGTATCTCTTTGGCTATTTTGCGGAATGGTTCATCAATTTCCCGTTCCAGATTTCTTACCCCAGCCTCCTGGGTATACTGGTGAATAAGTTTTAATACTGCTCCGTCCGAGAAATTTAAATCCACAAAACTGCCATCCTCCAGTTTTACCGGGAACCCGTTTTCTTTTCTCCTTCTTTTTATCAAATGTTGCTGCGCAATTTTTAGTTTTTCCAGCGGCGTATAGCCCGGGAGTTCAATAATTTCCATTCGGTCTATCAATGCCGGAACTATGGTATCCACGATATTGGCCGTAGTAATAAACAGAACCCGTGACAGATTAAAACGAACATTAAGATACCGATCGTAAAATCTGTGGTTCTGTTCCGGGTCTAGTGCTTCCAGCAGTGCCGCGGCCGGGTCCCCTCGCCAGTCCTGCCCAACCTTATCAATTTCGTCCAGCATAAATACCGGGTTGGCACTGCCGCATCTTAAAAGTTCTTCAATGATTTTGCCGGGTTTAGCGTTTATATAAGTGCCGCCGTGTCCTCTGATTTCGGCCTCGTCTCTCATGCCGCCTAAAGCGAGACTCGCAAATTTTCTTCCGAGGGCGTGCGCAATTGACTGTCCCAGTGATGTTTTTCCAACACCCGGCGGTCCGACAAAACAAAGAATTGGTGATTTGGCGGAAGGATTAAGCTGCCTTACGGCCAGAAATTCCAGTATTCTTTCTTTAACATCTTCTAAGCCCCAGTGGTCTTCGTCCAGACTTTTTTTTACTTCGCGCAGGTCTTTTGTATCTTCGGTATAAACTTCCCAAGGTAGCCATAGTAAAAGATCCAAGTGGTCCATGGTCATGGAAGCTTCGGATGGATGCATACCCCGGCGTAGTCTGGCTAACTCTTTTTCAATCTCTTTCCGTGCCTCTTCCGGCAATTTATCCTTGATTTGTTCGTATCTTTTTTGCGGGCTGTTCTCACTAGCGCCGCTTGGTGTATCCGGCGTCTTGGTTTGGGCCGCCGGGTGGTCTGGTTTGAAGTTGTCTGGCAGCGCAGCCATGTCGTCTAGAAGTTTGACGAGGAGATCTAGTCTTTTTATAATGTTAAGTTCCTCCAGAATTTCGTGGAGCCTCGTGATTACACGCGAGGAGCGCCGCAGGTTAAGAAGATAGGCCAGGAGATCTATGGTTGAGTTCAGGCTTCCTTTACTGAACCAATCGCTTGGCATTCTTGGGGGTAGTTCACGTATGCGGGCTGGCGCCTCAATTAATTTCAGGATTTTGGCGGTAACTTCCGGGTTTTGCATATTCTCTTCCGTTGGTTTTTCTTCGTACACGTCTTCCCACTCTGCCAGTCTTAGTATGTTAGCTGTTGGCCAGCCCACGATTGCTATTCTTTTTTTTAGTCGAAGGTCTATTATAAGTGCGCTGTTTTGTTCGCTAAACCGCAGCACTTTTGCTAGAATACTTACCTGTAGGAAATTTTCGTCTGCGTCTTCCTGCGCTTCTTCTCTTACGTTGGCAACAATGATATACGGCGATTCCGTTAGTCTTTCTATAAGTTCCTGATTTTTCTTGACTGAAATTTTGAGGTCGGCACCGGGAAAGTAGACGGGTGCGTACGCCCAGATACAGGGAAGAATGTTTTGCGGAGGCGCGCCACCGCCTCGTCCGGGGCCCTTATTTTTACGAGCCATAAACAACCACCTTTCATGATTTCAAAAGTCTAGGTCTACTATAGGCATAAGTTGCTGTTTTTATCAAATCCAAATGGAAAAACCCCCGAGGGGGTTTTTGTTTTGAACTAATATCCCAGAAGTCCCAGTCTCTTCTTGAGTTTCGTCACGTCCGTCCATTTTGGCGGAATTTCCTCTTCAGTAAGCAGCGGCTTATTAAAGGCCGCCATTGTTGTTCTGTAAATTCTTCCTTTATAAGAAAGTGTTTTAAGGAGTAGCGGTCCGAAGTCAAGACCCTTCAGCTTGTTATACTCAAAGTCTGTAAGGATGACCTCGGTTCCCGTTTGCATGACAACACACTGTCCGTTTTTAGGCCACCATTTATGGGCGCAAACTGCAACGTGGAAGTTGGCTACACCTACAACCTGACATCCGTATCTTTGGGCGAAAAACTTAAGCGCCTTTTCTGCTCTTAAAGAGGTGGTATCAGCGCGGGCCATGTGGGGGTGGGTTAAACCAACATTTATTCCGGAGGGAAGGGTGTAGACGGGCCTGTGTTCGGGCACAAGAACCGTTTTTTTTCTGACAATAGCCGTAGGATCAATAGTAGTAAAACCCTTTCCTGCAAGATAGACCCGAAGATGGTAAGGAAGAAGTGCGGTTAACGTATCGTAGAATTTCTGTAGGGCAGTATTGCCGTCATATTCCTGCCACGTGTCGTGGTTCCCTTTCTTAATCAGGAAGAGAAGAAGCGATTTATCAACCAAAGAAGTTATTTCTTCCGTGGTGGGGGTTCGTCCCTCAAATAATTTCAGTGCTTCCTCAAATCTGGCCGTAAAGACTTTATAGATTACGGTTGCCACGATCTCTCCGGCAAACTGTTCCTGCTCGGTATTGTTCAACTGGAAAATTTCGCCTTTATGCATGAAGCTATGATGGAGTCCCGCTATAAAGTCACCAACCCCCGCCAGAACCTTAATGCCATATTTAAGAATAATTTCAGGGAAGTTCTTTACTACAAAGTCATAGTCAGTAGTGGTGTATCCTGCATGCAAGCATCCAAAAAATAGAAAAGAATCTTCATGCCAGCCCTCGCCGTCTCTGGGTAGGGCATAGCGAAGCATCTCCTGAGTCCAGTCTCCGTGGAAATCATATCGTTGAGAGTGTTCGTCATACTGTAGTCCCGGCCAAGTAAGGCGGCCGGAGCGTTTCGGTTCTACCAGAAATTGAATTTCCTGATTTAGGGTTTGCCGGTCAATTCCAAGTTCATCTGCCAAACGGCCGGGGTGGCGTGCCCCTTCCCGTTTTATAATGGCAACGATTTTTTTGTGAAGATCGGTTGCGCCCTCTTTTATACCGGTAATAAATCCCCGTTCACGGGCAATGAGGTCACGTAAACTCCACCAGTGAATTAAACGGTCGCCGTCCGGCATTTCCTCAACAATGGCAAGACCAACCTGATTTTCCGCGATTTGTTTTTTTTCGGCCTCTAGTTTATGTATAGCCGGAAGAGTTATATAGGGCACCGCGCGTTCACCGCTGGGTTTGAAGATGGCCGTTGCCGAAGTGCCATGCACCCAAAGATCCGGATAACCTCTTGAGGTTTGATCTTCAACGTCCTCAATATCCCGTTCTGGTTTGGCGCTCATATATTTTGAGGAAAGACGTCTTTTTTTGGGAAGCACCACACCATGCCAAATACTTGGTCTTCCGTCTGGTTGTTTAATCTCTATTCTTTCGCCACCGGTTTTATATTGTCTCACGTCTTCGCGCAGCTCCTGCAGTCTTCTTAAAATTGCCTCTGCCTGCTGTTCCGGGCCGTCGTAAGGGATGCTGGCCATTAAATACCAGCGCGCTAGGCTTCCGTCTGGTTTTTTGGACTTAGGGAGAGTGGACAATAGCGCCCGAACGATTTCGTCTTTAACATGCTCCGTGATCTCACCAGCGTATCTTCTGCCAAAATTGGCGGTCAGCCTTTTAACCTCTTTTTGAACCCACTCCTTATCAAGCAGTCCGCCGGCAAATACCGGAAAGTGACAGCCGTAGTTTGCTGCGATTTCTACGGCTAGCTGCGGTAGTCCTTGACGCCAGCCGCTATTTCTATAAGCGCTGTAAGAAAGATAGGCAACCCGTGCTCCGGGACGTTCCCATTTGTCACGTGGTACTTCTATTGTTTCCGGTTCGGGCCAGCGTCGTTGGAGAAATTCTGGCGGTTTTTCTTCCCGCTTAGTCCGCGGACTAGTTGCGGTTGTTTTGGCTGCGGGCCAGCCCCATTTCCAATCGGGCTTAAGATCGTGTATGGCGCAGCGCAGCGCGTTTAGACTTACTGTTTTTTTACCTTCCTGTAGGCGTTGGGCATTTAATGCTTGAACCATTTGTTGGCTAAGTTCTGCCGACCCCTGTTTAGATTCAACCAAAAACGATGCAGTATATTTTTCTTTTGCAATCTTTAGCTGTTCTTCGCTATAATCAGAAGTTTTATTACGGGGCTTGGCAACCCCATGATAACTAAGCGCTTTTTCTATGGCTGATTGTGATCTGCCAAAAAGTTCTTCTAGTTTTTTCCAATCAAGTCCGGACTTAACTGCTTTTTTAAGAACCTTTTTTCCGGAAGGAGCTCTTAAATAACGTGGTTGGGTCTTGAGTTTAGTAATGGCTTCTTTTAGCTCTTCAGCACCTATACGTGCAGACATACTGATTCTCCTTTCAAGGGCCTACGGACCATTATGTAGGTTTCAAATAATTTGTAAAGGGATCGGAGGTACAATTATGGTCTTGCCGGTTTTCCCTCCTCGTATCCGGAAATGGTCTGTCTCCTAAACCTTGTTTTTTTTCTGTACTCCTCCAGTGTCCAGGTGCCTACATAACTCATAGAAGAGCGGAGGTAGCTCATAAGTTCGTGTATCACATCAGCGGCTTCCCCTTTGTAGCGGACGCGTCTCGGCACTCCCTCTGGCGTGCGGACTCTTTCTCCTTCGTCGCGGTCCGATCGCGATAGTTGAAATTCAAGCGAGGCCGATCCGCGATAAATCTTCCATTGCTCTCCGTCCTCATAAAAAGGTTCTCCGGGCGTTTCCTCGCATCCGGCAAACATCCAGCCCATCATTACGGTGGAAGCTCCGGCCGCTAATGCTTTGCAAAAATCAGCCCCGCCTCTAATTCCTCCATCCGCAATTATGGGGACACGGTGTTTAAGGGCAACGGCCGTACACTCGGCAATCGCGCTGATTTGCGGCACTCCCACTCCCGGGCCCTCACGGGTTTTACAAACCGCGCCTCCGCCAATTCCAATTTTCACGGCATCGGCGCCGGCTTCTATTAAAAGTAACGCTCCCTCGGGTGTATCAACATTGCCGGCGGCAATTATTACTTTTTCTCCTAAAGAATTTTTTAAGTTTTTAATTGCTTCTTCAAGTTTCGTTGAAAATCCGCGAGCCGTATCTATAAGGATAATGTCTGCCCCGGCGCGGAGAAGCTGGTCGGCCTCTTCTATAAATTTTCCGCTGACCCCTATGGTTGCTCCCACCCTAAGGCGGCCCTTTGGATCGCGGAGGGCCTTGGGGTATTGCTCAATTTTTAGAAGGTCTTTGGCCGTAATTAAGCCCACTACGCGTTCCTCATTATCCACCAGGGGCAGTTTTTCAATTTTATTTTTCTTTAAGATTACACGTGCTTGTTCAAGTGTGGTTCCGGGCGGGGCGGTAATGAGCGGAGAGTTGGTCATAACCTCCGCCACTCGTTTTTCAAGCATCGTCTCAAACCGGACATCGCGGGAGGTGATGATGCCCACCAGTTTGGCACTTACGGGGTCAATAACTAGGAGGCCGGAAATCTGAAAATTCTCCATTGAGTTTTTTGCCTCGGCCACGGTTGCTTCGGGCGAAATGTTAAACGGGTTTTCAATGACTCCGCTGTCAGCGCGTTTCACTTTTTTTATTTCTTCCACCCTTCGCTCTATGGGAAGAAATTGATGTATGAATCCCAGTCCTCCCAGTCGCGCGAGAGCTATAGCCATCTGTGATTCGGTAATGGTATCCATGTTGGCCGAGACAATAGGTGTTTGCAAAAAAATATCGCGGGCCAGACGCGATTTGGTGTCGGTAATAGCGCTGCGGGAAGGGACGTCAGACTTAAAATCTAAAATGGTCACGTCCTCGAAAGTCAGTGCAATATCAGCAGGAAGCCCTTTTTGGGCAAGATATTCTTTAGTAATTGCGCTGGTTGGCCTCTGTCCTCCTTCGGCCACTTGAAATATCTCCCCGTTTATTTTTAGAATTTCATCTCCGTCCATGTTTTCTGCCAGTTTCCAGTATAGGCATTTATAAAATAAAGGCAATTCAGCGGCGCCGGTAGAGAAATACGCCGTTTTCTGCGGCTTGAGGGTGCCAGCCGGCAAGAGGAAAACCGTTGGATATAACCCTTGCTCCCGGCCGCAGTTCTCTGATAAGTTTTTCTTTAAGTTTTGCTACTGTCTCCGGCCAGAGATAAAGAAAAACAACATTCGCCTGATCCAAAGAAAAGTTTCTGAAGTCGCCGCGGATAATCTTTGTCTTATCCTGAAGATTGGCTTTTTTGATACGCCATCTTGAGTACCAGACAAGAAAGGGGTTTATTTCAACACCAATTGCTTCTGCGCCGCGCCCCGCGGCTTCAGTCACAAGAGAACCGTCTCCCGAACCAAGATCAATCACCTTTTCTCCGGGTTTAATCTGGGCAAGCTCCAGCATTGTTTTTATTTTGTCTTTTTTAGATTTTACGTATGGGGCCCCAAAAAATTCTCCTATTATTACCACGTAAAACTCAATAATTAAAAATAAAACCGCCCCGGCAAGCACCAAAGTTATAAAAATAAAAAAGAGAGAAGCCATATGGGGGATGAAGAGTTCTTCGTTCCAAAGTTATCATTTAATTTAGCTATTATCAAATGAAAAAGCGGATTGATATTATCACACCGCTTTTGACGAGGGACGATAAATTACTCGCTTGAACCAACCAAAATTCACCCCATACGGCTCATATTCCACCGTGTCGCCAACTTCCACATCATCCACTGTGCGAGCTATAAGGTGGTAATTATGGTCAGTCCCATAAAGCAAAACTCTATCGGTCTCGCCCACTTTCTTTTTTACCGTCATTCGTTCCATGGTCTTCCTCCCTCCAGTAAACTGATGCTAGAACTAATATAATTTTAACAAGTCTACTAAAAAAGTCAAACTCGTCTCTTTCGGATACTTTTGCATAAAAAAGAACGGCGCGTATATCTTACGAGGTTTAACCTCGTAAACTCTTTAAAAATGTAAAGCCGACGTTTGTTGGAACGACCGGCAGAAGGAGTAAAAGAGGGGTTTTTAGTCGGCTAAAACTTATCTTAACACTCTATGGACGATCGTCTAATGAATGTTAAGATAAATCCTTATTTACGAGGTTGAACCTCGTAAAACCCCGTAAACATAAAAACGACTTTAACTGATACAATTTATGCTGACGCTTCAGCCCGAGTCATTACCAATTTATTTGCCTCAGGGAAGTTTGACTTCCCCTCAAGAGTCCAAAATTGGGTTGCATTATACACTGGGTTGCTACTTATAAAGCAGTAAGCTAGTATACTCGTAGATAGATTTTGCAGGGAGACTTGAATGGAAGTAACGCTGGGCGATTTTGTAAAATACTTAGTTCTTTTGTTGCATCAGGGTGGGGTACCGTTTTCGTTTCGCATTCCTGAACCGTGGCATACGCTGTTTTACAAGTTAAAGAATATGCCTCACGTAGCGGGAAAGCCCGACTTCTTTGGGAATCTCGGATTTGACTGGGACGGACCGTACCCGAAATCTGAAGAACTAACGGAGTTTATAAGGGCATTATGTTTGACAGGAAGCGTGGTAACCACTAGTCCCCATTTTGACGCGTATGCATTACCAGAGGAGACGAAAAAACTTTGGTTGGAAAGTTTTGAGAAGCTTGATGAGCCCACAAAAAGATTTTTGACTACCGCCTTTAAAGTGGCCCGTGGGTTTAACTTCAGAAATGAAGCTCTCCCGTGGCAACTTTATGATTAAGCCGAGCATGTTCGCTCGGTTTCTCTTTTCTTATCCGCGTCAGTCTTTGAAGTCGGCTGGCGGTCATCCCCAGATTTTAGTGGAGTTTCTGCATAAAAAACGGGGCGTGTGTGAGAGCAACCCCACATACGCCCCCCTAATGGTCTTCGTCACCCAAGGCGGCGTGTATGGCGGTTACCTTAGAACCACCACAACGCCGACACAACATTCTACTGACAAGAGAGTATCTAAGCTCGTCAGGTAAGACACACCATTTGTGTCCTAAGATATAACAGAGAAAAGATGTAGTCCACCCCATGGTCATCTTCCCTTGTTGATTACTCGGGAAAACAGTTCTATGCTGTCTCCCCAAAACTATCTATAGTTTAGACCATTTCAGAAAAAAGTCAAACTCGCCTTTCTCAAACACTTTTGTATAAAAAATAGGGCGTACGGAGTTTCCTCACGTACACCCCTTGGTGCCTACATCTCGGATAGATTGCCCGGGTTTTTCCAGTCCTCTTGATCGAGGTAGGCATACATTACGGGTACCGTAACACCGTCCCTTTCAATCCAGAGGTAGAAGGGTTGGTCAATATCTAGTCCAACCTCCCGATTAACACTTCGTGTCACTGCAATCGCTACGGCACTCTTTACTCTTGCCCCCAACTGGTTCATTTTGAACTTTGTTTGTTGTAGGGCTTGAGAGATGGAATCTTGGCCAGTCCACATCCCGATTAGCCAACTAATATCTATCTCTTGGTTGAGATCAACCATCGGAAACCTCAGATAGGTATAGCGTGTTCTATCGGGCTGTAAGCTCCCGCGGATTTCATCGATCTTGGTGGTGAGACGGAAACCATCCATGGCTCCATCAGCGACTGTCATGTAAAGTTTATCGCCAGACTTTGTATGAAGCACTACAATTGGATGCCGGTGCCGAGGTGAGCTATAAACTTCAAAGACGGTTTTGAATGTGCCATCAACTTCAGCAGCGGGCTTCATCCTAACCGCGGGGTAACTAACACCTCCGACCCGAAGGTTATCTTTGCTACCCTCCGCTAACCACTCCACTAGAACATCAAGAATCGATACGACGCCGAAAGTCCTTGGATCGAAGTCTTTGAGTTGAATGTCAAACCCTTCCTTCTTGAGGATCTCGTTCAGCTCCGACGCTACCCAGCTTACCCAGCTACGAAGCTCTTTATCTGAGTATCTGGGAAGTTCATTTTTGGCAGCAAAGAACCGTTCCAGAAAATAGCTTTGGTCCCCATTGATAGCGTTCCAGTCTCTATCTTTTCCAAGAATATCCTCGCTCTTTACGAGTGCTCCAATGATTGGGGCAACAACCATTGTTTTACTCATGCCTATACTCTCCTTTCTAGTTTTTTCCTGAAGCCGGCGTAGATTTGGCCCCGGCTCTATCTATTATTGTAACGTACTTCTTTCTAAGTGTCAATAGTGCGTGTGTGCCGGGAAAAACTTTAGGTTAGCTTTCTTACAGCTTTCTATCAAGTCCAGCCCAACCCAACCAAAATAACCGCGCAGGTTGCGGTTATCTTTTAGTATCGGGTGCGCCAGGGCTCGTCCCGCCCTTTCAACGGGGGTGCTCCGATTCGAACGGAGGAGTCGGGTTTTGGAGACCCGCAGTTTACCGCTAAGCTTACACCCCCAATGAAAGGGCGGGATTGGAGACCGACGCGCCACCAATTGCGCCACGCACCCACTTTCAGGAACAGCTACGTCTTCTTGGCTTCTTTATGTAGTGTATGTTTCCGATCCCATTTGCAGTATTTTTTAAACTGAAGTTTCCGCTCAACTTTGCGGATATTTTTTCGCGTCCAGTAGTTATAGCGTTTACAAGTGGTACACTGTAACCTTATTAAATTTAGTTGCGGCATATTTTTATTTAAGTCCAGTAGCCCCGACGCACGATCTTAAATACGATAGTGAAGTCGGGGAGCCGACCGACGCGTCGGCTTTGATGCGTTTGCAGACAGTACACTGCAATCGTATGAGATTAAGTTGGGCCATAGCTATTTGATTAATTAATGTTAAACACTCGATGTTTAACAGAGCCCGAGGAGAGAGTTGAACTCTCGTTTACCCCGCTCTTTGTTCAGCCCAAGCGCGGAATCGAACCGCGGACCCCGATCTTACCATGATCGTGCTCTACCAACTGAGCTACTTGGGCAAAGGGTGGGGTTGTTTTGCCGTTAAACTACACGGGCAAATGGGCGAGAGAGGACTCGAACCTCCACGGCCTTTCGACCACTAGGTCCTAGGCCTAGCGCCTATACCAATTCGGCTACTCGCCCCGTTAGAGATGTAGGGTGAGCCCTAAAAAGAAGTCATACCTTTAACTTCGGTTCTTAAACGTGCACCAGGATATCCAATCTAAATCTCTAACGGGGCGAGCCCACAACTTTATCATAGTCAAAAATTGCTCAAATTTCAACCCCGCCCTTTGGGGAGAAACCCAAAGGGCGGGGTTGGATTATCACCTAATTACTTCTCAGAGTTTAAAAAAATTCGCAAGAATATTTACAATGGCCCAAGCCGAGAGCATGATAAACATTCCGATAATTCCCCAAAACATTGCCTGTTTACCTTGGTCAAGTTTTTTGGGGTCTCCATGACCACCGATCACATACTGAATAATGCCCCAGAAAAAAACAACCGTGGCTACAACAAAAAGCAGACTTATCAGCGGATTCAAAAGTCCGATCTCTATTTTTTTAATGAGGTCGGCAATGGTTGTCATACTCTCGTTGCTGACATTTTTGGTTATTGACGCGGCCCCCGTGGTATGCCGGCATCAGTGCCAACGAAGTAGTTAACCAGTATATTAACTACTGCCCAAGTGGCTGCCATTACTGCCAGCCCAATTATGCCCCAAGTCATAATACCCTTGGCCTTGCTGCGTGCAGTTTCATCGCCGGCACTGGCAACAAATTTTATCACTCCCCAGAGAAATATGACCGTGGCCAGAACAAAAAGGACTCCAATAATTGTTTGCAGGGTGCCGCTAATCTTTTGAATGATGTCTGACAGAGTTTGGGGGGTTTGCGCCCCGGCCACCAACGGCAGAAGGGAAGCGCCGACCACGAAGGTAGGATAGAGTTTTAATAGTTTAGACATTATATTTTTTCTATGGTGATTAACTAAGGTCGACCTTTTATAATGTTTTGGCAAAGTTTACCATAACTTCAGCCAGAACCGTTGCCCCAACCACAATGGCTGTTCCCACCAAAACCCAAGTCAGTGTTTTTTTGGCCTCCTTGAGCTTGGCCTCGTTGCCGGACGAAATAATCATCTGAAAACCGGCAAAAACAATGGCCACAACGGCCAAGGGCAAGGCAATAGTCTGTATTCCCCGGGCAATGGTTTTTACCAGCTCCCCGAAGTCTTGCGATTTGATGGGGTTGGGAATTTCGGTCTGAGCAAAAACAACAGTTGAGCGAACCAAGGTAAGTATAACACAGTTTAGCCAGACCCCAAATCCTAAAAACACCCTCCTAAAGTTCAACCAACTCATTGGTGACGATATAAAAAACTATTAAATTGATTAAAAATGTGGCTGAAACGTAATCCATAGGTTTACTTAATTAATTTTAGCGGACGGTTACATCCCACCCCCTTACGTCCCAGTGACTGCTTTCACGCGCAAACTCTGCTCCGTCCGGCGCAACAAAAATTTGTGCTCCGTCACTGCGTTTTCCTGCGTTGCGGTAGTTACGGGTGATATAGGAGTCAACCGCTGCTGTTCTTTTAATATCAACCTTATACCCGCTGGCATGACTAAACTGTCCTGCTTCGTGTCCCGTCTCTGTTCCTCCGCTTACGGTAACCTCGCAGTTACATTCCAGTTTAAACAGTACTACACGATTGAGGGTGGTTCTCCTTAGGCCCTCAAGAGAAGTACAGACGGCGCTGTTTCGGTCATCACAGTTTCCCTTGGATTCAATTTTTATACGATTAGCAGCAAAAATCCCAAGAGCTTCGGCGTGATTTAGGGTTGGACTAGTGGTGGGGGATGGAATGGGGGCTGGCGTAGGTGTTGTTGGTTTTGTTGCGGGCGATGCTACAACTTTTCTGGTTTCCGGGGGCGAACAGTTAATCCGGTTCCATGGTCCGAATTCAAAGCCTCCGCCGCCCAGATATTCCGTATTTTCGCCAAAGCCAGCTGCTATTTTCCCCCCCAACACTTTTATTATAGTATCTACGGCCAGCCATGCAAAGAAGATAATCACAAGGCCAATAACTGTGTTGGTTAGGACCTTTTTACCCTTCTCATACATGGCTGCTGATTTTTCTCCGCCAATTCCCGGCACAATCATCAAAAACCCGCCGTAACCAAGCATCAGGGCAGCCCCTACCGCAGATAGCCTCCAGACAAAATTAAGTACACTTTGAGAAAGGTTAAAAAGGTCGCAGGCCGTACAGACGTTGGGAATCCTTTGCAGCTCTTTGCCCGCAGAATCAACAATAATTCGGTCCGGACACTGCGGGATTATACCTTGAGCAGAAACAAAAAATGGTATTGCGAAAACAGCCGCAATTAAAACCAAACCAGTTGTTGCGGTCCAAAAAGAAAGCGTGCGATAGCGGATAATTTTCATGGCAGACTAAGACTAAGTTTCTCCCTTAGACGATTCAAGGCCGTGTCTGTGGTATTTCCCCCGGTTACTACGGATTCTATCGTATCTTCAAAAAGACGGCGAGTTATTTTTTCGTCAGTAATGGGCCAGCTTTTGGCCGTAAGGGCCTGACGATAAAAAATATCCAGTTCAAGGGCCGCGGCGTTTTTCGCCAGAAGATCGCGTCGGGCCGGAGGCTTCCCCGAGTTTTTAGTATAAATTTCTGAAGAATCAGCCGATGCGGCAAAGAGAATAAACTCCCAAGCAGGAAGCGGATTGTTGGAAAGGCGGGATACGGTCGGGAAAAAATAACTGCCGTAAGTTACAAAGGTTTTGGCATCGGCGCGCTGGGGCAGAAAAGATACGCCGAAGTTAAGATGCGGATTCTTGGCTTTAACCCTGGGCAGATCATCCGCAAAGCCAAGGGCCATGGCCGTAAGCTCCTGCGAAAAGGCGTCCAGAGACTTAGGTTGGCGCAATGTCCAGGAAAAGTTTGGGTTTTTAGCGTTGGCAAATGAGGTATAAAAATCCAGAGCCTCCCGGGATGGGGCGCCAAGTTCCAGCGCCATGTTAGCGCGATTTATAATTTTATCACCCCCCTGCAGTACGAAAGCGCTTAAAATCTCAAGCGCGTGTTCAATGTTGGAAGATCCGCCCAGAGCAACTCCTGACTTTGTGATGTCTCCTGCCGCAGTTTTTTTGGTAAGATTCTTGGCTACAGCTTCCAGCTCGCCCCAAGTTTTAGGCGTTTCGGCCACGCCCCCGGCGTTAAAAACATCTTTGTTATAAAAAAGAGCCAAGGTGTCCACAAAAAGGGGCAGACCAAGGATTTGATTGTCGCTGGTGGTTAAATCTTGAGAGGCGACATCTACAAAAGTTTTTTGAAAATCTTTGACGGTAAATTTTAAAACTTCCTGCGGCAGGGGTAAAATTTTGTCGCGATGTTTTTCAACCCATGAGTTTTTTAGGAAAAAGATGTCCGGACCGCGGCCCTCGGCCATTTTGTTGATAAGGTTTTCTTCGTAAGAGATTTCGTCAAAACGCCGATAGTTTACGGTAAGGTGGGGTTTTTCCTTCCTGAATTTTTCCAGAATAGGACGCCACAAAAGGTCATCGTCCTTCAATCCCCAAAATTCCAAAGTAGCGGGCTGGGGCTTGGCGGTTTTCCTTCCCGGCAGTATTCCCGCCAGAGCCAGAATCAAAATGACCGCAACCAGTCCGGCCACAACAAGCACTGTATTTAGAGGACGAGCCATAACTACTTTTTGAACATTAAGCCGTAGTGGTGCGACCCCGTTTCAAATTCCAGTTCAAACGAAAACCCCGCCGTCTTTGACCATTGTTTTACTAACTCCTTTTTTATCCGAAATTCGGACGGCGGACCAAATGTTCCGACTGGCGTTTCTTCCCACTCAATCACCGCCAATCGCCCGCCATCGCGTAGAATCCGGTAAGCCTCCAAAAACAAGTTTTCTTTTTTTTCCGCTTGAAAAATAATACTGGCGATCAGCACAAAATCAATGAACTTATCCTTTAATTTTGATCCACCCGTCTCGTCCAGATTTGCCCATACCGGTTCTATATTTAATAAGTTTTCAATTTTAGCCTTGGCGCGCACTATGTCCAAAACCGATTTCTGAATATCCAGAGCATAAACCTTACCGTCTCCTCCTACGGTCCGGGCCAGAGGGATAGTGAAATATCCGTGTCCGGCCCCAAAATCCGCCACGTGGTCTCCTTTTTGCAAGTTAAAATACCGGACAATATGTTCGGGATCAAGAAATCCGCTGGTCGTACCGGTATTTTTTAGAGCCGATGGTTGTTCTGCAGCCACTGTCTTTATTTTACTATAGCAACGAGCAGGGGCACAATGAGGTTTATTACAGCGCAGTAATAGAAGCCACCGCGTCTCCTGTTTCCAATTTCATAATTCTTACTCCTTGGGTGGCGCGGCCGAGCACGGGTATGGCCGCAAGGGTAGTGTGGATAACCTGACCTTTTTTGGATATAGTGATTAGTTCCGTTTCTTCCTTGTCCACGATACGCGCCCCGACAACATTTCCTGTTTTGGAAGTAATTTTGGCAGTTTTTATGCCTGATCCGCCCCTGCGTTGCCTTTTGTATTGTTTAACTAACGTGTGTTTGCCAAATCCGTTCTCCATTATGACCAGCAATTTACCGTTGGCTACTTGTTCCTTATTGATTACGTCCATACCCACCACCTCATCACCTTTTTTCAGACGTACGGCCCGAACACCGCTGGCTTGTCGTCCCATGGGACGCACATCTTTTTCTGCAAATCTTATGGACTGTCCCTTTTTGGTAACCAGTATAAGTTCGTCAGAGCCGCTCGTTAGTTTGGCCCAACGCAGCAGATCGCCGCCCCTTAGGGTTAGAGCAATTAGTCCTGAGCGGCGGACGTTCTCAAAAGCCGAAGCTGTAACCTTTTTGATGACGCCGTCTTTGGTCACCATTACTATGTAACCCTCGCGTTCTCCCTTTTTCGCTCCGGCAGTGGCCAGAAGGGAGTTTATCTGCTCATTGCTGGAAAGCGCCAAAAAGTTAAAGATTGCCTTGCCTTTGGAGATACGACTTCCTTCCGGAATTTCGTAGGTCCGAACCTGATAAATCTTTCCGGAACTGGTGAAGAAAAGAAGGTTGGAGTGAGTATTGCAGGTTAGCAAATGTTCCACCATGTCTTCCTCTTTGGTCTCCATCCCGATAAGCCCCTTACCGCCGCGCTTCTGCATTTTGTATTGTTCCGGTTTTATCCGTTTTATGTAACCGCCGCGAGTCAGCACCACCACTACCTCTTCTGCGGGAATCAAATCTTCCTCGGAAAGTTCTTTGGGGGATGTTTTTATGACTTTAGTTTTTCGCTCGTCTCCGTATTTTTCCCTTACTTCGTGCAATTCCCTTTTTATAACATCTGTGATTTTCTTAGGATCTTTCAGCAGGGCCTCAAGATTTTTGGCCAGTGCCGTCTTTTCTTTGAGTTCATCCTCTATTTTTTGTCGTTCAAGACCGGCCAGCGTCTGCAGTTTCATCTCTAGAATTGCGGCGGCCTGCAGCTCCGTTAGGGCAAATTTCTTCATTAAATTTTCACGCGCTTCATCGCGGTCTCTGGATTTTTTAATAGTTTCAATTACGCGGTCAATGTGGTCCAGCGCCTTTTTCAGTCCTTCTAAAATATGCAGGCGCTCGCGGGTTCGGGTCAGGTCAAACTTGGTGCGGCGGGTTACTACTTGGTTTCGGTGCTTCAGAAATTCTTCCAGCACCTCTTTTATGGAGAGTACCTGCGGCTGAATCCCATCCACCAAAGCAAGCATGTTTAGGTGAAACGTTTTTTCAAGGTCAGTGTGCCGGTAAAGATTGTTTAAAACCTTCTGCGGATGCGCATCTTGTTTAAGTTCAATCACTATGCGCATGCCTTGCCGGTCGGATTCGTCACGAATATCTCGTATGCCCTCAATTTTCTTTTCCTGCACGAGACCGGCCATGGTTTCTATTAGTTCGGCCTTGTTTACCTGATACGGAATCTCCGTGATTACAATTTGGTGCGCTCCGCGGCCGCCCTCTTCAATCTCGGCCACACCACGATTTAAAATGGCCCCCTTGCCCGATGCGTAAGAGGCGCGGATTTCTTTTTCGTCAAAAATTATTCCTCCGGTGGGGAAGTCCGGCCCCTTGATAAACTCCATTAGATCCTCCAGCGAGGCCTTGGGGTGGTCGCTAAAGTGGATCAGGGCCGCAGTTACCTCGCCAAGATTATGCGGAGGAATACTGGTTGCCATTCCCACCGCTATTCCCAGAGTTCCGTTAAGCAGGAGAGCGGGAAGAGCCGCAGGAAGTACTACGGGTTCTTTACGGGTGGCATCGTAGTTGTCGCGAAATTCAACTGTATTTTTTTCAATGTCGCGCAGGAGCTCTTCGGCAATTCTGGTCATGCGGGCTTCGGTATAGCGATAGTGTGCGGCGGCGTCCCCATCAATTGAATTATGTACAAAAACACCTGCTGCTAACGCAAAATTATGAGTTCCGTCAACGGTTAGATCAAAAACGTCTTCGTACTCATTTTTGTCCTCAATCCTTATAACTCGGTGATTTTTAAACAATTCCTGATGAACAAGGTTTGAATCTCCGGCAAAGTATTTTTGCAATCCGGTTTTCCATAAAGGCGCCCGTCCATATGGATATACCTCTTTACGCGCTTGCTCATATACTTTTTCTTCAAGTATCTGAAAACGATTCAGTGTTTCTTTACAAATGTTTAAAAATTTTAGCTTTCCTGTTTTGTTGCTGACATGATTTTTGTTCCCTTTGATGATTTTTTGATGCATCGTCGCCCGGTACTCTGGATCTTGCCACAGGCGTTTGAGCGTTCGTGTTGCCCGCTCGCTAAACTCGTTCCTCTTTTCCGGATGCTTCTTGACATATTCGGTGTTGACTTGACTTAGGAATGTCTTCATTCGTTCTCGGTACTCGGGATTTTGCCAGTTAACGCGATTTCGCTCCGCAAGTAAGCTTCGGTGGTGTTCTTTGTTTTTCTCGTCCGCCCAATACATCCGTCGCCCGTACGCGATTTTTTCCCGATATTCCGGTTTTTGGTGTTGTTTTGCCGCATGTGTATAGTGGATTTTCCAATGTTCGCCCCAGCCAAGCCTTTTGACATTGTCCGGGTTATTGTTGAGTTTGTTAAAGTCCACATGATGCCGTACGCGGCCGGCATTTTTTTGGTAGATATGGCGCGTCAGATTATAGTTGTCAGCCAAGTGGTGAGCCGGAACCCATTCGTCTTTTTTGGGCTGGTACACCAATAGGTATCCTTCCCGTTGCAGTCTGTCTGTTTTCGTTGATAGTTTTTGGTAGAGCGGCATCAACGAGTCATGTTCCGTAAGGGACCCGGCTTCTTTATATGTTCCATCTCGCATCATAAATCGGTGATCGGGCGTACAGCGTATTGTTTCTCCGTTATCTAAAACAACGGTGATAACACGGGCCTTCTTTTTCGTAAGACGCGGATGTTTTATTTCCGCGAGACCAACAAGCCCAAGACTGTTCACGGTGTATGTATAATTCTTTTTTCCGGTCTTGAGTTCCTCCGCCAACTCTCCGAATGAAAGATCCCGCCCATCGGTGAGTTTTACTTTTGTATCTTGCGTGAAACAACCAAAATTTCCCTGCCCCTCAACGAGGGGATAACGAAGTGAAAATTCTTGCGCCATGCGCACCAGCGCATCATAAACCGCCACGTCGCCATGAGGATGGTATTTACCCAATACGTCTCCGATAATCGTTGCGCATTTTCTTGTTTTTGCTGAATGCGTCAGGCCAAGTTCATGCATTGAATACAAAATCCGGCGGTGCACTGGTTTCAGGCCGTCTCTTACGTCGGGAAGCGCGCGAGCAACAATGACCGACATGGCGTAGTCAAGGTACGACTCGCGCATCTCCTCCACTATTTCTCTTTGTTGAATTCTGCCTATGTTCATTTATTTTAGCGGATCATAAACATACCTCCACGCTTTTTCTAGTCCGCTGCTGATACTAGCAAGAATGTTTCTTTTTGACCCCATGCTTTTCTGGTCGGTCCCCTGCTTAGGCACAATAAATTTTTCTAGAGACTGAAATGTTTCTACGAGTCCGGCAGAGGGTGCGAGGACATCGGGTTCTGATGAAACATTTTTTTCTGTAGAAATCGGTGTTTCCCTAACCATTCTAAATTCTTCGGGTCTTTCCAGGCGCGATACTACGGCTGCGCGCCACGCCCAAAAAATTATGAGCGCTGCAGCCACAGTGCTGGTTATGGCCAGGGCGCGTCTTACTTCTTCCGGAAGGCGCCGTATCGCATCTAAAAACTTAATAAGCGGTTTCATTTTTTAGGGATTTGTGAGACCCGCGTTTTCCGGAGGCTGGTTTTGGTCAGGCCGGCTTCATTAAAACTACTTTGGTTTTTTCCCCCTCACCCAGGTCCTTCTTTTTGATTACCAGCTTTTCCTGCGCTTCTATTTTTCCCGCACCCAGCTCTTTTAAAAAAGCGTCCACGCCTTCAAGTGTAATTTTCAGGCCCGGAATTTTGTAATGCATGGGTATTACCAGTTTAGGCTCTATTTGTTTTACCGCCTTGGCCGCTTCCTCCGCGTCTATGGTGTATTTTCCGCCTACCGGCACTATGAGGATATCGGCGTCGCCAATTTCTTCAAGGGTGGTGCTTCTTAACTCTTTTTCTCCAAAGTCGCCCAAGTGCACCAAGTTTATGCCCTCAACCAAAATTTTATAAATCGTGTTGGTGCCGCGCTCCTTACCTTGATTTTTATCGTGAAATGTTGTCAAGCCGTGGATGTATACACCCCTTGCTTCGTATTCGCCCGGTCCGCTGATAATAAAAGGATCCCCCGTAAGGGCTTCGGTGTTGGAGTGATCATAATGTCCGTGGGTGGAGAGGACAATATCCGCCCGGAAACGGGGCGGGGTAAGGCCTATGTCTTTAGAAAAGGGATCAGTAACAATAACAAATTCTCCTGATTGGATTTTAAAACACGAGTGTCCCAGCCAAGTGATAACCATTCTTTAAGTGTAGCATAATTTTTTCTGCCAGAGAAGCGTCTCTTGCTAGGTAAAGTTTTATCCCGTATACTCACCAAGATGGTAGAGATAACTGGAAATAATAACAAAACCAGCGCCGATACGTCTTTACACGGCAAACACCCCATGGAATTACTTTTGAAAACCGTGGGGGGGAGCAGGCTTTTTAAGGCTGGCGATATTATAGAAGGGGCGGTGATTGAAAGGCGGACTAACAGATTATTTATTGATATTGGTTTTCAGGGTAGCGGCATTGTGTACGGACGCGAGTATTATGCGGCGCAGGATATTATAAAAAATTTAAAACCCGGCGATATAGTAAGCGTCAAAGTAGTTGATCCGGATAATGAAGACGGCTATGTTGAGCTTTCTCTGAAGGAGGCTGGGACAGAGAAGAACTGGAGCGATCTTAAAAAAATGCTGGAGCAGGGAGAGGTTTTAGAACTGCCTGTTCAGGAAGCCAATAAGGGAGGACTCATACTTGAGGCCCGCGGCGTAAAGGGGTTTCTTCCCGCCTCCCAGCTTTCCGCAAAAAATTACCCCCGGGTAGAAGGCGGAGACAAAGAGAGGATCTTTCAGGAACTGCAAAAGTTGGTGGGCCAGAAGCTTACGGTAAAAATACTTGATTTGAGTCCGGCGGAAGACAAGTTAATTTTCACCGAGCGCGGTCGCGACCTGGAAGGGACGCGTTCGGCCCTGGCTAAGTATAAAATCGGAGACGTGGTTGAAGGAGAAATAACGGGGGTTGTTGACTTCGGTGCGTTTATGCGGTTTGACGAAGGGGCCGGACTTGAGGGCCTGATTCACGTATCGGAAATTGACTGGTCTTTGGTTGAAGACCCGCGCGAGTTTTTGAAACTCGGGGAGAGGGTCAGCGCAAAAATTATTGACATTCAGGGGGATAAAGTATCGCTTTCTTTAAAACAGCTTAAAGAAGATCCTTGGGTGAAAATAGCTGAAAAGTATAAAAAAGGAGATTTGGTTCGCGCCCGCGTAACCAAATTTAACCCCTTTGGGTCTTTTGCCCAGCTGGAGTCAGGAATTCAGGGTTTAGTTCACATATCCGAGTTTGGCACAGAAATAAAAATGAGATCGGAGCTGGAACTTGGTAAAGAATACCAGTTTAAGATTTTATTGATTGATCCTCAAGAACACAGGATGTCTCTTGGGGTGTTGAAGGAAGAAAAAAACGAAACTCCCCCTGTTCCAAACTGATTTTGGTATATAAGGTAATGGTAATCATAAAGTGGCGCTTGGGGCGCCACTGTTTCTTTCCCTTCCCCGCTGACGCGAGGAACTGTGTTGCTTTGAGTTCTCCGGTTGGCCGGAGCCTCTCTGCGTCACAGACCCCGACCAGTCGGGACGCCTTTGCTTCCGGTCTCCCAAGTTTATCAGGAGCCGTCCGCGCAGACCGAAGGGATTACTGTAGATTGAAGTTTTTTTATGCTGTGTCCTGAACTCCTATCAGGGTTCGTGCCGTGGTTGGTGCCGGCGCAGGTGTGGCCAGAAGTTCCTGGTGCGATTTTGCTATATGCTCACGCCATTTGCCAGCCCCTACGGCCGTAAGGCCATGTTTGGGGCATTCCGGACAAGCAAAGCCAACCTTTAACACCGCGTCCGGGTTACTACCCCTTACTACTATAGTTTTGTTTTCAATAGATATTTCCAGTCCCTGATATCTAATTACGTTCGTATGAGTCTCGGTAGCAGGGGGTGCGGGGTTTAGGTCCCACGCTGGTCTCTCGGTTTGGGGCTTTTCTCCGGATCCCATGCCGGCCTTTCGCACTCCGAGTCCTTTAACGGCAAAGAATCCCCCTACAACAAAGCCCACCAAAATTAGGAAACCGGCAAAAATCCTCAACTGTGTATTCTCGCTGTATAGACCGCTGTTTGTTTTGGCGGCCGTATCTAGTTTTCCGCGCAGCGAAGTATTTGTTACTTTCTCGTTGCCAAGTTGAGTTTTGGCGGTGGCGAGCTTAGCTTTGGCTGTATTAAGCATTTCCTCTAGGTTAGCCACGCTTTTGACAAGTTCATGGTTCTTTGTCACTTCAGCCTTATACCGTCTTTGCGCTCTAGCCAGTTTTCCTTTTTCCCTTGCCACTTGCTTCCTCAGCGCCTTTAGTTCATGCCCCATATTGGTGGCAAGGGAAGCCAGACACGCCTCGTAGCTATAAGTAGAAAGATCACGATTACAAAATTCAGGATTACCAGAGATACCGGGAGATCCGCCAATGTCTACGCTGGCCAAGGCCGAAGAAGTTCCAAACACCAAAACAAGCAGGAGTGTCGCAACCAGAACGGTCGTTCGTTTCATGCGTTTTTCCTCCTTGCTCCTTTGAGACTTGGAGCAACCTACGGGCATTATAGTGCCCGTAGGTTTTGGGTCAAGACGTTGGGGCCCTTCACAGGAAAGGCCCCGGGGTCGGTTAGTCGGATCGGGCATTTGCTTCTGCCCATTTTTTCCACCGCTCGTCCTCTTCCGCACAAGTTCTAGCAAAGTCCCGAGCCTCTATAATTGCGTCCTGCCACCGCAAGATGTCAGGCTCTTCTTCGTTGTCGCCAGCATCAGTCTCTTCTTTTGTGCCTTTCTCGGGATTTGTTTCCTCCACACTTTTTAGTTTAAGTTCTATGGAAGCGGCAGTTCCCTCTATTAACTCTTCAGCATTTTTGGCCATGATGATATCTTCCGTGAAAAATTGGTATACAACATCAGGGTCGGGGTCTACAATTTTATTTTCTATAAGCCAGCGCAGAAAATCATACCAATCTTTTTTGGGTTTTTTGGTTTGCGACGGAATTCTAAACCCTGCCTTGGGAAAACGCGTATCACCTACGCCCACCTGGAAAACCAATCGCCCCGAAGGATGCACAAGATGACCGATACAGGCCCCAGCAGATCCGTCGTAACGAAGTTGCCTATCACGCTGGCTCACGGCCAGCAGTAATCTGCGAATATGCGACCAATAGAATAGGTCCTTACTAAATTTTTCCGGACATTCCATCAGCTGACTAATCAGAGACTCAGCAAGGTCAAACCACCAGCCGCCATCTGTTTCTTCCGGCTCAAGTATTTTGCCCTGTTGAAGAGAGCGTAGATGCGCCTCCAGCATTAAAACTTGGTGTCCGCCTTTATGTCTGTATCGCAAAAGGTCAAGCCGGGTGGAATCAAGTGGCACGATTTCAAAATCCAAAAATCCGGTTTCTCCTTGTATCTCGCGACGGATTCCCTGTATTACGGTTTCTCCTCTTTCCAGTCCGCCGCCGGGATTGGCAAGGCCGGGCGGTTTTCGGGTGTGGCCGTAAAATTCAAGAATTTCCGGATTACATGAAAGTTCCCGATCTCCTAAGTCATGTATCATCCATATGGTAGTTGGAGCCGTGGGGTGGTAGAGGACCGCTTGGGCCGTAATATTGGGCGGTTTATCTTTATCGGGTGTGTTAGGTTCACCCTTTTCAAGGTTCATTAGGAACCCTCCTTACTTTGAAGTATACTAATTTTCTTCAATACTGTCAACTTGACTTAAGTTCACGTATTATGGTATTATAGAAAAAGGGTATTGCTGAAAGGCCATAAACACCGCCTTTTTAAGGGCTAGTTTGCGTCTTTTCAGCAGTTCTTTGAAACTGCGGCTCAACCACCGTGGACTATAGAGGCGAAACCTCTATAGAAAGAGGAGGTAGGTAATGTCAATGGATCAAATGAAGGGTGTTGGTGCGCCCGAACTAGAAGGTGAAGAAATCAGCCTTGAAGATATAATAATTGCCTTGCAAGAAGACTTAGCTTACTTTGGAGTTCGTGCCGAGGATGTTTTTTCTAGCCAAAAGCAACAGATAGAGTTGGCTTACGAACTCGACAATGTTATCAGGTCTTTGGCAAAGCAACTTATCCAGTTTTGTAATTCCGGGGCAGGTAGGGATGATGTTCAAACTGTCCATGAAGGGTTGATCACCAACTGTGCAAGGATTTTTAGATTGCGTAGACTGGGTCGTTCTTCGGCTATTAGATTTCGGGCACTTAAAGAGGCGATCGAAGCGTTGATTTATGAGCAGGCAGCTGGATACATTTTTTTTGGCAGCTACAAGCCCTCTTTGGCGTCAATTATGGCTATTAAGTTGGGGGAGCGTCCACAAGATACGTTTGGTTGCGAGGAGTTGACCGGATCGTGGGTTATGGCTTTGGTTGAAGCTGTGGGCGAGATTAGTAAGGGTCTTAGGACCTATCTTGCCCAAGAGAAGTGGGAAGATAATCCGGATAGATGTGATGAACTTCTGGCTATGAGTCGTCGGGCACTGACTATCTGCCAGATCCTGATGGAGGAGTGTGAGAAGATAGGTGCAAAGTATTCGCATCTGATTGATAAGTTTTTGCGCAGGTTGGTTACTATTATGAATGGTTCTATTCTGTACATCACTGACCGCATTAACTCTCTTCAGCTTGTTGTGGCCATGCGCGGTTTGCATTTGATGGCAACACGGGAACGAAGGAAGTAGGGGCCGTCCGATGCCACCCAAACTGATCTGGCTTAAGTTCCCAGGAGAGATTTTTGGCCCCGACCTTAAGGTAGCGCTGGAAACAACCTTTCCCAAAGACGTGGTCCCACAGCCGAATCCCCTAGTTTCGGTCCCGGCGTCAATCCCACCCATGGATTATCACGATGATAGGGTGGCGCGCTACTACCATCCTGCTTACGAAATAGGACCGGATGTGGGTGGAAGACTCATTTTCGTACCGCGTTTCACCGAGGAAAGTAAACTTTTGCGGCGCCTGGTGTTCAGGAGAAAAATGGACAACCGAGATCCCCAACGTGGCCGGTTAGACATGATGCTGGCGCGTGAGGGAGAGGAGAAACCCTTTGGTTTCTCCTGTTGGAAGCGTGGAGACAAGGGGAATCCGACCTACGTTGCCCTGGATTTCTGTAGCAAGACGTCAGAGTTTGTCCCTGTTTTTGTAAGGATTGAGCAAAGAATGCCTGTTTTTCTGAAAATTGAAGCAGAAGAAATCACTGAAGGGGTACTTGTTTCTTCAAAAGTAGTTTCTTCGGCCGAGGTTCCCGAGAGCTTGCAGTAGCGAAAATAAATTAGGCCTTGTTCAACGAGCCCATGGGCTCTTGACAAGGCCGCTTTTTTTTGCTAAACTATATATTAGGATAAGCGCCTGAATCGGTAGTATTTTGGATTCAGGTATGGTCTTTGAATCTAAAAGGGAGGTGTTTAAAGGATAAATAAAATCAAACACCAAAACGTTTTCTGCGGCTAAGGCGAGCAAGACGAGAAACCTCAACTCAACAAGTCCCAGCCAAATAAGGCTGGGCAAGGAGGAGTGATGAGTAAGAAGGGAACGTTTGTATCAGGGGGCCTGCCCGGTCTTGGCGATGCCATGACGGGCAAGCTGGCTGGTCCCAGCCTCCCCGATCTGACCAAGATCAAGGGGGTCGGGGATCTGACAGCGGAGACCGATGCGGCCACCAAGCGGACCGCCCAGGTAGCGATATACCTCGCGGCCGTGCCCAAGGCCTGCGAGGACGGTCTTGGGGTCATCTTCAGCATGCCCGGGACGCCGATCGCGACCCAGACCCAGAAGCTCCTGGACGAACAGGTTGTCAACGTCCAGGATCCCAACGTCAGGCCTCTGGCGCGGTGGCACTACGCCGCCGCGTACGTCAGGATGGCCACCCAATACGGAGGGGCAACCCTCCGAGAGGTGGTACCCTACTTCATTGGCTTGGAGCTCCTGCGGGAGCTGGACTTCCCGCAGAAGTCGGTGAAGGAAGGTGGTGAGCGTATCGGAGAAGTCCGGTACGTTTACCAGGGCAACAAGAAGGTTCTTCTTCCAGCAGAATACCCCCACGAGATGAGGGGGGTGGTCCAGTCCGTGTTCAGCGGCCTGGCGGAGCTGGACGCAGTCAGCCGCGCCGCAAGCGCGGAGCGAGCTGACGCCATGGAGGAGGCGTTTCTGCTAAACGCCTCCCGCAACTGGGAAGATCTTCTCGCAAGTCTCCCCGGTGAGCACGGGAACTACGTTTACGTGGTGAACGTGCCCAGCGGCACCCGGACATTCCGGGACCGCGAAACCGGCGAGGTGAAGGTCCTTCCCGCCGCCGGCGGGAAGATCAAGGTCCGGCTGGATGTGGCCGAGGGGAAGCCCACGCGCATCACGGCGGTGGGCGCCAACAGCAGGAATCCCGGCTTTCGTAACTGGTTGGCCGACGTGGTCACCACGAAGACCGGAATCCTGCTCTCCTCCATCATGGAGGAGAGGTTCAACCTCCCGCCCCACGTCTTCCGGTCCACCCCGGAAGCGGCCCGCAAGCGCATGTCCACGTTCCACGTGGCCATGCGTCGGGCCTTCGTGGGACACCAGGAGGTGGTCGCGAAAAAGGCCGAGGCCGACAAGATCGCGGCCAAGGCCAACGTGGACTGGCAGGGGTTCACCCTGGACCACAAGCCCGGGATCGCCTACATCTCCCTTCGGCTCTTCACCTTGGAGGTGAGGGAGACGGTGGAGGGCAAGGCCTACACCCGCCGAGCCACCAGGGACTTCCGCCACGCGGGGATCCTGGTGGAAAGGAAGGCGGTCAAGGGCACCGATCCCGAAACCGGCGAGGAGCGCTACGAGGATCAGATCATGGTTCTCGAGGCGAACCAGACGGGGAAGGAACTCTTTCCCGAGGCGTGCTACGAGTGGCACACTGAGGGAGAGAGTTACAGGGGCCTCACGGCTCCTCTCGGTCAGTTTCTCCGTCGCGTTTCGGGCATTGCCCGGAGCGTGAGGGCGAAGGAGGCCGAGGCGGCCAAGCAGGAGAAGACCCGTCAGTGGTTGGAGGGTGCCCCCGGAGAGGCGCCCGCCGACCCCGAGGACGAGGGCTAAACCCCGTCCTCAAAGGCAGTACCCGGGGAGGGAGCTTCCAAGCTCCTTTCCCGGGTTTTTTTATCCACGCCCCAGAAAACCACGGGTTTACCAGTGGATGAATGGGTTTTCTGGAGCGGGATTCCGCTCCACGGGCAAGCCCCGCAGGCTTGACCGTAATCCGTGGATACCACGGGCTTGCCCGTGGAGCTTCATATAGGTAGGGTTTTCAAAATTGATAATTTTGTGTATAATGAAGCCGTTATGAAGAATTTTTCAAAAAATTTTCTTTGGGTTCTGATTATTCTTATGGCTCTCTCATCTGTTTATTCTTTTGTGGCCGGCAGGTTTCAGCAGAAAGCCGAACTTTCGCTAAGCGAGGTTGTTTCCAAAATCAACTCCGGAGAAGTTAAGGAAATCACGGTTGTTGACTCTGCTTTGGAGATAAAATTAAAAGATGGCCAAGAGGCCCGCGCCCAAAAAGAAATTGAGGCCGGACTTTCCGAGACCCTGAAAAATTATGGGGTGGATTCAGAAAAACTTCGCGATGTTACGGTTAGGGTAAAAAGCGGCGGCTTCAGCGACATTCTTTTGGGAATTGTTCTTCCGATTGTGGGGCCGGTTCTTTTGATTGCTTTCTTTTTTTGGTTCACCGCCCGCCAAGTCCAGCGTGGATCCATGCAGGCTTTTACTTTTGGGCAGTCGCGCGCGCGGCTTATTACGCCCGATAATCAAAAAGACCGCGTAACTTTCAAGGATGTCGCCGGAGTAAAAGAAGCCAAGGAAGAATTGAAAGAGATTGTAGATTTTTTGAAAAACCCAAAAAAGTTTTTGGATATCGGCGCCAAAATTCCCAAGGGCGTGCTTTTAATGGGGCCTCCGGGTTCAGGAAAAACGCTTTTAGCCAAGGCCGTCGCCGGAGAAGCGGGCGTGCCTTTTTTCCACATGTCTGCCTCGGAGTTTATTGAAATGTTTGTGGGGGTGGGCGCCTCGCGCGTACGGGATTTATTTCGCCTTGCCAAAAAATCCGCGCCCGCCATTATTTTTGTGGATGAGCTGGATGCGGTGGGCCGTATTCGCGGAGCCGGGCTGGGCGGAGGGCACGATGAGCGGGAACAAACCCTAAATCAGCTTTTGGTGGAAATGGACGGGATGGAGACCAGTGATCGCGTAATTGTGATGGCCGCAACCAACCGTCCCGATGTTTTGGATCCGGCGCTTTTGCGCCCGGGCAGATTTGACCGCAGAGTGGTACTTGATCTCCCCGACCTTAACGAACGGGAGGCCATTCTTAAAATTCATACCAAAAATAAACCTCTGGATGAGGATGTGGCGCTGCGAAGAATTGCCGAGCGCACTCCGGGGTTTTCCGGCGCTGACTTGGCCAATCTTGTTAATGAGGGAGCAATACTTGCTGCGCGCAACAACCGAAAAAAAGTCATACAGGCGGATTTAATAAATTCCATTGAAAAAGTAATGCTTGGGCCGGAGCGAAAAAGTCACATCTTGACACCCGAGGAGAAAAAAATCTCGGCCTATCATGAGGCCGGACACGCTTTGGTTGCAGCCTCGCTTCCGCACGCCGATCCGGTGCACAAAGTTTCCATTGTGGCGCGGGGTCGGGCTGCTGGTTATACCTTAAAACTTCCCATAGAAGATCGTCATATTTTTTCGCGCTCGCACTTTCTGGACGAGCTGGCCGTGTCTCTAGGGGGTTATGCTTCGGAAAAAGTTGTTTTTAACGAAATTACCACCGGCGCCGCGGATGACTTAAAAAAAGCAACGGCTTTGGCCAGAAACTTGGTTACGCGTTTTGGGATGTCCGAGAAAATCGGACCAATTGCTTTAGGCGAGCGGGAGGAACTTGTGTTTTTGGGACGCGAGCTTACCACCGAAAAAAATTATTCCGAAGAAACAGCGCAATTGATTGATAGGGAAGTTAAAAAGTTGATGGATGGCGCTTTTGATTCTGCCGGGAAAATTTTGACTAGCAGGCGGGACAAGCTGGATGAAATTGCCAAGGTTTTGATGGAGAAAGAAACGATTGAAAGAGAAGAGTTTGAGCAATTGATAAAAGGGTAACCGCAGATATCGGCTGGTTCGAAAAAATTATGATGAGTATAAAAGTAATCAATGATAATATTTCGGGTGCGTAGCTCGGCTTGTCCCCCCACCTATTTTGGACTTTGCGTGTGTAGCTCAGTGGTAGAGCGCCACTCTTATAAAGTGGATGTCCCAGGTTCGATCCCTGGCACACGCATTTTTTATCTTGTCCAAAATAGGTGGGGGATGAAGTTAGAGCTTGCGTCTTATAAACGGCAGCGAGGAGAAAATGAAAGCAATCTTTCATTTTGTCCGAGCGAACCGTTTATATCGAGCGAAGCGAAGATATAATCCGTAGGTCCTTGGTTCAAATCCAAGCGCACCCATTTTTATCCCCCCACCTTACCGCGGGGTCCAATACCCTGCTGGGAAGGAGGGGGATTTATTCGCAAGAGTTAGGACTCAAAATAGTTTAAAATAGTGAGCGGGCTTTCCTACATGGGAAAGCCCGCTGGGCTTTTGAATGCGGCTGGTTTTATGTACAGACGTTCGGAGGAATAAAAAGTTCCAGAATACGTTCGGCGATTTGGTCAGCCGTCACTTCGTCAGAGAAATAAAGTATTGTAGGGCATCCTGTCTTAACAACTCTTTTCCGCCAAGCTCGGTAAGAACAGGTTACATTGAACTCAATGGTACTTTGTCCACGAACAACCGTAAAATCAATACCCTGTTGGTCCTTTTCACTGTGTGGTTCGTGGTATAGATACGAGTCAATGGCCCCGGAAACACGAAGAGTTTCAAGTACAGAAGTTACGTCGGCTTCCAGCGCCCGTCCGATTACTACTTGTTTTCTTCCACCCGTCAGTGGTTGCCACCGACGTCTTCCTTTTTTTGAAAGTTTAAGCTCCCGATTGGGCCCTCGATACGTCCGCCCCACCGAACGCCCCCCTTTTGATAAGACAAAACGCAAGTCGCATATTATTATAATATCATTTTTCTGCAACAAAGTCAAGTTTTTTAGCTTGACGCTATTTCTTCAGGGTGGTATAGGATAGATAAGGTACCTTGAAAAGGGGATTATATGAACAAGGATCGCGATCCGTCTCGCAATTTTGAATCCCTTTTTGAAAAAGCTCGCTCTAATCTTTTTGGAGTTCGTAGGGTGCTTGAAGATAATACTGTCCTGAGTCGTCCAAGGGTTGAAGAGCTTAGGGCTCGCGTGGACAGCGTAATTTATGATTTGGAGGCATTTGCGGAACGAGTGCGGGAGATGAATAGCGGTCTAGTGCGGGCCCTGACGGAGCTTCGTCAGGAAGCTATAGAGATGAGCAGAGAATTAAATGCCCTGACCTCTCCGCCTCATGGCATTGCCGCAGTACTAATTTATGGCGGTAAAGAGGTGTCCGAACAAAGAGACGATGAGGGACATCTACACAGGGAAGAAAAAGAAACCTTCTGGGTTTATGTGGGTGCGCGTCTTTTGCGGGTGCATATAACCGACAAAGTTTTTAATCAGGAAAAAGAAAAACTGGTGCGCGGCAGATTTGTAATGATGAATGAGCATTCCAATATTGTAGCCGTTGCCTCTGACGAGCTTCAGGACGTACTGACTATGGCCGGAGAAGAAGTTACTATTGATGAGATTTTGGACGAGCACCGGGTTAGATTCGTAACCAGGCTTGATGAAAAACACATTGCCCTGATTCCCAAGACTTGGCCCGCAGAAATAATGCAGAGTATGCGCGTGGGGGATAAATGGCTTCTGCCGCAGGCGGGCAGTGGTATGTTTCTGGGCGGCATCGCGGCTCTGCCCAAGCATGAAATCAGCGAACTGCTGTTGGAAGAAGTCCCGGGCGTTACTTATGAAAAGATCGGAGGACTGGGAACACAGATTAGTAAGATCCGCGACGCTATTGAGCTTCCGTATCTTTACCCGGACCTTTTCCGGAGACTTGAAATGGAGCTTTCCAAGGGAATTATGCTTTATGGCCCTCCGGGTTGCGGGAAAACCCTAATTGCCAAGGCCGTGGCCAATGGGCTGGCTAGCCGCCTTGCTAATAAACTGGGAAAGAGCATCAAGGGATATTTTATAAACATCAAGGGCCCGGAAATTCTAAATAAGTACGTTGGCGAGACTGAGCGCAAAATTCGTGAGATCTTCCAGCGGGCCAAAGAAAAGGCAAGCGAGGACCACCCGGTTATTATTTTTTTGGATGAGGCAGAGTCGGTACTGCGCACCCGAGGTAGGGGGATTTCTTCAGACATTGAAACTACAATTGTGCCGCAATTTTTAGTGATGCTGGACGGTATAGAAACGCTTGCTAATGTTATTATTATTCTTGCCTCCAACCGTCATGACTTGATTGACCCAGCCGTGCTTCGTCCGGGACGCGTTGACATCAAGATAAGGATTGATCGCCCGGATCAGGATGGCGCCAAGGAAATTTTTTCCATTTACGTCACAAAAAATCTTCCTCTTCATCCTAAATATCAAAATCCCAAACACCCCAAGTTTTCTCCCAGCTATCAGGAGTGGGGCGGCAAGCCAGAGTTGATAATTGAACATATTATTACCGAGGCCGTGAAGCGGCTCTGGGCCACCAACGAAGAGCCTTATCAATATCGGGATGCGTCAGGAGCGCTAATTAAAGCAGACAATAAACTTATGGATGTAGTTTTGCATGATGGGGCAAAGCTTCCTATTTACCTTAAAGACTTGGTGTCTGGCGCGATGATTAAAAGTATAGTGGAGCGCGCCAAGAAACATGTTGTTAAGCGTGCTGTCAGCGGCGGGGAGTTTGGTCTCACGGCCTTAGATTTCTGCGTGGCCGTATCTGATGAAATGGATGAGAATGAAGAGTTACCCAATACTCTGGACGATGCCCAAATGTGGCTTGCTATGCAGGGTAGACGGGAGCGTATTGTTGGGGTCACCCCCA
Source organism: Candidatus Sungiibacteriota bacterium (assembly GCA_016432465.1). Taxonomy (NCBI): domain Bacteria; phylum Candidatus Sungiibacteriota; species Candidatus Sungiibacteriota bacterium. The sequence goes on along the minus strand of CP066690.1, from coordinate 311,044 downwards.
ACCTTGGGCGGAAGAAAAAGAAAGAAGCGAGCCGTACGACCGAAACCATTAGCGGCGGTCAGTATCTGTAAAATCAATTGATCCACCCCCTAGGGTGGATTTTTCTTTCGGCTGTGGTTACACTTGGGAAAGCGCCTTGAAAAGGATAAGATGATGCCCGAATCTAGAGCCACTCCCAAGATGTGCGGGATAGAAACAGAACTTGGAGTAATGCATGCTGGTTCCCCCGCTGCCTACTCGGGTGGTTTTGCTTTTGTAGAAAGCATTGAGCCGGAATGGGTTTTGGGAGCCCAAGGAATATTTTCTTGGGATCCGACTGAGAGATTGCGCAAAGTAGAGGTTTCGACCCTCAACCCCCACAGCTTCTTTCAAAGACAAATGTGGCAGAAATTTTTGAACATACTGCTTCCCAATGGCGCGCGTCTTTATGTAGACATCGGTCCCCATACTGAAATTTCTACAGCTATCTGTAGCGATCCGCGCATGCTGGTTATTTGGAACAGGGCCTGTTACCGCTGGATCGACAGATTGCGCAAATTACATGAGGCGGCAGGGCGGAATTTCAGGGTGTTTAGAAACAATACCGCCGGAGACGATGATTGGCATCGTGCCAGAAGTAGAAAAAGGGGGGAGAGGGTTCCAAGAAGCTCTTGGGCCTGCCATGAAAATTATACAATTTCGCGCCGTGTTAGCGAGGATGATTTAATACGCAAGGACGTTCCTTGGTTTGTCATGCGGACTATTGTAATAGGCGCCGGAAAGGTGGGAGGCGACTGTTTAGGGGCCGGGTCCCATCGGGGAAGTGATATTGTAGATGTGGATTTTCAGATTTCCCAGCGGGCCGATTTTTTCAGCGCAGTTGCCAACATAGAAACCTCCTACAACCGGCCTATTCATAACACCCGCAACGTTGTTTACGGCGAAGAAAAAAACTTCCGACGTGGACACGTAATCCCGGGCGACTCCAATATGTTGGAGCTTCCGGAATTCATGAAAGCAGGACTGACAGCCATTCTTTACATGATGATGGAGGACGGAGTTTTGGACCATCGTTTTGAAATCGGCCATCCGGTTGGTGCCTTCCACGAAATCTCCTGGGATACCAGCCTTAAAAAACGTGTCTGGCTTATTAACCATAAGGGTTCGCGTCTGGCGCTGGACTGTTTGCGTGACTACTGCGACCTTTTTGGCAACTACGTAGAGGCATATCACCCCGAAAATCAGATATTAAAGCGGGTGGTGGCAGAATTTGCCTCTGTTTTGGACGCCTTTGGTAGGTCAGATTGGCGGGTTAGCCTTCACGGTAAGCTGGACTGGGTAACCAAGCTGAATTTTATTGAAGCTGCTCTGGTGAAAAAAGGAAAAACGTGGCAGGACGATTTGGCCATGAGGCTGGATTGTGAATACCACGATAACAATCACGAAAGCGGAATTTTTTACACCAAAATTTACCCAAACAGTTATCGTATCACTACGGACGAAGAGATTAAGCAGGCCATGGACGGACCTCCGCCCACCCGCTCCAAGATTGTTTTGGAAATTATTAAAGGGTATCCGGAGTTAGTCATTTCTTCGGACTTCTGGCATAGGATTACGTTTAGGCATGAGAAGAAAATTTATTCCCTGTCTCTGGGCGACCCAACCGAGCTCTGGAACGAAGAATTTTGGACTAGATCTCTTTCCCTGCCTTTTGTGGAATTTGTTGATGTCGTAAGAGTCCACCCCTTTGTTGAGGTGGTGCGTTGCGAGGACATGTGGAGTACAAGAAAAACTCTTGGTAAGGGTGAAGACGTCAAGCCGTATCCGGACCACGGTCTTAGGGTTGAGACCGATGAGGAGAGGGAGGACACCCATAAAAAATGGAGCAAGGCTCTCTACGAGAAGCTGGTTCGTCATCCTCCTCGTCCACCGGAACAACCAGTATACTCCGGCGATTTTGTCCCGCAGCAGCCATTTGACGAAGATGATGATTGGTTTGGGTCCTAAATCTATTGGATATCGGATTGCATTATTTACGGCGCTGTGTTAAACTTCAATAAGGGCCACCAAAGGGAGGCAGAAGTGGCGGAAGAGCAAAAGAACGCAGAAAAAGTAAAGGACAAGCCAGAAAGCGAAGAAGAAAAAGTCAGTCAGGCCGCTGAGAAAAAAAGCAAGAAGCTAAAAGAAGATATGGATAAACTTCTGGAAGATATTGATGCAACGTTGGAAGGAAACGCGGAGGAGTTTGTAAGAAGTTACGTACAAAGAGGTGGCGAGTAAAGACTTTTGCATAATAACTTTCGTTACGAAGGGTTATTGTACAAGAGGTCTTAGTAAGCCCCAAAAGCCAGAGCAGAGCTCTGGCGCTTTATTTATATTTTGTTACTATGGTTATGTACTTTGATAAGCAAGGCGGAGTGCGGTCCTATGGGTCAGGTCAACAATAGAGGCGGACCCAAACGTATAAAGCACCGTATCATCGGCCTGGAGCTGGAACTCGGGACACGCGTCATCGGGCCATCGGGATATTACACCAATGCTTTTCTTCGTGAAGTTCTATCGCGTATAATCCATGCCTGTATCATAAGAGGAGCCCTGGATATTGAATCGGTTCGCAGTTTTACCTGCGGTCGTTTTGTGCTTCCCAATCAGGGACAATGCTATAGTGAACGTAATAACCACCTTGAGTATGCAAGCCCGGAGTGTAGAGGCACCAGAGAAGCGGTTCTGCACGAAGTTGCCGGCATGGAGATGGTGGCTGACGGCGTGCGTCTTTTCCGCACGCTTAAACCGCAATATCCGAAAGTGCATTTTTACAAGGGTAACCGCAACTGTGAGTACTTCAATGCGTCTGGGTTTCTGGAAACATGGGGTCACCACGCTAATTATTTGATCCCGCGGCGTATTGGCTACGAAGTTTTACGAAGACACCTCGTACCGTTTCTTATGACCCGCCCCTGTATTATTGGCAATGGGTGGGTTGAACCACTTGCCGGAGGATGGGTACGGTTTTACCTTTCGCAGCGCGCTAACCTAATGACTAAATATGACGGCCCGGATACTACCGGGATAGACAGGGCTTTTATTAATACCAGAGACGAGCCCCATGCGGATAAAGACTGCTGGCGGAGACTCCATGACATTTCCGGAAACTCCAATATGTCTGAATGGCAGCTCTTTTTAAAATATGGCACCTTTGATCTAATGCTTATGCTGCTTGAAGAGAACGAATTTCTGCCGATTCTCCCTTTAATTAGAGATGGAAGATTGAATAGTGTTGCAGAAAGGGCGACCTTTTTCAACGCTGACATAAAGTCAAAAAAAGTCGTTTTTTTGGCTGGTGGGGAAAAATGGAACGCCCTTGATTTTCAGCGCTTCTATATAGGTGAGGTGCACCGCTATATAGATGAGGGACGGGGGGAACTTACTCCGGAGCGACGCATGGCGCTTGAGCTTTGGGAAAAAGTGATTGACGCTCTAGACCGTTGGGATCTTGCCTATCTTGCCCAGATCCTTGATTGGGCAGCCATACTTTACTATTGTATAACTCCGCTTTTGGCCCGACTCGGCCTTGAAGTTGAGCAACTTATTGCCCCTCTGCCGTCTTATTATCGTAACGCCGGAGAAAAAAATATACCCCGCGATATTCCTTTGGAAACCCGTAGGGGCCGCGCTAAACTTATAGATTATCTTTTACACCTTTTAGTGGAGTATGCCAATGTAGAGACTGACAAAAGTTCTTACGGTATTTTGCTGGAGCAGGAAAAAGTTAAGCGGTTGTTTAAAAAGGAGGAAATAGAGCGCGCTGCTGATAACCCTCCGCCCTATACCAGAGCCGCCTGGCGTGAAAAAATTTTCCGCTGGATAGAGACAGAGGGGGTTAAACAGAATTTAGCACTGCAGGGGTGCGGCTGGGAAGGTATAACTATTCGTCAGGCCGAAGTCTCATTGCCGGGCTCTTATAAGATTTTCAGGACGATTCAAAATCCCAACCCCTATCTTTTTCGGGTACGGGAGCTGGAAAAAGGAAGGCCGCAGGACCTTTTGAGAGAGATAGGATCTGCTTGGTGAGTTTATCCGCCGTTTAATCGCAATCTTGTCGGGTTTTACTCCCGACATTTTTGATTTTTATAACTCAATATGTAACGCTAAACGTACCATGGAGAAAAAAAATTACTTTAGATTGGGACGGGCCGCTGATGTTTCGTTAGCACGCGGATACTACCTTTTTAGATTTTTGGAAACAGTTCCCGGCATAATGCTCTGGGCCACCCTGGCCGGTATTATTTTTATTTCCTGGCGCGCACCGGCTGCGGCGAGCCTTTTTATTGTTATTTTTGACGCTTACTGGCTTCTCAAAACCATATTTCTATCTTGGCATCTCCGCGCCAGCTACAAAAAGATGAAGCAGCATTTAAAATTGGACTGGTTGGCGAAACTTGAGGAGATTAGGGCTTACAACCCGCAACTTAAAGTAGAAAACTGGCGCGATATCTACCATCTGGTTATTTTACCCTTTTATAAAGAGCCGTATGGGGTGGTGCGCGGATCTCTGGAAGCGATCCAACAGGCGCATTACCCTAAAGATAAAATTATTTTAGTCTTGGGCGTAGAGGAGCGGGCCGGAGAGGAAGCAAGATTCATAGCCAGTCGCCTTGGACAGGAATTTAGCAGGTCCTTTTTTAAATTTATAATAAGCGAGCACCCGACTGATATTGCGGGCGAAATTCCGGGGAAGGGGGCCAACGAAACATGGGCCGCAAGAGAGGCCAAAGAAAAAATTATTGATAGTCTGGGAATTCAATACGAGCAGGTTTTAGTTTCATCTTTTGACATTGATACACGCATTTATCCGCATTATTTCGGGGTAATAACATATCATTATCTGACAACCGCGCATCCGCTTCGCTCCTCTTATCAGCCGATTCCTATTTATAATAACAACATTTGGGATGCGCCTTTTTTTTCGCGAGTGGTGGCCTCCTCCGGCACTTTTTGGCAGATGATGCAGCAGGCGCGAGCCGAGCGTCTTTCCACGTTTTCTTCGCATTCCATACCGCTCAAGCCCTTGGTTGAAATGAACTATTGGCAAACCAACATTGTATCCGAAGACTCCCGTATTTTTTGGCAGTCGCTTCTTTTTTATGACGGAGACTGGAGGACGGTCCCGCTTTTTTATCCGGTTTCCATGGATGCCAACGTCGGACGTACATTGGGGGAGACCGTTAAAAATGTATATAAACAACAGCGGCGTTGGGGCTGGGGAGTGGAAAATTTTCCGTATCTTGTGTTTGGTTTTCTAAAAAATAAAAAAATCTCTTTTCGTCCAAAGCTTTACTGGTCTTTTGTACAACTTGAGGGTTTTTGGTCTTGGGCGACCAACGCCCTGATTATTTTTCTTCTGGGTTGGCTGCCCCTGATTCTTGGCGGCGCCAAATTTAACGTGACAGTTCTTTCTTATAATCTCCCGCGTATTACCAGACTTTTAATGACGCTTTCCATGGCTGGTATTATAACCTCTGCTATTATTTCTTCTTCTCTTCTTCCGCCCCGCCCGCCCCATAAAAAAAAGTATCTTTGGCTTTCTATGATATTGCAGTGGGCGTTTCTTCCCCTGACTATTATTACTTTTGGTTCTGTTCCGGGGATTGACGCGCAAACTCGTTTAATGCTGGGGAAATACATGAGTTTTTGGGTGACGCCAAAATTACGCAATCCCCGGAGTAATCAGCACCAAAGCTTGTAAAATTTCTAAACACTCCTATGCTATAACTAGTTCCTGAAAACCGGGTGGTTTTATGTTGCCCGAAGACGTTATTATTGGTTTTGAGCAGGAATTTGCTATAAGTTTTACCCCCGAAGACGGCACGTCCTTACCCGAACTGACTTACCGCACTGTTTTAAAACAAGCCACTGAATGTTTAATAGACCATCGCGTTCTTGATTATGAAAATTCCATGGGCGGCCGCATTTATATTGATCATCCGCTGCGTGTATCTCAAGAGTTGAGGCGTGGTTTTTATCACCATTTGGAGGCAGCTACGCCGGAATGCCGTGGGGCGCGTGAGGCCGCACTTTACAGCCGCGCCGCTGATGCTGAAATTCTAGGCCGATTTTTAAGAGTTTGCCAAAACCCCAAACGATTTTCCCTGCCGCAGGGTTCGTACCACCTTTTAAAGGCTAGCACCGATTGGCGTGGTAATTGGTGGGGTTTGCACCGTAATTTCCGCATACCGCAACGTATTCCCAACGAATTTTTGCTTAGTTATCTTGGCCCGTTTCTGGTGACCAAGGTTGTTTGGGCAGGACAGGGCGGCATTGCTCCTCGTTTGTACGGACCTAAAAATTTGGACTCTTGGCCAAACTCCGATAAGGAAATTATTTTTACTCTTTCTCCGCGGGCGCTGGCAATTCAGGGGACTATTTCAAGTGAAACCACGGTTCGCCGTCCACTTATCTGTACAGGCCGTTTTTCAGATTACAAATCATACGATTTACCCCAATGGAAGCGTCTGCAGCTTATTGAGGGCGATCCCTTGCTTTCTGACACCATTACTTACGTAGAAGCTGGCATGACCAGCTTGGTTCTACGGCTCCTAGCCAACAACTGCTTTCCGCGCTGTTTTCCTAGGTTTGAGACATATCAGTACAGAGAAATTCTTAACGACTTTCATATTTTAGCGTGTGATCCGACACTTAAAACCCCCATACATTTTGCTTCGGCCATAACCCTCACGGCCCTTGAAGTTCAAAGGCGGTATCTGGAATTAATTTGGGAAAACGCAGATAAACTCTCTCTTACTGCTGAAGACCAGGACGTGCTGTATCGGTTTGAAGAAATTCTCCGGCTTTTGGGGCAGGACCCAACCCTCCTTGCCGGTGTTTCCGAATGCTGGTTTAAATACTTGCTTTTTGAAAAAAAGCTCGCCCAGTACAACACTTCGTGGGATGCTTGCCATGAAGTAAGGATAGAACATCACGGCAAGCAAATTTCACTTAGTGAGTATTTACTAATGCTGCACCATCAATTAACCGCTTTGGACGACTGGGGAATTTGGCCGCAGCTTGTACGTTCGGGCCGCGTGGAAACGCTTTTTTCCGACGAGGAAGTTGCAGAAGCACGTAAACATCCTCCGGCCACTCGTGCTGCTTGGCGGGTGGAAGTATTAAGGCAGGCGCGCCGCAATCGTCTGCTTGCGCCCCTTGGACATTCGTGGTCACACATAATACTGATGTCGTTTGATCCTGCCGCAGTTAATAACGATCCCACGGGCAGGAGTAATACACAAGCGCTTCGTAGGGCCGAAGAACTAATTAAAAAAATTCTTAAGGAACGGCTCATTGTTTAGTTCATAAAAGGCGGTCCAACCGCCTTTTAAATTTGTAATTTTTTGTAGCCTGTGATACGCTTTTTACGGTTTGTTGACAACAATGGTACGGGCCCATGAGTGAACGCACTTTAACCATCAGAGAGTTGGTGGAGTTAGCGTATAAATATTTGCCCAGAAATTATGATCCGCCCGATGACTTAGTAGTCAGTCGGGGGCAAGGCGTACTGCTTTATGATGTTGAAGATCGGGTTTTTGTTGATCTGCTTTCTTGTTACTCCGCTCTTGCACCCGGGCATGTTCATCCCCAAATCCTAAAAGCCATCATTCGTCAGGCGGGTAAACTTACGGCCAATGCGAATTGTCTTTGGGAAGAGCAGAAAATTCTTTGTGCTAAGGAACTGGCCGAGTTTACGGGCATGGACAAGGTTCTTTTTATGACCAGCGGGGCAGAGGTCTTTGATAGCGCCGTCAAGCTCGCGCGCAAATGGGCTTACACCAGAAAAGATGTTTATACAGAAAAAGTAGTTCCCAAAGATCAGGCCGAGATCGTTGTTTGTAAAAACAATTTCCATGGCCGGACCATCGGGGCTATAAGCGCTTCAACCGTTCCCCAGTACTATGATCTTTTTGGTCCGCCGGTTCCCGGGTTTAAAAAAATACCATTTGGTGATGCCAGAGCTTTTGAAGAAGCGATCAACCCCAACACCGCAGCCATTATTGTTGAGCCTATTCAGGGCGAGGGTGGAATTTTGGTTCCTCCGGACGGCTACTTAAACGATGTTCGTCAAATATGCGATGCTCACCACGTTTTGATGATTCTGGACGAGGTTCAAACTGGTTTGGGCAGAACAGGTAAGATGTTTGCTTATATGCATGACGGGTCTTTTCCGGACGCAATGCTTCTGGGTAAGGGCTTGGGTGGCGGCTTGGGAATTTCTGCAGTAGTAGGGATAAATGAACTTATGGATGTTTTTGAACCCGGAGATCACGGAAGCACTTTTGGCGGAAATCCGCTGGCTTGTGCCGTGGCGCGTGAAGAGATGCATTTGCTTGTGCGGGAAAACCTGCCGCAGCGCGCTGCCGAACTTGGAGAATTTTTTATATCCGAGCTTAAAAATATCTATAGTCCTTACATAAAAGAGGTGCGTGGAAGGGGTCTTTTGGTGGGAATTGAATTGCGGCCCGAGGCAGGAGGAGCTGCCAGATTTGTTGACGCCTTGCGCGGGGAGCGGATTCTCTGCAAGGATGCGCACGAGAACGTAATTCGTTTTTCACCGCCCCTTATCATTGAAAAAGACGTGCTTAAACTGGCACTTATCCGTATTGCTAAAGTGTTTAGGACACTTTGAGTTTCCGAAGCACGGCTGTCACAGAGCCGTGTTTTAATTTTATCCCCTCACCTTCCCAGAATACCCCGCAGCAAGCTGTGGGGGTGAATGGGCGCCGTAGAAATCCTTCCCGCGGGGTCCAATACCCCGCTGGGAAGGTGGGGGGATTTATTCAAGATGAAGGGTGTGGCTGCGCTTGAGTTCTTCCAAAAGTAAGGGGTAGCCGGTCAAAGAAGGGTCTTTTTTAATAAGCTCCAAGGCCGCAACGCGTACTTCCCGTACCAGGCGGGCATTGTTTATGTCAGCCAATACAACGTCCGGAACTCCCCATTGGCGTATGCCAAATAAGTCTCCCGGCCCCCGGATTTCCAGATCTTTTTCTGCCAGTTCAAACCCGTTCTTGGCCTCCACCACTGCCCTAAGCCGCTTGGTTACAAGTCCATTCTCGGTGGGAAAAAGGAAGCAGTAAGATTGATGTTCGCCTCTGCCCACACGACCGCGAAATTGATGAAGTTGGGCCAGCCCAAACTTTTCCGCTCCCTCAATCACCATGATGGTGGCGTTGGGTATGTCCACCCCTACTTCCACCACCGACGTGGAGACGAGAATATCTATCTTACCTTCTTTGAATTCTTTCATAGTTTGCTCTTTTGATTTTCCGCCGGAGGCGGACCCGCCTTTGGCGGGCATCTTTCCGTGGAGTATGCCCACATTTAAATCCGGGAAAATTTTCTCGGATAGTTTTTTATATTCCTCTTTCACGGTCTTGGTGTCGGCCAGAAGCAGTTTCTGTTGGGATATTTTTCCGATTTTCAATCCCTGACCCCCGACTTCTATTCTCGGGCAAATCACAAACGCCTGTCCCCCCCGCTTCACCCCTTCCCGGATGAATTGATATGTTTCTTCCCGTTTCCCGGGCCCGATAATTTTAGTAATAATTTCCCTGCGGTTTTTAGGCAGCTCGTCCAGTATAGAAAGGTCAAGATCTCCATATACGGTGAGAGCCAATGTCCGGGGGATGGGTGTGGCGCTCATAGACAAGAAATGGGGAAGGGAACCGGAACTGTTTTTGGCAAGCTGGGCGCGTTGCTCCACGCCAAAACGATGCTGTTCATCAACAATCACCAACCCCAGATTTTTAAAGTGGGCGTTTTTTTGTATTAAGGCGTGAGTTCCTACACAGAGCAGGGTGTTACTACGTTTGTTTTTTTCGGATCCGGTAAGAAGTCCAACCCGAACCCCAAAAGGGTGTAATATTTTTTCAAGCGTTGAGTAGTGCTGCTTGGCAAGAATCTCTGTCGGCGCCATAAAGGCGACTTCGTACCCCTCCTGAATAGCAAGGAGTGAAGCCGCAGCCGCAACTACTGTTTTGCCGGACCCTACGTCTCCTTCCAGCAGGCGGTTCATAGGGCGGGGTTTGGAAATATCCTGCACAATTTCCCAGACGGAACGGCGTTGGGCGTCGGTTAGCTCATAGGGAAGAGAGTTTACAAATTTTTTCAGGAGCGGGAGATTCAAGGAAATAGCTGGTGCGCTGAATTTTTTGAGGCGCATACGTTCTTTCAGGGCCCGAAGCTGTATAAAAAGCATCTGTTCAAAACTAAACCTGCGGCGTGCCCCCTCCGCCTCTTGTGTGTTTTGGGGGAAATGAATGTTTTGCAAGGCCGTATAAATATCGGACAGCATGTGTCTTTTTCTAGTCTCCGAAGGAAGGGGATCAGCAAGTTCCTTCCTAAAGCTCAGGAACGACTTTATAAGATATCTTAACCAGCGGGAAGAAATACCTTCCGTTTCCGGATACATAGCCACCAGTCCTCCGGTATGTGTTCCTTGTGAACTAGTTGTTTTAAACTCTGAATTATGAATTCTCTCGTAGGCAGGATTCTGAAGATACAATCCGCCCTGCCCCCACGCTACTTTGCCCGACAAACTCACTATGTTTCCGGATTTTATGTTTCTTACGAGAAAGGGCTGGTTGAACCACAGGGCTTTTATATTTCCCGTTCCGTCATTTATTACGGCTTCGGTTAAAAACATTCTTTTTCGGGGAGTCCGGCGATTGGTTACTCTTTTCACGTATCCTTGGATAGTGACCGTTTCGCCGGCCTCAAGGGTTTGGACTGTTTTTAAATTTGAAAAATCTTCGTAGCGCGAAGGAAAATGAAACAAAAGATCGCGTATGGTTTTTATACCCAGACGCTTCAGGGACGGAATGATCCTTTTCCTGATGGCCGGGACTTGCTCTATGGGGGTGTGGATACGGATGTCAGCCATGTGGTTACTTTATAATTTTTTAAGAAAAAGAAAAACAGCGCAAGCGCTGTTTTTCTTTATTAAAATAAATCCCCCCACCTTCCCAGCGGGTGTTGGACCCCTCGGGAAGGATTTCTACGGCACCCATTCATCCCCGCAGCAAGGGAAGTCTGACTTCCCAAGCTGTAGGGTATTCTGGGAAGGTGGGGGGATAAATACGGATAATCCCCTCCTGCCAAAGTTAACCCAACTTAAAGCAAACTTTGGCAGGAGGGCGACTTAAGATCTCTTGCACAGTAACCTTTCGTAACGAATCGTAACGAAAATTATTATGCAAGAGCCTTAAGTCGTCACCCCCTTAAACTTCTTGATTTCCTATCAAGAGTGGTGCAAATAAAGGATCACATGGAAAAAGACTACGGCACCAACCCCTGTTCCTTCCGGGGCACAAAATGTTATTTATTGCCGTAAATCTATATTAGATTCCCCCGGCAACCCTTTATTTACACAGTTCTTGATAGGAAAGTGCTCTGTGTTCCCAAACCGTACACCAACGTGTCTAGATAGGAGTATACACGATCCCAGAAAATTTGTCAAGAGCCATTAACAATACCGAACAGCGTTTAGCAGTTTCTCTCTTTATATAAGCCATTTTTATCCATTTAAAATTTGTTATTTTTGTCTAACTTTTTTGGAAATCAAAATCAGTCCCGACTAGTCGGGACGGATTTTACCTTAACAACTATTCTGGCACTTTTGGCCCCACGGCGAACCTCGTATCAAGAAACTCAAACACAAGACAAACGGTTTTTATGTTCGTATAGCAGCAAAACCGGCATGTAATCTTCACGTTAAGCTCTTGGGCAACCGTTCCAGCATGACTAATCAATTGGTGGACCGTTGCGTGTACAGGGATACTGCTTAAATACCCCTCTTGGCTTGAATCACCGATATAAGGAAGTGTGTACTCTATAAAACCATGCGGTTCAAGACGTTTTAGCAACTCTCGTTTTACTGTTGCTCTTTTTTCTTCCAGCTCTTCTTTCTTGCTTTTTTGATCTTTTTTGGGTTCGGGCTCAATTACCCTTCTCACCAGAAAGTTTAACCCTAATTTGAGTTCTGCTCTACTGGGCATCTCATCTTCCGCATCCTTGCAGCCGTCCACGTACGCTGCCGTAAGAAAAGGGACAAGGTTTTCTTCTAAATCCCCGTCAGCTATACCAAATTGAGATACGGCATCTTCTACAGCCTTCCCGGATCCCTTGTTTACGTACCCAAGTTGGTAGAATAGGGCATAAATGCCCTCATTAAATCCTTTACGAAAAGATTCTTTTCTTTCTTTTTCTATTGTGTCCTGTGAAGCCCCGAAGAGCGCCATTAGGTGTGTCCTCCACGTGCGGTTTAGTATAACTTACCATATAAATTAGTACGGGTCAATACTTGACAAAAAATGACATCTCGGTGTATAATTAAGATGACCCCCCAAATAGAGGTCAGGGGGCCAGAAAGGAGGCTATTCTGGTATGGAGCTGTTTCCACCGGATCCCCGAAGAAAATTGTACTTTCTAAGGCCGGTGGCCCACTGCGGCGGCGGACGTTAAGACCACCACAAAAACAAAAAACCGCGTCATCACCCATCACCCACAACCTCTCCATCACATGGGCATCCGGGATTTTCCGGCGTGCCTATTTTAGTTTGGGGTGATTCCACAGCATTTCAAATATAAGCTTGAGCGTTTTTACGATTACCTCGTCTTCAATAATAATGCCCGTAAACCGTTTCTTTAGGGCCAGCAGCGCTGCCTTGTTGCCATAAAGCACTATTTCCGTTTCCACCGGAAAATCCCCGTGGTTTATTAACTTGCGTTTAAAAAATTTTTCTTCGGGCGGCAAAGCGGGGCTACTTTTACGGCTGGTATAAATAGCGCGTCTGGGGACCCTAAGTTTTTTTAGGGCCGTTTTATCTTTTTCTGAAAGTTTTACCTCTTCTATCAGCGGTATAATTTCATCCAGCACTTTTGGTTTGGATCTAAGAATATCAGCGCGTACGGCCGCTGACCCCTCCTTTCCCTCAAAGAATCGTACCAGCGGCCTCTCCCCGGCAGACTCGTAAATTTTTTTCAGTTCCGGGAAGATTTTTTGTACATCTTTAAATCCCGCCCTAAGGCGCTGTTCCTGCAGAGCGAATAGATTTTTAAGTTGTTCCGGTGGTTCGGGTGAAAAGTATGTTTTCTTCCCACGGCCGTAAGAGCTCGCGAGGCCTTCTTTTTTCAGTTTTTCAATGACCACGTAGGTCGTGGCGCGGTTTACGCCGGCGTGTCTTGCTAGGTCCGCCGCCGTTGCCGGGCCCAAGCGTAAAGCCGCCAAATAGACCTTGGCTTCTTTTTCGGAAAGTCCAATTTTTTTTAATTCTGTCTCCAGTTCCATTATGTGACGTGCTCGAGAGGAATTTCACCCCCCACCTATACGTCCCCGGCAGGATTCGAACCTGCGACCTCCAGCTCCGCAAGCTGGCATTCTATCCGCTGAACTACGGGGACACATAGGTGGGGGGCGGGCCCCTATCTGAAGCTCCGCAAGCTTCTGTCCTGTCCGTTGAACGACGAGCGCAAGTTTAAAACTAAAACCCCAAACCTCGGGTAATCTTGTCTGTAATTAACTCTTGGTGTTCCTCTTCGGGAAGATATTTTATCATAAAGTTTCTCACTGTTTCGGCCCTGATACTACCAAGGGGCAGACGGATAAATTGAGAGATGGTTTTAGTTGTTTCGAGCGATAACTCCGCTTGATCCCCGTAATTAAATATCCAAAACGATTTTAAGTCAGAGAATTTATACAGCATTTTACCAAACCGTACGCCCTCTTTAGCCAGAGCCGCAGAAAATTTTTGGGGGCCGCGTTTGGTGTAAAGTATAATAACGGCGTAGGCGAGCACAATAAAAACCACAAAAAAATAATTGCGTATGACGAAACCCAATATGACTAAAAAAAGAGTTACAGCGCCAAGCGTCAAAAACCAAACCTGACCATGTTCTTTGGGTCTATACTCGTATGCAGTCCACTCTATGGAGGTTGGCACTATTTCTCGCGGGTGGTAGTCTGATTCGGCGGCTTTTACGCGGGTGGATTGTCTAAGGTCAATAATTTGGTTGGGCATGGATTAAGTATAGCAAAAATTTGTATAGCCAGCAAATTAGTTTGCATTTACAACATATTTGTGGTAGTTTTAGATTAAAAGTCCAGAGGGTAGGAAATTGGTTAGGCAAAAGATTTTTGGTTTGCCGATTCTGGTTCTCCTTTTTGTTACAGTATCTTTTGGTTATGCTGCTTTTCACGAAGATCATCATTGGGTTCGCAAGGAGATCTCTTCGGGCGATTTTCCACTGTCAGAAAACGAAAAACAGGGAGTTTATAACTGCAGCATAGAAAGTCCGGTAAGAGAGATTCGCTACGATGCGGGTACGGGGACTTTTATGGTGATTGCGGAAAAAGCAACGCTCATTTTCCTTGAAAAAGAGTTAAGCGCCGATTTGAGAGATGAGCTTTTTTATCTGCAGAACGAACTCGTGTATGAAAGATATCTTATTCCTTTCCACGACCCCGATGATCAGTCTCCGCCCAAACAGCCCTTTGTCATAAGGGTTTATGCCACTGTAAAAATTCTTTGCGTTCATCCGGCATTCCGTGGTAATTGGCAGGGGGTGTATGATCGTGACGGCGTTGTTTATCCGCTGCTACTACTTTTTGAACCAATATATGAGTAACCACAAAACCCCACTCGGGGTTTCTTTTTTTGGCGGAGGGTAGTGGATGATGTTTGAACCCCTTGGATGATTAACGCTAAACGTTTTTATATACCCAAACCACCACTTGAAAATGCGATTGTAAATAAATAGCCGACTTGGTCGGCTAGAGAGGACGGATTTCTCCGATGACCCCAACAACTACTTTTACTCCTTGGTATTCAGTGGGTAAAGAAAGATTTTGCGGTAGCGGTTTGCGAAGCCCAACCAAAATACAGAAATCACCAGCTACATCAATCGGAACAATTTTGTCTCTTACCCCAATCTTGGCGATGCCACACATATTCACGTATTCCGAATATGGCTGCGCAAAGAAGTATTCTTGTTCAAATTGCTTCTTAATCCGTTCTACTTCCTGAAACGCAAGACTCATTTGTTTCTTCCTCCTTGTCGAAGGTTCTAATATCAGAGTATCAGCTTCGATATTTTATGTAAAGGTTCTAACGTCCCACCTGTCGGGGGTAAAAAATGTTGCGTAAAATCAAGGCAATTTATAACTTTTTGAGGCGCTTTACAATGTTTCGTAATTTCTTGCGCCACTTGGCAGGATCGGTGGTATCTATCTCGGCAAAGAATTTTATGGGCAGTTTTCGCAAAACATATTGTCCGCCGTTGGCAGGAGACCAGCGATAGTGCCATGGGTAGCGTCGGCAATGTTCCCTGACGGCAATCGCGGCGCTCTTAAAAATGTTTGTTTTGGGATTATATTTTGCTCGTATCATTCGTTCAAGCATGACATCACGGTTACAGGTTAAGTGCAGATACGCTACCCGCGCTCCGTATTTTCTCGCCAGTCGCTCGAGCCGCTTTCTTTTTGGTTTCTCAACCATGTCAGAATCAAGGATTACGTTTCCGAGCCGCATGATAACTTCTTTTACCATCGCTTCATGTAGAGCGTTGGTATTGGCCACCGTAAATCCTGGACCCTCTTCGCGAAGTTTTACGCGTATCTTGTTTTTTTCAATCACTGTCCATCCGAGCATCCGACTAAATTCTCGTGCAATGGTGCTATTGCCGGCACCGGTAATCCCCACGAGAGCCAAAATCTCTGGCTTTTTTGTCCTGCGTCGAGAAACCTTGAGGCCCCGTAGAAGTTCTTTTTTAATTTGTGCGACGTTTTTCTTGGGCATAAATATAAAATGAAATTTATGAAAAATCGACCTTTTCCTAACCGACGGTGGGTGCAGGAGTCGAACCTGCAAGGGATTTCTCCCGCCAGTTTTTCCGCCAAAGGCGGACCCGCCTCTGGCGGGCAAGACAGAGCCGGAGCGGAGACGGGAGGATTCGAACCTCCGATACCCTTACAGGTATAGCAGTTTTCAAGACTGCCGGTTTCAGCCACTCACCCACGTCTCCGCTCCGGCGCCGTCGTTCTTTAGATTTGGAAATTTTTCTTTAATCCAAGTCCTACCAACACCGGATTTTAAGAAGATTTCTCTTTTCCTCGCTTGATGGTAATTGGAGTAGTACTCTTGGTATGTCAGTGCCCACGGCCGTCCGGCTTTTGTAGAGCGAACCTTTCCATGGTTGTGTGAGTCTAAACGCACAAAAGGCCTATCGTCTCTAGTTGATCCGACATAAAACCTATTTTTACTTCTGCTATATAAGATATAAATACAGGGCATACTATTGAGTTTTTCCGCCAAAGGCGGACCCGCCTCTGGCGGGCAAGACCGCCGCCTTAAACCACTCGGCCACCCTACCAAGCCCGCCACACATATTAACTTTTCAAAAATCCAAATTTCTCTGCTATCAATTTTCGCCCAACACCTGACTTGAGAAACAGTTCTCTTTTTCTGGCATCAGAATAGCTCTGAAGTTTTTCTGTTGTAACAATAGTCCACGGTCTATAGGATTTAGTAGATTTTACTCGTCCGGCATTGTGGGCAGAAAGGCGAACCCGTATATTATCATTTCGTGAAGAACCAACATAAAATTTACCGCAACTGGAACTAAATAAAATGTATGTTATAGCCATAAGTAGTTTTTCCGCCAAAGGCGGACCCGCCTCTGGCGGGCAAGACCAGCGCCATAAACCGCTCGGCCACGCTTCCAAAATTGTAGTGCGGGGAAGACTGGTGTCGTTTCGCCTCCTCGGCGAAACCCGGGGCGATTTTTAACGGCTCGCGAGGACGCTCGCCTAAATCGCCCGTTGAAGCCAAGCAGTTGGCTTCAACCCATTAGGCGAACCCACCTTATTTTTTCTCCCAAGGGAACTTTACCCATTTATCTTTTTTCTCCCGGAGCCAGATATTTGGTTTAAACACAGATCCCCGACGGTAAAAAAGCGTTACGATAAAATAATTTTTGTCGGCAAATTTTTTAAGAGTTTTTCCGGTGTCGGCAATATCATCCACAATCAGGGTTTTCTTTCCGTTGGGTTTTTGGAGAAAAGGTATGCCTAAAGCGTGAGAAAGACATACAGCAAGAGGTAAGCCCCCGCGTATCGGCCCCCACACACCATTAAATACTTTTTTTCTTGCCCGCAATAATTTAGCGATTTTCTTCACGTCGCTGTCAAACTGTTTCCAGGAATAATTAATAGTTGGTTTCATTGGCGGTGTGAGTCGGTCTAGAACCAAGTCCCAGCAAGCAATTGCAATGTTTTTGAAAACTGGCGATTTGAGGGGAATCGGTCGCTTAAATTTTATCCTCTTTCTGAATCCAGAAATTAAGATATTGTTCTTCAACACCGTTTCGCACTGCATATCTTTTAAGTCTGAGATATTCTTTCGATGTCCATTTCTTCTCAAGTGGAATTTTAAAAACCTTTTTGGGTAGTATTACATAAACCGACTTTTTATCCCAAAAGTGAGCATACCAAGTCTGCTTCATCTGTTTTGCAAGCAAATTAGAGACTTTCTTAATATCTTTATCGGCTACCCGTACCTTAAAATCATGCCAAATTTTCGGTTCTTCTAGAAATTCTGGATGATGCTCAACTTTCACATAGATGTGGTCAAGCCGATTGAGAACTTCAGGGTTTTTGAGTGATTCGGATAAAATAAAACCTTTGAACATAAACTTATTATACTAAAAATTTTAGGCCGCCCAGTCTCTCGAACGGGCGCTCAATCCTGCGGAGGGTAGTGGACGATGTTCGCATGGCAGACCACTACTGAATGTTTCTTTATTCCAAAGTTATCACTTAAGGCCGCTATTATCAAATGAAAAAGCGGTTTGATGTTATCGCACCGCTACGTATCCCCGCTTACTCAAAGTTACAACAAGAGATTCCACCATTCTCGATGCGCACTTTGTCGAGCTTGCCATCGATGGTCATCGGATATTCGCCATCTGGAACTTCAACATTGTATTCGTGTTTTGTGCTGTTTGGCAGGGGCTTAAACCCATAAACTTCAACGAACTGACGCTTGATTTCTCTGATGTAGTCGGTCATCCACATTATCTTACCTCCCTACGCTGGTTCTATCCCACAAGATAGCATTTTTGATTTAGTGTGTCAATAGCGATAGGTTCGAATGTCTCACCTGTCGGGCTTAAAGTATCCTCATAAAATATGGATAAAACAACTGGCGGTGGGGGTGGGATTCCTCCTCACCCGCGTTGCGCACGTGCTTCGCACGGCTACACGCTCCTTCGGAGCCCGGGTTTTCAAAACGTGAAGACATTCACGTTTTTCAGTTTGCCTCCTCGGCAAACCCCGGGAAATTTTTAACGCTCGCACAGTTTCACTGGCTCGCTAAATTTCCCGCGAAAGCCTTTAGCTTTCGCCCCTTCGAATCCCACCATCATCTAATCAGTGGAAATTTTGAGATAATTCTAAAGAACCACCTCAAAATTTCCACAAAATCGGTGGGGGTGGGATTCGAACCCACGGACCCCGTGAAGGGTCAGCACGTTAGCACCGTGCCGCACTAGACCACTATGCGACCCCACCCATGTCGCCTTATGTTAACATCTTTTTCGGCCAAACTCAAGGAAAAGTGATATAATTACTTCATGCCTATTTATGTATATTCCGCCGCGGCAAAAGATGGGAAAATAGTAAAAGGGGAACGCGAGGCGGAAAACCAAAAAGTCCTTGCGCAGACCCTCAAAACCGAAGGGCTTTTTCTGCTGGAAGCCAAAGAAAAAGGAAAAACTGGGCTGGCTTCGTGGAATATTAGTATTAATATTTCAGATCTTCTCTCTCGTCTTAGGCCCGTGGGGGTGGTGGACAAAATGTTTTTTGCCCGGAATCTTGCGGTTATGGTCGCGGCCGGACTTTCTTTGACACGCGCTCTAGACGCTTTGGCCCAAGAGTCAGCCAACCCCAAGTTTAAAAAAATACTAACCGAGGTAAACAATTCAGTTATAAAAGGCAAATCTTTTGCCGACTCTCTTCGTCTGCATGAGAAAGTTTTTGGCCCGCTTTTTATAAACATGGTTGAAGTGGGCGAAACAACAGGAAAACTTACATTAGTCCTGAAACTCATTGCCAACCAGATGAAAAAAGATTACAACCTTAAAAAACGGGTGAAGGGCGCAATGTTTTATCCGGCCATAATTATTATGGTTCTGCTCGGCGTGGGAACTCTTATGATGATTTATGTGGTGCCGACGCTGACTTCAACCATCAAAGAGTTGGGGGTGGAACTTCCTTTTACCACCAAAATCATTGTTACTGTTAGCGACCTGATTCTCAACTATGCTATTTGGTTTTTAATCGCCTTGGCGGCGCTGGTCTTTATTTTTATACGTATATTGAAAACCCAAAAAGGTAAGGAAATCTTTGATCGTATAAGTCTAAAGCTTCCCATTTTCGGAGCGCTTATTAAAAAATTCAACATTGCGCGTTTCTGCCGGACGCTGGCCTACTTACTTACCTCCGGAGTTCCCGTCGTCAGGTCGCTTGAGATTACGTCTTCGGTCTTGGGGAACACTATTTATAAAGATGCGGTGCGAGAGGCATCTTCGGAAATTCAAAAAGGGAAACAACTAAACAAGATACTGGCTGCTCACCCGCTTATTTTTCAGCCAGTTGTACTGCAGATGATACAAGTGGGGGAGGAAACGGGAAAAGTCTCCGAGATGCTGCTGCGTCTTGCCCTTTTTTTTGAGGAGGACGTAACCAATACCACCAAAAATCTCTCTACAATTATTGAACCGATTCTTATGATTGTCATTGGGGCGGCAGTTGGCTTTTTCGCAATTTCCATGCTGCAGCCGATTTATTCTTCACTTGGTAATATTTAATTAAAACATGTTGCGAGAGACGATCAAAAGCCAACTGCACAAAAAGGGGTCGGGGAAAAGCGGAAGGTTTTCCCCGAGTAGGAAAGCAGCGACGCTGAGCTTGTTGAAGCGGAGCGTCGGAAACCGTGGGTTTCTGAAGAGTACGAGCGAGCCGCCTGCGGCGAGCGAGCTACGAGCAGTTGGCTTTTTCGCAATTTCCATGCTGCAGCCGATTTATTCTTCACTTGGTAATATTTAGTCATGCGCCGCGGCATTACCTTATTGGAAGTTGTTGTATCCGTTGCCATCCTCGCTCTTTTAGGCGCGGTGAGTTTGGTGTCTTTTACAAACTCGCGCCGAGTGCGCGACCTTACCACTGCCGGAGGAAATGTTTTATCCATACTTCGTTTTGCTCAAGCAAGGGCCTTGGGCGGCGAGGATAATTCGCCATGGGGAGTTAAACTAGAACAAAATCAATTTACTCTTTTTCGCGGGGCATCTTTTTCCGGATCAACCTTGACCGAAGTTCACGCTCTGCCTTCTGGCATTGAAGTTGCCAACATTGTCCTTGCCGGAGGCGGACAGGAAATTGTTTTTAAAAAAATAAGCGGAGCTACCGACCAGAGCGGCGGTTTTGACTTGCGTACAGCATCTGTTTCTGCCAATACTTTTTCAGTTACTGTTGAGGGGTCGGGCAAGACCTACCAGACAGGCAGTGTTCCGGCGGCGCTGGGAAGTCGTATTGCGGATGCGCGGCATCGTTCTTTTGGGCTCGGGTGGAGCATTAAGAATTCAGTGGCGGCGACTCTTGTGTTTTTTGATCCGCCCAATCCAGATACGGTTTCTACCATAACTATGACTCCCGCACCGCCCCGCACTATTTTTGATTGGACAGGTACGATTGTGGTTGGCGGACAAAATCAGACGCTACGTATACATGCAGTTTCAATTAGCGACACCAATACGACTCTTCATATTGATAGGGACTGCCGCAAAAACAATAAAAAACTAAAGTTATCAATTGACACGCGCGAGATCGCGACCTATGGGGCGGATTGTCAAACAGTCACGGTCGGCGCTTTTGGAGGCGTGATGAGCGAACCATGAAATATGTTCGCCGTTTAAAACAAGGATTTGGCGTGATTGAGATTATAGTTGTAACCGCGGTAATCACGGTAGCGCTTTTTGGATTTGCACAGGTCGGGATTATGGCCGTGCGTTTATTGCGCAATGAAAAAGAAAATCTGGAAGCAACATTGCTTGCCGAAGAGGCGCTGGAAGCGGTTCGTTCCGTGCGTGATGAGTCGTGGAGTTCCAACATCGCCGTACTGGCCAACTCCACGTCTTATTATCCCTCAATTACCAACGGCAAGTGGACGTTTAGCTCCACTCCGCCCGCTGCCCTTATTAACAATAGGTACTATCGGTATGTAGTATTGTCAGAAGTATTTCGTGATGCGCAAGATCGTATATCTTCGTCCGGAACTTCTGACGCGTCCACGCGTAAGGCAATTGCGCGCGTGGAGTGGAAAAAAGCATCGGCCACATCTACGGTGGAACTCGTAACCTATATTGCCAATTTTCAGGCATCTTTGTCTCCGCCGCAGGAGAGCAAGGTGATGTCTTTTGAGGATGCGACTACGGATGGGGATCTGCCAAATTTTCCGTCGGGTAATTCAGGCAACGGAGATCCGGCGCAATCTTTTACCACCTTGAGTTCATCTCTGCAGGTAACCAAAGTTGAGCTTTTTTTACGGAGGGTAACTGCGTCCCCGTCCGATATTTATGCGGAACTGCGGCCAAGTCCTACTGGTGTGGTGCTCGGAACTTCCAATATCGTAACTTCACCAACGATTGCCAGTAGTACCTTGTCTTGGGTGCCTTTCCGTTTTCCGGATCTGGTTTCTCTTAACCCCTCAACCACCTATTTTATAAGGCTGCGCAGCATTCCATCTTCAACCGATGCGCTTTCCGGATCAACAGGAACGATTTACTGGGGTTACAAGCAAACAGCGTCAAGTCCCTATCCGGGCGGAGTAGCTCGTAGATATGTTGGTCGGCTTTCTAACCCCAGTGATTCCGGACAGCTTCTGGATCAATATGACTTTGGATTTAAAATCTATGATCAGGATTAACCGCCAAAATAAATCCCCCCACCTTCCCAGCGGGGTATTGGACCCCGCGGGAAGGATTTCTACGGCGCCCATTCATCCCCGCAGCAAGGGAAGTCTGACTTCCCAAGCTGCGGGTATTCTGGGAAGGTGGGGGGATAAAGGGCTTACCCTTATTGAGATAATAATCTATGTGGCGCTTTTGGGCCTGCTTCTTGTTTTTGTGGTGAATTCTTTCATAAATACGGTTAACGCTTATTATCGGGCGCGGGCCGAACGGGAAGTTCTTTCCAACGGCCGCCTGCTACTGGAAACGATAACCAAGTCACTGGCCCAATCAGGAGAGATTTATTCTCCCACGAGCCGTTTTAACATTGATTCCGGCCAGCTTTCTTTGATAACGGTTGTTGGGGTTCAGGCTGGGCACGCCGCGGCCTACGTTGATTATTATGTTGATAACGGCAGGCTTTGGCTGCGTCAAGAGGGGCAGTCCGCCATTCCCATTTCTGCCGCCTCCGTAAAAATTAATAAATTCCGGTTGGAACGTTTGTCGCAGGGGTTGGGGCGGGAAGCAGTCCGTATGACCGTTGAAGTAAGTTATGCCCGCCCCAAATTTACAAGCTCTATTAGTTTAACCTCAACTACGGCGCTTCGTGGTAATTATTGATTTTATGTTTATTTTAAGATCACAACGCGGTTGGGCGGCCCTCACTGTAACCATGATCACGGTGATTGTCTCACTCACCATAATAGGCGGGTTTGCCTTTTTTTCTTTTCAGGAAGTAAATACCAGTCGTGTTTTCAACCGCTCTCTTGGGGCGAAGTACATTGCCGAGGGCGGCCTTGAGGACGTGATCTATCGTTTGGTGAGTGGAAAACAAGTTGGCGGAAGCGAAACCCTTATCGTAGGCAATGGCACAAGCACAACGACAGTTACTACGCTGGGCAGTCAGCGCACTATACGCTCCGAAGGAAAACTTGGCAGATCACAGAAAAATCTGGAAGCCCTTATTGAAATTGCCTCGTCTGCCGATGTTCCACTTCTTTATGGAGCGCAGGTTGGAGCAGGAGGATTGGAGATGATGTCTAACTCCACTGTTAAAGGAAGTGTTTATTCCAACGGACATATTATTGGAACAACGAACTCCACCATTACCGGCAATGCCGTGGCCGCAGGAACTTCCAAAATTGATAAAGGGGTTGTAAATGGAAACGCACAGGCCAACTTAATAACGGCAAGCGTAGTAGATGGTTATGCCTCTTCCACCACCCTGATAGACGCTTCGGTAATTGGGTTGGGAGCGCACGCCAACGAATTAAAAGCCTCGTTAATTAACGGAGACGGCTATTACCAAATAATTGATCCCGATACCTTGATTCTTGGCCAGCAATTTCCAAATACACCACCCCCTTCCAATCCCGCCCCGGTTCCTCTTTCTGTGTCTGACGCTACGGTTACTCAGTGGAAACAGGAGGCACAAGTCATTGGTACGGTTGCTTCAGGCTCCTGCAGTCAGGACTGGAGTCCTCCAACTAATCCCTATACCCTGAACGGCGGAGTAATAGAAACCAATCTTCTTTTAGACAACAACCAAGTGCTGGTTCTCAAAGGGATAGTATGGGTAAAATGCAACGTGACTATTGATAATGGATCAACCGTGCGTCTTGATTCCTCTTTTGGAGATAAGTCCGGCGTGCTTATGTCTGACGGCTGGATGCATATTAAAAATAATGGACTTTTTCAAGGATCGGGCACGGCAGGCAGTTTTCTTATGCTTCTTACCACCGCTTCCGGCGGAGGCCATCACGACTCTGTGATTGATCTTCATAATAACGCAACCGGCGCCATATTTTATGCTTCTTCCGGTATGATTTATCTTCACAATAACGTGACGGCCACGAGCCTTGTCGGGTACAAGGTTCATCTTGAAAACGGCGCCACGGTTGAATATAACGGCAACCTTGTTAATACCAAGTTTTCTTCCGGTTCCGTAGGCGGTGCCGACTTAAAATACTGGAAAGAGGTAGAGTAGGGTATAATATACTTATGAAGGAAAAAATTGTAAATCTGGTGCGCTCGCTCATAAAGTTTCCCGTGGTTGGGCTGGATATTTCCGACACCTCTATAAAATATATAAAACTGCGCTCGGGGGGCCTTCTTAGTTTATTCGGGGAATTTACGATTCCAGCAAACCTGATTGTTGGTGGGGAAGTGAAAGACGAAGAAGCGCTGGTTAAAATTTTATCCTCATGGCTTGGTAAGGAGGGGCGCGAGCTTCGCTCGTCATTTGTGGTTGCTTCTCTGCCGGAAGAAAAAAGTTTCCTTCGTCTTATACAGCTTCCCCGCGTGAAAAGGGATGAAGTCGCCGGAGCTGTCCGTTGGGAGATTGAGGCCAATGTTCCTATGCCGGTTGAGGACTTGGTTTTTGATTACGAAATAGTTGAGCCGTTGGAAGATCACTTGGACCATTTTGACGTAGTGATTACGGCTTATCCCAAAACCACCGTAGATTCTTATGTGCGAGTGCTTTCCCGAGTGGGATTTAGGCCAGTTGCGCTTGAGCTGGAGCTACAGGCGGTTATTCGCGCCGTGGTCCCTGAAGTCAGGACGCACGAGGCTAAAATAATAGTAGATATGGGGCGCAACCGCACAAGTTTTATTATAGTTTCTGGGGGCGCCATCGTATTTACGCGCACGGTTGATTTAGGGGGGCGCGTTATTGAAGAAAATATTGTGAAGGCCCTTGCCGTGAGCGAAGAAAAAGCTACGGCGCTGAAGAAAGAGTTTGGGCTTAACAAAAAAGCTTTTGAGGGAAAAATTTTTACGGCCCTTTCGCCGCTGGTCTCCACGCTTGCCGAAGAGCTGAAACACGCGGTTGCTTACTACGAAAGTCACGCGGCGCATTTGCATGGCGCAAGTCCCGGCGTCGCTTCTATTCTTCTTTCCGGCGGCGACGCCAATCTTTACGGGCTTGATACATATCTTGCGAGTGCCCTTAAAATTCCGGTGCACCATACGGACCCTTTTATCGTACTTAGAAAAATGGGCGGTCCTGTTGTCCCGCCTATACCCAAAAATCAATCACTCGCCTACGCCACGGCTATTGGTTTGGCCCTGCGAGGCGCAAGATAAATGCTTACTATAAATCTTTTACCACCTGAAAAAAAGAGAGCTGTAAGGCTGGAAGAAAAAGGACGTCTCCTGCGGCTTTTCGCGTTGGGCGCTGCAGCGGCTTTTGGCGTTGGTTCGGTGCTTCTTATACCTTCTTTTTTGCCTTTGTATTTGGAGCAAAAAGAGGTTGAGAGGTCTCTTATTTTGGAAGAACAGGCCTCGCGCAAACTAGGAATTGATATAACCTTAGCGCGTATTCATAAGATGCGTACGAGCGCAGACGCTATTAAAAGTTTTACCCAAACTCCGCCTCGCGCCTCGTCCTTTTTGGATTTTTTATTTGGAGAAGCCGGGGGCGGGATTAAGCTGGAAGCCGTTACCGTTAAAAAAGATGGTTTAGTGGCATTAGTAGGAAGGTCCAGAACCAGAAGCGACCTGTTGAGTTATGAGAAACGCCTGCGCGACTCGGGCCGGTTTCAGGAGATTACTCTTCGTCTGAGCGACATTCTACGTGAAGAAAACATTGATTTTACTCTGCAAGGAAAACTTAAAGTTCTTCACTCCCTGTGATTTTATGAATTCCCACGAATACAAAAAAATAATAATTTACACCTCGGTTGTTGTATTTCTTGCGGTTGGTTTTTTGCTGTTTTTCTTGTGGTTGGGGAATTCGGTGCGCGAGGCGTCAGAAAATATTAAAAAAACAAAAGCGGGCATTGTTTTACTGGAGGAAGAACGAAAGTCGGCCCGTGTTTCCACAAAATTCCTTGAGGACCGCGTCAAAGATTTTTCCCGGATTGAAGCTTTTACGGTTGATCGCGAACGGCCGGTTGCTTTTATAGAATTTCTGGAGGGCATGGCCAAAAAGACCAATAATCTCATGGCCCTTGATTTTGATGAGATAAAAAGCAAGGGGAAAGCTCTATTTTTCCGCGTTACTATTGATGGGAGCGAAAGTAGCACGCGTCAATACTTGAGACTGCTTGAGCTTGCGCCGTTTGAAATTCGTCCAGAGGAACTTATATTTCAAAAACTGGGCCGCGAAACAACAGCATCAAGTAAAACGATTGGACCCGCAAGCCGTATTATTTTGTTAATAAGCGTAAGGGCGCTATAGATTTATGAGAGTTCTCCCAAGTTTTAAAAATAAAATACCCTTGTTGGGACCACGTAATTTAAGCGAAGACAACGTTATTTTTGCGTGGGTTTTGATACTTATGGCTCTCTCTTTGATTTTAGTACTTTTGGACGGCTATATTTTTTATCGCACGGTTTTTGTTCCGCAGGTACCGGAAGAAGTTACCGCGGCCACTCAAATATTGACCAAGGACGGGCTGGAAGAAGTTATTAATATTCTGGATGAGCGCGATAAAAAATTTAATGAGCTTTTAAAGGTGACAAATACTAAAAAATAGATTATAATTTTGAAAGTCCGCCCATAGCTCAATGGACAGAGCAACTCCGTTCTAAGGAGAAGGTTGGGGGTCCAAGTCCCTCTGGGCGGAAGTTTTAGAAAAACAATGCGGCCGCTTGCGGCTTAACACATAACGACCGTTGTATATACTATAGATGTATGAAAACCCTAATCAGTATAAAGGCCGACGTAGACGTGAAGAAGCGGGCGCAGAAAGTGGCCAAAGAGCTCGGTATACCGCTTAGCACCATAGTTAACGTGTACCTCAAACAGTTAGGCCGCGAACCGCGGGTAAATTTTTTCGTACCGCTGCGACCCAATAAAAAAACCGCAGAGCTTCTCCGTCGGGCCAGTAAAGACTTTCGTAATTGGAAAAATATCTCCCCGGCTTTTTCCACGGCAGAGGAAATGGATGAGTACCTAAAAGATACGGCATGATTGGCCGAAGCGCTGGCTGACCCGAAGAATCAAAAATTACTGTCCATATCGCGAGTTAAAAAGATGTTTCGTCTCCCATGAGACGTATCTCGTTGCGTCCGAGATCGCCGATATTTTTATGAAAAAGGAAAGAGGCGACTATCGCCGCAGAAGTTAAAGTATAGGAACAATAGAAAAACCCAGAGAAAAACACCGATCCCGACTTTGTCGAGGATCCTCGGTGGCTTGCCATCGGGACTCGAACCCTATTTTCCGTCAAAGGCGAATCAGCCTCTGGCTGAGAATTTGCGGGAAGCGGTTATTTTTTGAAATACAGCAGGATATTTCCTTTGGGGATTTCTTTTTGCTCGCGCGTAACGAGATTCCTGATGGTCACCACGCCTTTTTTTCTGTCCTGATCTCCGTAGATCAAAACATACGGGATTTCTTTTTTTACAGCGTAAGCCAGTTGGGCTTGAAAAGAGCGGTCGTCTCCCACATAAAGTTCCGTATTTAAGTTTGCTCCACGCAGATTTTTGGCAAACGAGAAGTATTCGGGTCTAAATTCAGGGCCAAGATTCAGGATCAATATTTTCACCCTGGTTGGCCTCTTTTTCAGGAGCCCCAATTTATCCAAGGCCGCAAGAAAGCGATCTACTCCTATAGAAATCCCTACGG
This sequence comes from Candidatus Sungiibacteriota bacterium, assembly GCA_016432465.1. Lineage (NCBI taxonomy): Bacteria > Candidatus Sungiibacteriota > Candidatus Sungiibacteriota bacterium. The sequence goes on along the minus strand of CP066690.1, from coordinate 283,440 downwards.
CTGGAATTTTCTGACCAGTGAAAGGGATCATAAGGTTGTCATATCGTCCGCCCGAGGCTACGCTTCCGTATTCCGGAGTCGCAAGAAGCACTGTCTCAAAAACAGGGCCGGTGTAATAATCCAGTCCCCGGACAGTGGAAAAATCAATTTTCCAGTTGTTGGGGTCAACGCCGGAAGCATTAAGATTTCTTGCTATCTCCACGAGTTCGTCCACCCCCTCCGCAGCTTCTTTATTTTCACGAAAAAGTTCGCGAGCGCGCATAAGTTTATTTTTGGTGTCGCCGGAAAGCCCGATGAACTCTTCCACTTTTTCGGCGGCTTTCTTTTTTAATAGTTTTGTCAGTTCTTTTTTGACCGCCGCCTCGCCGATTTTATCTTTTTTGTCTATAATACGCAGGGTCTCCAGGAGTTTTTTTTCGGGAAAGCCGGCAAGTTGCGGAAGGCCGTTTAAAATTTTGCGGTTGTTGATTTTGATAACGAATCGTTTAATACCAAGATTTTTAAAAATCTGATAAACAAGGGCAGTAATTTCTGAATCCGCTTCCATAGAAGAGGAGCCGACAATATCAATATCGGCTTGGGTAAATTCGCGGTAACGGCCGGCTTGGGGCGATTCGCCGCGCCACGCGCGACCAATTTGGTAACGGCGAAAGGGTTTGGGGGTTTCCGGATTGGCCGCCAAAAAGCGCGCCAAAGGAACAGTAAGGTCAAACCGAAGCGACATATCCGATTTTTTCTCCTTTGACCCTTTTACGTTAAAGATAATTTTCTGCGATTCTTTTTCGCCGCCGGTAAGTATTTCTGTTCGTTCCACCGCCGGAGTTTCTATGGGGTCAAAACCAAAGTCCTCAAAAGTTTTTCGCAGACGCTCAATCAACCGCTGTTTGATTATGGCCTCGGCCGGTCCGAAGTCGCGAAATCCGCCCGGCAGTTCCGGTTTGATTTTTTTCGCTTTTGACGCCTCTTTATTTTTATCAGTTTTTGGTTTTGCCATATAGGAGATGATACCACCCAAAGCTATATTTTACAAATTCCCGTAATCCCCTTTGTTATCACGAGAGGTTGTGGATAACCTGAAGCCCCCTGTTTGCCATTTTCATTCTTTGCGTCTATACTATAGTTACATGCAGGCTACTCGGTGTAGGGTTTGTAAATCCAGATTCTATGTGCGACCCTCCTTTAGAAGGGCCGGCTGGGGCAAGTACTGTTCACTGAAGTGTAAAAACGAGGGGCAGAAAACAGGAAAAATACTTGCGTGCTTTTTGTGCGGAAAATCAATTTATAGATCAAGGGCGGATTTACAAAAATCAAAAAGCAAGAAATATTTTTGTAACAAATCGTGTCAAACAATCTGGCGTAATACGCTGCAGTACATCGGACCAAGGCATTTAAACTGGAGGGGCGGTTTTTCTAGCGGCTCCTACCGCGCCTTTTTGAGACGAGCATCAAAAGAAGAAGTATGCAGTTTCTGCAAGATTACTGACAAACGTGTACTGGTCGTGCACCATAAAGACCGTAATCACCTGAATAATAGGATAAGTAATTTAATGTGGCTCTGCCATAATTGTCACACTGTGCTTCATCGTAATACAATACTAAACGTAATCAATCGTGCCGCAAGTAAATTGTAGGCTGTGTAAAAAGCCTTTTTATGCCAAACCGCACTGGCTTAAGAAGGGATGGGGTAAATACTGCTCATTGGTATGCGAGCGTCGGAGCAGAAAGAATGGAAGAATTGTGGCCTGTTTTCTGTGCCGAAAAAAGATTTATAGGCAAAAGAGATTTCTTAATAGGTCTAAAAGTAAAAAGTATTTTTGCAGTAGGGCTTGTCAACTGAAGTGGAGACACTCAACTTTTACCGGATCAAGTCATGCCAACTGGCGGCACGGAGAAAATGCGTATAAAAATATGCTGCTGCGCAGTAGGATTCCGCCGGTTTGTAGATTATGTTGTCAAAGAGATTTACAGGTCCTAGTAGTTCATCACTTTGACCAAAACCGTAAAAATAATAAGCTGAAAAACTTGTGTTGGTTGTGCCACAATTGCCATTTTCTGGTTCATCATTACAATACGGAGAAGGAAAGACTTACGGTGTCCATAGCTTAGTGGTAGAGCTCCGCCCTGTGGAGGCGGCTACGAGGGTTCGATTCCCTCTGGACACCCAGCTATAGAAAATCTTTGTAGACTATAGACCGTCAACTATTTTTACTGGTATTATCAGGTTATGACTGAAAATAAAAAAATCCTATTAATAGAAGATGATGTCTTTATGGTGGGTCTTTTGGTTCATGAATTGCAGGAAGCCGGTTTTGAGGTTGTTACGGCCAAGACAGGAGTTGAAGGAATTAAAAAATTTCCGGAGGTGAAACCGGATTTGATACTTTTGGATATTCTCCTTCCTGATCAAAACGGTTTTGATACCCTGCGGACTATTCGCCGCCAGCCGGGTGGGCCGGGAACAAAAGTTATTGTGCTTTCCAACTTGGCGGAATGGTCAGATGTTGAAGAGGCAAAACGCCTCGGAGCTCTTGATTATCTCGTGAAGACCAACTTTTCGCTTGAAGAGATTGTAGAAAAAATACAGAGCGCTCTTGGCAGATAGCCGGTATTAAAGATTTTCTTCCGTAACAAGCGTAAGTAGTTCTTCTTTCCCATCCCGCAGTATTTTTACGGGAATTTTTTTACCAAGCTCAAGATTTTCCAGTATTTCTTCCACCCCCTTCTTTTCTCCTATAGCGGTTTCGTTTATTTCCAATAAAACGTCTTTTTCCTGAATGCCGGCTTTGTGGGCCGAGGAGCCGAGGACAACAGCCGGTTTACCCGGCATACCTTCCCGCAGAACCAGCGCGCCCTGCGCTACCGGAAGGCGGAAGCGTTTTTGTATAGCAGGGTTTAATAAGATATAACGTATACCAAGAAACGGTCGGCGTATCCTGCCGTATTTTTTTAATTCTTCTAAGTCGCGTCGGGCCTTGTTTATAGGTATTGCAAAGCCGATATTTTGCGCGCCAAAAACTACGGCGGCGTTAATACCTATTGCTTCGCTCTGAAGATTTACGAGCGGCCCTCCCGAGTTTCCGGGGTTAATGGCCGCATCGGTCTGTATTAGACCGCCGAGACGCTGTGAGTGTCCTTCCATGTCTGTGATGGCAGTGATAAATCGCGAAAGACCGGAAACAATCCCCGCCGAAACTGTGTTTTGGAATTCTCCCAAGGCAGTTCCCACCGCGAGTACTGTCTGTCCCAGTTGGATTTTTCCGGAATCCCCCAAGGGAATAGTTGGAAGATTCTTGCCTTCAATTTTTAAAATGGCAACATCATTTAAGGGGTCGCGCGCGAGAACCTTGGCCGTGAATGTTTCATCCTCGTCTCCTTCACGGTCAACAGTTATGAGATATTCCGCGTTTTTGTCCTGAACAACGTGTTTGTTGGTAACAATAAGGCCGGAAGAGTCAACAAGAAATCCTGAACCTCCGCCTATCCGTATTTTGCCGCCTTGGGTGTGGGGCAGTTCTTCCTCGGGAGGAGGAAGGTCAAGGTGGTCGCCGTGCGGCACCATAAGTTCATACGGATGCTCTTTTAGCAGTTCTTCGTAATCCTTTCCCACCATAATACTCACCACCGCCGGCATTACTTTTTTAGTTGTTCCTATAATTTGTTCTTCGTAGTTTGAGGAAGCCATAAAATTATGGTAACATGCTTGAGAAAGTATAAGCAAGAGCCCCCATAGTTCAACCCCGACGCTCCGGTTTTACGTCGGAGGTCGGGGCTCCGACCCCGCAGGGCGTCGGAGCGGACAGAACATGCCCCCATAGTTCAATGGAAAGAACGAGAGACTCCTAAGCTCTAGATCCAGGTCCGATTCCTGGTGGGGGCAAAAATTAAAAATATAATCAAAAAATTAAAGGGCCTATAGTTTAGTGGTAAAATAAGTCGATGGCATCGACTAGTCGCGAGTTCGATTCTCGCTAGGTCCATATATCAACTTGTGCCATCGTATATTAACTTGTTTCGTTTTTAGCTATGTTACTTAATTTTAAGCCGATAGACGGCAGGTATAATACCATTGGTGAATGGAAGCCGCTTATTTACGTTGGGGATTCAAGTCCCATACAAAGAGAGGTAAGAGAGCTATGTAAGAACGAAAAGGATAAGCGTATTGATGGATGCCTCTTTTATATAGCCATTACATCTCATCAAGTTATAGAATTTGTCGTCGTAACTAATTTTGAAATCCCAAACGACTTCATCACTACAACCGTCGGAAAGCTGAAAATCGAACTTCACAAGATCGCGATGCCCGTTCCACCAAATAGTCATGGTTACAATACTGTAGTATATGATGGTACTGCATACCTGCTAGACCATGAGATTGAAACAATAAGAGATGCTCTGGATGTGATTGGTGTACTGGTGAATCGAATGGCCTTTCGCATAAGGGCAAAAGCTATTTGGTTTCAGAAATATGACGTGTATGGTGCTGGACACGGAAAAAGCGATTTATCTGATGAAGACTTTGAAGAGCTTAGACAATACATGCTTGGGCTCAAAACTGCTGACGCTGCTTTTATTGATACAGCAATAAGCTGGTACACAACAGGAAGAAGCGCTACGAATGAATCTACGCAATTCATGAATTACTACATTGCGGTTGAGAGCCTCGCCATTGTCTTCGTTGACGGAATGTTGGACGCTAGCAAGGAATTCGGTATTGAGGTTCCGAGTGCAAGTGAGAGAAAACAATGTACCGCTGAATGCATTCGAAGGTTGCACGATGCGCTATATCAAGCTGATCCATCTGGTTTTGTAACTGGCTCCTATTCTCAATGCATTAGAAGTCTACGGGCTAAAACGGAGCTGGCGTTAGCGAAAGTCTTTGGTGAAGATCATGAATTTACCAAAGGCTTTTTCGACAGTAGTGAGGGAAAGTCAATTTATCGTCTCCGAAATGATTTGGCACATGGAAACTTCAATCTTATTGATCGTGACGAGTTACACCAGATTCGAAATAAATTGCCCTTGCTCGAAGACATTGCATTTGCATTCATTATGAGACTATCTCTCGGAAAAAATCAGAAGTATAAGAAAGCCAATCGGTTCTCAATGAGTATCAAATTTGATTCCCCAAGGGATACCAAAATAGCCTCCAATCTCAATATGTTTCCTAGAAAGGATTGGAGAATCCAGTGGGAATGGTTGATCTAGAGAAGAAGGTTTCTGCTGAAGAAAGATTAAGAATCAACATCACTTCATACAACCCCCTCATAAAAGTTTGCCACCTGTCCAGACATTCTCCATCGAGTCAAAGTAACTGTATTGCCCCACGGCTTAATATCATAAATTTATGAAACTTTGGGAAAAGGGATACAAATTGAACAAGCAAATAGAAAATTTTACCGTTGGCGACGATTATCTGCTGGACCAAAAATTAGTTTACTACGACTGTTTGGTTTCTATTGCTCACGCAAAAATGCTTGGGAAAGTCGGTCTTTTAAAAACCAAAGAAGTGCAGAAGTTGGTTGAGGAACTAAAGAGTATTATAAAGTTAGACCAAAGAGGAAGGTTTAAAATTTTGAAAGAACAGGAGGACTGTCATACCGCGATTGAAAACCGCTTAGTTCATAAATTGGGCGACTTGGGAAAGAAAATCCACACCGCTCGTTCAAGAAATGACCAGATACTTACTACTCTGCGGTTATATTACAAAGACAGGTTAAATAATTGTAAGGGGTTAACGAACGAATTAGTTACTGCCGTAAAAAAATTTACTAAAAAGTACGGCAAAATAAAATTGCCGGGGTATACGCATACCAGAAAAGCCATGCCGTCTTCCATAAGTCTTTGGGGAAATGCCTTTATTGATTCCATGGGAGACAATATCAAGTTAGTTGATTTGGCGTTACGGTTGATTGATCAGTCGCCGCTTGGGACGGGCGCGGGCTATGGCGTGCCGTTAAGAATTGACAGAAAATATTCTGCGGAACTTTTGGGTTTTGAAACAGTCCAGAAAAACCCTATTTATACCCAGAACAGTAGGGGGAAATTTGAGGCAACATTTCTTCACGCGCTTGGCCAAGTTATGCTTGACCTTAATAAAATCGCTTCCGACCTGATAATCTTTAGTATGCCCGAGTTTGGTTATTTTGAACTGCCGAAAGAATTTTGTACCGGCAGCTCCATTATGCCGCAGAAGAAAAATCCTGACCTTTTGGAGCTTTTGCGGGCCAAATATCATGTTGTGACGTCCTATGAGTTTCAGGTTAAAAGCATAATAGGAAATTTAATTTCGGGTTACCACCGAGATTTGCAGCTAACCAAAAAGCCGGTAATGGAGGGGTTAGAAGCGGTAACTGAAAGCTTAAGCGTAATGGCTTTGTTATTTAAAGAGCTGAAAGTTAGCAGAGAAAATTGTGAAAAAGCTTTGACGCAAGATGTTTTTGCCACAAAAGAAGTGTATGGGTTAGTCAGAAAAGGGGTCCCCTTTAGGGAGGCCTACAATATTGTCGCTAAGAGATACAGTTAAAAGAATAGGAAGTGTTTTGTTCCGCAATTTAATTAGATTTTGTCAATATTGCGTATTTTTTTTGTATGTTGTACGGTGGCTGATGAGACTTTCTATGTTATGACAGGGGTTATTAATATATGTAGGAGGTCTTTTTTAGTGCATGGCAAAATCGTATCTCCAAGAAGATTCCGGCGAGGGGATTGAGGAGCTGAAGGATGAAGAAATTTTGCGGATGGCGCAGAAAGAGCCGGCTGTTTTTGAAATACTTGTAGAGAAATATCAGGAGCCGTTGATGCGAGCGGCTTGGCGTGTGGTAAGGGGCCGGGAAGAGGCTGAAGATATCGTGCAGGAGGCATTTGTAAAAATGTATAAAAACGCGGATAAATTTGAGAAACTGGAGGGAATTGAGTTTAAGTCCTGGGCTTACAAGGTGACGATCAATACCGCCATTACCCATTATCGGAAGCTTAAACGGGGAGAATTTTTGGTTGAAGATCCGGCTCTTTTTCAGGATATTGGAGATACGGAACCGGCTGATACGCGATTATCTTTTGCCGTTGATGCCAAGGCCGTGGTTGCGAGCGTTCTAAATAAAATGCCCGAGCACCTTCGCACGGTTCTGGCAAGTTACTATCTGCAGGATAAATCTTATAAAACCATAGCCCAAGAGGAAAAGATTTCTATACCAACCTTGAAAATGCGGCTTTTCAGGGCCAAAAAACTTTTTAAAAGATTAAAAGATAATCCAAACTAAACCATGAACGGAACACCATTTGCGGCCCCGCCTAATTTTCGGGGACAGGTCGTACAAAAAATTTATCGCGTCTGGCTGCTGCGAAAGTTTTTACCAGTGCTCGTCGCTGAGATTGTCGTCTTTTCCCTCCTGCTTTACTATCTGGGCCGGTTTGTCTTTGTACAGAGAATTTTAGAGAACGCACTTAGGGTATTTTTTACCAATCCCACTGAGATCTTCGTCTTTTTAACCTCCGCCTTTACGCATGCAACAGTGGCGGCCAAAGTTTTGGGTGTTGGGGTGGTTGTATTATTGGCGCTTGTTATACGTCAGTTAACCCAAGGAGTACTTCGGTTTATCCTTGTCAAAGAAAATTACTTCAGCAGGACTAAGTAATGTGCAGATACAGACAATTTATTTGGATAAGGACGTCATCGTCTTAAATAAGCCACCGGGAATTTCAGTTCACCCCGGTAGTTCTGTATCCGGCCCTACGGTGGTCGATTTTTTGTTGGAGAAATTCCCCGAAGTTAAAGCAGTAGGCGACGATCCCAAAATGCGTCCCGGTATCGTGCACCGTTTGGATAAGGATACTTCCGGCGTTATGGTCGTTTCGCGAAATCAGAAAAGTTTTGAAAAACTTAAGGAACTTTTTCAGAAGCGACTGGTTGAAAAGCTTTATTGGGCCATTGTTTGCGGACGACCCAAAGAAAGACGGGGAGTAATTTCTTTGCCTATTGGCCGTGTAATAAAAAATCCCCTGAAGCGTGGAGTAGAGGAGAATAAAAGAAAAATACGTGGGGCGCGAGAGGCGGTTACAGAGTATAAGGTTTTAAAATTTGGAAAGCATTATTCGTTAGTGGAGTTGAGTCCCAAGACCGGCCGTATGCACCAGTTGCGAGTGCATTTAAAAGCCATTGGTCATCCTGTGGTCTGCGATAAAATTTACGGGGGTAAAAATGTTTGTTGTCCGGATGGGGCGGATCGCCAGATGCTGCATGCGCGATCTCTCTCCTTTAGTTTTCCCGAAGGGCGAAGATTACATTTTGAAGCAGACGTACCGCAAGATTTTACCGTTGCGTTGCGCCGGGTTTTTTGATATCATGTGCCGTATGAGCACGACTGCAATTGAAAAAACTTATCTTCGTTCTGATCTTCCCGAAATCCGCTCGGGCGATACCGTGCGTGTGGTTCAAAAAATCAAAGAAGGAGATAAAGAGCGTCTGACGTCTTTTGAGGGTTTGGTGATCGCTAAAAAACATGGCCGCGGAATTACGGCAACTTTTACCGTCCGCAAGGTGGTGGACGGCATTGGCGTGGAGAGGGTTTTCCCGGTTCATGCGCCAACCATCTCTAAGATTGAAGTTTTGCGTCGTTCCAAAGTGCGGCGGGCAAAACTATATTATATCCGCGAGAAAGCAGCGCGCGAGGTGCGCAGGAAAATGGGCCAGATTTGGAAGGAAAAAGAAACAGAGGCCGTGGCGACCCCGGAAGAAGCGGCATCGTCCACGGAGGTTGGGCCTCAATAATTTTGCCCAGGTGTCGGAACTTGGTAGACGATCTAGGTTGAGGGCCTAGTGGCCGTAAGGCCGTGCGGGTTCAAATCCCGCCCTGGGCATTAAGGCGTGGAGGTATGCCCCGCCACTAAATTTGCACTTTTGTTTTCGGTGGAGCCGGTGCAAATTTTAGTGCGGGGTTCAAATCCTCTCCCGCGCAATGAGCGAAGCGAATGAGCAGGGAAGCAACGCACCTGCGTGCGTTGCGTGAGAATTTGAAGACCGCAGGGATGTTTTGCGAGCAGTTGGCGAGCAAAACCGCGAGGGGCGGCCTGCGACCGAGCCGGCGGAAGCCGGCGAGAATTGTAGGCAAGTCCTCTCCCGCGCACCAGTACGGAAAGAATAAAAGAAAAACCCCTAATCGCAATTTTATGAATAATAAACTATTAATTCCGGTTTTTATTATTGGTGCCATAGCCGTTGGTTATTTTTTGGGAATAAGTAATAAGTCTACCAATACTCTAGGGGATATTTCGGCCAAGAAAACCGTAATGTCTCATAGTGATAAAAGTGGTTCTAGTAATTCTGTAATACCCGTGGCTCAACATATCCATGCCATTACCTATGACTCAAGGGGAAATCTACTTTTAGGAACACATGGCGGACTATTCAAGAGCAACAATGACGGCAAAACTTGGCAAAAGGTTTCGGTAAAAGGAAGTATCAACGCTGATGATTGGATGAGTATTGTGGTTGACCCCCGAAACCAGAAAACAATTTTTGCCGGTGGGCATGATTTAGGTGTCATAAAAAGTATTGACGATGGTATTACCTGGATGCGTTCTGATGAGGGAATAAAGGGTACGGATATTCATGGCTTGACGGTTAATCAACGTAATCCCGATTTACTTTTTGCCTACTCTGTTGATAATGGGGTGTTCAAAAGTAAAGACGGCGGCGTTTCGTGGAAGCGTATGGATGACGGACCAGAGAATCCCGGGGTAAGGTCGTTTGTATACATGGCGGTACAAACTTCGATGGATAAATCTATGGGCTGGGATAATTGGGGTCTCCTCTTGGCGGGAACGGCTGACGGCGTTTCCCAATCTTTTAGTTGTTTTTGCGGCTGGACAAAAACAACGAATGTTTTTGACAACACAACAGTTTATACGCTCGCCACTCTTCATAAAGATTTAACTATTATGTATGCGGGCACGCAAGCTGGGGCTTGGAAAACAACTGATGCTGGACAAAACTGGAAAAAACTCGACGGTCTTAATGGTATCAAGATTACTGCTATTGCCATCAATTCTAAAAATTCTGAAGAACTTACTGTTTCTAGTGAAGATGGTATAATCTATCGAAGTTCAAACGCTGGCGAAAGTTGGCAAAGAACTAATTAAGCCGCCTCATGCCAAAGGCAGATCCGCCTTTGGCGGACAAGAAAAACGAATTGGCGATTTTGAAAGAAGAAAAGAAAAACTTTTAATCATAGAATTTATAAGATTTAGGCCAAGAAACAGCAGAAATGCTGATTTTTTTGTTTGCTTGACTTATAGCTCCTAATATGCTATACTAAAAGCATTATCGGACTCCTGAAAAACCGGTAATCTCTGCGGTAATTGTGCCGTAGAGAATACAGTACCTTGAGGAGGTGCAAGATGGTGATTGCCCTTAACGCCATCGTGGCGTACCTGCTGAGCGGTGTGGCGCTGAAGCTGTTGTGGGGATGGTTCATGGTTCCTACACTCGGCCTTCCAGTGATCTCATTGGTGCAGGCCATTGGCGTCGGGATCGTCATCAGTTTCCTGACGCAACAGCACATTCCCCGGGACAAGGATGAAGCAAAGGAACTTCTCATTTACGAAGTCATCAAGCCCGTGCTCGCCATCGCTGTCGGATGGGTTGTCCATCTATTCATGTGATAGGGACTGCGTTCCCGTCATTTCACCATCACGAGCCCTTTGCGGAACACGTTTCTGCACGGGGCTCGTACTTTTTATATAAATGAAATCGTTGCAATTTTCATAAAAATTAGTTATTCTTTAGATATTAGTTTTTTGGATTTTTGGATTGAATACCGCCAAAGAACTCGGAGAAACAATCATCCCAAAAATCACTAAATCAAAAAACCGCAGTGGCGAACCACGCGGTTAATTTTTGAATTACCAACCTTCTCTGAGATATAGTTCATGGGCTGCCTTCAACCACAAAAGAATTGTTTCCATTCCCGAGGGTAGTAAGTGTTGGAGGAATTGGTAATCAAGAAAATAGTAACTTCTCTCGCCGTTTCTCCCCAGCAGCAGATCGTATTTAATGGCGTGAGATAAACCTACAAATATAATTTCTGGTCTTTCTCTTCTTAGTATACTCAAACCGAAGATATCTCTCCGAATGGTGGTATAGAACTGATGGAACTCGCTCCAAGGTATTCCTACAAATTCTTTGGTAACCAATCTTGGATTATTTTTGTTTTTAAGCACCCATTCCAGCGCATTTGGGTGCTCAATATTTATTACCCGAAATCCGTTTTCCAAAAGCCATAGCGTCACTGCGCCCCAGGTTTGAAGTAGCTGGTCTCTGAAGGTTTCTAACCTCGCTATCACTTCTTCTTTGGGTATTTTCCCCTCAATTGTTCCGCGCTCTCTGAACTCTTTAGCGGCACCATGAAAAGCCATGATACAGTCCAACCCTTCCACGGGAAGTATCTCTACAGCTGCAGTACCCTGCGGCTGATCTGCTTTTAATTTCTCAAGGGTCTTTTTGACAAGGTTTAGGGCCTTAGCGTCTTCATGAACGTAGCCAATGATAATTGGGTCATACCCGCTATCTCGTAGAAAACCAATTGGTTGTTGGGGATAGATTTGAGTAAAGAGCGGTCCAAGCTCTTTCTCAAAACAATCTGCTGGCATTTTCCATTTTTCCCTATCTCCTACCTCTTCTCCAACCCATATTATGTTCGGCGAAAGACTAGAAAACTTATTCAAAGAACACCTCCTTGGTGCCGTCCGGCTGATTATAATATACCACAACAGTTAACTCTTGTAAATATGGGATGTTCTTTTAGGTATCCGTAGCTAATACAAGACTATTTCATAAGTTTGAAGTAATTAAAAAATTAGTATAGACTAAAGTTGTTTTTGTTTGCCGGGTTAGCTCAGCGGTAGAGCGCTGCCCTGAAGAGGCAGGCGTGCCCAGTTCGACTCTGGGACCCGGCACAAGAAAAATTTTGGCGGGGTGAAGTAGAGTGCTGCCCCGAAGAGGCTGGCGTCGGGAGTTTTCCCTGTTTGTCCAAAATTTTGAGCACCTGCGATAAAATTTTGGCAACAAACAGCAACCCCGTTAAATTGCGCAGCAATTTGTGCGGGACGATTCCGACCTCCGGCATACATTATTATTTGCGGCCATGGTTTAGTGGTAGAACGGTTCCTTGCCAAGGAACAGACGCGGTTTCGATTACCGCTGGCCGCAACTCTTTAACTTCGTTAAGCATTTTAACTATGAAAATATTTTTAGATGATCTTGTTGAAACCGAAAGGAAAGACTGGAAACCCGAAGGTTGGGTTGGCGTTAAGAATTTCACAGAGTTTCAGGGGGTACTAGAAAAGGCATTGGCAGAGGGAGAAAAAATTGAGGGTTTGAGTTTTGATAATGACTTAGGCGAAGGAGAAATGGAAGGATGGGAGATAGCAAAATGGTTAACAGAAACACACCCTGAAATATTTGCTGAAAATCCAGAGTTACGAGTGCATTCTGCCAATCCTGAAGGGAGAAAAAGTTTAGAGCATTACTTTGGCCTAGGACACGAACACTTTAGAGAACTCATTGATGCGAAGGAACGTCCCCATCCCTGGGGAGAGATGGAAAGGAAGCGTTAAGAAACCAGGTTACAAACACCATTAACTAACCCGTACAATATTAGACTTTTTACACCTTCGCGCATCAATCGCCGTTTCTATTTCAGAAATCCCTGCCCATCCGTAGCTTTAGCGGAGGCGGGTTGCGGGTTCTCCTCCTTCGTCCCGTCAATGGCGGGACTTCGGAAGGACACAGTAACATCGTTCTATTCCCCGCTTGCCCTGCCGTAGCTTTATGCGAAGGCGGGTATAGGGAAGTGGAGCTTTTTAGTGCAGAGAAATAAAATCTTCTGAAAAAGAAACGGTTTTTTGGTGATTCGGCGGAGGTTCCAACGTCCGTTTACTTATTGCGGCTTATTGTGGTAGGATGTTTTTAGATCAAATATAGTCCACAGGAGGATGAAAAAAATGCAGAACGTTAAATATGAGCATTTGACCGACTTACAACGAAGAGCGCTGGATGAAGCTGACCAGGTCTCGAAAAATGCCTATAATCCGTATTCGCATTTCTATGTTGGAGCTTGTCTTGTTTCTGCAGACGGACAACTGATTTCTGGGGCAAATTTTGAAAACGCCGCCTACGGTTCAACGATCTGCGCTGAACGATCTGCCGTGTTGCGTGCGAATGCAATGGGAGTAAGACGATTCCGCAGTATTGCCATCATTACCCGAGGTGAAAATTTTGAGACGACAGAAGTTACGGGGCCGTGTGGTAGTTGCCGGCAGGTCCTATATGAAATCTCGCAAATCTCTGGATACGACTTGCAAGTAGTTCTTTCGACAACGAAAAAAGATAAAATAGTCGTTGCCACGATCGGAGAACTGCTTCCCTTGGCATTTGGGCCAATAGACTTAGGGATAGAAATCAGCAAGTATTAAATAAATACAGAGCCCCACCTGAGGGCTCTTTTTTCATGCAAGACAGGTTCTCACATCGTCTATAAAAGTGCACTTTAAATCCACAGGCTCCGGGCCTGTGGATTTTGAGGTGGCTATGGTCGTGGTATACTTCATGCCATGAGACCACTATTTCTTGGGTTACTATTTCCCAGCATCCTCCTTGTTTCTGCGCCAGCTGTATTTGCTCAGGAGTATGCCGCCTTGGTACCGGTTGAACCATCCATCTCCGCTTTTGTGGCCAGCCCCACTACCACTCTTTCCGGAGGCTTGGTTGATTTCTCCTGGACCATGCAGAATGCGGGCGGCTATTCCTTTTTAATTACATGTCAAGCCGGAATTAAACTAAAATATATAAATGGCAGTGTTTTTCCTTGCGATACCAAGGTTTCTACTACTCTTGTTGTAAACGATCTCATACGGGTAATAATTTCGAACGTAAGCGGAGGCACTAAAACCATAACTGCGCGGCTGATTCCTAAAAATGCGTCAGGAGATGATCGTGATGCTTTGGCGCGGGATATTAGTATAAACGTTTCTACGGCTCCCCAAACCCTTACCAGTTTTTGGGCTTCGGCCACCACAACCCTGCCCGTAGTCCCGGTAACTATTAATTGGACCTCGCAGGAGATTGAAGGAGTCAACCTTCAGATTGAGTGCCAATCCGATATCAAAGTCAACTCTCCAAGCTACACCGCCGCTTACAATATTCCTTGCAACACCCCTATTTTTACAACACCACTCGGGCCCTCGTCGTCCTTAAGTCTTAATTTTACCAATTCCTCTAAAGTCCCCCTGTCTTATAAATTAACCCTGCTTCCGGCTATTACCCTGACTCCCACCCCCACTTATGATGCTCTCCATGCGCTTGATCTTACTTTAACCATAGCCTCTGATGTTATTCCCGATCCTTCAATTGATTATTTTTTGGCATCAACCACGGTTGTTGAATCTTACAAGCCGTTAAATATCAGCTGGTCCACTGTTAATGCTAAGGGCGCGAATCTTAAAATATCCTGCGTAAACAATATTACTGCGACTAGTAGTCAGACCAGCGCACTCTTTCTTCTCTGCGGCGACTTTTATGTTTTCACGAACGATTTAAACTCTTCGGGCACGCTAAAACTATTTTTCCGGAACCAAAATAAGACTTCACAGAATGTAATACTTACTCTGATTCCTGCTAAAAAACCGGGTGAGTATTACTCCATACTCGCAAAAAGTGTTGCTTTGACAGTGCTTCCCGAAGGCACTGTGATTTCTACGGCACTATCCGTACCTCCTCCGGCGCCGACCCCAACGGTGGGCGTATCCACGCCAGCGCCCCTCTCTTCCGGTGCGGCAGCCAAGGTTATTTTTACGCAAGTTCTGCGGAGGGGCTCGCGTGGGCCGCGGGTTAGCGCGCTTCAGGAATTTTTGAAAAAAGACCCGGTTTTGTATCCGGAAGGACTTGTGACCGGTTTTTTCGGTCCAGCTACGGAGCGAGCTGTACAGCGGTTCCAGAAAAAATACGGCATTGTCAGCAGCGGCACTCCGGTTACTACAGGATACGGAACAGTAGGTCCGAAAACACGCGCAAAACTAAACGAGCTTCAATAATCCAACCCCTTGAGGTTTACAAAATAGCACGTTTGTGCTATCCTTGTTTTGGTTCGTTTTGGGAGGGGAAGTCATGCTTGAGTTTTTGGGATATTGTTTCCTTGGCATTTTCGGGTTTTTCCTTCCGCGGTTTATCCTTGGATTAATAGCTTGTTGGTTTTTTGGGGGCTGGTGGCTGGTACTCCTTATCCCGGTAACTATAGCTGGATTAATTGTGGACTTGTTGAATTAACTTTGGGTTCGCTTCACACGCTAAGGAGTCTTTGATGGGAATGACTGTTGAGCAAATTAACGAATGGAGGTTAAGACGACTCAAGGTAGATGGTAGATGGACTAGTGGAGAAGATTTGCTGGATTGCATATTTGAGGCCATGTCTGGTGTTGGTCCTTGCAATGGGCAGTGGAATAGACAACCAACAGTAAAATGGAGCTACATCAGATTAGTAGAAATTGCTTGTGAATATTTCAGAGAACATATAGATATCAACCTATTGCGTAAGTTCTTACATTATCTGCTTGTTCCGTCCCTTTCGGGAGGCATCACTTTTCTTACCCCGGACCAAAAATGTAGATTTGCAGGACAACTTGCTTGGATGCTGAATCTTCCAGGGTTTGTAACGACAGTAGCAACTTTTTTGGCTCCTTTAGGTGCACGCATGCCGGATACTGACACGGTTGCTACAGATTGGCTAGAAGCAAGAAAAGAATATAAAAGAAGAAGATAACCATCACTATAGCCGCATGACTTGTTCTGCGGCTTTAAATTTATTTAAGCTATGTTCACTTGATAGTTCCGCGGCAGCTCTGCTGCGTGGAGCGTCGTTCGTAAAAAACCACCCGCTTAGTATGGGTGGTTTTTTGGTCTTTTAAAAAACGGCAGGAAAAAGCCGTGTGCATGCTCTCCCGGAGGTATCCTCTTTGCAAGATAACCCCAAGGGTCAAGCGGCATACTAGCCCCGCTTTTCATACGCACTAATAGATACTGATGGATGCAAACCCCCAGAATACATCTGCGATCTTCAAGGTCTTCCTCCTTAAATCTTCCGCTTTTTACTAAAAAAGTTCTTAACAGGAGATTAAGTACTGTACAGCATTGATTTGTGTCCGTCATCGTCCAAATTCTATCCACATCTTTACGAAACAAGATCCACGGAGTGATGAATATCTGCCCGGGTTTTACAAAAAACCGCTGCCGTAGGAGAAAGAGTACGGTTTTAACAAATTCCAGATCACTGGCTGCTGTACGATTTGTTTCTTCAATGATTTGTTTGAGTTCCTCACCCACCTCTTTTGGTGTTTTCACTCTTCGCAAGTTTGGAACTACAAACTGGGCAAGTCCAAAAACAACAAAGATGTAGACCAATATGCCAACAATAAATATTTCAAAGAACCACACCTAGTCTTCACCTTCGTAAGCCGGATTTTACCCATCTTAAGTATAAAAATACCGTAAGTCAATACCCTATTACGGGCTATTGACAACAATGTATAAAGGAGTTATACTTTAATAGGGTACAAATGGGGGTGAGAACCAATGCCCAGGCTTAACAAAATGCAGAAAAGACTATTGAATGTGGTAAAGACTGTTAGTAAGAATGGTGGTAATTACGGTTTTCCCTGCAGAGACTTTTTTAATTCGAGCGATAGAAAGAAGGTTTTAACCCCAAAATTTAGAAAACTATTACAGGAAACAGTAACCCAAATAAATCCAAACTATAAAGTCTCGTACGGTCCCGGGTGGGCGCTAAAAATGCCTGCAGGACCAGCTATTTATGTGCAAGACGGCACGGATTATTGGAGCATATACTAAAGTAATTGTAAGGTGCGGTGAGATAATATCAACCCGCTTTTTATTTTCAATGTTTGCGTCATCACTTTGTTTATGGCGCTTTTTTATTTGGAGCGGCTTCGCCGCGAACCGGACAATTTCAAGTTTTTCTTCTTGACTTGAGCTTGTCGAAAGTTGGCGGCAAATTCTTTTATGAAAATCCATTATCAAAATTTAGAAAAAAAGAAAGGCGCCGTACCCGAAGGTCGTGCGCCTGAATGGATTTGTTTCGGTTTTTCATCCGAAATGAGTCTCCCTGCCATAAGGGATCAATCCCTTTTCTAGGAGGATTTTATTCCACTTCTCCTGCTGCTCTTCGTTCAGCCCCTCGGAATAGGTTGGTTCCTGTTCCGGGTCGAGATGGAGGTGCTCGTAACAGCAGTCGCAAGAGATGAGTTGGCCGTGGCAGAACGGGCACTCTTCCGTGTCGCATCCAGGCTCATGAAATTTACCGACCTCAACACCGCAATCGTGGCAGGTTTTTTGCGTCATAGTTCTCAACCCCCCTTTCAATGTTCAAGTTTCCACGATTCCCTCGTGGTAGGGGTTTTCTACCACCACTTTCGCCAATACTTAATCCTAACATAATCACAGCAAAAAGTCAAGCCAACGGAGCCGCACGAATGACAATTTTCCGCCCCCGCTCTCACGAGCTACGGCGGACAAGCAAGTTTTTCTTTGGCGGCATTCAATCCAAGAATTCGCGGGGCGAATACCTAGGGAATAAATGAGTATGACAAAAATTTCAATTTTAGAAAAAGAAAGAGCCCCTAGCAGAAACGTGTTTCGCAAGGGGCCCATGTGCGAGGTTGATGAAAAATCACGCGGAAATTGGCTTTACCGAGAGTTTCTCTCCATACTTTTTCACTTGTGTGGAGAGCCATTGTTTCCAATTTTTCGTGTTTACACCAGCGACGCTCACCTTTTTGAGATTCGGGTGTTGTTCGAGCAAACTGGCCCTACACTGATCAGCATAGAGCACAATGTTCTCGGCGGGTTCAATTTCGTGTCCCACCATGAAGCTTGTGATGTCAAAAACACCCTTCATGAGGCGAGGAGAAACGTTGATTCGCGTGATTACGCTCAGAACATCTCCGAGGTGAAACTTTCTCATCTGCATAAACTCCGCTCCTTTCTGTTTGGAATGTGCTATCAAGCCGACATGGCTCGATTACCATGCTATCACAAGGATAGCATATACACAAGGATAGCATATATGGCACGCTATGTCAATCTTAACAAAAAATTAACGTTTCCGGTGCTAGTTGTTTCCTAATTCGTATGATTAAAAAGTTTCTTTTCCCCAAATTAAAATGCAGTTCGAGCCGATGTTTTTAATAGATTTTTTGGTAGTTTTTATCGGCGTGGCGGAGCCACTCATTTTTGTCCCGCCACACCAGATATTACTAAACCACTTACGATCGTAAGTGGTTTAGTAATATCGGTCGGTCAAATTCCCAAAAGTCAGATTGTGGTGCAGTATTCTTGAATTAGTCCTAACCGCTTTCGCCCGCTCCGACTCGTCGGGGATGAGGCGAGCCGCCTGCGGCGGCGAGGAAGTCCCCCCGCCTGCGTGGCCGAAGCCACTTCGGCGAGGCGGAGGCCCGCGAAAATTCGGAAAGGCGGCGTCTGCCCGCCGACCTGTCCGTCAAAGCTTCAGCGTCGGTGGAAGCCTCGGCGCAGGCGGGGAGCCGCACCGACTTGTCCGTCCGAAGTTTTACTGTGTCCTGCCGAAGTCGTAGACGGAGGAGGAGCGAAGGGGGATGACAATTTTCCGCCTCCGCTCTCACGAGCTACGACGGACAAGCAAGTTTTTCTTTGATGGTTAAATTCCAGCTCTTTTAAAAAAGAAATCGGGTCCCAATGAAAGTTTATTACGAGACCCGATTTAGACAAATTGTCTTTCTTGGTAGGAGAAGTTTTTCACCTCGCTACCATCGGTGTTGAAGTTCACTTCAGCTTCCAGTTTCTTCCCCGCAAGAACCAGAGGAATCCACTTACTGTCCGCGACCCACATTCCTTCAAACGGAAGTCGCGAAACTGAAAACCAGCTCGGCTTCATTTCTTCTGATTCACAAGGTTCACCTTCCCAATTTCTTGCCAAGAAGACATGGCATTCAAAGAGCTGACTGCTGTCGAAGTAGAATCTCACTAAAGCTACCTGCTCGAGAGCGTCCTCAACGACTGATAAACCCGATTCTTCTCTCAGCTCTCTTACAGCGGCGGTTCGCGGTGATTCCTTTTCGGCAACTTTACCACCATAGCCATTCCACTTTCCTGCTCCGAAGCCCCGCTTCTTCATGGCCAGAAGAACTGAATCATCGCGTAAGCAAAAGCAAAGTGTAGATAATTTCATGGTTCACTTCCTCGTTTTGAGTGTTCTAAAAAAGAGTATTACAAACTATTGAGAATAAAACAACCATCATCGTCGAAAAATCTTTATGAAAAAATTTTCTTCCCCCCAAAAATTAAAATATGCTTCGAGTCGATGTTGGTGTCCGGGGCGAGACCCGAACTCGCACGGAAGTCTGTTTTGTTTCTGGTGTTTTTCTTAAGTATCCTCTTCTCTTAAATCTTTTGGCAAATTTTTGCAAAACTTGACAGACTTTTAATAAACTAATATAATAGCAGAGCAGTCTCAAGGACTGTGCAGTTTAACAAAGGAGGCGGAAAATGTCGCTATTTGACAAGCTACTTGGCAGACCTACTACGTTGGGTGAGTTTATCTCAAAATGTCAAAAACAAGGACTGAAAGATGTCCAAATTTGCTATGAATCATATGACGACGACAATATGTTTGGGCTTCCAAACTACCATGCCATGGTTTTTATTGAGGCGGGTGAGATGAAACTAAAATTAGCAGAATTTGTCCACGCTAGATCTGGAGACCTTTACACGACCGTTGTAGGTAAAGCAAAAGCTGAAAGAGAAGCAGTGAAAGAAGCCCTCGAAACATACAAGAGATTATTGGCTTCTGGTTTCAATGTAACTTTTAGGGGCACATCTTTTTCTGTTGAATTCGTAGAAAAAGAGATCAACGATTATACCGTATCTATTCAAGAAACATGTCGTAAGTATGGTGTAACCGAATCTCTTGCAAGTGTCGCTAGGGCATAATTTTTTATCGCCAACTCCCGTTGGCTTTTTGTTATCTAAGTTTTTTCTTTTCTTCTTTCGAAATCGCCAATTCGTTTTTCTTGTCCGTCACAGCTTTAGCGACGGCGGAACGAAGGCGGATGTTTTTCTCTGGGTTCTTTTGCGGTTTTGCCCGGGGCGAGACTCGAACTCGCACGGAGTTTGCCTCCAAGGGATTTTACCCAGCACTACGTTGAGTGCTGGGTACCCTGCACCCTACGTGGTGCAGGGTAAGTCTCGTTATGCCCGGGGCGAGACTCGAACTCGCACGGAGTTTGCCTCCAAGGGATTTTAAGTCCCTAGTGTCTACCGATTCCACCACCCGGGCAAGGTTCTGTATCTGTCTTAGATTGGTACAGCTAAAATTTTGAGGCATGGGCGGGAATTGGTTTCGCTTTCGTCAGCGAAACCCCTGGGAAATTCTTAACGCTCGCACTGGCCCGCCCGGCTCGCTAAATTTCCCGCTGACGCCAAGCAATTGGCGTCAGCCCGCGTATAGGAGTTTTGTTCCCGATTTGTCCAAAATTTCGATCCCGACCAGTCGGGAGAAGAAATTTTGGCAACAAATCGCAATCCCGTAGGTAGACGGCGGCTAAAGGCGCGAAGGGGATTTGCACCCCTGAATAGCGGTTTTGCAGACCGCTGCGTTAGCTACTTCGCCATCGCGCCGCCGTCTACCAGCGGGACAGACTCCCGTGTCAGCCACAACGCCGTTATAGTTCTTTTTTCCGCTTCAGTTCCGCCAGCGATTTTTCTACTATCTCGCGCCGTATTTCTTCCCTATCAATTTCAAAATTGATTTTTGGAATTGGCCGCTGACGTAGAGTCCGGTTTATTCTCTGTTGTATATTATAAATGTTTTTAGCTAAAATTTCGAGTATGCTTTGTTCAGCGCCGCCATATACAGAAATAAATATTGTTGCGTACTGGCGGTCCGGAGATACCGCCACGCGCGTAATTGTCACAAAAGTATTTTCCGGAAACTCAACTTCGCGTTCCAAAATTTGGGAAAGTTCTTCCTGCAGAAGGTCATTTAGTTTTTCTACCTTTCTTTCAGACGGCACGTTGCGTTGTTTCCTCGGTATAAATAATTAGTACGTCTCCTTCCTGAATAGTAAGAGGGGAGTCAATAAGCGCGCCGAACTCCGACCCTTTTTCCACCTCGGCCACGTCTACTTTGTTATGCTGCAGCTGAAGTATACGGCCCCCGCCAACAATGTTTTTGTCTCTTTGAATTTCAACCGGTGTTTCCTTGCGTATAGCGCCCTCTTCAATCCGTCCGCCCACGATCTGTTTATTTCCATCTTTCTTGAATAATTTCAAAATCTTGGCTCGTCCAATATCCACGCGTTTTATTTCGGGCGGTATTATTTCTGTAATCCGTTTTTTCACCTCGTCCAAAACCTCATAAATTATTTCGCCCATCACCGTGTGAATATTGGCGTCTTTGATAAGATCCCGGGCGGAGGCGTCAATTTTAACCTTAAATCCTATGATGGTTACAAGTTTGGTGGCGATCGCCAGCTTGGCATCCGACTCGTTTACGTCGCCGACTTCACTCCGGATAATATTGATTCCCACCGCATCGGATTGAATTTTTTTAAGTTCTTCCTCCAGCACTTCTTTTGACCCTGCTACATCAGCCTTAAGGATAATGTTAAAGATGGGTTTTTCCTCGCCTTCCACGTGTAAGTAAATTGGTTTTGCTTTTATTTCTTCTTCGGGCAGCGCTTGGACGTATTTCTCTGCTGCGCCCCGGTTTCCAAATGCCCGGAAAGAATCACCCACGGCAGGCATTTGGGAAAGTCCGGAAACTAAAACCGGTGAGGAGGGTAAAACTTCGCTGGCGGGTTGACCGCGAAAATCTTCCAGAATTTTAATTGTTTCCACTGACCGTCCGACAACAAGCACGTTTTGTTTTTTTAAGGTTCCGTCCCGTACAAGAAGGGTGGAGGTGACGCCTCGTTTGGGGTCGCGGTGCGCTTCAATTACAACTCCCTCGGCTAATTTTTCCGGATTGGCTGATAACTCTTCAAGTTCCGAAGCAAGAAGTAAAACCTCCAGAAGCTCCTCCATGCCCTGTCCGGTTTTGGCGCTCACCTCAACCGCAGGAATCTTACCGCCGTAAGACTCAACCAATACTTCTTCTTTGGCAAGGTCCTGTTTTACCCGTTCAGGATTTGCTTCCGGCCTATCAATTTTGTTTAGGGCAACAACAAAAGGAAGTTTATTTTCTTTTATGATTTCTATGGCTTCTTTGGTTTGCGGTTTCACTCCTTCCTCCGCCGCCACGACCAGAATTGCAAGATCAGCGACCCGGGCGCCACGCGAGCGCATTTTGGAAAATGCCTCGTGTCCTGGCGTGTCAATAAAGGTGACCCTTTTGCCGTTGTGCTCAACTTCATAGGCGCCGATATGCTGGGTTATTCCGCCGGATTCCTCCTCAACTACTTTTGTTTGTCGGTACCAATCCAGAATCTTTGTTTTTCCATGATCAATATGACCCATTACTACGACCACGGGCGGTCGTCTATTTTGGTTTTCGGTTTCGTTTTTCTTCATGGTTATTTTTTGATCGCTTCCTCGAGAACCCTTTTCTCCTCTCCCGACAAGGGTTGTTGGGTTTTTCCTCTCTCAACTTTTTTGGCATAAATCCGTACCCCTTCGCGCATATAAAGTGAGGAGATTACGATGCCGTTATTTTCACGATCAAGCATAACCACCACAAAACTGTTATCTCCGCCCGTATCCTGAAAGGGATTAAATCGCAAAAATCCGACTTTCTGCACGCTGATTTGCGAGATTTCTTCTGTCAATTTTAGTCGCGGTTCAAGCTCTTCTATTTTTATCTCGGTTTTGGTTACCCGTCGCACAAGCTCCTGTAGTGTTTCCGTCCCGCTCTTGGTTTCTTTACCCCCAAAAAGCAACAGCACCTTTTTTCTTAAGTCGTAAAAAAACCAGCCCAGTACAATCACTCCGGTAAGCGCAAAAATAGCTATAACAAAAAATATATTCATAGGTTTAGTGAAAACCTTGAGACAAGTTCAAAAAACTGTCTCAAAGTTTCCACAGTCGGTGGGAGAGGGATTTGAACCCCCGATCCCGCTAAAGCGGGATACCGCATTTCGAGTGCGGCCCATTCAACCGGACTCTGGCATCCCACCCCAAGGTTATGTCTGACAGAATATCATGATTTTTAATTTATTTCAACTTAAATCCGCGCCAGAGGCACGGATGTTATCATGATGACTATTTATCCCCCCACCCTCCTAGAAGACCCCGCAGTTTGCTGCGGGGATGAATGGGTGCCGTATAAATCCTTCCCGCAGGGTTCAAAACCCCGTGGGAAGGTGGGGGGATTTATTTGGACAGGAGGAGGGAGCAATCCAACACTCCCAGTGGTCAAGCTTCCAAACCAAACCAACTCCGGAGAAGTGATTATGCGATGGTCTTTCGGGAACAATTTGGGTAATCATTCTGACATCAACTTCCGGTAGGACAGGTTTAACCAGAAATCCAATCTCAAAAATTTGGCGATTATCTTCATGGGGTCGTATTTTGTATTCAAGGTTAGGACGCAAAGCCCCAAAGAGATAATGGTCAAGGCCGAAGGTGGCGTTTAGCGTTTGTCGTACGGGATTTAGCCGAAGCTTAAACTCCACTTTCTCATAGTTCAGATTCAACTTGAAGGACGGGGTGATTATTCCGTCCAAACTATTCTCTTGTATTTTGTGTCCGTCAGTGTCAACGCCGAATTTAAATCTTGCCTGAAATCTGGTTGGTTGCCGAAGTTCTTTAGAGCTCGGCGCCAGAAGCACATCTGTTCTCCCGTCATCTTTTCTGATAACCAGCTGGTCTCGTACAAGATATTTAAGGTTTCTATCAAGCCACCGGGCAATATCTTTTACAAATTCAAGCTCACCAAAAAAATCTTGAAGACCCCGTTGGCAGGCGTTTCGTACAAAACCGGGCATTTTCTGGTCAGGCAGGGTTACTCTCCGCTCATTATACAAGTCAGATATATCTCGCACCGACATGTCATTAAGTTTCTGATCCGTTTTTTCCACACAAAGCGTTAACGCTCGCCCGCCAAAGCCGGCTAGAGAAGGATTTTTTTCAGACTTATCACCCTGACCAGCGGCATAGGTATATAAAATATCCGGAAGTGCGAAGCTGGGACCGGCTCCGGCCGCAAAAAGTAAAAGAACAAGGGCTAGAATGCGTTTTATCACGTCATGCCCCTTAACAGAGTTTCAAGAATTGTAGCAGTAAACTATCTTTAGCGCAAGCTAAGAGGTTGTCGGATGGCAGTTTGAGCACGTTTACCCCGCCCTTGCGTGCAAGAGCGGGGTCAAAGGGCGTGATTTATCCTTTTTTGATAATAACCCGAGTTAGGGTTCTCATGGCTTCGGGATCATCATAGGGCGAGAGCACTATCCTAAAATCAGGGAATTTTCGCAAGACAAGCATCTCTGCCTTCAGGGCCGTATTTTCTTTAATGTCAAAAAACTGTGACTCCAGGGGATAAAAAATAAGTGTTCCTTTGTGTCTAAGCACCCGCAATCCTTCATTGATAGCAAGTAACCCTTCAAAGTAGTTCTTAATCATAAAAGGAACTCCAAAAATAGAAACCACATAATCAAATGATTCATCTTTAAACGGAAGCGCCTGTCCGAAGGCCCTTACGGTGCGTCTTAGGGTTATTTGAAAGGCCTCAAGTTCGGGACTGGTTTGACAACAGGCCGTAGCATAAGCGAATAGTCCGTAATAGCGTGAAATAGACTCGGTTAAGTCCGGCTCAACAGAGAATACTTTTATTTCATGCGCCAACCATGCTTCTTTGGCAAAATAAAGACCACCGGCGCCGATGTCTAAAATCCTTTTTCCGTATAGCTCCCCAAGCGCGATTCCTAATTTTTCAAGATAGCGTTTTAGGTTGGGCGTGCGTTCATCCGACTCCACGGGTTCCATGAATAACCTTTTTCAAAGACTACTGCTTGAAGACTAATATAAAAACCATCCCTCTGCCAATGGCAGAGGGATGGTTTTTATGGGAATGTATCTTTATGAGTCCGCTCGAACCTACTTTGTCAAAAATTCCTAAAAAATTCTAGCTACTCAACGCCTCCGCGTCCCGCCAAAGGCGGGGCTACGCCCCAACAAAATTTTCTTTACATTTTTGATTTTTCGCGCGCGCCAGATTTTTTTCTTCTAAAAGAGAAAGAAAATTTTGTTTCGGCGTTCTGCCCTAACGGGCAGGCGGAGGCTCGTGCCAATGTCCTGCTCGGACGGCGCGGCATTCCGCCCCCCAACCCCCTCCTGCCGCGCCGTCCTCGCTCTGCCTCTTGACTCAATCGCTTTAGTTTGCTAAAGTGGCGGTAATGTTTGAAGAAATTATTAAAATCACTGGCCGAGAAAAAGGAACGACAAGTATCGTTCTGGTTGGCGTGCATGGTGATGAAAAATGTGGACTGGAAGCATTGGAAAAAATTTTACCAACCCTCGAAATTGAGCGCGGGGTAGTTTTATTTGGCTATGGAAACCCACGAGCGGTTGAAGCTAATAAGCGATATGTAGGGGCCAATCTAAATAGAATGTTCAATCGCAATGAACAATTTTCAGAAAAGGAAAAAGAGAGTTATGAATATAGTCGCGCTCAATTTCTAAAAACCTATTTGAATAAAGCCGAAGCACTTTTGGATATACACGCGAGTCGCACGTCGACGAGCAAACCTTTTGTTATTTGCGAAGCAAATGCAACAGGGATTATTAAGTATTTGCCAGTTGAACGCATTGCGTCCGGCTTTGATCAAATAGAGCCTGGCGGCACCGACTACTACATGAATAGTATCGGCAAAATAGGGATTTGCATTGAGTGCGGCTTTCTCGGCAATCCTCAATCAGAACAGATTGCAGAAAAAAGTATTTTCGCATTTCTTAAGGCTCGTGACCACATTGCAAATGATCTAATGCCACAAAAACAATCGTATATACGAATGTACGATTTGTACAAAACAAAAACCAACAAATTTATTCTTACAAAATCGTTTGATGATTTTGAAGAAATGTCGAAAGGACAAGTTATCGGAGTAGATGGAACCCAAGAAATAAGAGCCGAGAAAGCCGCCGTTATTCTTTTTGCCCGAAACCGAGAAAAAGTTGGTGAAGAAGCCTTTTTGTTTGGAGAAAAGAAAAACAGCCTTGCGTGAAATCACGCAAGGCTGTTGCGTTAGGGAGCGAGCAATTCTTTGAGGCCATCGAGGTTGCGACCCAGAACTACTCTACCGTCTTCGCCAGGATAGTTTGCAAGAATACGATAGCCCAACTTGTTGGTGTACCACAAGAAGGTTTCGGAAGACTCCGGGCTCTGCCTCGTTCTGACTATTCCAACTTTCAAGTCTTGTGCAAGAAAGTCCTCGAGACGGCGCGTGACCATCGCTTTTGCTATTTTGCGCCCACGATAGGCAGAAAGGACGCCTACTTCATCCTGATATGCGACCAGCTCCGTGGGTTCGTATGCAAGTTCGGCGCCGAAAGAAACGCCAAGCTTTGCTTCTAGGTCGATGATGGTTATTGGGTAACCCCAACAAAAACCGATGACCGAGAGATTGCTTATGGCAAGCCAACATGAAGCTTCTAGTGTAATCTCGTGATGAAGATCGCAAACTACTTGTTCGCGTGGCCAGAAGTCCACGAGTGGCGTATTGCAGTGGCGAAACCTGTTTGAGGCAAGAAAACTTCTATCTCTCGTACCCCAATATTTTTGACACTGCGGACACTTGAGCCATTCGTGCCACGGCCCATCTGCGAACACATCACGGTAGCACTCCACGAGTTGTGCCGTGAGTTCGTGCTCGCCACCATTAGGTGAGTACCGAACCAGCGAGATGTTTTCCATTGCTTCCTCCTTTTTTAAGGAACTATGTTTGCCGTTTTGTCATGGGTAGGCAAACGTAAACCCCCTCCAATTACGGAGGGGGTTAGCTTCATGCGAAAAAAAAAATACATTAAGACAACCCTCTCCGTGTTTGGATAGAGTTGTGATGATGAAGTTTGCTGATAATTGTTCTGTAGCCGCCTTCTTTTCCGTTCAACCACTTTGCAACACGAGCAACGGTAGTAGAACTCAAGCCGGTTTCACTTTCGATTACCGAATATGGTACTTTTTCCGTCAGCATTTCGGCGGCTTTCAATCGTTTAGCAAACTCCTCAATTTCTTTTTCGGTCATCAAATCACGCAAAAATCGTCTGGCCTCGTCGTCTGTTTTGAGAGCCAGGACTGCTTGAATTAACCTCTTGTTTTCTTTGCTTTTCCAGTCCACACCGCCACTTTAGCAAACTAAAGCGATTGAGTCAAGAGACAGAGCGAGGACGGCGCGGCAGGAGGGGGTTGGGGGGCGGAATGCCCGCCGCCGCCCTCGCTTCGGAAAAATTCGCGCCGACAATCAGGGATGGGCGTTGAGGGAATCGATTTTGTTTGCTTCTTCAGCAAACCCGGGGTTCGCTTTCACAATACGCTCGTAAACTCGCGCTGTGAATGTAGCGAGCCCGTAAAAAGCAAAATCTTTTGCTTTTTACCCTCGGCAAAATCCTGGGTTCGCAAAGAGTGAAGACATTCACTCTTTGCTCCCCGTTCGATTCCCCACGCATTTAAGACAGAACAAAATTCCCCGCAAGGGAGAATTTTGTTCTGTCTAAGAAGATGATGGGATTCGAACCCCCGCTCTTCTCGGCCTGCCCCGTTAGAAATTTGGGCAGTGTAGGAATCGAACCTACAACCTTCTGTGTGTAAAACAGACGTTCTGCCATTGAACTAACTGCCCAGCTTGATTTCTAACGGGGTGAATAAACGAGACACTCTACCACTGAGCTAAGCACCCATAAATCTAACGGAGTGAATAAATGACGTTTTACCAAGAGGTCGTCTAAAAACTCTGTTTCGTAGCGAACCTGTTCATTGATGGGAGGGTTAAACCCCGACGCGCCTTGCGGTCGGGGCCCCGACCCCCGAGTAAAGTCGGGGCGTCGGGGCTAAACACCCCCACTTTTCTCCCTTTGTAGTTTTTGATAGTAGGGATGTAAAAATCTTTCTTCCAGCTCCTTAATTTCTTTCCCTGTAATGACACAGGCTAAATATTTTTCTTCAAGATCTCTAAGCCGTGCTGCTGTCGTAGTGTCAAGCTCTAATATCTCTTCGGCATCGGCAAAAAATTTACTAAGTTCGGGGGAGTGTTTGGAGATATGCAGCAATTCCATAGTTCCCAAATGGATTCCGTGGTTTGGGAATTCTTTAAGATGTTCTTCTTCTTCTTCCAGCGCGCGATCAAGTTTCTCGAGCGTCGGTTCTTCTCTGTTTTCTTCAGATGGTACATGTTCGGATTTTTGCATAGTGGACTTAATGGGTCATTAACCGAATATATACGCACCTTGTCACAAAAATTACCAAATAATTATGTGGGGAAATTGCTATAAATCCTCCCATGTATTAAACTTGCCACCGCTGTATTAATATGTTTATATTAACATATCTTATTTGAAAAGGCTAAAAAAGGAAAACAAAATGCGTTTACTAATTACCGTGAGAATCCCCAAAAACATAGTTCTTGAACTTGATGGTTACCGCAAAAAATATAATCCGAGTGGAATTTCGCATTCATCCGCACATATTACTCTTGTTCCGCCATTTGTTTTACGAGCAGGCTTGATACCGCTGATAAAAGATATCACGCTCTGCCTTGAGGAGTTCGGACCATTTCGAATGCGAATTGATGGACTGGGCTGGTTTGATAACAGAGTTCTTTTCGCAAAATCAAGTTGTCCCGCAAAATTACAAAGGCTTCACAGCTTACTTAAAAAGCTTGTCCAGAAAAAACATCGGATGGGGGCTCGAAGCACATATTGGGCTTTTTCAAAATACAACCCGCACATAACCCTCTCCAAAGATACGGAACGAAACATCCAACGATATAAAAAAGAATTAAAAGGTTTTCGATATACAAGAACTTTTACTGTTGACGGGGTTAATCTTTGTGTTCAAAGAAGAGATGGGCGGTGGATTTTGAGAAAAGAATTTTTATTCAAAAAAAGAAAACAAAAATCACGATGAATAATTGTGATTTTCTTTTTGTTCGATTAAGCACTGCGTAGTGGGCGTTGCAAGGATTGAACCTGCGACCCTTACAATGTCAATGTAACGCTCTGCTTCACCCTCCTACCTTTGAAATGGGCGTACAAGGATTTGAACCTTGAACCTTCTCTACGTCAAAGAGACGCTCTGCCATTGAGCTATACGCCCCTGTATCAAACGAATTTGTTTTAACTTGGGGGGGTGGGTGTATGTCCAAAGATGGGAAGGCAGGCCCCGACCCCCGACGTAAAGTCGAGGCGTCGGGGCTAAACGCCCCCCTGCGCCTTCTGCGAGTATTAATAACGTATCATGAAAATTTATCAGTTGCAATTTAAAACTCGCTTTAAGCGAGTTTTTCCGATTTTGTTTTTTCATAACCGCGGGTTACCGGAACTTCTGCGGCGCCCAGACCAAGTTGTCTTCCGTCAAAATACCCAGGAATTTGAGCGGCGAGGCCCAGTTCCTCACAGCGAAGTTCGTTTAAGATTCGCCAAATGTTGTACTCGTCGTGTGAGCCGAGACTAAAATGTGAGCTTGCCTTTATTGTATAGTAACGGAAGAAATCCGTTGCTAAAGTTGGAGCATGCGGAGACTCGCCAAAGCGTTCGCGAAATTCTGGATCGCGCGCAAATTGTCGCGCAAAGTAGTCCTCTACACCGTCAGTAACATTTACTTTTCCAGAATGAGTAAAAAAATTCCAGACATCGGATGATCCTAGGAAGTAAAAAGCGTCAAAGCGGCCGCCTAAATTACTTTCTCCGTCTTCCGTAAGTATGCGGAGCCACATTCGGAGATAGTCACCACCGCGCGGGGGCGAGAGCTTATTTAACGAGTCTATGTCTATTTCGTGCTTCAGTCCTTTTTCCAAAGAAAGAAGATGGGCATGCCTTTTCAAAAGGCCCCGGCCTTCACGTGACTCCAGCTGATAAAGCGTAGGGTTCAAAATCCAGAATCTGTTGCCCCACTGTTGAGTCAGGCGTTGGGCGGTATGGTGTGCAACTTCTATGTTGGTCCGGCTCCATCCTCCGCCGCGGCTGGAAATGGGACAACTTAGATAAACAACTAGTTTTTCTGCGGCCTTCGCGCGTTCTATGTCGCCCACAATAAATTCAATATGTTTTTCAAAAAGTTCAAACCAAAGCCCGGTTTGCCACTCAAGCCTAAAGGGAAAAGGAGACCACTCTTTTTTACGCCCACGGCTTCGCGCAAACTGGACCGGAAACCCTTGTTGTATGAATTTCGGGACCTCTTCCACCAATGTACCTGTAGTTTAATCGTGCTGTGGGGGAGCTTACTATATAAGGAAGGGGGTGTCAATCGTTCCCTTGCGCGGCAGTCCGCAGTCCGCTATGCTAAATAAAATTCTTGACAAGTAGGGGTAAGGCAACGTGCGTATTCTCATTGCTGATGCGGTTTCGGCCAATGCCGCAGCCGTTTTACGCGAAGCAGGATTGGAAGTGGATGAGTTGCCGACAATTTCCCCAAATGATCTTTGTCAAAAAATTTCCAGATACGACGGGATGATTATCCGGAGTCGGACCAAGATTGACGCCATGGTGCTGAAATTAGCCGAGCGTTTAAAGATTATCGGACGCGCGGGGGTTGGGGTAGATAATATTGACGTTGAAGCTGCAACCAAGAAAAATATTCTGGTCTGCAACGCTCCCCGCGGGAACGAAAATGCGGTTGCCGAGCACACCATCGGACTAATGTTTGCTCTCCTGCGGCGTATTCCGTTTGCTGACAGTAAACTGAAAAATGGGCACTGGCTAAAAAGCTCACTTGTCGGGAGAGAACTTTGCGGAAAAAAGGTTGGTATTATTGGTTGCGGAAGAATTGGCCGTTTGGTGGCGCAAAGGCTGAAAAATTTTGGGGTTGACCTTTTGGGTTATGACGTGGTGCCGGTGCTTGAGGGTGGAATACGTCGGGTTGATCTTGACACCCTTTTTCAGGAAAGCGACGTTATAACCGTTCATGTTTCGCTTACGGCCGTAACCGCCAGATTGATCAATGCCGAGACGATCCAGAAAATGCGGCCATCGGCCTTTTTGATAAACACTTCTCGTGGCGGCGTGGTGGACGAAGAGGCGCTGTTGCGCCATCTTGCCGATGGAAGGTTGGCGGGTGCGGCACTGGATGTTTTTGAAGAAGAACCATTGTGTAAGACAAGATGCGACACAATTAAGATCTTACAAGATCGCGGGGTCAACATTATTGTTACGCCCCATGTTGCCGGTCAGACCGAGGAGGCGGAAGAACGAATTGGAGAAAATATCGTCCAGACCCTTATTCTTTATCTTAAAGAGGGTATTATCCGTGATGCCGTCAATGCTCCGTATGTTGAAACCGAACGTTTCAGACACCTTGACCCATACCGGTTGCTCGCCAAGCGCCTGACCGGATTTCTTAGACAATTTTGTGGAGTGGGCGATGGGATTGAGAATTATTTTGAAGGAGATTTTACGGCTGAAGAACGGGGAGTGCTGGAGCGTATAGTTCTTAGGGACACTCTTGAAGTAGGCTATGTGAATGCGGCCTTGGCGGCCGAAGAGCGAGGATTTTTTTGCCACAGTTTTGTAAAAGAAGAGAAGCAAAAGAAAATAGGTCTTCGGTTTATTCGGGGTTCCCATGCGGTTGAAGCTGTGGGACGAGTTGACGAAGGGGTGCCGCTTTTGGTCAGCGTAAATGGTTATGTTGTCGGCGGTACGCCTCTTGGTGGTCAGCTCCTGGTTTTTATAAATGAAGATGTCCCCGGAGTTTTTGCCAAAGTCCTTGGGGTTTTGGCGGGGCAGAATTTAAATATCTCCCGGATGCAGAGCGGAAACAATCCGACGACTAATCAGGCCTGTGCCGTGGTGAGTATAAATCGTGGTGAGCTAAGTCCCGAAGTTATTGCCCAAATTGGCTCACTTCCGGAGATAAAATTAGTAAGAAAAATTTCCCTTCCCTAGGGAAACAGGATTGCGTTAAAACAAAAGCAGCTCGGAAATTTCCAGAGCTGTTTTTTTATCTTTCGTCCGCCAGAAAACGCGCTAGCAAGCTGCCGCGATGAATGGCGGAAACGAAAGATAACCCCTCACCAATTTTGCCTCTGTATACTGAAAAGGGCCGGAAATAGACGGCCATGGATGTTGACCGCGAAGCGCGCGTGCCGAATAGGCACATCCCTTGACGGGCGAAGCGCTTCGCCATCCGTCATCCCGCAAAATTGGTGACGGGGTTCTACAAATATAATCTCGGCAGCTTGCTGCCGAGTAGTTCATATCTTAGACCTCTGCCTTGCAGTGGGCACAGGAGAAACGATTAAATCCGAAACTGTGACAGATACAAGTGCATTGCCAGAGACGTACTGCCAAGTACTTTCCGGTAAAATATCCTGTAGCAAGCGCCAGCGCTACCAGGACGTAAGTTATCCACTCCCGTTCCCAACCTCGTATTTCAAGAAAAAGGTGAAGAGAAATTACCGGGACTATGGCGGCAGCAATACTTATTCCCCACCAGAAAAGATTTTTGGCAAGCTCTCCCATTTTTTCAAGATAAGCAAAGACGCTGTCCACCGCATTTATTATTTTGGATTTTGCGTTCTGGCCGAATTTGTAAAGCCCGGGGAAATTGCGTCCAAAAAAGACAATACTTCTTCGCATGAGTCGGCGCACTAGCGGCACTTCGCGCGAAAGCGTGGAAAGACCCATGATGACAAAAGGCCATCCGGGAAGTCCCGGGGCTACCCATCCCAAAATTCCTATCAATGTTAACATCAACCCCCAGCAGATCCGGAGAATTTTCATTTGCCATTACCCTTCCGTATCGGAACAGACCAAGCAAAAAATGAGCTTCATGAAGTTACCCCCTGCACAGCATGTTTACATTTTAATACATTATTATATCTATGTCAAGGAAAAAATTATGCCATTGAGCTATGCGCCCAAAATCCCCCCACCTTCAGCTATTTGTCCGCCTTGATTTTTTGCACCGCTTCTTTTAGTGGAAGATTAGGATATTTTTTGATAGCCTCAACTACTTTTTCTAGCGGCACAGGAGCCGGTTCTTTTTCTATAGTAATATTTTCCCGGAGCGGCAAGAATACTTTTTGAATTTCTTTTCCCTGCGCATCTCTGATGATAACTACAAAATGTTGCGGTGCGTTTGTGTCGTCTAAATTCACGTCCAATTCGGCGGCCCGTTGGCGCGCCC
Source organism: Candidatus Sungiibacteriota bacterium (assembly GCA_016432465.1). NCBI lineage: Bacteria > Candidatus Sungiibacteriota > Candidatus Sungiibacteriota bacterium. Next base: position 250,069 of record CP066690.1, on the reverse strand, counting down.
ATTTTTGGTGTTCTATATACTTTTCATACAATTTCTCACCCGATGGAATTTCCTTTTTCATACGGCCTCACCGGGATTTGAACCCGGGTACCGGGCTTGAAAAGCCCGTGTCCTAAACCAAGCTAGACGATGAGGCCTACAGGCTAATTTTACTTATTTGAGCAGAAATTTCAACCCAACCCTGATCTTAACAAAAAGCGCTTCTAAGATTTTTATCCACGCACCAGAAGACCACGGACTTACCCGTGGGAAGTCTGACTTCCCGTGGATGAATGGTGGTCTTCGGTGCGGGATTTCGCTTCACGGGCAAGCTCGCAGGCTTGACCGTGACATCGTGGATACCACGGGCTTGCCCGTGAAGCTTCATGTATCTAAAAACCGCCGAAGACGGCGGCTCATGTGTCTTTACTGCCCAAAAATAATATTTTTCCGCAGCGATAACGTAGTTGGAGTGTCTTATGTAAACGAGAGTTTCGTTGGCGGATTTCACTTCGCAGTATGGCCCAAAACCCTTCCCTGTTTATTTGAAGCGTCTGTCTTTGGGAAAACGAAAGAGTTATGGTTCCTGATTGCGTGAAGTTTTTAGTGACTCTGGCTAAGTCGTCGGCAACCATGGCTACGATTGCTTTGATCTCTTCCCGTGGCACTGGTCGCTTCCGGGCAAGTAAGACACAAGAAATTTATACCACAGATTGAAGACCCCCGTAAACAGTTGACATAATGGGACTGAAAATAATAAGGTAGAAACGGATGTTTGAAACGCGAAAGGTGCCCCGATGTTAATAAGCAAGCCTAGACATTTGGTAATGAAAGTTTTGCTGGTTGGCGTAATTTTTCTCCTTTATGCGACTTTAGTTTCTGGGTTATCTCTCTCCCCCAGATATCGCAGCACTTTTGCTCAAGAGGCACCTGAAAAAATCGGGGGAGGACTTCTGGGAGAAATTACTGACCTGATTAGAACGCAATCATTTTATAAACCGAGTGCGGAGGATTTAAAGGAGTTCCGCGAATGTGTGTTAAAGAAGGCCTTTGAACGTTATGAAATTCCAAAGGGTACGGGACTAAAAGAGAACTTTGTGGTTGAGAGCTGTTTTAAGTTTGACCGACACGCGCGTTATGAAACCCCCAGCGAGTATAAAGAAAGCATAAGACAAATGCGCGGAGATCCTTTTTACGGAATAGGAATTCAGTTTTCTTTGACCCAAGACGGAAGTGGTGTTTTTGTGAACGACATAATTCCTGGGGGTCCGGCGGAGAAAAGCGGCGTCTTGGAAGAGGGCGACATAATTGTGGCAGTGGGGGAGAACATCAATGCTCTAGAGCCGCTTTCGGGCAAATCCACTCAGGAAATAGTTAACCTTATTCGCGGCAAAAAAGATACGCCAGTGACGCTGCAGGTGATCCGGGGCAATAAAAAACTGCCGCCCGTTGTTATAGTACGAGGAGAAGTGGTGACAAAAGAAGTTGAGTCGCGTGAAGTAGAATCTGGTATAGGCTATATTAAAATTACTTCTTTTCAAAGCGTGCCGCTAGTAACTAAAGAGGTTGTGCCGGTTCTTGAGGAATTTGCGCGCCGCAACATTGGGGCCATTATCGTTGATCTCCGCCGTAATCCGGGCGGCAATCTAGGAGTAACGTTTCAGTTTTTAGAACTTTTCTCTCCTTTATCTTTCAGTTTCCTGTTGGAAGGACGAGATCGCGATGATAAAGTAATTTTCAGATACGGTGCAGATGGATATGGAAAATATGCTGATTGGAAAATTGCGATTTTGGTTGATGAGCGATCCGCATCGGCCTCTGAAATTGTGGCCGGCGTACTTCAGCGTTGGGGCGCCATGGTTTTTGGCACAGAAACTTATGGTAAGGGAAGTGTACAGACAGTTCAGTCCTTATCAGATGGTGGAGCTCTACATTTTACTATTGCGCATTATTATTTTGAAGACGGCGAAACACCAGAAGGAGTAGGAATTGGGCCAGACGTAGAAGTGGTGCGGGAAGAGACAGCCAGCGGGGCGGCGGTTAAGGGAGTCAAGAAACCAGACCTTGTTTTTGAGAAGGCCTTGGAATATCTGCGTGAAGAACTGGGTAAGCATTAGAATTTTAAAGACCGCTCAGCGGTCTTTTTCAAACCGCAAGTGTGTGATAACTTTAAGTATATGAAATATGAAGCGGTAATCGGTCTGGAAATCCATGCGGAGTTGAAGACCAAAACCAAGATGTTTTGTTATTCGCTGAATGACCCGAACGAGAAACACCCCAATATAAATATATGCCCGATTTGTATGGGGCATCCGGGGACTCTGCCGGTGATAAACGAGGAGGCGGTAAAGAAAGTACGTACGGTTGGCTTGGCTTTGGGCGGAGATACTCCGGAGTTTTCCCAGTTTGACCGTAAAAATTACTTTTATCCGGATTTACCCAAGGGCTATCAAATCAGCCAATACCAATATCCGTTGGTGACCGGGGGGCATCTTGAAATTGATGGAAAAAAGTTTCGGATTCGTCGCGTACATCTTGAAGAAGACACGGGCCGTTTAATCCATGACACAAAAACCGGCTCGTCGCTTGTTGATTTTAATCGCGCTGGGGTGCCGCTTATGGAGTTGGTCACAGAGCCCGATTTTCGTTCGGGTGAGGAGGTCAGGAAATTTGGCGAGGAACTGCAAAGAATTTTGCGCTATCTTGGCGTATCGGACGCAGATATGGAAAAAGGGCAGATGCGGGTTGAGGTAAATATCTCCATGCATCAGCAAGATGCCGAACTCGGGATCAAAGTTGAAATTAAAAATATAAACTCTTTTAAATTTGCGGCCGATGCGGTTGATTATGAAATAGAACGGCAGACCGAATTTTTGGAAAAAGGAGAAAAAATAAAACAGGAAACTCGGGGGTGGAATGAAAATAAGCATGAGACTTTTCCCCAGCGCTCCAAAGAAGAAGCGCACGATTATCGCTATTTCCCGGAGCCGGACCTCCCGCCTCTTAAAATATCATCAGGGGAAATAGAAAAGCTGCGCTTATTGCTTCCTGAACTTCCCGCGGCTAGGCGAGAGCGTTTTGCCAAAGAATATGGTTTGGAGAGAGACATGATAGAGATTTTGACGCGCGACAAGGCGTTTGCCGACTACCTTGAAGAGGTGATTAGCGAATTGCGGCAGCACGACGTTGAAACCCCGGAGAAACCAAGGAAAAATTTGGAGAAGCTGGCGGCCGCTTTTCTAACCGGCGATTTTTTGCGGATATTGCGGAAGAGCGCGGCCTCGGTTTTTGATACAAGAATAAGTCCGGAAAATTTTGCTGAACTTGTTAGTTATGTTGCCGAAGATAAAATTTCCAATCTTGCGGCTAAGCAAGTTTTGGAAGAGATGTTTAGTTCGGGTGAAGATCCCTCGGATATTATTGAAAAATTAGGCCTTTGGCAGCTCTCGGCCGTATCCGATCTTGAAGATATCGCGCGTCATATTCTTGAAGAAAATCCCCAAGCAGTGGAAGATTATAAAAAAGGAACAGGGGCCTCGCTTCAGTTTCTGGTAGGACAGGTAATGCGGGAATCGCGCGGAAAAGCAAATCCTAAAATAGTTCAGGAAGTTCTGAAAAAACTTTTATGAATTTTGCGCTTGCATTTTTGCCTTTGGAGTCCATCTCCGCGCTTTATGTGGTGCTTTTTTTGCTGCCGGTTTTATCATCTGTTTTTTTGCCGGTTCCGGAGGAGGTGGCCTTGCTTATTGCCGGATATCTTGCCTATCTTGGTTTTGTAAATTTTTGGGCCGTGCTGGTGGTTATGTTTTTGGGAGTTATAGCGGGCGATATAGTGGGGTATTTTTTGGGCCGGTATTTTGGCGACTGGCTCTCGCAAAATATTATAAATCGTGTCCCCTTTGCGGCGCATCTTCTGGGAAAAGCAAAACACTATTTTGATCGCTACGGAGAACGGGTGGTGCTTTTCAGCCGGCCCCTGCTTTCTATCCGGATGATAGTTCCCATGATGGCCGGACACTTTCGCATGAATCTCGCCAAGTTTTTGTTTTATGACGTACTGATTTCAATTGTATGGGTGGGCGCAGTTGTTTCCGTGAGTTACTTCTTGGGCTCGGGCCTTGATTTGATTACCGAAGTTCGCGAGATAAAGCATGCGGTTTTTGCAATTATTGGTCTTATAATAATTTTTTACGCTGTCATACGGTTTATCAAAAACAACAAAAATGCGGGATTGGTATAGTGGTAGTACATTTCCTTCCCAAGGAAAGGGCGCCAGTTCGATTCTGGTATCCCGCTCCGAGTCAAACTCGGTTCACCGAGTGAAGACGAGGGGAAGTCTGACTTCCCTTTCATTAAAGTATATAAACGGAAACGAAAAGCTACATTATTATTAGAAAGAAAACAGAATGAATATAGAAAGTGAGAAACACTGCATAGATGCGGTGTTTCTATTTATAGGCGGTCAATGTGCGGAACCGCTTGACATAAATTCATGGATATGCAATAATTAACGCGTGTTCCTACGGAGGCAGGAAAAATGTTCAGAAAACTATTAGCCATACTACTTTTGTCGACAATTCTTCTGGGTCCTGCATATGTATATCCTTTTGCGGATCAAGATAAAAATTATGAGGCATTTGTTGAAGACTTGGCGAATAGGTTGGCGACATTGCATATTATGATGAACCAACTGAATGACTTGATGAAACAAATGACTCCAGAGGAAAGGAAACAACTTTGTAGAGAGATACGGGAAGAAATAGCGAAAAACCCGCCCCCCATACCTGTAATAATCATCAATTGTCAATGACCTCCTTTGGGGGGTCTTTTTTATTGTCCCGTTAGAGACGCGGAATGCAGTGTTTTTTGCGACATCAGTAAGAATGGCGGAGTGTGTGTATCAATCGTTTCAGTACTGCATAAATCCCGTTAGAGAATTAAGTGCAAATCCGAAAATTACCAAGTGGTAAATAGCTTTTCACGCTAAGCTCGCATTAAGGATATGACCTGCATCTCTAACGGGATAAATCCAAAACTCGGTACAAAAAAATAAGTTGTTGACACCACACCAAATCCGGGTATAATGAATTTAATGAAGCGAAAAATAATTAAAAAAGTATATCAATATACAGCCGTTTTTGAGCCGGACGAAAAAGCTGGCGGTTTTACTGCAACCATTCCCGCATTACCTGGTTGCATTTCGGAAGGGGATACTTTTGAGGAAGCGGCAGAAAATATAAAAGAGGCTGCCAGTTTATACATTGAAGTTATGGAGAAAAAGAACACAGAAATTCCGCTAGAAACCAGAGGCGCGGTTATTGCTCCGATTGAAGTTAAGGTATAGATGCCTAAATCGCCCGTTCTTAAACCAAGAGAGGTTATAGTCGCTCTGGAAAGAGCGGGTTTTGTATTTGAGCGTCAAAAAGGGAGCCATCGGATTTACATTAAAGGTAGGGTCGGCGTGACAGTTCCGTATCATAACAAAGATTTGAAACGGAAGACATTAAAACATATCATTACACAATCGGGTTTGGAGTTAAAACAGTTCCTAGATTTCCTATAAACTCGGCACCAACCAACCATTTGTTTCTGCAAAACAGGTTCCCGCTTGTGCCGTTTGACTAAATAGCACATCTGTGCTATTTTAGTTTGAGTATCATTTATAGGTGGGGATATGACTCAACAAAAAAAGCTTATTCTCGATATAGGCTGTGGTGCCAATCCCTGGCCAATCGTCCGTTCATTTTGCCTTTCCAACCCGGATAAGTATGCTCCAGTTATAACCCCAATTATAGACGAATATGTGGATTTGTCGTCAGAGAATCGATTTATCTGTTTGGACAAAAATGCAGACTCAATCCAGAGGGCCATTGAACGGCTAAAACAGTTGACCGAAATCGGCTCGACCCCCAAGTCGGTCTGTATCAACTTCGTCCTTGGCGATGGTAGAAAATTGTGTCTTCCCAATCAGTCCGTTGATATTGTAATCATTTCTGGTGTTTTTTCTGCTCCACCCCCCGGTACTACTCCGCGTAGTGAGCCGTATCCACAAGAAATTTGTATAAGTGAACTAACAAAGTGGGAGATAACCAAAGAAGCATTCCGAGTTTTGAAAAATAGAGGAGTGCTTATCGTCATCATCCAGCTAACTCCATGTTATGCATTGAGCATAATGGAGCGAATTGAAAAGGAACTCATCGCAGAAGGTCGGCTAAAGTTAATAAAGCAATGCGGTAGACTAATCAATAGTGACGATTGGCATCTTTATCATGCAGCCTTCCAAAAAAATCCTCAAACTCCTCTGGGCACGGCAGAGATCATACCATGGACACCAGCGCAAGAAAAATACATTAAGGACTATGCCAGTTCGTGGGTCATGTACTAAATTTGTGCCGCCTGGCTCTGCCAGCGGTATTTATTTATCCCGTTAGAGATTTATGCAGTACTGAAACGGTTGATACAAGCACTCCGCCATTCTTATTGATGTCACAAAGAACATTACGTTCCGCATCTCTAACGGGATTTATCCAAAACTCGGCCCGCTCAATTTACTTTGCAAGTTGAGCGAGGCTCGCCCCGCCCATCAAAGATGGGCGGGCGGCCCGCTTGTCAGAAGAAAGAAAACCGAAATTTGCAAAAGTCGCACGGGTGTGCTACGTCTATTTTAGCTCACGAGAGGAGAAGGAATATGCCGGAAAGGCCGAAACAGCCCGATTTTGACGAACTCCCCTACGAAAATCTTACGGAGGAAGACATAGTTATTATCAACGTTTGCCCAAGTTACGTTAAGGTTCACGTTCCTAAACTAGGCAAGGTGCTGCTGATAAATGTTTCGGCTCTTGGAAAACTGGCTGGCGCATGGCAAAGAAAATGTGATCAGTACAAGTTAAAGCTGAAAGATTATTACCCCCGAGACGAAACATAAACCATATTGCAAAATAGCACTAGTGTGCTATTTTTTATTTCAGTTCCATGCGGCGAAGAAAGGAGGGTGGGTATATTGAGATGGCTGGCGTTGCTGGTTTCATCCCTGATTGCTTATGCCGCCCTGAGATATTTAACCAAAAAACGCAGTAAGACCGAATGGGGGTGTTATTGCGTATGTCACTACCCGTATGCGAGCCGCGCTTATTGCAAACACTGCCGGGGAGACAACGAGGTGGGGAGAATGATAAGGTTAAAAACGGGCACCAAACAAAAAGACAACGAGCAGTCCACTCTGTGGCCGCGCATAAAAAAATTTTTCCTGCAGTTGGGGAAAAGGGACGGCGCCGCGCCGTTTATAAGCATTGTCGCCCTTGCCGTTTTAGCGCTATTCAGCCTGTTTTTAGGAGTACTACATGCTAAAGAAGAATGCAGAGGGCAGCCGCAGATACTTTGCGGATCAGACAAATCGCTGGCTTGGCAGAACGAGGTTGCTGATTTTTATGAACTGCCGCGGGTTAAAGATCTTAAAATGCTTGCTGCTCTTGTGCAAAAAGGCGTCTTTATACGCATACCGTTGTGGGACCGCGGTTTTTACCTTGAAGGAAAGACGCTGCGGCCGTTTGCGCTGCCTTTTACCAAGGCTTTTATGGACGATTTAGCAGGACGCTTTTTTGCTGAATCTTCCGGCAAGTCGCTGAAAATAACGTCTATCGTCAGAACTGAGAAGGATCAGGTACGCCTCCTGCGGCGTAAAATATCAGATGCTGACGGTAAAACGCCGGAACGGCGCTCGGTTCATACCACCGGCGCTGCTTTCGACATCTCCAAACTTCCCATGAGCGAGGGGGAAGTCAGATGGCTGCGGCGCGTTCTGGTTGCGCTTGAAGAAGAACTGGGAGTGATTGAAGCCACGGAAGAGATGTTAAATAACGCCTTCCATATTATGGTATTTCCGTGGTACAACGCTGAAGCGTGGACAATAGAGTTGGTGTCTTTAGATAAAAATTCTAACAAGAAACAGGTTCCAAAAATTTCCAAGAAGAAAATCAAAAAGAAAAAGCCCCGTCGTTAAGGGCTTTTTGTGTTAAGTCTCTAAAAGATATTCTCTGATTTTGCGGAATTTTTGAAGATAAATAAGGGCTTGTTCCCCAAGTTGCGGGGGGAAAAATTTACGTTTACCCTTTGTTATTACTCCACGCGTATCCCAGAGTTGGCTCCGCGCATCCACCACTGCATGAAGTTTTTTGGGGCCGGCAAAATAAGAAACCGCCTTGCATTCTTCCATGCGTTCCGCCAGCATGCCGCAAAAAGATCTTGTTTTGAGGCTCCAGCGCAGTGCCGCGTCCAAGTCCATATGCACCACCATGGCCTTTATTGCGTTTACGTGATCGCGCATCCCCCGAAGAAATGCGGCATCAAGTTTTGCTTCGGGGAAAGCGGTAAGGTCTTCCGCATAGCTTGGGCAAATAAACTGTGCAATGCCTACAGCGTCAGCAGGCGAGACGCTTAAGCCATGCGTTCCTTCTTTATTAAGTGCGATTTCCACCCAATAACTTTCTACCAGCGGCTTCACGCTTAGGGCCGCTAAAAATTCTTCACTGTCCATATGCTCGTTGATTAACAGGGCTTGCAGAAGTTCTAACGATGCGGTTTCACTCAAGTATTCTTCCTGCGGTGTTTTGGAACGAACGTATGCCGCAGAAAGCTGTTGCAGGGCTTTCAGAATAACTGATTCAAGGTATAGCCGTCCTTCACGAACCAGATCTTTTTGATAAAGTTCTGGCGCATAAGGACTGTAGGCGCCAGTTATAATTTGCTTTGGGCCAGAAACGCATTTCCTTTTTCCGCTTTTTTGACCAGTTATTATTGTTGGCTCGGAGCGGTAAGAAGGCATCATTATACGGAGAACCACAAAATATTGGCCTTGGCAGTCAAGCAGTAGATTTCTTTTGTATCCCCACCGTGAACCCCCGCGCCAGATAACTGCGCACTCGTCGTTGCTGGCAATGACTTGCGGCGGTGTCACTTTTGGTCGTTTTTTGGGGTCAAGCGTTACGGTTTCGCTAAAATCAAATCTACGCAGAGTTCCGTCTTTCATATTAAGACCAATCAGGGCAACTTCTCTTTCCAGCGCATAAGGAATTTTCTTTTGGGTACGTTTCTTTTTTGTTTTTGGGGCGTTGGTATATAAAAGTTTAAATCTCGGTTGATAGGGAGCGAGCACGTTCTTGGCTTCTTTAACTTTTTCAAGGACCGAATAAGTTGAGGCCTGTAAATCGGTGGCCACGGACAAAACAAAAACGAGCGACAGAAGAAGTTTTACCCATAGTGCTCCGAACATCTTTGGCCACCCCAAGTTCTCAAGCTTTCCATATACTATATCAGTATAAAAAGGTCTGGCAACCCAGACCTTTTAATAATCATTGTTTTCGGGCATAGCCCCATTTTCATAAGTGTATTTATATTCCGAAGGACGAAACGGTTTAAGCGGATCGGTTGCTTCCGGGAAATTCTCTATAGGTTCTGTCTCGTACACAGTCCCCATCGTTTTGATGAATATGGGTAGAGCATTGCGTCCGCCAGTCTCCTGAATTTTCTGGCCGTTCTGAAAAGTAGTTTTCAGGGGCAACTTTTTTTCACGGCCGATCCAGATCCCCATACACTTTTGAGGAGTGCAGCCGATAAACCAGTTATCTGTTGTTTCCACCTCACCGGTTTCGGGATTTACGCGGTTAGCCGTTCCTGTTTTTCCCATTATCTGAAAATTAAGTTCTTCCTTGGCCTTTTTTCCGGTCCCGTGAGGAAGTTCAACAGTGGAACGTAAGCCCCGTATTATGGCATAAGTTGTCTCATCGTCCAGTGGTTGATACGGCGCTTCCAGTTCTTTCTCAAAAATAAGTTTGCCGGAGGCGTCGTAAGCGCTTCCAACTGCATAGGGTTCAACCATGTTTCCACCAAGAGCCGCCATGGCCTTAACCATATCCCAAAGCGATACCTCTACTGACCCAATGGGCAGAGTAAGACCCGGGTCAATGGTGTAGGGGGAGATTCCAAGATGTTTGGTCAGTTCCGGATCAACGGTTGCTATCCCTTGCTGAATAGCTGTCTCTGGTGATATCACCGGGAAATTTATTCCCAACCCCAAAGAAAATTCTATTAACTCTTCCTTGGTGATGCGATGCCGAAACAAAACTCTTGAGCCCCGGACACCCCGTATGCCGCTCAAGGTGCATACGTTTCGGGATTGGGCAATACAGTTTATTGGTTCGGTAATGCCTATATAACGCGGAAGACCCTCATAGGGGAAGTTTTGCAGAAAATGCGGAGGTTTTTTCCTGCCCATTGGTATATAAATAGCTGATTTTCCGTCGTGAGACATATAGGAGTCATCCAACTCTGCCGGTCCTTCCCCCTCATCTTGATGGCTAAGTCTTCCTCCTCGCAGCGCAATCCAGGCGGCATAAAAAAAGGGCTTGAAAGCAGAACCGGTTTGCCGTGCACTTTGGTTCAGTAGAAATTCATTTTCTTTGAACGTAGGATATTGTGCCCAGACTTCAATTGCCCCCGTTCTCACATCTATAAGAAAGGCGGATCCCCAGAGATCGTTTTTTAATTCCGGGTTTCTTTGCTTCATGGCCTCCAGCGACGCTTCCAACGCCTCGCAAGCCGCTTTTTGCCATCCGTTTTCCAGAGTAGAGTAAACCCTTATTCCCTGATCAACAAATTTTTGTTCTTCTATAATCTGGCGTCTGATAAATTCCGTGAAGTGCGGAGCGCTCCAGCACGGATCTTTGGTTTTTTTAGTAGGAAGTTTCTCCCGCTCCAGTCTTAGTTTTTCTTCTTCGCTGATGAGGTCTTGGTTAGCGATTTGCTGCAGCGCGCGGTTTCTAAGTTTAAGTGCTTTTTCTTCATCGTGGAATGGCGACGCGTTGGGATTCCTCCAAAGACCGGCAACGGTTAAGGCCTCAATGAGTTGTAAATCTTTGGGGTCTTTATCAAAATAAAACCGGCTGCATGACTTTACGCCGTATCTGCTGTTGCCGCAATATACGGTGTTCAGGTAGGTCTCAAGAATTTTTTTCCTGTCTATGCGCCACTGCAGAATGGTGGCAAGATACGCTTCGCGGGCCTTGCGCCAAAGTTTGTCGGATAACTTTCCGCTCTCCCATTCACGTTCCAGCTCCTCTTCTGCAAAAAGAATGCGTGCCAGTTGTTGGGTAATAGTAGATCCGCCTTGGGTTATGCCGCCCTCTTTCAGGTTATGCCAAAACGCGCGCAGGACCGCCAAAAAATCAAAGGGCGAAATTTCTCTCCAGAAACTCCAAAAATGTCGGTCCTCAACCGCCACCGCAAGTTTTGGAAAAAGCCCCATATCCTCCAGCGGTATTACTTCGCGACAATACAAGCAAAATTCTTTTAGAGCGTTGCCCTCCGAGTCATAAACAATGCTGGCGCCACGCGTATCTTGAAGGCGTGAGAGGTTAGGCGATTCAAAAAACCCCTTTAGATAAAGAAGCAGTGTGATCACACCTAAGCCCAGAAAAAACAGAATAGTTATACCGCCTATCCCCAGAAATATTTTTTTTAGCCACCGAGCCACACGACCTCCGTCCGTCTAAATTTAAAGAGCTGGTTTGAAATCAGCATAACCCGTTTTCTCTCCCAAGTCAACGTTAATTTTCTGCATAGACCTGTTATAGTTGTCGTAGATCTTTAAGTTAGGGTTATGGATGAAACGTCGCCCCATGGGTATTGAGACCGAGTATAGCCTGACCGCAGTACGTACAAAAAACAACAAGAACAGGTTTTCAAGTATGGTAAAGGTGGACATGTATTTTTTTAAACCAGTACATCAGATTATCTCTCTTGCAGACGATGGCTGTCCACCCGCAGTCAAGAAACTTTTTTTGATGGGGGACGCCGGAAAAGACTTTTGGTTAGGTTCAACCGGCGGCGCGCTTTATCTTGATGCCGGCAACGTTGAGTACGCTACGCCGGAGTGCTGCAGCGTGGAGCAGCTTGTACGGGCAGATAAGGGCGGCGAGCGGGTTATTAATCTGCTGCGTGAGGCCATAGAACCAGTCCTCCGTTCACAAAATCCGCAATTTAAAACACTGGTTATTGCAAAGAATAACTCTGACGCTGTCAGGGGTAAGTCCAAAAAAATCCATTTCCGCGGCTCGCATGAGAATTACGAAACCAGATATGATTTGACGATCCACCAGAAACATCCATTATTTTTTGAAGCCTTGATTTCTCTTCTGGTTTCAAGACAGCTGTTAGCTGGAGGAGGGGGTTTAGTGAATCTTGACGGATTGGGGTGGCAGTACGTTATCTCTCCCCGTGCACTTATGCGCCAGCCATTTGTTTATTGGCACGGTGAGATGAGTGGACATCCATCTATTGACTTTAAAAATGAAAGGGAAGACTGTCCTCAAGGCAGGACGCGTTTGCATCTTTCTCTTGGGGACCCTAACATGTTGCCTCAAGCGCTTCGTTTACGGGTGACACTTATGCACGTCTTTCTTTCTCTTTTTGAAAAAGGACCCGTAGGATCAAGCCTGCCGCTTTTAGAGGATCCTTATGACGCCCTGCGGACGTTTTCTTTAGACCCGTCACTTGGAGCAAAAACAGTTGTTAAAGGACGCGGCCAGTGGTGTATGCGGGAAGTTCTTTTGGAGTGGCTGGAGATTTTACGCAAATTTTATGAAGGAGAAACGACAGACACGTCCGATAAGATCAGGGGAACTCTTAGACATGCCCACAACCTTATTAGGACAGGAACCGACCCGGAGGCGTATGCTAATGATACTGACTGGTCTTTAAAGCGTCTGCTACTGGATAATTATTGTCGCAAGGAAAGGTCTGATTATTCAGATTTCCGGGCGCGTATGTTTGATTTTGCCTACCATGATATAAGTCCGGTCGGTATTTATAATATGTGGCAGGCGCGTCTGGGCGGCCGTGATCCTTTCTCGGATGAGGAGATGCGTGAAGTGTTATGGGAGCACAGGGCTGCTCCGAGAGCCGAGCTTCGTAAACGTCACATTACGGCCTTGGTCAGAAGCGGACTCTCTGGTTACTATGATTGGGGTTTATTTAGCGTAAAAGGTAGGAGCATACCGGTGTCCAGTTCTTTGCGGGGCAGCCATAAGCTCGTAGCAAGAGACATCAAGAGGTTAAAAAGACTGCAGGGCGATCTTGGTTGACCCGACGTTTGATATGATCAACAGCCCCGACGTAACGTCGGGGCTGTTTTTAAATTTGTTTCCTTTAAGTATACTTAAGCCATGAATAGGTTTTTGATGGGTCTTGGCACGGGAATCATAGTTGGTGCCGCCGCCTTAACTATTTACTGGGCCGCACCAAAAATATTTATAGGCAATTTGGCTGGTGGGATTTTGACGTCCGGTATGCAGCCCGCTAAAGAAAAAACCTCCGCAGAATTACTGGCCGAAGCCCTTAAAAAGTCCCAAACCGTCAAGGGACTTTATATGACAGCAGACGTGGCCAATGATCAGGGTGTTGCGGGTACACGGCTTCGCAAGAAAATTATTGAGCTTGCTGACGAGACAGAGATCAACGGTCTTGTGATTGACGTTAAAGAAGTCTGCGGGCCTGACTATAACGCCGAAAGTTTAAAAAAATTGATTGCGGAGCTTCATCAAAAAAAGATTTGGGTTATTGCGCGGATTGTTGCTTTCAAAGATGCCTCGCAGATTGAAACGCACCCCGACTGGTACCTGACCAGAAAAAGTCCTAAAGCGGTTGGCGATGAGTGCGGCAGAAAAAAATATCTCCGCGCTAAAAGTCCGGAGGGTAAAAAACCGGATGTGGTTTTTTGGCGCGATAAACGCGGGGGCTATTGGTTGGATCCTGCTCATCAGGGCGCGCGCGAGTATATTGCGGACTTTTCTAAAAAAATAATTGATTTGGGTTTTGATGAATTGCAGTTTGACTATTTAAGGTTTCCTTCGGACGGCGATGTAGAGAATGCTATTTATCCTGCTTGGGACGGAAAAGCCCCCAAGTACTCGGTTATGAAAAGTTTTTTTGAGTATTTAAATAAAAATCTTAAGGCCCACAAACCGGATATAATACTTTCGGCAGATCTTTTTGGGTACGCCGCGATTCGGGCCGGAGACGTGGGCATTGGTCAGCGGCTAGATGACATCGGCGACAATTTTGACTACGTATCATTTATGGTTTACCCTTCACACTACTACAGCGGACTTTATCTTCAGGCCGACCCGGACAAGAATTTACCGGTCGTTAATTTTAGTGTGTCGCAGGCCCGCAAAAATCCCGACGTTGTGGTATATCGTTCGCTGCAGTTTGCCAGAGATTTTCTTGATGGAAAAATCAGCACGAGCACCTTTAACGGTTTTTCTCCGGCCACTTCCGCAATAACTCTAGCCGCAAGTTCTACTCCCCGTTCCCGGGCGCGTCTCCGTCCGTGGCTTGAAGATTTTTTCCATGAAGAAGATAGGGTCGCTGGTAGGCCATGGGGCGTTGAGAAAATTCGTAAACAAGTTGAAGCCGCAGAAAAAGCAGAGCCGCACGGGTGGCTCCTTTGGAACGCCGCTAATATTTATACTGAAGGAGCCCTTAATCACAATTGATATGTCAGACATTCAATGTTTGACATGTTCGATGTTTGACAGTTTAGCAGGAACGTTAGAAATGCCGACCTAGCTCAATGGCAGAGCAACCCCGTTAGATGTGCCGGTGTAGCTCAGTGGTAGAGCAACGCTTTCGTAAAGCGTGGGTCGTCGGTTCAAATCCGACCACCGGCTCATTGGCACATCTAACGGGGTAAATGGGTTTCGGGTTCAAGTCCCGGGGTAGGCTAATTTATTTGACTTTTTTCTACATTTATGTTACTATTGAGTTAGCTACTAAGTATCTTAAAATAGGCTATATTCTACGGCAACAAAGAGGGAGTTAAGAGGTTAGTTTTTTCTTTGTTGCCGTAGCATACCGCTGCGGCAATCAAACGAGAGGAGGTTCCCATGAGGTTGAAGTTCATCGTCGTTCTCGCTGTGGTGTTCCTCGCCGTGATGGCCCTCGCCACCCCGGTTTTCGCCCACCACCCGAGCGAGGCGGCGACCGCCGACTCGCTTTGCAGGGACGTGAAGAGAGGGCGGAATGCCTTCGGGTACGTCGTCCCGAATGGCGATCAGCCCCTCTCCAAGCTGATCGCCGAAAACAGGGTCGGGATTCGGGCGCTCAAGCGGGCGCTCGAGATGTCCCGGCAGGCAGGCACGACCGGGCGTCGCATCACTGGTGCCTGTCTTGATGACACGGACCTCGTTTTCAACTTCGAAGACGTGGACTCCGTGTCGGCGGTGCTGGCAGTCTTCCAGAGGAACCTGATGACCCTGAAGTGCCTGCGGAGTTATCCGCAGGAACGCTTCGGCGAGAAGCGTTACTGCAGTTATTAGACGGAGCAGTTCCAACGGAGCACCCTATGGTGCTCCGTTTCCATTTTTAACTTTTCAAAGGATTTGCCGTCCAGCCTTCTCTGCCAGCTGACGGATTCGGACGGGCAGGCAAGCGAGGGCGTGGCGGAATTTTTGATAAACCCCCACGCTAAACTTGACATAGATTTGTAGAGGTTGTATACTCTAAACAGCATAGTCTACACTGGCTTCAAGCCGTACGGAGGCAAAGATGGCAGTCAGCGGAGTTGTTGAAACACGAGATCGTTTAGAAGGCGGACGCAGCATTGAAGCAATAATTAGGAAGGTAAGAGCAGCTAACGAACAAAGAGAGAAGTTGCCAGAGCGTCTGGAAGAGATGATGGAATCAGAGCCGTCTTCGGCCGAGGACTTTTTAAGGGGCGTGATGGAAGGTGTGGTGGCTTTGATACCCATCAAAAAGGTTCAAAAATTGTTGTTTGGTTTTATGGATAACAGATTTGATCCGCTGGTGGGGGCAGAGCAGGTGATAAGAGAGTGGGCCAACAGTCTTCAGGAGAGCGCCTTGGATATTAAGTATGTAGAAATGAATAATGCAGAAGAAAAGGAACGTCTTGCTGGAGTCATTCAAGATGCCACAGAAGGTGGTTGGGACGAGGAAGAGCTTTTTAAGTACAGTCTTGATGAATCAAATAAAATGGGTTTGGCAATTGATCCGGAAGTGGTTGAACTTCTTAGACTTCGCGGCGAAAACATGGACCAAGAAGAAAAAGACATCTTTGCTCAAATGATTCTTGCTAGTCTGCAAAGAAGAAAAACCGCTCTGGAGAAGGCAAGCCGGAAATTAAGTTCGGTAAGCAATGAGATTCTAGGCATCATACATATGGTGATAGCGATGTACGTTGAGTTTGCCACCTTGAAGCCAAGTATCACCGCGCATCGCGAGGCTGCTAGGGCCGCGCTTGGGGCAGGTAGAGGCGTTTTTGTTGCGGGTGAGTTGCTGATAAAGACGGTTGAGAGTTCGCATCAATCCCTGATGGCCGCAGTTGACGTGATGGAGGTTTTAAATAAGCGTCCTGTAGCAGGTCGTGAACTTGTAGAACGTCTTGAGTTGGCGGATACAGAGTTGCGTGAAAAATGTGCCCGCGTCTTGGGGCCCGCGTCTTCCGGGCGCCTGCAACTTGAGGCGCGGGTAAGAAGCAGGGCGGTTGGTCCCGCAGCAAAAGCTGGTGGGGAACAGACGGCAGAAGGTGCCGTTCAGCAAGGGGAGGCGGCCGATGGCAAGGAGTAGTGCACGCAGTGTGGGGAATTTGGTAGGACCGATAGTAGTTGCTGGAGCAGGAGGAGCGGCTTTATGGAAAGTGCTTGGTTTTTCACTCGGGGTTGGCAGTATGGCGATTACTACTGTAACGGCATTAGCGGTGCCAGTTGCGGGTGTGTTGGGGTTAGTTTGGCTTGTTTCTAAAGCAAGACGAAGAGAAAATAGGGATAGGGAGTAGTAGTCGTGGCTAAAGACAAAAACGACCACCGGAAGTTTAGTCCAGAGCTTGAGTTCCTGAAGGGGCAGACTAGAGTAGTGGGAAGTTATCTTTGGGAGCGCGGAAAAAGACTGATGGGAAATGCCGCCGAAGCAGCAGGAGAATTGACCAAAAGGACTGTTTACGGTGCAGGAACCATTGTGGGTCAGTTTGAAAAGGGTAGGGCTGACGCAAAAAAACAGGAACGCTCCGGACGCAAGAAGGCAGCAGATAAAAAATAGAAAGAAGAACGGGTTTCCATAGGGGAACCTGTTTTTAATTTATACGGGGTGGTTACAAGCTATTGAACCATTACGAAGGACTTGACTCATGGGTCGTTTCATGATTATAATAGATACAGCTTTTTACTACTTGTTTGGGGAGACTTATGGGAGCTGTTGACGGTGGTGGGTTACTTTCTGTTCCCTTGGGCGAACTTTCTGGAGATTTTGTCTTTGGACAGCAGGAACAGGCTTCTTCTATACAGAAAGAGCCATGGGCAAACATCCTTACGCCCGAGGAATCACTGGCGCGTATTCAAGAACGGCTGGATACGGTCTCTAAATTTGAAATAAAAAAGTCTGGCCCCGACTTCTATGCGATGGCCGTCTTGCACAAAATGTTTCTCCTTGCTCTTGCGGCTCACGCCGAGGTTCTGGAACATCAGAAAGACGCGCCACAAATATGCAGTGTGGTGTGGAACGAAAAAACAGGGTTTCCTTCAGAAGGAACTTTGCTTGCGGACGCCGCATGGCTGGGTGGAACAAAGCAGGGGAAGATTAGCGCCCTTTTACAATCTTTTGGTAACTGGAGTTTTTGGAGAGAGGAAAAAGTTAGGTGTGACTGCAGAAGAATTAGAAAGTTTAGAAGGGATGACGCGGGGGAAAAAGAACTTAAGGAAGACACAAATTCTATTTTGGTGCGTCACAATCTCGGACTAGCTAGCGACCAAACCTTACTTTTTCGGGGTGCTGCGGCAGTTTATTGTGACCGTCTTGGTCACTTGGCGCACTACGAGGGCAGCGGAAAAACAGAAAAAATTAATAAAAATATGGTTGCCGTGTCTTTTACAGATGTCGTGCTGACGCTGAATGGGGGTATTTTCAACCTAACTTTGGTAAGAAATGAGGGCGCAGACGAGGAGGAAGAGTTTGCCCGTACCTTATTTCATAAGGAGTTACTTGTCGTTTTGGAAGAGAACCAGTGCGAGGTGAAAAAATGGATCCGGTGATCATGCAAAATGCACGTGAACGTATTCAGACAAGGCGCATAGAACGGCATCATGAGCTTGAGCGTCTTGCTCAAAAGCAGAGGGTTGAGGCCCAAGAGACAGCCAGAAAAGAAGCCTTGGAGTTTCGTAAACAAAGACTGACTAGGGACTCGTTAGAGTACCATAGGCTTCTGGAGCGATACGTCAGAAGATACATGTTTGATGATACGCTTGAGCTGTGCGGGTTGCCTGATCACGAAAGGAAGGAATTGGAAAAAATAGTTGTGCGCTCGGTCAAACGCAATATTGCCGCAGTCGGCTTTCTTACTTTGATAATTTCGGCCGCAACTTCTTATTGGGGAGTTATGGATAATACAGTAGAACCAGTGGCTCGTTCTGTCGCCACCTTCCTATTAGCCGGAACTGTTACGATAACCCTTGAAGAGATTATTATGGGAATTCGGGGAATTTTTGACTTTGGGCTTTTCAAGAGAATAAAATTTTTGTTCCTGCAAAGACGGTTTACAAAGCTTAGCAAAACCAAAGAAATTCTGGATGAACAACCGCATGAAGCGGGTACAGGGGAAGCTACAGCTCACCAAACCCCGCTATTAAGTTTCTACAGTCTGTCCAACAGGGTTGATCGGTTTCATGGCTGAAGACGGCGTTCAACGCCGTTTTTTTGCTGTCACTTGACAAAGTTATATAGTTATGCAATACTAGATGCTAGCTTGATGGGGGATTAAAGGATGTCTCTTTTTACATCAAGAAGCAAACTCCCGGTTAAAAAAGCAGATGGAATTACTCCTGCACCTTCAAAATTAATAATGGTCAAAAGGCCAGAACCCCAAGAAATACCAGAACTTTACGGTGATTTTGACGAGAAAACGTGGTTAGAGTATTGCCGGCTTGGCGCCAGCATTGATTTTCAGCCCGCGGCGGCATTGAGGGCAGAATTGCTGCTACTGCTTAAAAGTTCGGGCATTAAAATCTACGAAAAAGAAGCTGTGTTTTTATACCTTCAGGCCTGTGACTTTTTGGTTTCTCAACCCGAGCCAAGGAAAATTATTCCTGACGACGGAGTCCAAAAGAAACAACCTGTTTCTTGGAGAGGTTGGGGTTGGATGGCGCTACGCCCAAAAGACCTAAACGCACGCACCTTTTCTTTTCCAGATGAGCACACACATAATAGAACATATTCGCATGGTTACTTTTCTGGTGCTGGCTCCCCACACTATTCTGATATTGTCCCCCGTAAGGTGCTGGAGACGGCAGTGCTTCTTGCTAAAAAATTTGATATCAGAATAAACTTCTTTGTTAGCCTGTATATCAGCCGTAGAACCATTGATGACCCGGCGTTTATTATAGTCCGTGGTGACAATATGCAGCCGATAATTTTCGGCCACTGGAACGGACCGGATTTTGCTGAAATTCCGTCGGAAGAAGTAGCCTAAAACCAAGACCAGGAAAGGAGCACCAATGTTCTGGGAAAAGCGCAGGCAACTATCGCTGCCAAGACCGGCAATTAAAAAGCCGGAGCCGCGTGAGGTAACCGATGCTGATATTGGAATGAGCCCGGAGGAGCTAGAGGAATACACCCAACTTATACAAGCTGTTGGGTGTCACTTGCCTACGGTTTTGCGGAGAGCGATATTGTTCTTTCTGAAGACACAAAAGATCCTCATTTATAATCCGCAAGAGGTTTTTGGTTTTCTTAACCTTAGGCCGCGCAAAGAAGTACCCGACAAAGTGATTCCGGATGATTCACCAGAAGACGCGTCTATTTATCGTGAGTGGGTTTGGAAAGCATTACGGCCCAGAGATAAGATTGATGGGTTTAAGTTTGGCGGGGAATCTTTCTCCTATCAGTATGGTGGTTTTTATAGTAGTTTTAATCCTTATGCGAGAGAAATACCGCTAATTGATCTTAGAACTATAGCAAGTCTTAAGAAAAACTTTTCTGATCAAAGTGAGGATCGTATACATTTCTTTGTGAGTGACGTGTATAAAGCAGAGGAACGTTTTGCTGGTGACCCGCACTTTGTTATGGTATATCAACTTGAAATCGGAGGCATCATTTTTGGTTTTTGGGAGGAGGGTAAATCAAGTACTGTACCCCAAGCAAAAGAGGCGTGACCCGTCGGTCGCGCTTTTTAAATTTTGGGATTATGGTATACTGTATGTTATGGAAGACCAGAAAGAAAAAGTTAACGAACTGGAAGTTAAGATCCGCCAATTGGCGGACCGGCTTTGACATTGCCGGAAAACAAGAGGAAATTTTGAAAATTGAACAGGAGATGCAGCGCCCAGACTTCTGGGCAGACAAAAAACGGGCAGCAGAGCAAAGTCAGGAATTGGCGGCATTAAAGCGCGAGTCTGAACGGATTGAAAAGATGGCAGCCGAAGCCGCTATGCTCAAAGAGCTCCTGGAAGTTGGCGAAGGAGAGGCAAAATTAGCGGAAGAGGTTGCAGCTCTTGATAAGAAAGTAAAAGAAGCGGAAACAGAGCTTTATTTTTCCGGGAAGTATGATAAGGGCAATGCCGTACTGTCAATTTATTCCGGAGCAGGAGGTAAGGACGCCGAAGACTGGGCAGCTTTGCTTTTACGGATGTACCGGCGTTTTGGTGAGAAACGCGGCTGGAAAACAAAGACCATACATGAGCATTGGGGTGAGAATCAAGGGCCTGGGGGCTGGGGCATAAAAAATGCTACTATATTAATAGTAGCTCCCCACGCTTACGGGTATCTGAAAAAGGAGTCCGGAGTGCATCGGCTGGTGCGTATTTCGCCTTTTTCGGCGCAATCGCTCCGCCACACTTCTTTTGCCTTGGCTGACGTTATGCCGGAATTTGTCGCCCCGGAAGAAGTTGAAATTAAACCGGAAGATTTGAAAATTGATTTTTTCCGTTCCTCCGGACCGGGCGGGCAGAATGTAAATAAAAGAGAGACTGCGGTGCGGGTCACGCATTTGCCAACCGGAATACAAGTTGCTTCGCAAGTTGAGCGAACGCAGGAACGAAACCGGGAGCTGGCGCTTGGGCTTTTGCGTTCGCGGCTGTATCAATTTGAGCTGCAGCGTCAGGAAAAAGAACGGCAAGGAATTCGTCAGGAAAAGGTAGCAGTGGAATGGGGTAGCCAGATCCGTTCTTATGTTATGCATCCGTATCAGATGGTGAAGGACCACAGGACAGGGGTTGAGACTTCAAACATTGATGCGGTATTGGACGGTGGGTTGGGTGAATTTATTGAAGCAGAAGTGAGTAGCTTATAGCTTATAGCTTATAGCTTATAGGGAATTCCTAGCAGCTAAAAGCTAGCAGCTAAAAGCTGTTAATATTGATTTTTTTTGACAACATCTCCAAAATCTATAATCACAACTCCGTTGCGTTGAAAAACGTAACTCTTCGGATTCAGCCCAAAGAATTTATTTCTATTGTCGGATCCTCCGGCGCCGGAAAGACCACGCTTCTTAAGCTTTTGATACGCGAAGAAGAGCCGACCGAGGGGAAAATTTTTCTGGACGGCCTTGAAGTTACTTCGGTGCCCAGAGAAGATCTGCATCACGTGCGTCGGCGCATCGGCACCGTGTTTCAGGATTATAAACTTCTGACATCCAAGACTGCCCACGAGAACGTGGCTTTTGCCATGGAGGCAGCGGCCAAGCATGACGAGGAAATTGATGAAGACGTGCCGCAGGTGCTGGAACTTGTAGGCTTAAAAGATAAAATGAATAATTTCCCCTATCAGCTTTCGGGCGGTGAGAAACAGCGGGTGGCCATTGCCCGCGCGCTTATTAACCGGCCCGAAGTTTTACTGGCAGACGAGCCCACCGGCAACCTTGATCCCATAAATACTTGGGAGATCATAAAACTTTTACAAAAAATCAACGACCTTGGCACTACGGTAATTTTGGCCTCGCACGATAAAGAAATAATTAACGCCATTGATAAAAGAGTGATAGTATTAGATAAGGGGGAAGTTATTAGCGATCAGGAAAAGGGTAAATATCTGGTATAAATTATGTTTAAAGTGACACTGCGGCGCATTTTTAGATCCGGGTACTTGAGTTTCCGACGCAACGGTTGGCTTTCTACGGCAACAGTTTTGGTGTTGTCGCTTGTTTTGTTTGTCTTGGGCAATCTGATTTTTGTGGGTGCCCTTGCCAATACCGTGTTGTCGTCGCTTGAGTCCAAGATAGACATCAGCGTTTATTTTACGACCGATGCTCCGGAACAAAATATTCTGGCAGTAAAGCGCGATATTGAGTCGTTGTCCGATGTCTCCGAAGTATCCTATGTGTCGCGTGACAGGGCCCTTGAGGAATTTCGTGAAAGACACAAAAATAACGCCCTTATTGCCGGAGCATTGGATGAGCTTGGCGACAATCCTTTGCAGGCGAGCTTGAACATAAAAGCCCGCGACCCCTCCAACTACGTATTGGTGAGCGATTTTCTCCTGAAAAAAAATTATCCCACCGTAGACAAGGTGAATTATTTTGAAAACCAAAAAGTGATTGAGAGGCTCGGCGCAATTTTGGGGACCGTGCGGGGAGGAGGGGCTATGCTTGCGATTTTTCTTGCTTTTGTGGCGGTGCTCGTTGCTTTCAATACCGTTCGTCTTGCGATTTACACCATGCGTGAAGAGATCGGCATTATGCGCTTGGTTGGCGCAACCCAATGGTTTATCCGAGGGCCGTTTTTGGTGGGTGGAGTTTTATACGGCGTAGTCGCCGCTGCCGCCACCACGCTTGTTTTTTTCCCTTTGATATGGTTGGCATCGCCCAAGATTTCTCTGCTTGTTCCTAGTTTTGACCTCTTTCAGTATTTTCTTTCCAACTTTTTTGAGTTTTTCCTGATTATGCTTTTTGCGGGAATTCTATTGGGTGTCACCTCAAGTTTCATTGCAATACGGCGCTACCTTCAGATCTAAATTTTGAGATTTACACATTTTGCGTTATAATTTAAAACGCCTTGATAGGCGTTTTAAAAAATTTCTTTCCAACACTGCGGGGTCGGCTAATGGTAGGCCACATGCCTCTGAAGCATGTTATCTTGGCCCGCCCCCACACTCAAACGTTCGGGGGTCGTCTAAAGGTAGGACGCGAGGCTCTGAACCTCGAAATTGGGGTTCGATTCCCTGTCCCCGAGAAATTTATCCCCCCACCTTCCCAGAATACCCCGCTGGGAAGGTGGGGGGATTTATGAGTGTGGGGGTTTACCAACGTCAATCTTATCGCAGCATTGTGCCGATGCGAATTATGAGTGCGGCCAGAGCATTGGTAACCACAGTTTTATAAAGAGGAGTAAATTGATGTTCGGCGATCGTAAATACGGTTGTGACCACCAGAAGAATTAGCCAAAGAAAAGCAAATGCGTCTCGCCAGCGTTTGGGCGCTGTATTTCCGCGGCGTCGCTCAATTTCTTTTACTACTATATAAATACCAAGTATTCCAAGATAGGGCTCGGAGAGAGCTTCAATGATATGCGGCAGAACATCCGGCACATTTTTTTCTAGGAAGAAAACTGCGGCTGTTGTGCCAAGATAAAGATAAGTAACGAGAGTGAGTAGGGACGAAAGAATGCCAATAATATTTTCGCGTACATAGTCTTTTGTGACACGATATAAAGTAGCGAGAAGCGGTTCCCGTTTTTGAGGAAGTTCGTTACTGTCAGTAGTATCTTCTAAAAATAGTAAGTGTGCCCACCAAGCCATACCTTGGCCGCCTCCAAACCAGCCAAAGTACAGCGCGGTGTCCCGATCTTATCCATACTATTTCCAGCAGTTACCCACACCTTGTAAACAACCAACCCCCACTTGTGAGTAAGTGGGGGTTGTCAAAGTGCTTGACAGCTTTTTTATGATCCAGGTTTTTCAGGTGCCCCAGTGATAAAAACCTTATAGGCGTGCAATTTTTGCATCGTCTCTTCTTATTATAACACAGCGAAACGTGGTGTAGTATCTTTTATCCCCCCACCTTCCCAGAATACCCCGCAGCTTGGCCTACTCCGCGCGCCGTCGCCAAAGCTATAGCGGCGTGCGACCGTAGTCCCGCTAGAAGCGGGACGAAGGCTGGACTGCGGGGATGAATGGGTGCCGTAGAAATCCTTCCCGCGGGGTCCAATACCCCGCTGGGAAGGTGGGGGGATTTATGGATTTCTTTTTTTATCACCCCACACCTAGAAAGTCATGGACGCTCGTCTCCAAACCAAATTTTAATGTGGGTGTGCACCGGAGAAGTATCGTGTGGAAAAGTACACTTGTTGCAGATTTAGCATTGTTTTACGTTTAGGGTATGGGTTTTAAATACTGCTTGTTTGTTTTAACTCTTTTTGCGGCGCTTCTTGCCGCCAATTTTGTATTTGCTCAAAACCCTCCATCCTCCGACCTCCAAGCTTTAATTCGTGAACTTCAAGCCCAAATCCAAACACTCCAAGCGCAAGTAAGAACCCTTCAGCAGGAACTGGGTAAAACTCCGGAACCCCCTGTTGTTCCGGCAACAAGCGTAGCCGAACCCGCTCCGTCTTCTGCAGCAGAAATACCATTGTCTCAACCAGAAACCGCTCCTCCGGAACTCACCCGCTCCTTATCTCGGGGATCATCCGGAGACGATGTTCGTCGCCTCCAGGAATTTCTAGCCAAAGACAAAGAAATTTATCCGGAAGGCCTAATTACCGGCTTTTTCGGCCCCCTCACCGAAACTGCAGTAAAAAAATGGCAGGAAAAACAAGGGATTGAATCAGTGGGGATTGTGGGACCCAGGACCATTGCCAAATTCCAAGAACTAGGCAGGGGAGTTATCCAAGGACTTTTAGAACGGGGAGCCGGAGCATCAGGTGTTATTCCTCCGGGACTTCTGACTGCTCCCGGAATTGAGAAGAAACTTGCCACGACCACCCCAACTCTTTCTGCAACAACTACCTTGATTGCTCTTCCGCCATCAACTTCAGCGACAACCACTACCACATCCGGGACAATTCCCGCAGTCCCTGCAACTCCGGCCTTACCCGCCCAGCCCGTAAGCGGTGGTGGTATTACTACTTCAGCAACGCCGGCAACTTCTGCAACGCCGGCAACCACATTCGTATCTACGACCACGACCACTACCACTACAACAACTGCCGCTTATACTCCACCCACTTCGGTAACCGCCACTCCGGGCGCTGGAAAAATCACCTTAAGCTGGCCAGATTCTGGGGCGCCATTATACTGTGTTTACAGAAGTGTCAATGGGGGCTCTTTTCCAACCGGCGCCTGCGGTGTTTGGATCGGTTCTACGTTAAGGAGCGGCTCTACATATACCTATAATGATACGCATGTCTGGGGTTCAGTTGGGGATGAGGCTTTTGTCAGCGGCTATTCCTACAAATACAAGGTCTTTGGGTGTAGCGGTAATTATACGTGCGCGGGTGCTACGGGCACAGAGTCAAATTCAGTGATCTACGGTTCCTCCACTACTGCTCCTTCTGATGTCACGCCGCCAACGATTTCAAATCTCTACACCACGGGAAGTACTGATTCCGCTTCCACGAGCGTATCTATAATTTGGTTCACGAATGAAGTAGCTGATTCACAAGCTGAGTACGGCCTTACAACTTCTTACGGCAGTAATACGTCCCTGAATACTAGCATGGTAAATTCACATGCGGTTACGCTTTCACAATTGCAGCCAAGCACCACTTATTATTTCCGCGTTAAATCTAAAGATGCGGCTGGCAATATGGCCACCTCCACCGGTTTGTTTACTACCGATCCGGCGCCGCCCCAAATTTCTAACGTTCAGGCAACAAACATCACTCAAAATTCCGTCACCGTAACCTGGACTACGGATGGGGCGTCAGACAGTAAGGTGGAACACGGACAAACCGCTATCTATGGCTACTCGGTTTCTTATTCAGAACTTGTCACTTCTCACTCGGTTACGATTCCCGGCCTGCAGGCCGGTACAACGTACCACTACCGTGTATTATCCAAAGGCTCGTTGGGTATAAGCGCCACGTCTGATGATTTTACTTTTGTCACTTTATCCGCAGCGGCTTCTTGGTTGAAACTTTTAGGGGGCTCGGGTTTTGATTCAGCCGCAGGGGTGACGGCTGATAACTCTAGCGGAGCTATTTATATTGCCGGTACCACTGATGGGGCCATAGATGGACAAGCGCCGGTAGGCTCAGTCGCATTTGACTACGATGCTTTAGTAGCTAAATACGACAGTAGCGGGAATAAAATCTGGGTCCGTCTGGTAGGATCATCAACCGGCGGAGACAATTTTACCAGCGTTAAATCAGACGGTCAGGGGAATATCTATGCGGCAGGCCATGCGGCAGGATCCATAGATGGGCAAACTTATGTTGGAAGCAGTGATGCGTTGCTTGTAAAATATGACGGCAACGGGACAAGATTATGGACTCGTCTGATAGGTACGTCGGGGCTAGACCGCTTCTGGGGCGTTTCTGTAAGCCCCGTTGATGGAAGCATTTATGCCGCTGGTGATGCTTCGGGATCCATAGATGGACAATCCTTTGGAGGGGATTTGGATATTCTGCTGGTGAAATACGACAGTAACGGAACCAAACTTTGGTCACGGCTTTGGGGTGGCTCTACAGCCGAGCGAGCCAGAGCAGTTAATTCTGATAGTTCCGGCAATGTCTATGTTACCGGTAATACTGGCAGCGCAATTGATGGACAAACTTTTGCGGGTGGTAATGACATGTTTCTTACGAAGTATGACGCTAACGGCAATCGTATTTGGACAAGACTCTTGGGGGCTTCGGGGACTGACGCGGGGAACGGGGTGGGTACGGATTCCTCCGGTAACATTTATGTTGCTGGTGAGACCGCTAGTGCGTTAACAGGTCAGACTTCTGCCGGAGCCGTTGACGTTTTTCTTGCAAAATACAATAGTTCAGGGACTCTAGTCTGGCTTCGACAGTTTGGAAGTTACGGCAATGACTGGCCGAATGGTCTTGCGGTTTCGGGATCAGGCGGTTCCTTTATTGTCGGGGGCACTGATGGGCCGCTGGACGGCAAAACCAATAGCGGCAGTCGCGACATCTTTACACTAAGATATGATGCGAGCGGCAATAAATTATGGTCGTACCTTCTGGGTACTTCGCAGTTAGACACGGGTAGCGCGATAGCTTTGGACAATTCGGGAAATCCTTTTATAACCGGATATGTGGAGGGCTCTTTGAATAACTTAAGTTTTGGCGGGGCAACAGATATCTTTTTAGCCAAACTTGATTCCAGCACCGGGAATCTTGCGGTTGCAGAATTACCCGCGGTTTCAACCAATAAACTCATCGCCTCCATTACCGAGTCGCTAAACGCGATTCTGGAAAGGTTAAGAAGTTTGCTGAAAGGTTTGAAGTAGATGCAAGCGGTGTTCTTTGAGTAACCGACCCCGGAGACGAGAGCTTCCGTTTCGCAGGAAGCTCTCGCGTCTTGATCGCAGAGCCCGCGGTGTATTCTGCCAGAAATAATAAAACCGTCCCTCTGCCAATGGCAGAGGGACGGTTTTTACGCTTCGGTTTTCTAATTTTTAGTCGGTTTCTTCCCCTTATTTTCAAACCATGATAATATATCTGTCATGGACTTTTTAGTGGGATTTGACCTTGCTTTATTGATTCGAACGGTCGGCTATCTCGGGCTTTTTGGGATTGTTTTTGCCGAATCCGGGCTTTTGCTTGGCTTTTTTTTGCCCGGGGATTCGCTTCTTTTCACCGCCGGACTTTTGGCCTCACAGGGATTTTTAAATATTTTTA
This sequence comes from Candidatus Sungiibacteriota bacterium, assembly GCA_016432465.1. Classification (NCBI taxonomy): domain Bacteria; phylum Candidatus Sungiibacteriota; species Candidatus Sungiibacteriota bacterium. The sequence continues at coordinate 222,257 of CP066690.1, read as the reverse complement.
CCTTGATAATAATTTGTTTTGCCGGAGCGGTTTTGGGGGATAGTTTTGGTTATGCTTTCGGTAAAAAAGTCGGTCCAAAAATTTTTGTCAAAGAAGAGTCATTCCTCTTTCGCAGGGCCCACCTGGAACGAGCCCGGAGATTTTATGAAAGATATGGGGGGGCGGCCATTATTTTAGCTCGTTTTATGCCCCTGGTTAGAACTTTTGCGCCGATTCTGGCCGGAGTTGGCGAGATGCGTTATAGAACTTTTCTCTTCTACAATATAATAGGAGGTTTCTTCTGGGCTGTTGGACTTACGCTTCTTGGTTTTTATCTGGGGAGTGTTATGCCGGAAGTGGACAGATATTTATTACCCATTATTGGATTTATTGTCTTTTTATCTGTATTACCCGCTATTATCCATCTTGTTCGGGGTGAGCGCCCCACGTTGTAAATGGAACAAAACGTTCAAAAGCCAACCAAAATATTCGGCCTTTCCAGAAACGTAGTTTCTATGGGTGTTGTTAGTTTCCTGAATGATTTATCTTCGGATATGGTTTTTCCGTTTATCCCGATTTTTCTTACTTCTGTTCTTGGAGCGACAGCCACTTTTGTGGGATTAGTGGAGGGTGTGGCCGACGCAACGGCCAGTATCCTGAAAATTATATCAGGCCGCTTGTCTGATAAAGTACGCAGACGCAAGCCTTTTGTGGTGTTTGGCTACAGTCTTTCTGCTTTGGCCAAGCCCATTCTGGCTGTGGCCGTTGCTCCGTGGCATGTATTGGCGGTCCGCTTTTTGGACCGCGTAGGCAAGGGTACACGCGATGCGCCGCGCGACGCGCTCTTGAGTTTTTCAACGGATAAAAAAGATGTTGGCCGCGCCTTTGGATTTCACCGGACCGCGGATACGCTGGGCGCTGCGGCCGGGCCGCTTTTAGCCTTTTTGCTCTTACCCCTTATTGGCAATAATCTAAGAACGCTCTTTTTGTTATCTTTTGTGGCAAGTTTTTTTGCGGTGCTGATACTAAAGCTTACGGTACGGGAAGTCGGCAACCACGTGGAGCAAACTGAGCGGCCCAAATTTGAGTTTAAATACTTGGGACTGCCTTTTGTTGTATTTCTTATTGCCGCAACGATTTTTTCTTTGGGAAGAGCCTCGGAGGCGTTTTTACTTCTGCGTGCGCAAAACGTGGGAGTCGCTTTGGCACTTCTCCCCATTATTTATTTTGTCTATAATATTACGCTGGCAATTTTTTCCACGCCGGCCGGCATGCTTTCCGATAAAATCGGCCACCGCAATACTTTTATGATCGGGATGCTGATTTTTGCCGCAACTTATTTTCTTTTTGCCGGCGTATCCTCGGTCTCTACCGTTTGGCTGCTTTTTGCGATGTATGGACTGGCTGCTGCTTTTATAGAGGGCGTGGGGCGCGCGATTGTGGCGGACTTAGTGGAAGAGAAATGGCGCGCGACCGCCTACGGAATGTATAATGCCTTCACCGGCTTTGCCCTTCTTCCCGCGAGTTTAGTTTTTGGATTTCTTTGGGACAAGTTTGGCCCCGCCGTGTCGTTTCAATACGGCGCGATATTAGGCGTTGTGGCTTTTATAATTTTTCTGTTTTTACGTATGAAAAATAGTCATCACGAGGGCGTTGACACTCGCCAAGAGAGCGTTTAAGATTAATTATTATGTTTACAGTAGATAAAAAATTCCCTCATTTTTCCCTTGAGGTTTATAATCCGGAGAAAGAGGCGATTGAGCGTATTGACAATAAAAATTTTGCCAAGCGCTGGCTCATTTTATTTTTCTATCCGGCGGATTTTACTTTTGTCTGCCCCACGGAATTGCGTGATCTTAAAAAATTTCAGTCCGAGTTTAAAAAATTAAAGACCGAGGTGGTGGTAGCAAGCACGGATACGGTTTATACTCACAAGGCCTGGGTTGAAACCGAGGGGCTTCTGAAGGGTCTGCCATTTCTTATGGCCGCGGATCACAATGGTAAATTTTCCCGCGAGCTTGGGATTTACAATGAGGAAAAAGGCATGGCGCAGCGCGCTGTGTTTATAGTTGACCCAGAGGGAGCTTTGCGGGCCGTAGAAATTGTGACTGACGTCATTGGACGCAATACTGCCGAGATTCTTAGAAAACTAAAAGCTTTGCAATATGTTAAGAGTCATCCCGGCAATGTTTGTCCCGCCAGTTGGGAAGAAGGGGAGGCAACGATTAAACCCTCTATCAAAAAAGCCGGTAGGGTTTATCAAGAGTTAAGGTAAGTTTCTATAGAGGTCCGACCTCTATAGAAAAGGCTTATATATTTTTAGATATAATCGGACTAAAAGTATCCGAAATTATGAATCCCGATAGTGATAAAGTTCATACCTGCCGGGGTTATAATATGTATAATTACTATGGGAGTAAGTTATTTATCAAGTCTAACCGTAAATCCCGTTAGAGATATGGAACTAAATGCGGTTTGTAGGATATCAATGTATGCGGAACGCGTCTTACTGCATGTTTCCATACGTAATAAATCTCTAACGGGATAAATCACTATCGGGATGAAAAAGCGTTTTGATTACGCATTAATATTAATTGAATACTTGAAGCAGAAGAAAGAAACGTTCGCGGACGTACGGACCGTAGCCGGGGAGTTCCATCTCCCCCGAGCGTATCTTGAGAAGGTTGCGCAGGAACTTAAACACGCCGGTTGGTTAGAGTCTCGCAGGGGCGCGGGTGGTGGTTATAGACTTGCAGAAAGTCGCCGGGCGGCTTCCGTTGGAAACCTGATTGATTTTTACGCGCCGATTTATTCACTTTGTCCGGTGTTAAGGACTATTAAAAAATTATGAGGGAAGTTTACCCCGTTAGAGATTTGTTCAACAAATCATCTAAGGGGGTGATATTCTCCACAGTTAAGAACATGACTGAAAAGGAAGCTCCAAAATATATCTCTAACGGGGTATATCTTGATCACGCGGCAACAACGTATCTTGATCCTCGGGTCGCCGAGGCAATGGAACCGTATTGGGAAGAAGAATATGGTAATCCTTCAAGTTTATATCGTCCCGGGCGCCGAGCTAAAGAGTCGTTGGATAGTGCGCGTTCAGTCGTCGCGCGGCTTTTGAATTGCAAATCCGAAGAGCTTGTGTTTACCGGAGGAGGCACAGAAGCAATAAATCTTGCCATTTTTGGGGTTGCCCGAATGTATAAGGATCAAGGGAGGCACATAATTACTTCCAAAATTGAACATCATGCCGTATTGCATTCTCTGGAAGCGTTGGAAAAAGAAGGATTTTCCGCCGGGGGCGGACCAGCCTCTGGCTGGGAAGTAACTTATCTTGATGTGGACGAATACGGTCTTGTTCGTCAGGAAGAAATAAAAAAAGCTATTCGCCCGTATACGATTTTGGTTTCAATAATGTATGCTAATAACGAAATTGGGACCATTGAGCCGATTGAGGAAATTGGGAAAATAATAAAAGAGATACGCGAGGAACGAAAAGTCGCAGGTAATCCGACTCCGATCTTTTTCCATACCGATGCCTGTCAGGCGGCCGGTGCATTGGATATGGATGTTCAAAAACTAGGAGTTGATTTACTGGCCATGAACGGGTCAAAAATTTACGGGCCCAAAGGAGTTGGGTGTCTATATATCCGGCGCGGCATCCGTTTAAGGCCCTTGATTTATGGCGGAGGGCAGGAAAATAATCTGCGCTCCGGCACGGAAAATATCCCGGGAATTATAGGGTTTGCCAAGGCGTTTGAGCTGGCGCAAGAAGAGCGCGAAAAAGAAAACGCTCGGCTCCTAAAACTTCGCGATTATTTTATCAGCGAAGTTATGAAGCGCGTTCCCAAAATTGTTTTGAACGGGCACCCGAAAAAACGTCTCCCCAATAATATAAATATTTCGGTTCTGGATATTGAGGGTGAAGCCGTGATTTTATATCTTGACGCTAAAGGAATTTATATTTCCACCGGATCTGCCTGCACCTCAACTACGCTTGACCCCTCACATGTGATTTTGGCCATAGGTCGGCCATACGAATACGCACATGGCTCGTTGCGGTTTACTTTAGGCAGGCGAACCACCAAAGAAGATTTGGATTATGTTTTGGAAGTTTTCCCGGGAATAGTGGAGAAACTGCGAAAAATTTCTCCAGTGCGGCTGGAAATCGGGCAAAAAACCGTAAGTCATCCGGAGGCCTTTGCGGGACAAGGATCAAAAATCAAAGTCGGCGGTAAAAATTATAAATAATGGAATCAAAACCTAAAGTTGATACCAGCGCCGATGTTGTGAATCAGTTCACCGGAGAAAAATGGTACTACACCGACATTGTCAAGGATCACTTTTTCAATCCCCGGAATTTGATGCTGGAGGACCCGGATGAGTCGCAGTATGATGCGGTGGGAATGGTGGGAAGCCCAGCATGCGGAGATCTGATGAAGATGTGGTTGAAAATTGAACCGGAAACTGAAAAAATAAAAGAAATGAAATGGCGTACGTTTGGGTGCGGCTCGGCCATTGCCGCAACCTCTATGTTTTCCGTGATGGTGACTGAAAAAGGGGGGGTGCCAATGGATGAAGCGTTGAAAATCAAGCCCCAGCATATTATGGAGCGGCTCGGCGGATTGCCGAATAGAAAAATCCACTGCTCGGTCCTTGCTGATAAGGCCTTCCGCAAAGCTGTCAACGATTACTTCCGCAGGACAGGGCAGCATAAGCGTATTATAATAGAAGGAGCGCGCGTGATTGACCCCAAGTTAAATATTACCGATAAAGACATTGAGGAGGCGGTGCTGGAAGGGGCGGTGGATCTTGACGGCGTGCAGAAAAAATTAAAAGTAGGTGTTGGTTCGCCGGAAATCATCACCGAGGTCGAACAGCTAATTCGTTTCTATAAAGAAAAATATTACGGATAGTTTATGGGACTTAGAGAAACTTTTAAACCGGGCGAGGGGTGGGTTTCTTTTGATGAGGAGCTTAAACAACTGCAAGAAAAGGCGTCTAGGGGTAAGGCACTTTCTCCTTCCGAATCTTCACGGCTTAAGGAATTAATAGGGCAGTTGAAAACACAAAAGAAAGCAGAACCAGGCGGCGCAGCGGGATATTTATAATAATGGATAAATCAACTCCTGAAAAAAGTACCCCCAAGAAGATTGGTCTCACCTCGGTCAGTATTTATAATTTATGGTGATTTGCAATTTAAAGACCCTCCGGCATTAGTTACCGAAGGGCCATGATTTGTCACCTAACTGGTGGTTCATCTACGTTTTCAACGGTCGTCTGTAGCGGAACCACTTTGGTTATTTTTTCTCAGTGTATACCTTTGGAAAGCTTTGATTGCCCACGCTATGCTCGCCCACGTTATTGCTAATCCAAGAAGAGAGTACCAAACTACCAAAAAATAGGGATGGACGCCGTGTAGGTCAATATAAAACGGCAACGAGGCAAGTAGTATGCAAAGAAGCATTATAAAGGGGTATTTTTCCATCTCTGCACCCCGCTTCAGTACTAAAGAAAGTATAACAAAAATCAATAATGAGTCAAGACTCTGTAAAAAATCAGTCAGCGCCAGAAAAGAAACTTCTCAAAATCGGCAAGATCGTCGTTGATCGCAATCTTTGTATTGGGGCGGCATCTTGTATTGCGGTTGCGCCGGGAGTTTTTGAATTGGATTCCGAAAATAAAGCGGTGGTTTATAATGATAAAGGAGCGGACGATGAAACCATACTTTTGGCGGCCAAATCTTGTCCCACGCAGGCGATTTTAATTTTTGACGAGGAGGGAAACCAGATTTTTCCGTAGGGCTTTGTCCAAAATTTTGAGAATCAAAATTTTGGTTACAAAACCTACGCCCCGCACTAATTTGAATACATGCCCACAAGATAGATAATCGAGCCGAAGGCGTACCCGCGAGTGTTGCAGCAATAAAGAAGTACTCAGGTCGAAATTAGTGCGTGGGCATAATCTGTTCATCGTGAAATTGTCAACATAATCAAACCAAAGCTATGTCTTACGAACCAAAAAATTACGATCACCTTCTCGGCACGGCCGGCTTTAGCGACCAATTATTGAAAAATCACTTCACTCTTTATCAAGGGTATGTTGCCAATACCAATAAACTGCTTGAGGAACTAAGCGAATTAACAGCATCCGGCAAGACCGGTACGCCGGCATATGCGGAACTCAAACGACGTTTTGGCTGGGAGTTTAACGGTATGCGGCTGCATGAATTATATTTTGGAAATATGACCAAAGGCGGCGGCACCGCTGACCAGAGCTCCGATTTTTATAAAAGGCTCGTTGAAGACTTCGGAAGTTACGAGAACTGGGAAAAAGATTTTAAGGGAACTGGTACCATGCGCGGTATTGGCTGGACAATTCTTTACTACGACTCGGAGGCTAACCGCATGTTTAACGTCTGGGTTAATGAGCATGATTTCGGACACCTTGTAGGGGCAAAACCCCTTCTAATTTTAGACGTTTTTGAGCACGCCTATATGCTGGATTACGGTCTTAAGAAAACTGACTACATCGAGGCATTTTTTAAGGCGATTGACTGGAAGGTAACTATGGAGAGATTTAGGTAGTTTCCGTATGTTGAGAGAAGCAGGAAAAATGGAGTTGACGCCGGAAACAGGGGATGGCTCAAAAGGTTCAAAAGAAACCCGGGAAAAGTTAGTTGTAAGCAAAATCTATCAGCTTATCCACCCCGATTTCGATGTGGGCTATTACGGTCAGGGTGCAAGTAACCCCCGTCACAAAAATTTACGCAGTCTTTGGGAGGAGAAAATCAATCAAATTGTACGAGAACCAGACTCTATACTTTTTTATGTTTCTGCCTTTCCGATTGAAGCTTTTCAAGTGCGCGCCAAAGTAAAAAGGGGTGAGGTTATCGCGGGTGCAGCAGAGAAGTGGGCCGTATTTATCAAGGATGTTGAGCGTGACCTTACGCGTATACTAGAAGCCAAGAAAAAACTGGGTCGGCGGTTAATCCTTCTTTTTACACAGGACCAAAGAAACGACCCGTGGTTTGATAAGCAAAGAGAAAGATTGAAAAAAATCTTGGAAGCTAAATCAATTGAAATTCCGCCCCGCACCCCGATTAGTTGTTTTGGTGAGTACTTTGAGGAGTGTGTAGATAAAGAAGTTAAAAAACTTGGTTTAATACTTGGCAGCCCGGACTTTGTCGTTGGCGCGCCGGAATACGTTGAAAAAATTCCAGAACTTTCTTTAAGCGTTGAGGACCCGGATTCTTTTGTGTCGCAATTTTTATAAAAAGAAAATTAATTATTATGGATCAAAAAATTGAAGCAGTACTTAATGAAATTCGTCCCATGCTCGCGTGGCACCGCGGCGATATTGAATTTGTAAAGTTTGAAGACGGAGTGGTTTATGTGCGTCTCCTTGGAACTTGTCAGGGCTGTCCTTTATCGCAGCTTACCCTGAAAGGCGGCGTAGAAGAACTTCTGAAATCAAAGATTAAAGAGGTAAGAAAGGTAGAGGCAGTATTATAGCTTGACGTACAGTACAATTTGATGTAAAATTACATTGGATTAGGCCCTTAACAAAAAGGTTAGAAAATGCCGGAACCCCTTATTGTTGCTGTTCCTCGCGAAATTATGCCCTGCGAGGGACGCGTGCCTATTTTTCCAGACACCATCCCCCTGCTTAAAAAAGCAGTTACTGAACGCAGGATCAAGTTTGTTGTGGAGGAGGGTCTTGGCAGGTCTTTGGGTATTAAATATCAATACTGGCGACCGGAGGCCATGGTAGCAAGGGATAAAGATATTTTGTATCGCGCGGCCGACATAGTGCTTAAAGTCAAGCAGCCATTTCCTGAAGAAATAGAGTTTTATCGGGAAGGCCAAGGACTAATTTGTTTTCCTCATGTTCACGCCAACAAAGAAACTGTAGGTAAACTTCTGGCAAAGGGAGTTAAAATACTGCCCTATGAGTACTATCCTACTCGTCACGATCCGCACATACTTTCAACAATGAGCAGGGAAGCGGGGCACAGGATAGTAGATCTTCTCAACGAACACCAAGGCAGGACTTGGCGCAATACTCACATATTTTTTGGAGGAGCACGGGGCGTCGTGTGCAGGCATGCGATTGCCGCGGCTCTTGAGGCTGGAGTTCCCACAAGCAAGATCCACGCTTTTGATATTGTTTCCGGTCTTTTCAAGGATCCGGAAAGCGGGGCGACTTACGAGACTTTAAGTACAGAAGACAGTGGGGCCCTTGAAAAGGCATTGAAAAAATGCGGGATACTGGTGCTCGCGGCAGTTACCAAGGGTTTTGGTGCTCCAAAATTTTTGAAAAGATCGCACCTAGAGTTTCTACCCAATGACGCATTTATTCTTCAGGTGTCCATTGACGAGGGTGGAAACATTGACGATGAGGAGTTTTGTCAGCTGACCTTTGGACATAAACCCATTTATACGGTTGTGCGCGGGATAACCGGTTTACTTTGGTCCAAGCCCAGACGCATTACCGTATGCAATCTGCCTGATATCCCCGGCATTATCAGACCGGAAGAATCCAGCAGGTCTTTGATAAACGCCTCTTTCCCTTATCTTGTTGAAATTTTGCAAACTTGGCCCGATGTCCCAGATAAATATCTGGTTAAGATTTTCTGACTTTTAACAATATTTACCCGTGAGATATCTATCTCGCGGGCTTGTTTTTTTGACAAAACAGAGTATCATAGACCATAAGTTCTTTGACGCAAGCGGGTAGGCGCAGTGGAGAAAAAACCTCCCTTCAACTTCGCATCATGGCTCGTTTGGGTTGCGGTCGCACTTTTTATGTTTATGGCTATACAGAGTTTCAAGGGTACAACTCCGAGCATTTCTTACACCGACTTTCTAAAACAAATAGAGACAGGTGGGATTGTTGAAATCAGGATAAAAGCAGACAGTCCAAGCGTAAGGGCCTATACCAAAGACGGCCAATGGGAATCAGTGGTGGTGCCTGCGCAGGATAAAGATTTCTTTCCTCTAATCAAAAGTAAAAATATAAGGATACAGTCGGAAGAAACTTCTTGGTTGACAGGACTTTTATTCGCATGGATTCTGCCGATGGCGGCATTATTTATCCTATGGCAATTTCTGATGCGCAAGCTGGGGCAGCCGGGTGGAGGATTGGCATCTTTAGGTAAAAGCAGGGCTAAAATTTATATTGATAAACGTCCCGGAGTTAGTTTTGCCGACGTGGCTGGAGTGGACGAATCTAAGGAAGAACTGGAGGAGGTTATTGAGTTTTTGCGCAATCCCCAGAAATTCCAGCGCTTGGGAGCAAAAATTCCCAAAGGAGTGTTGTTGGTGGGTCGTCCCGGAACCGGCAAGACGCTTCTTGCCAAGGCCGTGGCTGGCGAAGCCAGCGTTCCTTTTATCTCCATAGCCGGGTCTGACTTTGTTGAGATGTTTGTGGGACTTGGGGCAGCACGGGTACGGGATCTGTTTAGTGAGTCTTTAAAGCTTGCCCCTTGTATTGTATTTATTGATGAGCTGGATGCGGTGGGAAAGGCGCGCAGTTTTGGAATCATGGGAGGACACGAAGAGCGCGAACAGACTTTAAACCAGCTTTTGGTAGAGATGGACGGTTTTGAACCCAATAGCGGCGTTATCGTTGTGGCCGCAACCAATCGGCCGGAAATACTGGATCCTGCGCTTCTTCGTCCCGGAAGGTTTGATCGGAAAATAGAGATTCCGGTTCCGGACCTAAGAGGACGAGAAGCAATTCTTAAAATTCATACGCAGAAAGTAACCCTTGCCCAAGATGTTGACTTAGTTACCATTGCCCGCGGCACGCCGCTCTGGGTGGGAGCAGACCTTGCTAACTTGGTTAATGAAGCTGTTATTGTTGCCGTAAGAAACGACAGAGACCGGGTTTCCATGGCTGATTTTGAGCAGGCCAAGGATAGGCTGATAATGGGCGCAGCTTTAAAAAACCGGGTAATATCGGGAAGAGAAAAAGAAGTCGTGGCGCACCACGAAGCAGGACATACTGTGGTAGCGGCTTTTCTAAAAGAAGAGGGCGCAGACCCGATTCATAAAGTAACCATTGTCCCGCGCGGTATGTCCCTTGGCAGCACGCATCAGTTGCCGGAGGCAGATCGTTATATAGCTTCTGAAAAAGAACTTAAGGCGCGGCTGGCTGTGCTTTTGGGCGGACGCTTGGCCGAGGAACTTATTTTTAGTGAGATATCAACCGGCGCGAGTGATGATCTCAAGAGGGCCACTGATCTTGCGCGGCGTATGGTGACAGAATTTGGCATGGGTTCTTTGGGGTTGCGAACATTGGTTTCCGAGGAGCAGCCCAAATTCCTTCCGGTTGCCCAGTCGCAAACAGTTGAAGCTTCGGAAGCCCTGTGGCAGAAAGTTGACGAGGGAATAGACGTGTTGCTTAAAGAGCAGAGAGAAAGAGTCAGCAGTATTTTGGTTGAAAAAAAAGCGGCCCTAAAACGTATTGCCAGCGAACTTCTGGAAAAAGAAGAAATAGACGGGGCACGTGTTCAGGTGCTCATGAGAGACTCCGCTTAGGCGGGGTTCTTTGTTTCTTTTGTGCCGGAAACGACACCGTACTATTTAACATAAGTGTTATGATATGTTATTATTTGTCATATGGATGAAAATCAACCTACCACCAGACAAATTGTAATTTTTACCGTTGTTTTAAGTTTTATCGTGGCTGTTATAGGTACAATTCTCACTTTAGGTACGGTGGGGCCGCTTTTTAGTCAGGAAATGCCCGGCGGGGAGCCTTTCTTTTTTAACCGGCCGCAAAAAATTCTTGAAAAAATAACAGAAAAAATAAGCAACAATACCGAGATTCAGGAAAAAATTTTGCGGCAAGACGAGCTGGTGGTGCGGGTGGTGGAAGAATCATCCCCGGCCGTGGTTAGCGTGGTTGCCTCCAAAGACGTTCCGGTGGTAGAACAATTTTTTATTGATCCTTTTGGCGATGATCCGTTTTTCCGTCAGTTTTTTGGAGACGGTTCGGGTTTTAGTATTCCGCAGTTCAGACAAAAGGGGACAAAAAGAGAAGAGGTGTCCTCCGGAACCGGCTTTATCGTGTCTTCGGATGGATTTATAGTCACTAATAAACATGTTGTTGCGGATAAAGATGCGGACTACACCGCTTTGATGAATGACGGACGCAAGGTTCCGGCCAAAGTTCTGGCGCGGGATCCCCTGCAGGATCTAGCGGTATTAAAAATTGATGGGACCGACCACCCCTTGCTTAAATTTGGAGATTCGTCACGCGTGAAAATTGGGCAAAGCGTTATTGCGATCGGCAACGCCTTGGGAGAGTTTAGGAACACGGTATCAGTAGGAATTGTATCTGGCTTGCAGCGCTCGGTGGTTGCATCCGGCGCGCCCACTGGTCCCGAGATGCTCCAGGAGTTAATCCAAACGGATGCCGCTATAAATCCAGGAAATTCCGGCGGTCCGCTTTTAAACCTAAGGGGCGAGGTTATCGGCATAAATACGGCCGTGGCCCGCGGTGCGGAAAACATCGGCTTTGCCATCCCGGTCAATAAAGTAAAACGCGCGCTGGAAAATGTCCGAACGCACGGAAAAATTATTTATCCGTTTCTGGGAGTGCGCTATATTGCGGTCACCAAGACTTTGGCCGAAAAAGAAAAACTGGGTAGAGACTACGGCGCGCTTCTTAAGGGGAGCGAGACCGAATACGCGGTTATACCTGGTAGTCCTGCGGGTCGCGCGGGATTACGCGCCGGCGACATTATTTTGGAGTTAAATGGCGAGCGGATTGATCAAGAACAAACTCTGGCTTCTCTTATACAAAAATATCAGGTTGGAGCAGAGATCACCCTTAAGGTTTTTCGCGAAGGAAAAGAGTTTGAGGTAAAAATAAAGTTGGAAGAGAGGAAATAACTCAAAACCCCGCCCCAAAGGCGGGGTTTGCATTTCACTTTTTCCGTAATTATGTTATCTTATGGTTGACTCCTTTAGTTAGGTTCAGCCATGACCAACGATGTTAATGGAAAACGGGTGTTGATGCGTGTTGATTTTAACGTGCCCCTTGAAGGCGGCAGAGTTGTTGATGATTTTCGGATTGCGGTTACGCTCCCGACCATTAAGGGGTTTCTGGCAGGCGGAGCGCAGTTGCTTTTAGCAACACACCTGGAACAAGATAAAGAAATTCCACATCTGGAAGCGGTACATAAAGTGGTTGAAGATTTGCTTGGGGAGCCGGTGCGGTTTTTACCGGGTTTGGTTGGCGAGCCGTATGACTTGGAGGAACGAGTTGTTCTCTTTGACAATTTACGTCTTAACCCGGGAGAAAAAGCAAACGACTTGGAATTTGCAAGACTTCTTGCTTCTTGGGGTGAACTTTATATTAACGAAGCTTTCTCGGTGTCACATCGTCCCCACGCCTCTATTGTGAGCGTGCCGCGTTTTTTGCCATCGGGATTTGGATCTTTGTTTCAGCGCGAAGTTAATAATTTGTCTAAGGCATTTGACCCCCTGCATCCATTCCTTCTCATCCTAGGGGGGAAAAAGTTTGATACTAAAACGCCGCTTCTGGAAAATTTAATCAAAACAGCAGACGTTGTGTTTATCGGCGGCTCGATTGGCAATTCTTTTATGGCCGCACGCGGCCTAAGGGTGGGTCGCTCCCGAGTTGAGCCGATCTCCTTACCCAAAGAGATTCTTTGGGGTAAAAAAATAGTATTGTCCGAAGACGTGGTAGTGGAACGGGAGAAAAAAGTACTCAAACCGGAAGAAGTAACCGATAACGACATTATATATGACGTGGGTCCGCAAACCGTAGAGGCGCTTCTTGCCGTCGCTAAAACCAGCAGTTTTATTTTATGGAATGGAACCTTGGGCTGGTGCGAGGGTGGTTACGACGCGGGAACGCTAGCCTTAATGGCAGGACTGGGTTGGGTACAAGCATACCGTATCGCCGGAGGGGGTGACACGGTTGCCGCGATCCATAAGTCCCGCCTTGAAGGGAATTTTAATTTTATTTCCACGGGCGGAGGGGCCATGCTTGAATTTTTGGCTGAGGGTACTTTGCCCGGGATTGAAGCAGTAAGAGAAAGCGGCGCTCACTAGCGCTGCTTTATATTTTATCCCCCACCTTCCCAGAATACCCCGCTGGAAAGGTGGGGGGATTTATGCTAAAATTAGGATATAATGCTCGTAGAGGGTTTTATGGCCGAAAAAGAACCTAAAAAAATCGCAGTACTTTATCATGCCGAATGTAATGACGGTTTTGGCGCTGCTTTTGCCGCTTGGAAAAAGTTTGGGGAGAGCGCAGAATATATACCGGTTTATCATCAGACTCCGCCTCCGGCGGGACTTGCAGGTAAGGATGTTTTTACCCTTGATTATAGTTACCCCAAAGATATTGTGCAGGAGCTTTTGGGTCAGGTCCGTTCTTTAACAATTGTTGATCACCATAAAACTAATCAGGAAACGGTAGAACTTGCTACACAGCATCTTTTTGACCTTGAACACTCCGGAGCGGTATTGGCTTGGATGTATTTCCACCCGGAAAAGCCGCTTCCCAGACTCTTTCAGCACATTGAAGATTATGATCTCTGGCGATTTCGTTTCCCGCAAACACGCGCCTTGGGGATTTTTCTTGATTCTTACCCAAGAGATTTTGAGCGCTGGATGCGTTTTCTACAGGATACCCAAACCGAGGCGGGTCTTGCCCAATACGTTCAGGAGGGCGAAGTCCTGCTTCGTTATAGGAATATGTTGGTGGAGCAGACCGCGGCCCATGCTCAACTTGTTGAGTTTTGCGGATATCGGTGTCTTGCCGTCAATTCTGCAATTTGGGCTTCAAGTCTAGGGTCCTTTTTGGTTAAGAAGCTGCCGCCCCTGGCTATAGTTTGGTATTGGAATAAAGATGTAATGGTGTTTAGTCTGCGTTCCGACGGAACCGCTGATGTGGCTGAACTTGCCCAGCGTTTTGGCGGCGGAGGGCATAAAGATGCTGCAGGTTTCCGGCTTCCCCCTGGCTCGCCTCTGCCCTTTACCATGATCGCGCCCCGTTACAAGTAGTATTTTAGCGGCCCCCGGCCGCTATTGATTTTGACAAAAAATTTGATATACTATGTCTAGCTTCTTAGCTTTTAGCTTGTAGCTTTCTAGGTTAAATTCAATGAATGCTAAATTACGCTAGTTTCCTATAAGCTAGGAAGCTAAAAGCTTGTATATGCCGCCTTTTCAACAATTTACCATTAAAGCCCAAGAGGCGCTTAAAAAAGCGCATGATTTGGCCCTGGAAAGATCACATCAGCAAATTGATGTGCTGCATTTGTTTGCCGCGCTTGTGCTTCAGGAAGAAGGCACGGTGGATGCCATTTTGGAAAAACTTGAAATTGATATACCGTCTTTTATTGACAGGCTTTTGGAGACGCTGGATGCCATGCCGCGAGGGGCCATGATTGCCACCCCCTTGGGACAGGTTTATTTGACGCAGGACCTTGCCAAAATAATTGAGCAGGCTCATCGTGAGGCCGCGCAGTTAAAAGACGAATTTATTTCCACCGAGCATCTTTTTCTCTCCCTGCTTGAAGTTCCTTCCCGCGCCAAAGAAATTTTGGATCGCGAGGGTTTGAATAAAGAAATTGTTTTGCGCGCCTTAGCCGAGTTAAGAGGCGGGCAGAGGATTACGGATATGGAACCGGAGACTAAATATAATGTAGTGGAAAAATACGCGCGCAACTTGACCCGTCTTGCTCGTCAGGAAAAACTTGATCCGGTAATTGGCCGGGATGAAGAAATCAGGCGCGTGATGCAGGTCTTGTCGCGCCGCACCAAAAATAATCCGGTGTTAATTGGCGAGGCCGGAGTGGGGAAAACCGCGATTGCCGAGGGTTTGGCCGAGCGCATTGTTTCCGGAGACGTGCCAGAGACACTGAAAGATAAAGAGTTGATAGCCATTGATCTTGCGGCCATAATTGCCGGAACAAAATATCGCGGAGAATTTGAGGACAGACTAAAAGCAATTCTGCGCGAAATTGAGCGCAGTCAGGGCAAATACATAATTTTTATTGACGAGCTGCATACTTTGGTTGGCGCAGGAGCAGCCGAGGGCGCGATTGATGCTTCCAATATGCTAAAACCGGCTCTGGCGCGGGGTGAACTGCATGCTATTGGCGCAACCACCCTTAAAGAATATCAGCGCCATATTGAGCGGGATCCGGCCCTGGCGCGGCGTTTCCAGCCGGTTTATGTGGATGAGCCGAGCGTGGACGATACCGTTGCGATTTTGCGTGGGCTAAAACCAAAGTACGAGGCGCACCACGGAGTAAAAATTACAGATGGGGCACTGGTGGCCGCGGCCCAGCTTTCATCCCGCTACATCACGGATAGGTTTTTGCCGGATAAGGCCGTTGATCTGATGGATGAGGCGGCTTCTTCTTTGAGGCTGGAAATGGATAGTCTTCCTAAAGAACTTGATGACTCCCGCCGCAAAATAATGAAACTGGAGATTGAAAAGGAAGCCTTAAAAAAAGAGCACGATAAAAAATCCCGCGAGCGCCTTAAAAAAATTGAGTCGGATATTACCGGACTTCAAAAGAGCACCGAGGATTTTGAAAAATCATGGAAAGAAGAAAAAGAAACCATTGCCAATGTCCGCGTTTTTAAAAAAGACCTTGACTCTACACGTCAGGAATCTGATATTGCGGAGCGTGCAGGAGAGTTTGGAAAGGTGGCCGAGCTTCGTTATGGTAAAATCCCTCAGCTTGAGAAAAAACTTCATGATACAGAAAAACAACTGATAAAACTGCAGAATTCGCGTCACCTCTTGCGTGGGGAGGTGGTGGAGGATGATATCGGTACAATTGTGGCTCGCTGGACCGGGATTCCGGTTACTAAAATTTTGGAATCTGAAGCATCTAGGCTTCTTAAAATTGAAGAAGAGCTCAAAAGACGCGTCATTGGTCAGAATGAGGCCATACAAAAAATTGCCAATGCCGTCCGGCGCTCCCGCGCGGGGATTGCCGAGGAAAATCGTCCGATCGGTTCCTTTATATTTCTCGGTCCTACGGGCGTAGGGAAAACTGAACTAGCCAAGGCCTTGGCCGAATCTCTTTTTTCGGATGAGAAGTCTTTAATCCGCGTGGATATGTCCGAATATATGGAGCGCCACACTGTTTCTAAATTTATTGGTTCTCCCCCGGGTTACGTTGGGTATGAAGAGGGCGGACAACTGACTGAACTTATTAAACATCGGCCTTATGCGGTTGTGCTTTTTGATGAAATTGAAAAAGCACATCCGGATGTTTTCAATATCCTGCTGCAGATTCTGGACAATGGCCGTCTGACTGATGCCAAGGGCCGCACCATAAACTTCAAAAATACGATTATTATAATGACTTCCAACATTGGCGGCGAGTATGCGCAGGAACTTGGACGAATCGGATTTATGGGGGCTGACGAAGACACGCGGGAGAGAGAAGAAGGAGATATGAAGGAGAAAATCCGTAAGGCCCTGGAGCGCCATTTCCGGCCGGAGTTTCTGAACCGGCTGGACGAGATTATTATTTTCTCTTCGCTCACTCCGGCTGTAATTCAGAAAATTGTGGAGATACAGCTGGAGCGGGTTAAAAACAGGATGGGAATGCGTGAAATTACGGTTTCTTTCACCCCGGAGCTTAAAAAATTCGTATCCGATAAGGGATACGACCCTCAGTATGGCGCACGGCCGCTTAAACGCGCCATCCAAACTTTTATTCTTGATCCTATGGCGCAGGAGATTATCGGCGGGAAAATTAGCGGCGGCGACTCTGTGCTGGTTGATGTGAGAGATGGAGGGGTTACATTCTCAAAAAACGTTAAAAAAACTAACAACCGCACGCGAATTGCGGCAGGGGCAAAATAATAGGCGGCTATCCAGAAGGATAGCCGCGAAGGTGATGATGATGTGCGCTTGGTGCGCTATTTTTTGTTTTAACGAACTAAGTGGGGGGAGATTGACGTCGGTGTGGACCAGAGGCGATTAGGTCGCCGGGCCTTTAGAGTTGTGGTCAGACACTCGCGCCAATCCCCACGTTGTTTATTTTTTCAAACGACGCAAGTTTTGTCAAAGGGGGTTATCCACACCCATATAATAGGTGGTGGGGGCGGGTTTAATATCTCGTAGGAAGGTGTGGGGATTTATTTTTCTTGAATCTTGGAAACTGAAATGCGGATGGGCAACGATCATTTAACGGGCATAAGTCGCATCGCGGATCTTTGGCGGTGCAAATTGCGCGGCCATGATCAATTAAAAGATAAGTGATTTTAAACCAATCCTTTTTGGGAATGAGGGCCATTAAGTCCTGCTCAATTTTTACCGGATCGTCTGTTGCTGAAAGCCCGAGACGTTGCGCCAATCTTCGCACATGCGTATCTACCGCAACTCCTTCCACCACTCCGTAAGCATTGCCCAAAACTACATTAGCGGTTTTTCGCGCCACGCCTTTTAACGTTAACATTTCAGCCATCGTGCGCGGAACTTTTCCGTTAAATTTTTCTTTAATGATTTTAGCGGTGGCTAAAATGTTTCTTGCCTTGGCGCGATAGAATCCCGTAGGACGGATTATCTTCTCTAATTCGCGCGAATTAGACTTCACATAGTCGTTCGGTGTCCGGTACTTCTTGAAAAGACGCGCGGTAACTTCATTTACCTTTTTATCGGTGCACTGGGCAGATAAAATCACGGCCACCAAAAGTTCCCACGGGCTGGAAAAATTTAAAATTATTTTGGCGTCAGGGTACTTTTTCTTAAGACGCCGGATAACTACTTGAGTACGTTTCTTTTTACGTTCTGCTGACTCTTTTTTGAAATTAGTTTCCATAGACGACTTCATTATATAAATACTAGCCCGATAGGGCTAGCGAATGCAGCAAAATGATTTTAGTTTTTTTTCAAAAAGTGAAAGAATCCAGTCTGTGTCTTCTATGCCGCAGGACACACGGATCAGGCCGTCAGTAATACCCATCTCCAGACGCTTTTTTCTGGGAATAGTGGAGTGCGTCATTACTGCCGGGTGCTGAAAAGTGGTATTGGCTGACCCCAGACTTACCGCCAGAGCAATCTCTTTGGCCATGTCTTCAGAAAAGCGGAAGGCGGCCTCAAGACTGCCGATGTCAAAGGACACCACGCAGCCAAAACCATTAGTGCCGTCACGCATTTTCATTTGAAAATATGAAATAAGGTTTTGGGGGTGTGAAATTAGTCCCGGATAGTGGGTCGTAAATCCCATATCTTCCAGAAGGTGGGCCAGAGCAAGAGCATTTAGGTTTTGTTTACGCACCTCTTTTTCCAGAGTTTCCATGTTGGCCAGAGCTCGTTTGGCCAGTGGAGGCGAAAAAGTTCCGCCGCAAGTCATGTAATAAGAACCAATGAGCATATCAAAGGTAAGTCCCCGGAATTCTTTCCAGCGGCGCAGTTTGGGCTGAATAATTTCTTCACGCCAACTAGTGGAACCGCCCAAGAAAAGTCCGCGATCAAAATATTTGGTAAGAGATTCAAACGAAATATCACAGCCCCATTCCAGCGGTCTTTGGTTATAAGGCGAGGCAAAGGTATTATCAATGGCAAGGATTATGCCCAGTTTTTGAGCAAGGAAGACCAAGGGCGCAAGAAAAATAACCGGAACTTGGGGGTTAGCAGGCGTTTCCCCAATAAAAATTTTCGTGGTTTTATCAGTGAGAGCCTCAACCGCAGTCAGAAGCTGACGATCCGAGTATGCCCCCAGTTTATGCAGATTAAGGTATCGTACGTCAATGCCTATTTTTTTTAGCTGTTCCAGTTTGTGATAAGTGCTGGTATAACAGGGTTCGGCGGCGATTAGGGAGTCGCCCGGGCGAAGCAAGGCGTCAAGGGTAGTGGTGATGGCGGCCATACCAGAAGAAAAAACAAGAGTGTGTGAACCGTCCTCAAGTTGAGTTAACGCGCGTTCCAGCTCCGCGTTGTCCGGATGCGAGTGCGGAACGCGGGTATAGTTAGGAAGCTGGGGTTTGCCTTTTTGCGTATCCTCAAATTCCTTCAGGCCCTTAAACCAAAAAGTGTTGGTCCATTCAGGGGGTTGATGTGTAGCTCGTTTTCGTGCTTTTTCAAGGTTCATTTACAGCCTCCTCACAGTACAATTTAATTCTACAATTAGTATATTAGAAAGTCAACCACCTTGACTTTTTTTGTAACCTAGTTAAAATTAAGTAAAGTCCGGCTTAGGAATAAAGGAGAAAGATGCCGCGTTGCGTCGCCCCCAAAGCGCCATGGGTCAAGTGCTGGATTTGCCTCAAACCCACCAAGACGTGTGAGCGTAAGAGGCCTAAATATGGTTATGATTATAGTTGTCCTGCGCATCCTGACGTTGGTCAGTTGTCCGGCATCAAAAGATGGGTCTGCTCGTATGACTGTTGGGAACTGGCCTGTAGGATTTTGGAGAAAAGGGGTAAAAAAGAGCAGCCCTTTTGAGGGAGTAATAAGTAATAGCGGCCCCACGGGTCGCTATCTTTTTTTATAAAATTTTTCTTGATTGTAGCGCTGTATGGCCTTGTTGTCTCTTTCCGCAAAATTGCTAATCCCTCCCAAAAATCCTACTGCCGTTGAAAAAAGGCCAAGAGCATATACCACATAGCCCAGAAGTAAGATAAGCAGCGCCAGTCTTACTATAAATTTTCGCACTGCACTGATCCTTTGTCGGGGTGACTCTCTACTATATTATATTTTAAAATGGCCGCGAATTCAAGCACGGAAAAACAATTATCAACTCCTGTGAGTGTTCGGATTCAGGGCTCCGTGTAGCCACTGCTATCTTTCCAAATAGTACAACTTTTGGACGAAAAATCAAGGCGACTCGGGGTGTTGGGTTGCTAAACTGATTATTTTGTTTATCTGCGGAAGTTTATATCCTCCACTAATAAGCTTTTTCGACAAGTTTTTATGTTGGTCTGCTGACAAAGAAAGCGGAAGGGCCCCCAGTTTTCTTAGACGTTCAAGGTAGGCGTCTGTCTCCCCTCTTAAAACAAGAAGCGCAATACTTAATTCGTCGACAATGTCCGCGTTACTCATGTTATAAAAGTCCTCCGGTGGT
The DNA here is from genome assembly GCA_016432465.1 of Candidatus Sungiibacteriota bacterium. Taxonomy (NCBI): domain Bacteria; phylum Candidatus Sungiibacteriota; species Candidatus Sungiibacteriota bacterium. The sequence goes on along the minus strand of CP066690.1, from coordinate 202,192 downwards.
TTGATAACACTAAGCCATTCTTCCATTTCCCGTCTCATAGTCTCAAGGTACTCTTTTAGTTCATGGTCTAAGTTATCAAGATTCCATTTTTGTGGTCTTCGCAAGGCCAGTTTCAGGTAATTTACCCAAGGCTGGACAATACCCCAAAGCACTGCCTCTTTAATATCAGGATTTGTTTTTATTTTCTCGGCTATTTCCGGACTAAATTTGTCATAGGCCCTGAAGTATTCCGTAAAAAACATGTTACCCCAGCGGGTTTTTCTTAAGATATTGTCTCGTAGGCCCTGAAGCATTTTGACTTCAGGGTGCAGAGCTGTCCCATACACCGCGGTAGTAATAAAACAATCGCTTTCCATGGTGTAGTCGTATTTTACACCAAATCTGACAACGCACCCTCCGCCTCCGCAACCTACGCAGGGAAGAGAAACACTAAAAGTTATTTCGGCGCGGCTTCCGTTATCAGAAGAAGCTGAAGGGGTAAGTGGCGTGGGCGTTGGTTGGTTAAGGTCCCCGGAACAGTCAAAAAGCGCGCCCTCGTGGGCGGTTATTGTGGGATCGGGCGTGCTCTTGCCCTTTTGGTAGTGAACAGAAAGTTCTAAGGTTTTAGAACGGCATTCACCTGTAATTTCACAAGTGCAAGACGCGAATACTCTATAGGTCAGTTCCAGCGATTCAAAGTCGCCGCTTTTGGCGGCCGATTCCGGCTCGGCAATAGTTGGTGGAGGCACAAAGGTCCAGCCTTCGGCAGTTAGATCGGTGATTGCGTCACTGCCGCTGGTCCTGTCAACGTCAACCGGTGGTTGGCCCGCAATTTTATACCTCAGCTTAATTTTTGTGGGGATGAGTTGGCAACGACATGGTGGGGTATCGGGACAGCTGTTAAAAAACTCAAAATTTGTTATTGCTTTATAGTTGGCCATATATTTTTACTTATTTTTAAATAGATACTTAATAATACCATAAATGGATTTTTATGGAATCAGGTTTGCTGGTACGGTATTGGTGGTATTGCCTTCAAAAATAATTCCTCCGCCGTTGGAAACTGAAGAGCTGCCGTCTGCCTCAATAGCGACGGTATTGTTTTTAAAAGTTGTATTTTTAATAGATGGCGAGGAGGAGACAAGAGAAAGTCCCCGCGAACTTGCCGAGCTTTGATGGTTTTGGACAAGAGAGTCGCTGATGGTTGTGGTGGTGGAGTTGGTAAGGAGGATGCCCGCCGAAAGATTATTTTCAACAACAGAGTTTTTAATTTCTGTGAGCGAGCCGCCGCCCACCACAATTCCGGATGCCTGATTATCATGCGTATTATTTTTAATAGTGCTTGATTGGATGCTGGCCGAAGCATTGTTGAACCACAAGCCATAAACTCCAGCCTCTTCAATAGTTGAGTTTTTAATCACTACTGATCCGGCGCTGGATCTTATATTGGCCCAGAAATTTGAGGAGGAGTCTTTTACGCCGCCGTAGCGGACAAGGGTTTGATCAAATGATCCGCTTCCCGCGATTTTTATTGTTCCCCAGTCTCCGTATTGCGGCGTGGTCGCGGCGGCGTCCTGATTCATGTCGCCGCCGTAGCTATCATCTTTGAAAGAAGTAAAGACAATTTTATCGGTAGAGGTTCCTTCGGCTTTTAGGGTTCCGTTTATAATAAGAGCCGATGCGCCGTTATAAAATTTTACGACCACGCCCGGATCTATAGTGAGGGTTATGCCGCTATTAACTATATAATCGGTAGTAACAAGATACGGGCCGCCGGATTTTTTGAGGGTTTTATTTTGCGCGAGCGTTGAGCCGTCTTTGGTAATTAAATAATTTATGCTGTTGCGCTTGCCCGGCGTGCCGTTTATAGCCGCGTTATCCGCGTTTTTCCCATTGGCTAAAAATCCTCCCCACGAATTCCAATTTGACGCGTCAGTTCCGGAAGATAGGGGTTCGTAGCGCTCCATGGTCAGGTATTGTCCGCCAGCCACACCCGCGCACCAGCCGCCGCAGGTTGAAATTTCCGGAGTTTTATCAATAGTGGTTGAGGCATAAAGAAGCTCCACTACCTCGCCGCTATTTTCCAGGGCGCCGGTGTAGGTTTGGTGCGCAGTTATATCGGAGATGGTGTTATCGTCGGTTCTTTCAAGGATAAGGAAACTTTTTGCGCCAATGCTGCCGGAGAGTTGTATATAGGGTGTCTGATCAGTTTCGGAGCGCAGCACCCAATTGGCAAGATTTATTGTTTTATCCGTTGTGTTGTGGATCTCCAACCATTCGTCGCTAGATCGGGTGGCTGATGTTCCCATCCAGGCGATTTCGTTAATAATCAACGGCCGCGAGATTATTTCTACGGTTTTAGTTTCGGTTGGGCTTACGTTTCCTCGTATATCCACGGCGCGGGCCTTGAACGTATAGATAGTATTATCGCCGGGCACGCTGTAGGTCGTGGTGGTGGCGTTGGTTTGCGAGATATTGAAGTTTTGGCATGCGGAGCCGTTGGCTTCGCATTCCAGTAAAAAGTGACTCAACTCCGGGTCGGTGGAGGACCACTCCAGGTTCAGGGTTGTTTTAGGGGTGAGGCAGGATGACGATGAGAGGGACTGGCCGCATTCATTTATAGTAAGGGATATTTGGGGACCGGTGGTGTCTATAAATACGGTCCGCGACTTGCTTTGGGATTTATTTCCCGCCTCGTCCTTTGCAGAAAAGTCTATAGTAGTAGTTCCCTGCGGCAGAGGACCCAGAGTTAATGACCAGTTTTCGTCATCAGCCACCTTGACGGTGTTTGCAGAGAAGCTGTTGATGACGGTTGTCTTTCTTTCTGCTCGGCCGCGGAAAGTAATGGTGGTTGTGGCAAAAATAAGGTTATCTTGGGAGGGTTCGGTAATGATGTGAGGGGGACTCGGCGGTTCGTCGTCTTTTCTTCCTCCACCGGCGCCGGCAATAGGAAGAAAGGAAGAGGTGTTTGCTGATGGCTTGGGTTGAGTAGGGGATAGCGGCGGTTGTTTAGTTTCTGCGGGTGGGGGTGTTTGTTTTGAGGTTTCTACTGCTGTCACTGTAGGAGGCGAGACCTCAGCGGGTTTAACTTTCGGTGGTTCAAGAACTGATGGTGTTTCTATAATGGTGGTTGAGGTTTCTCCTCCTTTTGGAGGCGAGACCTCGGTAGTTACTTTTTCCTCCAAATCCTCCAGCTTGGGGGTTATCCCGTAAAGTACGTTAGCGGTTTTAAACGAGTCTCGCTTAAATTTGTCAATTTGTTTTCCCAGCCACGAGCGATTTTTATTGTATAGGGCCCGCGTTTGTTTTTCTTTCTCCACCTCATCAAAGAAAAGTTTTACCACTCCGGCGCCGTTCAGCACGGCTTGTTTGGAGAGAAGGGACCAGTAGTCGGAGAGGATTTTAAGGTCCGGATCCTTTAACGAATATTCAGGATCTTGCCAGGGACTTTCCTTGATTTGTATGAGTCTAAATTTATTGCCTTTCGAATCTTCCCCATAACCAAATGAGTAGTTTCTGCCGTCACTTAATTTCTCTATTCCTTTTTCAATAACAGTAGGGGAAATGTACTCTTTTGAAAATATTGTGTCTTTACTGAAAAAATAGTTATTTGAATAGGAAGCTGACTTATTAAAATAGTCGTCTAGACTATTCAGAATAATAAGTTTTTCGTCGGCTATCTCTCCAGGATTTATTGTTTGTCTATCAAATTTTTTAGTCCAGTTCTCATAGGGGCTTCCCCAGTCTAAAATCGGTGGATGCGGATCATTTCTGGAGTGATCCGGCACAGTTGCATCTTCAATCAGATGCAGGATATGTCCAAGCGAAAGAAGACCCCATTTTTTATTTCCCCATGCATATTCATAAATCCCTCGTTCCCAAGAATAATCGGTTTTTGAACCAAAAAGTGGCCCAAGTGTTCCACCAAGACTTTTTGCCTCAAAACCCACATCATATTTTGCTTGCGCGAGCGTATTCTGTCCCCAATCTTTTGAGCTTCGCCATTGTCGTACTAGCGATAAACCGCGATTATAAACGGGGTCATAAAAGTGATACATCCATCTTGCTCCGGCGTCCTCGTCAATACTTCCCTGAATAATATATTCCGTGTCCTCATCCGAAATCTTTAAATCTTTAGATTTTAAATTAAAGAACTTGACTATTTCTTGAGTAAGCGCTGGATGCGTTGTTTTTTCATCATAGGCAAATCCAAAAAGAGGGAGCACAAAAAGTGTCCCTCCCAATAGGTAATACATTATCAATTTTAAAGTTCGTAAATTTTCCATTTCTTACTATACGGATTTTTACCGACTATCAACTGAACAGAGACAACATTTGCCTCGTTGGTTGTAACATAGAAGACCTCTTCTGGCTCTTCTTTTGATTTTTCTAATCTCTCCAAATCTCTTATCATATCCTTTAGCAACCCTTTCTCCTTAATCTTTGCCAAATCCTCTTTCCACTCCTCCTGTTTATCCAAAATAAAATACCGAGCCGCAAGGTCAGTATCTCCCTTTTTCAAAGCATCAATAAAAAGCCGAAGAGTTTCTTCCGGCGTATCACCGCCAAAAGTATCTTCGGCATATTTTTTCGTAATTTCCTTTGTATATTTAATCGCCTGATACTCCTCGCTATTTATATACCGCCAGTACTGAATTCCGTACCAAACCCCGCCCCCAATCAAAATAATTCCCAACACAGGCACCAGAAATCTTAAGAGGCTTTTAAACATACCCGCATGCTATCAGTAGGACCTTCGTACGTCAAGTCCCCCATCTCTATAGAGGTCCGACCTCTATAGTTAATCTTCAAGGGTATATCGCCCCAACAGATTTATATTATCAACTAACCACTCGTGGACAAAAGACTCGTATTCTTGTTTTGGCAGGAATAGTTCTTTGATAAGTTCCACGTTTAGCAAATGAGGAAAATGTGGTGTATTCAGATAGTCACGGTAACTTGACCACTTATACTCTTTTACAAATTTGTGTGTTTCTTTGGCTTTAAGTATACCTACTTTTTTCCATTTTGGTTCAATAAGCTCGGCTGGATTGAGATGGATGTAGCGAGTCAGATGGGAAAGATAGCCTTCATTATCAATTAATATAGATTTGTAGCCGCCTTGAAATAAGACACCGCTTCTTTGCCTTTTTGTATTAAAATACATCGTGTAACCGGTGCCAATTTTTTGCATAAATAATGGCATACCGTTCTCTTTTCTTGGTTTTAGTATTAAATGATAGTGATTCGGCATAAGACAAAAACAAATAATATCAACAAGCTGATCTCGTTCTTTATTTACTATAGAGGTCGGACCTCTATAGTGAAATTGGGAATTTAGAAGTTGGGCAGTATCATTGCACGCAAAAAGAAGATATAAGAATCTATGGTAATCTGAGTTATTCAGAAAAACATCTCTCTTCTCTACGCCCCTGTTATAAACATGATAGTATTTGTCTTCTGGTACCTGTTGGTTGTGCATATCTTTTACTCTATAGAGGTCCGACCTCTATAGTCAAGTGGTGATTTGACATGTTTTCTGGCTTACAGGTAGACTTGAAAAGTATGTTGGAGTCCAAAATAACCAAAGAATTACACAGAAGAATTTTTGAACTCACTCTCGCTCTTTATCGCGTTACTGATTTTTTCCCGCAAGGGGAAGTATTGCGAAAAAACCTGCGGGAGAAAGCAAACGAGATTTTTGGGGGCGTCACAGAATATGGTTATTCGCCTGATTTTGAGCGAGAAGCAACATCAATAATTGCTAAAATCCATACCATAAAAGGATATCTAGGCCTTGCGCGTTCCCTGCGTTTTGTGAAGCCTATAAACATTACGGTTTTGGAGCGAGAATATGATTTTCTCGCTGATTTTTTTAATCGTGAGCTGGATGTGGTAAAAAAGGCAACCGAAAATAAACAAGAAGAAATCATAACCCCAACCCAGACTACTAATAATGAATCGCAACCTGTCCGAGAATCAGAAAAAGAAGAACTCCCTACATGGGAGGAATTTGCAACAAAAGAAGACAAAGGACTTACACCAATCTCCGAATCAATTAACGAACGGCAGCATAAGATTCTTGAGCATCTTAAGCAATCCCAACAAGCAAAAATCAGCGATTTTGTGCCGCATTTCGCTGGGATAAGCACTAAAACAATCCAGCGCGACTTGCAGGACTTGGTTATAAAAGATATCCTCCGGAAAGAAGGAGAAAAACGCTGGACCACCTACTCAATTAATAAAAATGTCCAATAGCACCAAAGGACTATAGGACATCAAGCCAATGACCGATATAAAAAAGGTTATTATTCCGGTGGGCGGCTTTGGGACTAGATTTCTTCCCGCTACTAAAGCCCAACCCAAAGAAATGTTGCCTATTGTGGATAAGCCAGTGATCCAGTACCTTGTTGAAGAAGCAGTGGCTTCAGGCATGAAAGAGGTTATTTTAATTACCGGGCGCGGTAAACGCGCGATTGAGGATCACTTTGACCATGCGTCAGAGCTTGAATCATATCTTGAGGCAAAGGGCAAATCAGAGCTTGCCCGGACCGTTAGAAAAATATCCTCAATGGCCTTTTTTTCTTTTGTGCGCCAAAAAGAGCCACGCGGTATTGGGGATGCGGTTTTACAGGCGCGTCCTCTTCTGGGTAAAGAGCCGGTCGCGATTATGTCAGGGGATGATATTATTGATGCCAAGCCCCCTGCCTTAAAACAACTAGTACGTATTTTTAAAAAATATCGGGCGCCGGTAGTCGGAGTAGCCAGAGTATCTGACAGCGAAATACATAAATACGGAGTTATCGCAGGAAAAAAGATAGCGCCCCGTACTTGGCGGGTTACCGGCACCATTGAGAAGCCAAAACCGGGCACAGCGCCCTCAAACCTCGCCATATTTGTTAAATATATTTTTACCCCCGAGATTTTTGAGTACCTAGCCAAGGTTAAACCAGCCTCAAATGGAGAAATCTACATCCCACCAGCCCTTGATAAATATATAAAGGATGGTGGCCGTTTTTACGCCTACGAGGTAAAAGGGGAGTGGTATGATTGCGGCGATAAGCTTGGTTATCTACGGGCAGTAATAGATTTTGGGCTTAAACACTCCGAAGTTGGCAAAGAGTTTAGGAGGTATTTAAAGACTGTCAGATAACTTGATACTCTAGACAACAAATCTTTAAATCTGACAATATTGACGGATTTTGACTGCTGTAATAGCTTATATAAATCATCAAAAAAGCCTGTGGATAAATGCAGCTTGCGCGGTTCCCCACCGGACTTATAATTAAGTTACTAGCATGTTTTACCTTTCATAATTTTCGGCAAGAAAGCCATTTTTGGGCTGGTTTACAATATCCACAGGGGCTTGTTTGCAAATCATATATCAGGCCGGTATACTTAAAAAGATAGACTTGCTTGATATGTGGCTTGCAAGAATGATTTACGGTTGAACGGAGGGAACCTTGACAACTTAAAAGGCAAAAATCTTATAACTTAGAAATTTGATCGTCTGGAGATTCAAGGTCCGGTCGATCTCGTGCTTCGCAAGAAGCGCGGGTGCAGGCTTGACTCCACATTTATTTGTTTATCAATTAATAAATTAAAAAGCGCCCCTAGTTTATGTGCAATTCGTCGACACATAAAAAATGAGCGCTTCGTCCACAGGAAGCCCTCCTGCAATCTGTAACTACAGAAGGCAGGAATAGGTTTCCAGATTAAATAGAACTTATAAACCTATGAGTATAAAATTTAGAGTGGTAACAGTGCTAAGCACTATTGCCATTTCCGGAGCAGCTGTTTTAGTGCCAATTGCCGCAGTGGCGGACCACACCACGGCCCACACCATTGAGCAATTATCAGCGCAAATTGCAGCTCTCCAAGCACAACTTCTTGCACTTTCCGGCGCGCCAGCAGCGCCAGCCGCAGGTGCGGGAGCAAAGTGTTCTTTCACCAGAGCCCTTACGGTGGGGTCCCGTGGTGATGATGTGACATGTCTACAGAACTATCTCACCGGTACTGGCCACTTCACCTATTCTGGCGGCGCGACCGGATACTTCGGTGGTGTAACTAAAGCGGCAGTAGCCGCATGGCAGGCAGCCAATGGCGTATCGCCTGCCGTAGGATACTTTGGTCCAATTTCACGAGCCAAATATGATTCTGTGGTAGCGGCAGCGCCTGCAGTTCCTGCAGCGCCCGGAGCTCCGGCAGCGCCAGCTGTTTCAGTAGCAGTTGGTTCCGGACTTACGGTAACTTCGCCGGCTGAACAACCAGTGGCAACATTGGTTCCGCAGTCTGCTTCACGCGTTCCTTTTGTCAAAATGATTCTTACGGCGAGCGCCGACGGCGACGTAACAGTGAAAAACGTTGTTGTTGAGCGCCGCGGACTTGCCGACGACGCAGCTTTTGACGGGATTCTCCTCCTTGATGAGGACGGAACGCAGATTGGGAACTCCAAGACCTTAACTTCGGAGCATAAAGCAACCCTTACGGATGGCTTGGTGGTTAAGGCAGGTACTTCCAAGACAGTTACTATTGCAGTAAACTCGGCTTCTTCCCTAACCAACCAAACCGGTCAGGTAGGACGGTTGACTGTTCTTTCCATAGACGCCGGTACTTCTAAAGTAAACGGCACGTTCCCCATTGACGGAAATGGAATGACCTTCAACAACACCCTGACTATTGGAAGCGTAACCATGACTATTGGTTCGCTTGATCCCGGTGCTGCCAACACCAAAAACGTAGGAACAGTTGGTTACTACGCGGCATCTGTTAAAGCATCGGTTGGTTCGGCAGAAGATGTTGACTTTAGGCAGATTCGCTTCAACCAAGCCGGATCTGCAGCCAAATCCGACCTTAAGAACGTAGTGGTAAAAGCCGGAGATAAAGAGTACCCAACAGAGCTTTCTTCTGACGGCAAATACTACATTGTCAAATTTACCGAACCCATAAAAGTTATTAAGGGAGGCAACATTGATTTATCTGTAAAAATTGATGTTGTTGACGGTTCGGGCAGAACCTTTGACTTTGACATTCTTAAGAAGGCAGACATTGTGGTACAAGGCAGACTTTACGGCTACCACATTGTGGTAGGCGGCGGATCATCCGGTACGGCTGGCGCGGGAGCATTCTCCTCTAATCAGGAGCCATTCTTCAACGCTTATGCCGGAACAATTGATAAAGGATCAGTGCTTCTCTCAAGCTCTAACAAGATTGCTTCCGGAAACATTCCGGTTGAGGTGTCTGACATTGAGATTGGCGCCCTTACTTTTGACGTAAAAGGCGAGCCCATTCAGTTCACGGCCATAGATTTAAACTTCACCTTTACCGGTAACGGAACATCAACTGATGTTACGAGCGTATCCCTGTATGATAGCAAGGGCGGAATTGTTGCTGGTCCTAAAGACCCAGCCAGTGGTAAGGTAGCTTGGACAGACACCTGGACCGCACCAGTAGGAGCCAATGTTTATATTGTAAAAGCCAAACTTGATTCCTCCTTTGTTGCGGATGACACTATTAGAGTCGGTGTTAACCCGTCCAACACCACTGCCAAAGGCACGATAACCGGGCTTACGATTAGCGCAACTCCGGCTAGCACCTTGGTGCAAGCCAATGGTCAGACCGTAAAGCCGGCGGCGCTGAAAGTTTCAGTGAACGACACGCCGTTTGCGCAAAACGTAGTAAAAGGAGTTAACGGATACCACTTCGCAACCTACATCTTTGATGCGGTAGCATCAGGTGAAGATGTACGGGTTACTTCCATCCAGTTGCGAGATACAGCATCAGCCAACGGTGTTTTTGATGAGTTGAATAGCTGTATTCTCTATGACGGCGCAACGCAATTGAACAGCGGATCCGACGTAGTTAACCCGGACGATCCTTCAACCGGAACCACTGATGACACCACCTTCACGCTTACCACCAACCTTGTTGTTCCCAAAGGAACCATTAAGAAAGTTGACCTTAAGTGCAACATTTCTTCCTCGGCAACGGCCAATAGCACCCATTCTTGGGGCACTAATGCCGGCGCATCCAACATTGGTTCTTCCGGAGCAAAGACAGGTGTAAGCATCACCGAGAGCATTACTACGGGAACCGGATCGCTTATGACCATTAAATCTGCCGGTTCTTTCAGCGTAACCAAGGATGGAGCCACTCCTTCCGCAGCGCTGGTTCTTTCAGGAAAGACCGATGTTCCTATGCTTGCCTTGAAGTACTCGGCGGTTGATGAAGCGGTAAATATTACGGATGTCACCCTTACTTTCGCCTCCACCACAGCATCCAGCTCTGACTTTACGAAAGTTTCGTTGTGGGACGGCGCCACTAAGATTGGTGAAGCGGTTTGGGCAGGAACTGCGCAGTTTGCAACCTCCACCCTTTCTGCTCCTTTCGTAGTGCCAAAAGATGGAGATAAGATACTTACTGTTAAGGCGGACGTAGGAACCATCAGCGTAACAGCATCTACCACTGCCGGTCGGATTCTCTCAATTAACTACGACACCAACAGTTCTTCAACCGGTACTGGTGTGTCGTCAGGCGCGAGATTGGGTCAGGCCAGCGGCCCCAGCGTTCAGGGAAATGGCATGCAGATCATGAAATCTATACCCACAATTGAGAAAATTGCCGTTCCTTCAACTACGCTTCCGCAAACCGCTGCCGTAATGTATCGCTTTAAGGTAACGGCAGATGCGGCAGGACCAATTGCGCTCTACAAATTCACCTTCTTGGTATCGTCTTCTACGGTTTCGGCAACATCTTCTAACTTCAACGTTTACGGCTACACTGACTCTGGATTCTCGGTTAAGGCGTATGACAATAACCCGCTTCATAGCTCCAATGTTGATTGTGCTGGTTCGTCTAACTTAGACAATGACACCAACGGTTGTAACGTAGCTACTACGGCTGTAACCTCAACTGCGTCCAACACACCGGCAGCTCCTTCAACCGCAGGTGGCGGTACTGGTGAAGTAGTATGGTTCTTTGGCCCGGTGGCTAATCTTGCCTCCACAACCGAAGCAATCGTTGTTCCTGCCGGAGCAACCCGATACTTTGAGCTTCGTGGAGACATTACTAACCCCGGATCCGGAACTGGTAACTCCATTACCGTACAACTTGAAGGTGATGCCGCTCGTCCTGCTCACGTAGCCAACCCCAGCACAACGGCTGACCAAGCGCTTGGTAATACAGGCTGTCACGATTCCGGGCGAGGTAAGCTTTGTACAGCAGCTACGGTTGCGCTTGGTATTGATTCGGGCAACGCAGCCATTCACAACGACTTTGTGTGGTCAGCGATGTCAACCTCTACCACGATTTCAACCGCAACCTCAACCACTGACTGGACTAACGGCTTCCTTGTACCAGGACTTCCATCTACCAACCTGTCTTCCAACGTCTTCTCAAACTAAGGGAAGTTTGACTTCCTAAGCTAGATCCTTGTGCTAGCGGTAAAGACCCCCTCAAAGGGGTCTTTACTTTTACGGAATCTTGCTTGCCCCGTTAGAGATCCGATGCCTTGGGTATCGGCAGTCCCGACGTCACGTCGGGACTTATCTCTAACGGGGTTTTTTGTCTGCACCACCACTTAAATAACTCAAAGCCCGCCTAAAAGCGGGCTTTGAGTTATCCACAGGTTTTGCTATTTACACCCTATATGTAGGGGGTAAAATAAGAAAAGTAGGTCAAATTATTAAAACTCGTGGATTTATTAATTTAATTTTTTGTCCCGCAAAGATGCGACAATTCTATGCGCCTCTTTTTGGGGCCTCATTATATAAAACTATGCGAAAGCACACTTCGTCTCGTCATATCTTATCTAAAAAGACGACTCGCCGCGCAAATTTCAGGACGCCGCGTTTAAAAAGTACGACTTCATTTATTTTTGCCTTGGTTTTAGGCGCAACTCTTGCTGTAGGAGTAAGCGTCTGGGCAACTACTATTGGCAACAACGTATCCGTGGGCGGAACCCTTACCTCAACGGGCAATGTCTCGGCCAACGCCGACCTTAGTGTAACATCTGGCGCCCGTATTGGAGCGGACTCCGACCCCGGCCACATCACGTCCTTGGCAGATGATAGTTTCTTTGTAGAGGGGCAAGCGGAGTTTGACGGTATTGTGTGGTTTGACGGAACACTGCATGCATCCAGCACCCTGCTAGTGGGCGCGGCCGCAACATTTTACGGCAACGTAACCATAGGAGATGCTGCCGCTGATACCCTTACTGTTACCTCAAACTCCGTTACTTTTTCCAACTCCGCCACGGCCACTGTTAATACCAACGTATTAAACGGCTTTAGTTTTGCTACCTCTACCGCTAGTTATGGTCTTCCTCTTCTGGCTGTTGGGTCACAGAGCGCCGGTCGTCCCGCAAGAGTTGGTATTGCCACCTCTACCCCCAGTGCCATGTTTGCTGTCAACTCTTTTGGGGGTTTAAATGCTTTGGTAATTGGTTCCTCAAGCGCGAGTTCAACCTTTGTAGTTGATTCCCAAGCACGAATAGGTATTGGCACTTCAACTCCGGGAGCAAAATTGTCTGTAGATGGTGACGGCCTTGTCCTTATTAGCAGTCAGGCAGCCACCGCTACTCTGCGCATTTACTCGTCCAGTCCGGCTACAGGAGCAAACGGAAAAGGAGGGTGCATTGAAATGGAAGATGTGGATGGCAATGTTTTCAGTCTGGTCGCCACAACTACTAATGGTCCTGCCGTGTGGCAGGGTGCGGCTTGCCGCTAGGTAATTAGCACTTAAAGATCTCTTGCACAATAACAATACTACTGCAATTCCAGAATTTTGGCTGCAAATTGTGCAAAAGGTCTTAAGAATTTTACTCTTTTTATGAAAAGAATCCTTGCGGTTCTTACAATATGGTTTTTCTTAGCGGTGTGGCTTTTTCCTTTTGCGGTTTGGGCAGCAGACGTTTCGCTGGAAAGCGACGTAACCTTACAGTTGCCAGACGATGGTTCGCAGTACACCATGCGCGATACCCTGCTTGATTCTTTTAATGTTAACTCCACGACCTTTTCCTTTACCATGTCTTCCGGTGGGCGGGTAACGCTCTCATCCGGCGATAGGAAGAAATTCACTCATGATGCGCCAACCTCTATAACCGTAACCACAACTTGTACTTCTAGCGAATCCACTATAACTATTCGGGATCCAAACAGCCAGACCACGGTAACAGTTACTCCGTCTGGTACCTGCAGTTCTGGTGGAGGAACAGGAACCGGCAGCGGCGGCGGAGGAGGAGGTGGAGGCGGCGGCGGAGGAGGTGGCGGAGGAGGCGGCGCTCCATCAGGCCCCCCAACTCCTACTACAGAAACCGTTTCTAAAGTCGCTCAACTCAAGACCCAGATTTCTGAACTCCAAACCAAGATTGCCCAGAAGCTTGCTCTGACTCCGGGTGCGCCCAAATTTGGGGCCGTGCCGCCGGCTTTTGGGGTTTTTGCCCGTGATCTTGCCCCGGGAATGCGGGATGATGCCGTAAAACAGCTTCAAGATCTCCTGTCGCGTGATAAAAGTATTTATCCGGAAGGACTGGTTACGGGTTATTTTGGTCCGGCAACTACAGCAGCGGTTAAGAGATTTCAGGCAAAATATGGGATTTCACAGGTGGGCCGCGTTGGTCCCCAAACGCGTAAAAAACTAAATGAACTGTTTGGAACTGCGCCGGCGCCGGAAGCTGTTTTAGCGCCAGCCGCTCCTACGGCCCAGTCAATTTTGGAAAAAATTAAAGAGATTCAGTCCAAAATTGAGGGGTTAAAAAAGGGACAAGCTGTTCCTGCACCAGCGCCATCTCCGGCTCCTGTGACACCACAATCCATTTTGGAAAAAATTAAAGAGATTCAGGCCAAAATTGAGGGTTTAAAAAAGGGTCAGTCAACTCCTGTGCCGGCCCCAGCGCCCGCACCTGCTCCGGCACCCGCACCAACCCCGCAAGCCAGCGCAGCTCAAATGAAAGCTATTCAGGATCAAATTAAAGCTATTCAAGCGCGTCTGATTCAGGAACAGATTAAGCTTATTCAGGAGAAAATAAACGCCTTGAAGAAATAATTCTATGAATCGTCCCCAGCTTATTTTAGCCGTTCTTCTGCTTGCCTTTTTCTTAGGCACAAGTTCTGGTTTTGCCAGTGTGAGCGCAATTCAGGATCAGCTTCGGGTTATTCAGTTAAAACTAATTAAGGAAAGACTTAAATTAATTCAGGAGCAAACCCTGAAGTTAAAGGTTGAGCAACCACCGGCACCGGCGCCCAAACCCGCACCCACACCTCCGCCCGAGGAGATGCTAAAAACACTGGAGCAGCAAAAAAAGCTTCTGGAGCAGGCAGTTGCCTCTTTGCGTCCCAAAGCAATTGAAGACGAGGCCAACCGCATTGATAAACGATTGAAAGAAATGAGGACAGAGTTAGACACGGCAGGAGGCGGGCGACTTCAGGAACTTCAAAAAGAGCTTGTTTTGCTTCTGGAGGATCAAGCAAGGGTAGAGGCGCAAACCCGCGAGCTTTTGGAGGAATCATTAAAAGCGCGCCAAGCCGTTTTGCTTCGGGAGCAGGTCTTAAGATTGGAGGAGAGAATTCGTCTTCTGCCGCGCCCCGTAGCCAAACCAAAAGTTGAGGCGGCTGTGCAGACGCCAACGGACGTTCAACTTAAGGTAATTAAGGAGCAAATTGAAAAAGCCCAGCTTAAACTTTTGCAGACCCAGATTAAAGCCGTTACTGATAAAATTCAGCAGCTAAAGAGATAAACCCCCCCACCTTCCGCGGGGTATTGGACCCAGCGGAAGGATTTGAAAACCCCCTTCATCCTGCGGTTCACTCTCCCGCCAAATTTTGGTGGGAGGGTAAGAGACCGCAGTCGAGTCAGACTCGACCACAGAGTATTCGGGAAGGTGGGGGGGTAAACTTTATATTTTGCGAATCTCAAAACCCCGCGTTACGCGGGGTTTTGAGATTTTCCCCCATTTCATAACTACAACAAGAACCTAGACCAAGTAGGGTGGGTTGCAGTAAACTAAGAACGTGTCTACTACTACTTGGGGCCAAAAGAGTATACTTCTTGCCCTTATAACTTTTTCTCTTTTTTTTCACCTTTGGCAGCTTGGTACGTTGCCTCTTTATGATTATGACGAGGCGCAATATGCCATTGTAGTAAAGGATACCATCCGGGGGGGCGATTTCTGGTCTCTTAAAAGGTTTGGCGAGGATTGGATTGATAAGCCGCCGCTTCTTTTTTGGCTGACGGCCGGCAGCGTAAAGGTTCTCGGCGAGAATGAGTTTGCTATGCGTCTGCCTTCTGCCCTCTTTGGGGTTGCGGCAGTCTACGGCGTGTATCTTCTGACCCGTACGCTTACCAATAATTTTACAGTGGCTGTCCTGTCAGGGTTTATTCTGCTTTTTTCCGGAATTTTTCCCGCGGCCGCAAGGCAGCTGCGTCTTGACGTTCCGCTCTCGGCCGCTATGATTTTTGGACTCTGGGGATTTATACGGGGCTGGAAAAACAAGAATTGGTATCTTTTATCCGCGCCCCAGAAGACCACGGGTTTGCCCGTGGATGAATGCGGTTTTCTGGGGCGGGATTCCGCCCCAGCAGGCAAGCCATCAGGCTTGACCGTAAAGAATGGGTACCACGGGCTTGCCCGTTGGGCTCCATTTTGGTTCTTTCTTGGTATCGGAGTGATGCTGCGCAGTTTTCCGGCGCTGCTTTTAGTGCCGGTGATTTTGATATTTAGCGCAGTGTATAAAGAATGGCGCTGGCTTAGAGATTGGTACTTCTGGCTGGGGACTATAATTTTTTTAATCATTATCCTGCCCTGGCACCTGCGTGAGAGCATAAAGTTTGGCAAGGATTTTTGGGACGTGTATCTTGTGCGTCATGTCTTTGAACGTGTTGCCGCTCCGATACTGGGAGGATCGGTTACGACCCGGAGTTATTTAAAACAACTTTTGCTTTTGAACGAGCCCTGGTTTCTGGCGGCTATCGGTGGCGGCCTTTGGATTTTTTGGAGACGTTTGGGTCAGCTTCCGGAACGCCGGTTGGCGCTGGCCTCTCTCTTCTCCGCACTTTTTATTTTTATTACCTTTGCCATATCCCGCACCAAGCTCATTTTTTACCTTATTCCGTTGTTTCCTTTTGAAGGTATGTTAGTGTCCTCACTAGGGGGAGTTTGGTATCGGAGTATTCGTCAAAGTATCACCGGACGCTATGCCGTAGTTGCGGTTTTTGCGGCTCTTCTGCTTTTGGGGGCGCTAAGCACCTATTATCAGCTTTTTATTTCCAACGTTCCCTACTCTTATCCTTATGCGAAAGAGGAGAAAGAAATAGGCCTTTTTATAAAAAAGAATGATCAGGGGCATGCGCTTTACAGTTTTGATTGGAGCTCTTTTGATACTATCTATTATTATAGCGGCAGAAAATATATTGAGCGGGTGGAGCGCGAGAGTCTTAAAATGGGATTCAGGCCGCCGTATTTCTTGATTATGCCCCGTCCGTATCTTAAAAATACCGCACAGCCGGGCTTAACCATTCCTTTCTCCGGGCAGTATCTTGTACTTCTTGAGGCGCAGGCAGATAATAGTGGTGTTGATAAGTAGAGACGCGATTCTGGCAGGTATGTTATAATAGACTTATGCTAAAAAAGGTTATTTTGATTACTATATTGGTTTTTATGCCGTTTTTAAGTTTTGCGGCCTCTTTTGACCGTGACCTTTATTTTGGCTTAAAAAGTGATTCCGGGGTTACTCAACTTCAGGAGTTTTTGCGGGATGAGGGGGTTTATAGCGGTCCGGTTACCGGAAATTTCTTCTTGCTTACGCGAGCCGCTGTTAAAAAATTTCAGGAAAGAGAAAAAATTGTACCCGCGGTCGGATACTTTGGTCCTAAAACCAGGGCGCGGGCCAATACGGTTTTGGCCCAAAAAACAGCGCCCGTAACCAAAGAGGCGATTATTGAGCAAATACAAAAGCTGCAGGCAGAACTTAAGGCGCTTCAGGAAAAGCTGGCAAAAGAGCAGGTATCAACCACCACGGTTCCCGCCGATACTACCCCGCCTAGTTTCGTTAAAAAACCTCAAGTTTTCAAAAAGGGCTTTATAGACAATTCTCCGCTTGGCGTTCACTATCCCTATCGGGTGGTCTTTGATTGGGCAGTGGATGAGACGGGTGTGGTGGATGAGTCTGTAACCTGTACCCCCACCATAAAAGTAGCCAAGCCAGCCGGACGTCTCACCGAATACTTTCCGGAGCCGCATACTGACTATTCTTGTACGGTGAGCGTAAAAGATCAGGCGGGTAATCCGGTCAGGGCCGATGTCTCTTTTACTACCCCCAACTGGATAAATTTACTTACGGTATTTACTAATTCTTTTCCAGAGGTGGAAGTGGACCCGTATAAACTGGGTGACTTTACAATTTATAACGGGACAACCTCGGATGTGCTGTTGGCCAATTTTGAGACTCTAATTATAGACGAGATGGACTCAACCCCCAATCGCGCCCGCAAAATATATCTTATTTTACGGGATGGAACTTCCTCAGCCGATAAGTTAATTAGTAAAACCGAGTTTACTTTTATTACCGAGCATCCCAAAATCGGGAGTCCCCACAAATCCGTCCTATCACTGGGTTTTGATGTTACGGTAAAACAAGGAGAGGAGAGGAAGTTCAGTCTTTGGGTGGAACAGTTTAAATATGTAAAAAGCGGGAAGTTACAAATCAAAACCACGAAAATCAATACGGTCACCAACATAAGTACGGTTGGCGGCTGGGACTTCCTCTTGACCAAAGAGCCGCCGCTGTGATAACTTTTTCTATATGCTAAAAGAAAGTTTTTACAAAAACGCTATTTTGGGTTTGTTGGTGCTCGTCATTGTTGTGGCGGGGATATTTTTTCAAGACGAGATATCACGTTTCCTCTCTTTAAATTTAGGTAAAAAATTAGAGCCGTCAGCGGGATCGGCTCCGTTACCGCAAATTCCGAAAAATACTGAAGTCCCGGAGTCGGCATCCTTACCCACAGGGCAGACTAAAACTCCTTTGGGGGCAAACCCAGATACCCGAACTACTGCCGGCCTACCACCACCCCCCTATATCGGTCGCGACCCGATTGAGGTTCGTCCGATTCCGGAAGAAGTTAAATTATTTACGGAAGCCCAAAAACAGGAGCTTTATGCTTCTCTTGATATGCATGGCCGTTCAGTAAAAGCCCGGCCCAACTTTTTTACGGGCTGGATTCAGGTCGGAATTTTCAAAAAAATTATAGGAGATTTTGAAGGAGCGCGGGATGCTTGGGAATACGCGAGTTTGCTTGAGCCCTTAAACTCTTTATCTTTTGCCAATCTAGGAGAGCTTTACTGGAGATACCTTAAAGATTTTCCTAAAGCTGAAGCCAATCTTAAAATTTCCCTAAAGAATAAACCCGCTGATGTCCAAACCCACGTTTCGCTTGCTGAACTTTATTATTATTCCTATAAAGAAAAGGCGGAGGAGGCAGACGATGTTTTACTGCGGGGGCTTGAGGCTAATCCTCAAAACCAAACTTTAATGAGCCGCCTTGCTTATTTGTATGAACAAAGAAAAGAATGGGGAAAGGCGCTGGAGTGGTGGCAGAAGGTAAACGAGCTTTTTCCGGGAGACAGCGATGTTGAATCCAGAATCACAAAAATTAAATTGAGGCTAGAACCCGCACCATAAATGACTTCTTTTGAACCCCGTTACTATGAGATGGCGCGGGAAGAAGGCGATTGGTCATCTTTTCCAAGATCTAAGGTGCTTGAATACTTGCGGGCCAATTTAAAAGTCGGATCTTCAGTTCTTGAAGTGGGGTGCGGTACGGCTGAAATTCTATCCTTTCTGCCTTCGGGCGTAAGCTATTATGGTTTGGAGCGTTCAGACTACGCAGTAAGGGGGGCTAAAGAAAAGTGGGCCGGCATTTTTCCGGATGCAACTTTTCTTGTTGGAGAGGCGGAGAATCTCCCTTTTTCAGAAGCACGCTTTGATACCGTGCTTTTATTGTTTGTGATTGAGCATGTCTTCCATCCTCGGCAGGTTTTGGCCGAGTGTGTACGGGTTTTAAAAAGAGGAGGAAGTCTCGTTATTCTTGCGCCTAACCTTGAGTTTCCTTTTTCGCGACCATCCGCCCTACGGCATAGATCCGCTTTCTGGCGGATCGGTTTTGTGGCCCTGCGCATGCTTGACTATTTTTTAAGAATTTTTGGAATTTTTACCTTCCGGATCGTAAAAGAAAATTTTACAGACGCCACCGGTCGTTATGAAAAAAAGGACGATGACCTGCGTTATCTTGCGTCTTCCTACGAGGTTATCCGGGAGCTGGAGAGTTTGGGCATGCGCCTTGAGAAATTTTGGGAGGCGGGGAAACTTTCAGGTTTTCGCCGTTTCCTGCGTTATTTCCCAAAACTGCACTGGTATGGCGTGACGCTCGCAGCGGCTTTGGTTAAAAGTTGACGTTTCCAGCGGTTTTTGCTACAGATGTTTTAATGAAGGCTGGACCACGGGTGTCAATTATTTTGATAAGTATTTTTATACCGCTTTCTGTTTCGGGAGCGGGTATTTTAATTAACGAAATTGCCTGGATGGGGACGCTTCCCAAAGAAGGCGAGTCCGCACAGGCCGCTGCCAATAACGAGTGGGTTGAGCTCCATAATCCTACCGACTCGGCACTGTCCCTAGGGGGTTGGAAAATTGTGGCTTCGGACACTATGCCTGATTTTTTGCTATCTGGTTCCATTCCGGCCGGAGGATATTTTTTGCTGGAGCGGGGCAGCGATGAGGTTGTAGCTGGCACTCCGGCCGATATTATATACCCCTTTAAAAATAATGCGCTTTCCAATCTTGGAGAGCACATATTTCTCAAAAATTCTAGCGGAGAAACTGTTGACGAAATAAACGCCTCTTCGGGTTGGCCGGCAGGCGATAACACGACTAAAGATACAATGCAAAGAGGCGGCCCATCATGGATTACGGCCAAAGCAACTCCTCGTGCTGCTAATCAAGGTTCGGGCATGTCGGAGCAACCTAAACAACAATCGTCGTCTCCATCAAGTACGCAGATATCGAATATTGCCCCGCCGCCCTTTAGAGTATATGCCGGAGAAGATAAAAATGTGATTGCCGGAGCAATTGTAGATTTTCCCGGCTATGCTGAATATCTGGATGGCAGTGAGTTGGGGAATGCAAGATTTTGGTGGAATTTTGGTGATGGCGCAACCGCCGAGGGCCGCTCGCTTACCCATACTTTCAATACTTCGGGGGTGTATCTTGTGGGTCTTCATGTTTCTTCAGGTACCCATGCGGTTTCTGATTACGTTAGGGTCAATGTCATCCCAAACAAAGTAAAGATTTTACGCGTTGTAGAGGGTGAGGCAGGATTTATTGAATTCACCAATCCGGATGACTTTGATCTTGATATTGGCGCCTGGATTATTGATGACGGTATCAGTCAGAATTTTATTATTCCTTCCCAAACAAAAATTAGCGGACGCTCAACCGTCGCGTTTTCCAATCGTACCACCGGCCTTTTCCACTATGGAGTTAGTTTGGTAAATCTTCGTTACCCCAACGGTATTGTTGCGGTGACATGGGCAAAAGCCGTTACTGGTCAGGAGCCCACAATTTCTTCTAGACCAGAAGCTGTTGTTGTTTCCCCAGTAGAGAGTGTGGGAAAAAATACGGGGTCTGACCCTGCTTCGGAAAGTGCGGCCCTCGTCCGGTCCGACCGCCCTGCCAGTTTTGCATTTTTGTTCGCAGCGCTGGGTGTGGGCGTTCTTGCGGCCGGGGCATTTATTATGATAAAAAGCCGGATTCGTGGCGGGTGAGCCCTCCCACCAAATATGGCGGGAGGGTGAATGATTTCTGTCTTTAATGCAATGAAGCCAAAAGTTTTTGTATTTACTACCTCCTACCACCCGTTTATTGGTGGAGCGGAGATTGCCATAGCGGAGGTTTGCAGGCGGTTAAAAGACCGCTTCGATTTTTATATTGTAACTTCCAGATTCAAAAAAGACTTACCGCGTGAGGATTCCTATCAGGGCGTAAAAATTATAAGAGCCGGATTCGGCTCCCGGTTTGATAAATACCTTCTGCCGTTCTGGTGCCTAACGTCCAACTTGGACACGCCGTGTCCAAGTGCGGTAGTGGGGGTGGATATTTCGCATGCCTCTGTTACGGCGGCAATTTATAAGTTATTTCATCCCCGAATTCCTTTTATTTTGAACATTCAATACGGGGAAGGGGATGCTCGGCTTGCTTCTGGACGGTTTGGCGCGATAAATGCGGCCTTTCGTTTTATTCTTTGGCAGGCCGATTACGTAACGGCAATCTCTACTTATCTTTTGAATCTGGCAAGAAGTTATGGATATAGGGGACCGGGAGAGATCATTCATAACGGCGTTGACGCAGAGAAATTTAGAAATGATATCCGCGCAAATCCGCATAGCTATTTGCGTAAATCTGCTTCTACCATCATTACGACCTCACGGTTGGTGCCAAAAAACGGAATTGATATTTTGATTCGGGCAATGGCAGAAGTGAAAAAAGCCATTCCTAATGTTCAATGTTGGATTATCGGCGACGGTCCAGAGCGTAAAAATCTTGAGCTACAAGCTATCCCTAGGCCACAAAGTGGCCGGGATCCCGGCTCAAAGAGCCTAGGGACAAGCTACTCGCCTCGCTCAAGCTCCGGCGGAGCGGGCAAGCTACAAGCTGATATTAAATTTTTCGGTGAAATCCCGCATGAGAAGATACCCGAATATCTTCATGAAGCCGACGTTTTTGTCCGTCCCTCTCGTTCCGAAGGCATGGGCATCTCGTTCATAGAGGCGTTGGCCGCGGGTCTTCCCATAATTGGTACGGCTGTAGGCGGCATAACGGATATTATCAAAGACGGAGCAACCGGTCTTTTTGTCAAAGTGGATGATCATCTTGATCTTGCGGCCAAAATCCGGTTTCTTTTGGATGAAAAAATTTTAGCGCAAAAAATGGTGGAGGATGGAAGACGAATGATAAAGGAGCGCTTTTTATGGGACGTCATAGCCCAAAAATATCAAAACGTATTTTCACAAAACATAGCTCGTACCCGTCTTCTGATTGCTACACCTCTTTACCCTCCTCAACTTGGAGGCCCGGCGCTTTATGCCGAGAATCTTTCCCGTGAGTTTCGCTCGCAAGGCCTCGGCGTCTCGGTAGTTTCTTTTGGCCGCTTTTTAAAATACCCAACCCTGATTCGTCATCTTTTTTATTTGCTTTCGCTCGTTAAGCGAGCCAAAAACGCTGATTTAATTTTTTCCTTGGACTATTTCAGCGTGGGAGCGCCGGCAGCCCTGATATCCTTTTTGTATAAAAAGCCGCTGGTCATTAGATTGGAAGGCGATTTTCTGTGGGAATCTTTTGTGGAGAGGACCCGAAATGATGTTACCCTTCCGCAGTTTTATACGCTTCCTATGCCTCTGTCCTGGAAAGAGCGTGTTATAAAATTTATTAGTAGCTGGGTTATGCACAGGGCCGATGCGTTGGTATTTTCTTCTGATTGGCGCAGGAAAATGGTGGAGCAGGCCTATGGTTTAGACAAAAATAAGACGGCTATTGTCCAAAATGTACAGGAGCAAATGGGAGCCAGCGCAGGATTAACCCGGAAACCCGTTATCCTATGGGCAGGAAGGATGCTTTATTTGAAGAATCTTTACCGTCTGATCCGCGCTTTTACCAAATCGGGCCTGCGTGATTATGAACTTCATTTAGTAGGTGATGGTCCTGAAAAAGAAAGGTTGCAGGAGTTTGTAAAGGAAAACAAAATTTCCAGAGTCAAATTTTTAACGCCAGTACCGCATGACCCACTTCTTAAAAAAATCCAGGAGGCGTCCGTATTTTTACTGCCATCTTTTTCTGATGTTGGGCCCAATGTTATCGCTGAAGCTTGGGCACTGGGGACACCATTTGTTATGACGCAGGAGTCCGGCTTAAAAGAATACGTGGGCGATAGCGCAGTACTGGTAAATCCGTTGTCTGAAGACGATATTGCCCAAAAGTTAGTGATGTTGGCCAAGAAAGATACGGTAGGGACCATTAAGTCAGTCTTGACAGTGAGACTGTGGAAAGAAGTTGCAGAGGACTGGATCTCACTTTTTAAAAAGATTATCGGGCCGCCCGCGGGGTTAAATATTTTAACCATCGGCACGGATGAGAGTATTTTTCAACATAATTCTCCGCTTCGGGAAAGGGCGCAATTTTACGCCGAACCATTTTCTTCATTTCATGTTCTTTGCCGCAGCCATCATAAGCTGCCTGCTATGAAGGAGGGTACTTTGGTTTTACGTCCGATTCACTCCAGTAAGCTTTTGTCGTGGTACCTTCTTTATAAAGAAGGAGCACGGCTGCTCCAGCGACGCGGCCGTTGGGTGATAAGCTCTGAAAATCCGTTTGAAGAGGGGATGGTGGCGTGGCTTCTTAGCAGGCGTTTTGGGCAGCCCTTTCAGCTTCAAGTGCATACTGATATTTTAAGCCCGTGGTACAGGAAGGCCTCCTTAAAAGAATTTACTAGATATCTCATGGTTAAATTCTTGATACCCAGAGCAAGCCGTATTAGAGTAGTTTCGGAACGTATTAAAAGTTCTTTAAAGGAGGCAGGACTTGCCACCGAAGATAAAATTACGGTTTTGCCTATCTTTACCGACATTTCTAAATTTCTTAATTCCGATAGAGATCCTAAAACCGAGGAGCGTTTTTGGGACTACGAATTTAAAATAGTAAGTGTGGGGCGTTTCGTAGATAAAGAAAAAAACTTTTCCATGCTTATTGAGTTGATGCGGAATTTGACGAAGATGTACCCCAAGACGCTTTTAGTGTTGGTGGGAGACGGGCCCGATAGAGACAACTACAGATTACAAATTAGAAATTACGGATTAGACAAAAACGTTTTTATTGAGCCGTGGCGTGATGATCTACCGTCGTTTTATAAATCTTTTGATCTCTTTGTTTTATCATCAAATTATGAGGGGTGGGGGCGGGTTATTATAGAAGCCATGGCCGCTTCTCTACCCATTCTTATGACTGACGTAGGTTTGGCGGGGGAGGTGGTGCACAATGGAGAGAATGGATTAGTGGTGCCAGTGGGTGACAAAAAACAATTTCTCAAGGCACTCCTTCGACTTTATCAGGATAAAGAATTACGTAGTTACTTGGCGCATGCGGCCGAAGAGAAGATAAAGCAACTTCCTCATCGGGGCTGGGAATCTTATGTTGCGGCATATCAACAGGTGCTCCGCGTTTGCGCCAGTGAAGGATAAAGTTATAAGATAGACCTCAATATGTTTGCGTCGGTTTATAAAAATCAAAAAATATCAGTCCTCCTTCTTGTCCTTATATTTGTGGCCGGACTTATTGTTATAAAATCAGAATCACTTCGTTATCGTTTGATACAAAGCCCGATGTTTCAGCAATTGGTGCCAACCTACAGGTCGGTGCGCAAACTTCCTGATTTAGTGTTTTCCCCGTATTTTTTCTACAAAACCCGGCTCCCTGTTTACAAGCTTGTTATAAAAAAGCAGGATCTTGCCACCTTAAACGCCGGTCTTCCTGACCCTTTTGGGGCGCCGCTTCTTGATGATAATCGGGTAAGGGTTAAAGCCGACTTTGCTGCCGGAGATTTTAGGGAGCGGGTAGAACTAAGGTATAGGGGTTTTAAAAATAACCATTGGGCGGCAGCGCAGAAGTCCTGGCGGATAAATTTTTCTAAAGAGTCTCGTTTTCAAGGCATGAAGGGTCTGAATTTGGTGATTCCCTATGATCGGCTCTATTTTATAGAACTTTTAAACGCCTACCGTGCTCGTAAATTGGGACTTAACGTGCCGGATATTTGGTTTGTGCGGCTGAAAATAAACGGTTGGGATGCAGGCGTTTATATGGCTTGGGAGCAGTGGTCCAATCGTTGGCTTTCGCGTTCCGGCCTTCCCGATACTTCCCATATTCTTGCGGTTGATGACGGAAAACCCGGCCTTTTTGAAGATACTGCCCCGCTTTTTTCCAGGGAAGGATTGCGCCGCTGGAAGAGTTATACCCAAAATAACACAAAGTCGTTTCCGGAACTGGAAGCTTTAGTTGAGATTATTGAAAAGACCGATGATACCATGTTCACTAAACTCATACCGCATATTATTGATTTACCTAAGTTTTATGCTTGGCATGCGCTGCGGGCGCTGGCTGACAGCGCTCATCAGTGGGAGGCAGCAAACCTGATTGTTATTTTTAATACCGCCACCGGAAAATTTGAGACAGTACCTTTTGACATGGGTATGGAAATGGGTGAGTATCTGCGGGACGAGGCAGCGGAGAAACTTGCCAGCCGCGTCTTTTCCATCCCGGAATTTCGTAAAGAGCGCGACGAGGTTCTAAAGAGCTATCTTAACGAAGATAACCTGCGCGACGATCTTGCCTTTTATGATAGTTTAGCAAGACGCATGAAACCTGAATTTTTGAGCGACTCTCTAAAATTTCACAGCAATCTGAAGTATTTGAGCGAGATAAGCAGGTTACGCGATCTTACGGAAAGTAATTTTCAAAAAGCCACGGCTTTTTTGGGGCGAGTGTCACCGCCGTATTTTTTGCAAAAAACCGGCAGTTTAGTTATGCCTACCGAATTTGCACGTTTTCCAGAAATCAGCCGAAGCCTGATAGAGTTTTTGGCCTATAATCCCCGGTTTTATGCGCTTGATGAAAAGACGGTTTCACTTGGCACCGGAACTACAATTATTACCGAGACTACGATCATCCCTGCGGGCGTTACACTTCGTATAAATGCGGGAACAACGCTACTGCTGGGTGAAGGGGTATCCTTAGTTTCCTACGGTCCGGTGGAGATCGTGGGTAGCAGCGGCGCACCAGTCATTGTTGCGGCTCTGGATGCGCAAAAACCATGGGGCTCTATTTTGATACTTAATAATAGTAAAACTCCCAGCAGGGTTGAGTTTGCTCAAGTTTCCGGAGGATCAGGTGTTGAGATAAACGGTATCAGAGCCACGGGTATGTTGGCAGTACACGATAGTGATCTTGAGGTTTCTCAAAGTATTTTTTCTGACTCGCATGATGACGATGCAATTAATGTAAAATACGGCCGGGCCATAATACGTCGCTCCACCTTTTTCAAGACAAATTCCGATGCTCTTGACTTTGACGCCGTGGATGCGACTAGCATTGTGGAAGATAACACCTTTGCCTCCCCCTTGGGCACAAAAGAGACCGGCGGGGATGCTATTGATCTAAGTTTTTCGCAGGTTTTGATTCAAAGAAATATTATTCTTGGCTGCGCTGATAAAGGAATTAGTGTGGGTGAGGCCTCGCGGCCGATTATTATCAAAAACGTAATTACTTCCTGTTCCGTGGGAGTAGCGGTTAAAGACTCAAGCCGCGCCCGTATTTTTTCCAATATTTTTAAGGAGGACGATGTTGCCATCTCCGCCTATCAAAAAAAACATGAATTTGGCGGCGGTTACGCGCTGGTGATAAATCCGACTTTTCTAAAAAATAAGGAAGATATTAAAAGCGATGGGCGCTCTCAAATTGAGGTTGCTACTCCTTTAAGGCCATGACCAAGTATCGTTTTGAGTTTAAATACCTTATTGATCCCGTAGCCGCGCGGCGCGCGGAGCGTTTTATTCAGTCTGTAGGATTGAAGCCTGATACTAATGCGCAGGCAGGGGAGTATACTGTCACGAGTCTTTATTTTGACACCCCGCCCAAGAGCGATTACTACGATAAAAGTGGTGGGTTTCTACATCGTACTAAGGTTCGGGCCAGGATTTATGCGCCCCGGATCACCGAGAACACGAATGAAATTTGGCTCGAAGCCAAAGAGCGTTTTGATGCCCTGACGAGAAAAACCAGGATCCGTTTGGGACGCTCTGATTTTGAGAAGTTACTTAAGGCAGGAGCTCCTTCTTTTTTTCAGTCTTTGTCCGGTCACGAATACCGGCAGGAAGGCGAGGCCATACTTTCCAAAATAATCATGGGGTGCCGTAAACCGTTGCTCCTTGTTAAGTATCAGCGCCGCCCTTATGTAGGATTTTATGCTGGTGAGCTCCTCCGTATTACTTTTGATTCCGGGCTTCAGACTTGCGCAAAACCCGATTTATGGTATCCTTTCTCGTGGGTTCCGATTGAGCAAAATATGGTTATTATGGAGGTGAAATTTGTTAAGAATCTTCCTGCTTGGTTCGGAACTCTTATTAAATTTTTGGAGCTGGAACGAATTAGTATTTCCAAATATGGCCGCGCCATGGAGGCGTTACGATCGTTCCACCCCATGCCAAGATAAGTTTTCAGATATTAATTATGCCTTCGATGCAAAATTTCTACAACTTAACCTCCACTGAACTTAATGCCGCCGTAATTGTGCTGAATATTTTATTGTCTTTTGCAGCCGCAGCGGTGATTGTTGGGGTATATCGTAAAACCCACCGCGGACTTTCTTATTCGCGTTCTTTTGTAGTGACCCTGATGATGGTTTGTACTCTGGGCTCGGTAGTTATGATGGTGGTACAAGAGAATTTGATCGGTGCTTTTGCTCTGCTGGGTGCTTTTTCCATGATAAGATTTCGCACTATTGTAAAAGATACTAAAGACGTAGCTTATGTTTTTTTCGCTCTGGTAGAAGGAGTGGCCATTGGCACCGGCAATTATGCTATTGCCGGCATTGCCCTTACTTTTATTGCCATAGCACTTTTAGTGGTTCATCGTAAGCGTCTGGGTGCGGCCTTTCGGACAGGATACCTTATCATGCTTCAGGCCGGCAGCGCGTTTGATCCCATAAAGCTTAATGAACTTTTCCGATCGTTGGGTGTTACTTACCATGTGTTACATATAAAGTCTTCCGGTGAGGAGATGGAATATTCTTTGGCGGTTGAACTTGCCGAGGGCCTGGGTCCTGAAAGGGTTGTTTCTTCTCTTTCCGCACTTCCGCACGTTCACTCCGTTGATTTAATGACCGGCAAAGAGAGTGTGGAATACTAAAAGGCTTCTTCATTGGGTATTTTTTGGACCCGCGGCGGTTATGAGTGCCGCCATTTTAATTTAAGAGAGAAATTCGTATAATATCGGCATGAGGCTACTGGTGGTAACTCAAAAAGTAGATAAAAATGACGAGAATCTCGGATTTTTTCACCGATGGCTGGAAGAGTTTGCCAAGTTCACGGATGGGGTACGAGTGATTGCCCTGCAAGAAGGAGTACACTCACTCCCCAAAAACGTTTCAGTCTTTACCTTCGGGAAAAGAAACTCAAGGATTGCAAAACTTTGGAAATTTTGGGAGCTTTTCTCGTATCACTACGCACGTACCGATGCGGTTTTTTTTCATATGATTCCAGAATACGTAATGGCGGCGGCCCCATTTCTTGTGTCACTAAAAAAGCCGAGCGGGCTATGGTATGTGCATAAAAGCGTTACCCCGACTCTAAGGTGGGCGGAACGTATGGTGGATTGGATTTTTACTGCTTCGGAGTTAAGTTTTCGTCTGCCCTCTCTAAGGGTCTTGTACACCGGACACGCGATTGATACGGGAACGTTCCGGCCAATTCCCAATTCCCAATTCCCAGTTTCCAGTTCTGGAATACGACTTTTGATTTTGGGCCGGATTTCACCGGTTAAAGATATTGAGACTGCCATTCGCGCCTGTGAAGTTTTAAAAAATACATGGCAGAGAGCTTGGACTCTTTCTATTGTTGGCGGTCCGCTTATGCCGCGTGATAATGACTATTTGGAGTCGCTTAAAAAGATGGTAAAAGAAAAACAACTAGAACACTACGTTAGCTTTCACGGTTCTATACCATACAACGAGGTTCCTTCGGCTTATCTTGATCACGATATTTTTATTTCTATGTCCACCACGGGGTCTATGGACAAATCGGTGCTGGAAGCTATGTCCTCTGGTCTTACGATTATTACGGCCAACGAAGCTTTCAAATCTCTGCTGCCAGAGACGTATTTCCTTGAGACCAGAAGTCCGGAGTTTCTGGCCGAGCACATAAAAATACTTGCGGATGAGCCTCGTCCCAATTTGACACTGCGCAGGTTGGTGGAAGAAAAGCATGGTTTAGAAAATACTATTCAGAAAATAATCAATGCGTATACTAAGTTTTAAAACCGGACACGACCCTGCTGCCTGTCTTTTGGAGGACGGGAAAATCATTGCGGCGGTGGAGGAAGAGAGATTTAATCGGGTGAAGCATGCCGCCGATTTTTTCCCGGAAAAATCCATTCGCTACTGTCTTTCCACGCGTAATTTAACCCTGGACGAGGTGGATTATATTGTTTTTGCGCGTGCCAAAAACTTCTCCACGTTTCTTAAGGTGGGCTGGTATTTTTTAATGCGTCCACCACGGAATTTTACCGAACTTCGCTATATGTTCGCTTTAGTGAAGGTACAGGTACAGGGTTTATTCTCGGCACTACGAGGCTTAGCCTCGTATAAGCGGATTTTTGAAGTTATGGGGGTTAGAGCGCGGAAAGTTTATTCTTTTGACCACCATTTGTGCCATGCCGCTTCGGCCTATTATGGTTCCGGGTTTGATGAGGCAGCGATTTTATGTATGGATGGCAAGGGCGAGGCGACGTCCATCTCTATGTGGTACGGGAAGGGCGGAGGTCTTAAACTGCTTAAGCGCTACGGCATTTTTAATTCCCTCGGCTATCTTTACGGCTCCATCACCGATTTTTTGGGATTTCGTATAAATGATGGCGAATACAAAGTAATGGGGCTTGCGCCCTACGGAAAAGCTGTCTACGAGATGGATGACGTAATTTCAGTGGGCGATAGGGGCGTGAGAATTAACACCCGCTATTCGCTTTATCCTTTTTCCATCCGCAGCTTGGAGGCCCGATTTCCGAATATCAACAGAGAGTATCAGGAGGATACGCCGCCGCAGCCCAACACCGATATTGCCGCGACTTTGCAAGATCGTCTGGAAAAAGCGACGCTTTATTACGTACGGGAGCTTCTGCTGACAGCTAAAAGCTATAAGCTAAAAGCTGAAAGTTTATGTCTGGCCGGCGGCGTTGCTCTAAACGTCAAAATGAATAAAGCCATCTGGGAATCTGGGCTGGTAAAAAATATGTGGATACAGCCCGCAGCCGGAGATATGGGTAATGTTTTTGGAGCGGCTTGGCTTCTTTATTATCAAAAAACAGGCAGGCATCCGGAGCCGTTGCGGCATCTTTATCTTGGGCCAGAATATTCTCAAGCCGAAATAGAAAAGTCCCTTGCCAGAAGCGGTCTTAATTATAAAAAATCAGACGATATTGCGGATGAGGTTGTCAACCTTTTGTCGCAGAAGAAAATTGTGGCTTGGTTTCAGGGCAGGATGGAATTTGGTCCCCGCGCCTTGGGTTCTCGTTCCGTGCTCGCCGACCCGAGGACCGCCCAGATGAAGGATATAATTAACGCCAAAGTAAAATTCCGTGAACCCTTCCGTCCTTTTTGTCCTTCATTTTTGGAGGGACACGGGGAGGAGTTTCTGGAACATTATATGCCATCTCCTTATATGGTTATGTCTTTTTCCGTAAAGCCCGAATGGCGGGAAAAAATTACGGCAGTATGTCACGTAGATAATACTGTCCGGCCACAAGAAGTTTTTCACGCAACAAATCCTCTGTACGCAAAAATGATTGAGTATTTTTTCCAAAAGACCGGCGTGCCGGTTGTGCTTAATACCTCCCTAAACGTCAAAGGCGAGCCAATTGTAAATACTCCGGAAGAAGCTGTGTTGTTTTTCAAAAAGACAGACGTTGATTATTTAGCTATTGGTCCGTACCTTGCAAAAAAATAGGTTTTGGTGTATAAGAAGTGTATAATAAGGATATACGAAACAGGCCTGCCGAAATCCCGCATGGTGCGGGACAAGGCGAGGCCAAAAGCCCGCTGGAGGCGGGGAGAAAGGAGAAACGGCGATGGGTAAAATCGTCGTCGTGAGCCCGGATCAGATGCCGGGCTGGCTCGAGAAGCGGAGAAGGGTATTCTCCGAAATTGATCAACAGTTGATTCGGGGCCTGCAGGATCCCACCAAGGGACTCAGCCTTGATCAACTGCAGGCGATGACCGAACACCGTAATCCGTTTGGGGTCATCTCGCAGAGGAGCAAAAAGCTCAACTTCCGCTATGATAAGCGGAAGGAGAACTGGGATCTAATTGAGCATGTCTCGCAGAGCATCACTTCTGGCGTTAATCTCGAGCTCGTCCCGTTTCTTCGGCCGGGTGAGAGCTCGATTCAAGGCTACGACCTGATCGGCCGGGCGCGCTACGAGCTCGGCACGCATCTGGGGCAGGAAGATGCGGAGTTCCTCCTGGAGCATCAGGAGGAGATCCCCGCGGAGTTCCTCAGTACTACCTGGTTTTCCCCGGGACGGTTTGGCGGCGCCCGAGCGGCTACCCCTGCGTCGCGTGCCTCGGCTGGCTCGGCGGGCAGTGGATTTTACATTGGCCTTCTCGGCTCAGGAGCGGCTGGGGACCCCTTGGCCGTCTCCTCCGCCCTCGTGAATAGCTCTTTGATCCTTGGGAAATTTCAACGCCGCACGTGTTTATTCCGTGCGGCGTTCTCAATTCCAAAAATATTTTGTATAGTATCTGTGGATAGTAAATTAAGATACCTGCGGTTACGGCTACTATGAGTGAAGTTCGACTTCAATCATCTACAACCTTGCCTCGTCGCCCTTCGTTCTATATCAAGATACTATTATGGACAAAATTCCTTGTTCCGTAGAAATTCTTACAAGAAATTCAGCGCTAACTCTGGAGCGCTGTTTGGAATCCGTGAAGGACCT
Organism: Candidatus Sungiibacteriota bacterium; assembly: GCA_016432465.1. Lineage (NCBI taxonomy): Bacteria > Candidatus Sungiibacteriota > Candidatus Sungiibacteriota bacterium. The sequence continues at coordinate 170,411 of CP066690.1, read as the reverse complement.
TGCCGAGATTATTATTTTGGACGGTAACAGTATAGATAAAACACTCGAGATTGCACAGCGTTACGGTTGCAGAATTTATAAACAGTATGATACCGACGAGCCGAATGTCGCTATAAAAGATTATTCGGAAGTTCGTAATAAGGGGCTGCGTCTGGCAAGCCATGATTGGTTTATGTTTATTGATTCGGACGAATACCTCTCGCCTGAAGCGGTTGCCGATATTCGTTCTATTACGACTAGTCCCGCACCGCGCGTCTATGCCTTTTGGCAGCCGCGAAAATATGTTTTAGATGGAAAGGTGGTGGATTGTGCCATGACCTATCCCAATCAACAAATCCGGCTATTTCACCGCGGTTGGGTCAAGAGCTTTATAAAGCCGGTGCATGAGCGGATTGAACTAAAAGAAGGGGTTCAGGTTGGGATAATCAACGGATTTGAATATGTGCCATTGGAATCTTTGGAGCATCTTAAGGCGCGCTGGGAGCGTTATATTCCTCTAGAGAGAAAAATTTATGAGGGCGCTCATACCAAAAAGCTTTTACGACTGATCAAGCATCAGACAAGGACATTAGTTTCTTATACTATCAGATTTTTGCGGAATCTTTTTTTCTGCCGCGGCTATCGTCTGCCTTGGAGTTACGAGTGGTTGCGTATCAAGTTTGAGATTCGTCTCCTGTCTCTTATTGTCAAGGAACTATTTTAACATGCGTATCATATATATTTCTCATTGGCGGTTCCCTTCCGAGAAAACCATGTCTCCCTTGATTATGAAAACCTGCGAGGGGCTGGCTCGCAAGGGTCTGGGGGTTGAACTCTGGGTCCCGTGGCGTCAAAACCGCGGCTTTTTGCAACTGGATCCGTTTTTGCATCACGGCGTAGAGCGCAATTTTGTAATCAGAAGATTGCCGTCTCTTGATCTTACGGGAATTTTTCACGGAAATTTATTTTTTATCTTGATGGTGGCAACTTTTAACCTGTCGCTTTTTTTGTATGCATTGTTTCGGGTTCTTGGGGATGATGTTGTTTTTTATTTTCACGATGTTCGGGACGCGGCGCTGCTTAAATTTTGGGGCAGACCCATGTTTTTAGAAATTCATGATTTCTATAAATCGGGAAGGAGTCAGGTTAATAATTGGGTTTTTTCTGCCATAAGTGGTTTTATCGTGACCAACCGCCTTAAGATGAAAAAACTCCACCAGGATTTTAGAGTTACCGAGGAGCGAATGCTGCATCAACCCAATGCCGTGGACGTGGGTATGTTTAGGATTGATGTTTCTCGTGAGGAAGCGCGCCGGAGCCTGAATTTACCGGAGAACTCCACCATAATTCTTTATACCGGTCATCTTTTTGACTGGAAGGGAGTGGATACTCTTTTTGATGCTCACCAGTTTCTGGGCGAGGATGAGGTAGTTTATTTTGTGGGAGGGACGGATGAAGATATTAAGAACTTTAGACTTAAAACTTTAAACTTAAAATCTAATAATATAATTATTGTAGGAAGAAGGCCGCATAAAGAAATTCCACTTTGGCAAAGGGCCGCGGATGTTTTAGTGTTGCCCAATAGCGCTAAATTTCCGGAATCAAAGTACGAAACCTCTCCGGTGAAGCTTTTTGAATATATGGCCTCTGGTCGCCCCATTGCCGCTTCCGACCTTCCCTCCATCCGCGATATAGTTGACGAAGAACTGGTATTCTTTTTTGAGCCGGACAATGCGAGGTCAATTGCGGATACCGTTCGTTATATAGAAGAGCACCAAGAAGAGGCAAAAAAGCGCGGACTGGCCGCCCAAAAAGAAGTGGAGAAGTATTCCTGGGAGCGGAGAAGTGATAATATTTTTAATTTCATGCTAAGTAGATTATGATGTAAGATTTAACCGCGTTGTTTACACTTTTCCGCCCCGGGAAGTCAGACTTTCCCCGCTTTTTGTAAAAAGGTATCACGGGTGCCCCTCGTCCCTCACTTGGTGTAAAGACGCTCGGCGGGGTAAAAATTCTTCCTCTATTCTCCCCGCCTCGCTAAGTCCCGCAACTGTCCGCGAACATAGTGAGCGGCTACCAGTTGCGAGGATCCCGTTATATCCCGAATGAGTTCTTGGTAATACCAAGGTCATCATTCGCGGACAGTACGGGATCGCGCACTTTAACCTCACTGCGTTCGGGATATGTGCGGGACGTCCGTGCCGCTCCGTGATGTCTTCTCTCCCCGGCCCCCCATTGACAGCGGCACTTCCGATTCTTTCCACCAAGTGAGGGGCTCGAACCCGTGTATCTATACAAAAAGCGGGGCGGAAATCCTGAAAGCGCGGTCGAGCCCCCCCTTCTTCCGCGAACTGTGGAAGCGCGGCTACAAATTCACGCAGGCGGAGCGAAGGGGAAACGGTGGCTCCGACCGTAGTCGGAGAACACCGAGGGTTCCTTGAGCGGAGCGCGTAGAATTTGTCCGCGCTGGAACCCGTGAGCGGAGAAGGGGGGGACGAGGGAACCGCGCTTTCCAAAGCGTAAACAACGCGATGATTTCTTACGATTATAATTATACTAATTTATTTAATTTATGATTAAAATTGTCGCCATACAAGACGGCCACAACGCCTCCCTTGCTTATATGGAAGAAGGCGAAGTGAAGTTTGCCATACAAGAGGAGCGACTTACGCGGATAAAAAATACAGCCGGTTTTCCGGAGCTTGCTTTGCAGGAGCTCCTGCAAAGGCACCAACTCCATATCCGGGATGTTGATATTTTTGTATTCACCGATGCGCTAAATACCGGAGGGTGGAAAAAGGGGCAAGGGGTGGAGTATCTGATGCAAAAACACAGAAATCTTTTTGAAGAAAGAAAACTGTCTCCTGTTTCCTTTTTGCGTACAGCCCAAAAGAGCTTAGTCGGCTTTCTTCCTTCTCCGGTTTTTGGGATTTTGCAGGAAAGGAAAAGGGCGGAGTTTTTAGAGCGCCGGATGAAACCCCTGTTGGATCTAGGGGTTTCTAGATCAAAAATTAAATTTTTTGATCATCACCTGTGCCATGCCGCATCAGCCGCTTACGGATGGGGTCTGGGGGAGAAGCTGGTGGTAATTACTTCTGACGGCGCCGGAGACAATTTGTCGGGCAGCGTCAGTGTTTTGGAGGGCGGAGTGCTGAAGCGTCTGGCCCTAATCCCCGTGGAAGATTCCATTGCGCGCCTTTATGCCCTGATTACCTATTATCTTGGCATGGTGCCGCTGGAGCATGAGTATAAAGTAATGGGTTTGGCGCCCTATGCGCAGGATTCACGCTCTGCCCGCGAGCTTTGCGCTTATTTTAAAAAATTTTTTCTGCTAAACGACGATGGTTTGACCTATCACAGGTCACCGGGAATTGAGGCAACGTATAAACTGGGGCCGCGTCTTACGCGCGACCTTAAGTTTTATCGTTTTGACCACATTGCAGCCGGTCTTCAGCTTTTTGTGGAAGAATTTGTGACGGAGTGGGTTCATAACATCCTGGGCACCCTAAAGATCAGCAATCTTGCTCTTTCCGGGGGTTTATTTATGAACGTCAAGCTCAATAAAAAAATAATGGAGCTTGAAGGGGTGAAAAAGCTTTTTGTATTCCCGTCCTGCGGGGACGAATCCAATGTTTTTGGCGGTCTTTATCTTGCTTATCAAAATTTGACCGGCAAGGTGCCGCAGCCCTTGCGGCATTTGTATCTTGGTGGAGATTTTTCGGATAAAGAGGTGGAGAAGTCCATACGCTCCTATGCTTTTCGAAACGCCGTAGAGTGGGAACGCCCGGAAAATGTGGAGAGAAAAATTGCGGAGCTTCTTGCCGGCCGCGCTGTAGTCGCGCGTTTTGACGGAAAAATGGAATTTGGGGCGCGGGCTTTGGGTAATCGTTCTATTCTTGCGGATCCTCGCGAGTGGGGGGTCGTTAAGGAAATTAATCGCATGATAAAATCACGGGATTTTTGGATGCCTTTTGCTCCGTCCTGTATTGAGCTTGATCGCTATGTTGAAAATCCCAAATGCGTTCCTGCGCCCTTCATGATTCTTACTTTTGACGTAAAAGAGGGGAAGGTGGATAAGCTTGCGGCGGCCCTTCATCCTTACGATAACACTTGCCGACCCCAGGAAGTGTCGTCAGATTCTAACCCGTCTTATTTTCGGATAATTTCTGAATTTGAGCGATTGACCGGAGAAGGGATTATCCTCAATACGTCTTTTAACCTTCACGGCCACCCCATAGTTTATACGCCGGAGGACGCACTGCACGTTTTTGATAATTCCGGGCTTCGCTATCTTGTCTTGGGCCCCTATCTTTTGAAGAAAAAATGACCAAGACTATTTTTATTACCGTGGGAGAGGCCAGCGTGGCGCATCATCTTCTGCGCGGCGAATTTTGGAGGAAGCTTTTGGCAGGACGTAATTTTCGTATTGTCCTTATTGTGCCTCCGTCTAAAGCCGAAGAATACAGAAAAGAATTTAGCGGAGACAATATCTTGGTAGAGGCGCTTCCATCCATTCCTTTTTCTACTCTTGAGCGGCTGATGCTATTTTTGGCCCTCAATGCTCTGCGTACCAGTACCGTTACCTTGAATCAGATGCGTAAATACTTAACGACGCAGGGATTGATGCGGCATATTGCTTTTTTTCTAAAACGCGGTCTTTGGTTTTTTCTCGGACGCTCGCGTATTTTCCAAAAGTTTTTGCGCACGGCCGAAACCTTTTTGCCGCCGCATCCGAGTGTCGGACAGCTTTTTGAGCGTTACCATCCCAGTTTAGTTTTTTCCACGGTAGCCATGTTTGCCCAGATGGATGTTCCTATTTTGCGCGAAGCCAGACGCCGGATGGTTCAGACCATTGGTATTACGCGCGGCTGGGATAACTTTACCAATAGCGGTGTGATGAGGGTGGTGCCGGATATTTTATTGGTGCACAGCCGTTTTGCCGGCAAGACCGCGCAAAAATATCAATTTATCCCTGACCAACGCACAATCCGCGTTGGATTCCCCAGAAACGACTGGTTTTTAAGGAAGGACTTAATTGATAGCCGTCAGGATTTTTTGGCGCGTCTGGGCATTGATCCCAAAAAACGCGTTATATTTTTTGGCGCTATGGAATATTTCTGGTTTCCGCGCGATGGAGAAATTGCCCGTATTTTTAATAATCTGGTAGAGTCGGGAAAGCTTCCGCAAGATCTTATTATGCTCTTTCGTCCTTATCCCGGATCCACCGGTTCTATGGAAAGAATAGAGGGACTGCGTTATGTGGTGCCTGATATCAGTTCTTTTACCAAGTCAGCGGCTGATGTTTGGGAGATGCGGGAGAAAGAGACGGCGCATCTTATGAATTCTATTTTCCACAGCGAAATGGTGGTGACCGTTGCCTCCACTTTGGGTATTGACGGTATTGTTTTGGATAAACCCGCCATATCAGTGGGCTTTGAGGCCGGACCCGCGCCCTACTGGTTTTCGGCAGGACGGTTTTTGGACCATTGGTCGCATTGGCAAGCGTTGCTTGAAACCGGCGGTTTTCGTCGGGCTGATACTGCGGAGGAATTTGCAAATGCCATCAGATCTTATCTTAAAAATCCGCATCTGGACTTTGAGGGGAGGGAACGCGTCCGAGAACAATTTCTTGAGCCGTATGACGGAAGGGTGGGGGAAAGAATCGCGCGTATTTTGCTTAAGAAGCTGTATTCATGAAGACTATTTGTATTTGCGTAAAAAACACTAAGCTTATTCAGCGTTATTTTTTAAGAAGCGGGCTTCTGGAAAAACTTGTCTCAAGCGGAAATGTAAAGGTGGTGCTTCTGGTTGAGAAAGGATTTGAAAAACAATATCAGGAAGAATTTGAAGGGGAACGGGTAAGAGTTATGGGGGTGCGGGTGGGGACAGGACGCCCTTCTTTTTTATTTAGGATTTGCGTTTTGGTCTCCGAGAATGTTTTGGTTAATTTTGCAGCAGTGCGTCATCAGATTTACCGCAGCGTGCGTCGTGGCAAGTCTTGGTTTCTTCTTATACCGCGTCTTTTGTTGTGGCGCCTGGTGGGATTTATTCCTTCACGCCTCACCCAGCGACTTGTCAGGCGGGTGGTTGCCAAGATTTCAGTATCTTCATCTCTGTCCCCTCTTTTTCAGGAGATAAAACCAGATCTGGTATTTGCAACGTCGCTTACTGAATGGACTTTTGATGTTCCTATACTTCTTGCGGCCCGAAGTTACGGCGCAACAACAGCCGCTTCGGTACGTATGTGGACCAACCTTGGTCCGACTTCTTTTTTGCTTTTTCACCCCGACCATCTGATTTTACAGAATGAATTTTTAAAAGACATGGCAGTACGATTTAACTTTTTTCCGAAAAACAGAATTCATGTCACCGGATTTCCTTATTTTGACTGGTTTAAGACAGATCAGTCCCTGCCGTCGCGCGAGGAGTTTTGCAGGGCACTCGGAATTGACCCGCGAAAACGCTGTATCCTTTATGCCGATAGCGGCATTGGGGATCTGGGGCGCGATCTTGCTTTTGTAGAGCTTTTTGGAAAATTGGTCCAAAACGGACGCCTGCCCAAAGATTTGGTTATGATCTTCAGGCCCCAACCCTATTATGCCGGCGCGGCTGAAGCCCTAAAAGAGTTAAGGTCGCGTCGTTTTGATTCGGTGGTGGTTGATTTTGTAAATACCACCAATCTCAAATATCCTGACCCGACCATAGACCGGGGAAACATAAACAGTTTTATAAACGCCATGCGCTACAGCGAGATGCTGATAACACCCGGAGGCGCCATTCTGCTTGAGGCCGCAGTTTTTAAAAAACCCATGGTGGTTACTGCTTTTGATGCTGCGCCCGATGTTCCGTATTGGAAATCTTTTGCCCGTTTTTATGACGGTACGGCTTTTTATTGGACAGATCTTATCACAACGGGAGGAGTACGGGCGGTATCTTCCCCTAAAGAGTTTGAAAGAACAATTAGCAAGTATCTTAAAAACCCGTCTCTGGACGAGAAGGGGCGGGAATGTCTGCGTTCCCGCTTTTTGGGGCCGCAGGACGGAAGAGCCACAGAACTGTTGGCACAAGTTTTACTTTCTCTGGAGCGAGCTTGACGTAAAACTTATTACATGTTAGGATTTTAATGGTCTTAGGCATAGATCGTTGCCAGGAGTAAGGGTTTGACAAGAAACTTTTACTCCTGGCGGGGAACGCCGGGCCACGGACGAACCGTGGACATCCGATGAGGAACATCGGAGAAGGGGACGGAATGGGTAAGTTCAACTGCGGCAAGTGGTATATTCTTTCTCTGTTGGATACAGGAGTAGTTAGTGTTTTGGTCGCACTCACCCTCATCTTTTTCATCAAAGGTGTGGTGTTCGTCTCTATACCTTTGGCTCTTGCCGGTTCCTATTGGCTTATCAAATATATATATTTGAATAGGGAGCGCCGCATATTTGAAAAAGAATTTGGCTTCTATCCCACTCTTTGGGGTGATCCCGAAAGGGATACAGGGCTAGGAATAAATGCCCCTCTGCTACAAAGAATACGGGAAGTTTTCAGGAAAAAGGCAGAAATTGTTGGCGCAGCGGCGATTGAACAGCATAAAGCACAGGTACAAGCAATCGTTGAAGGACTTTCCGGGACAGAGTTAGCTAGAAGGCTTCAGCCTTATGATATGAAGATAAGGACCGCCAAAAGAGAGTGGCAACGGTTAGAAAACCTTGTGGGTGACCACATAATTGGAATTTGCTGTCGACACGAATGTAACTTCGATATTTGTGGTTTGTGCTGGAGAGACTTGAATCTAACTCACTGGAGTGCAGAAGAACCGTACCGTTCGTTTAGGCAGGCAGCACAGGTCCCAAGCAAGTCTTCACGGACTACGACGAGGGCACCTCGTTCTAGAATACGACGGCCGCATCTGTAACAAAAACTCGATAAGCTCTGACCCCTGGTCAGGGTTTTTTTAATCCTTCAAGACATTGGTAACAAAAGTTCGGTAATTCTTTCGTGATACGACTCATGGATGTTGCGAATGGTTAAGACCGGCTTGACTTTTCTTAACAATTTCTTAATATATATTTTGGGCTGGAGGGGTCCAGCTCTTTTCATTTGAGGAGGTAGCAGGATGGTTAAGGATGTAAGGCCGGTTGTTTTGGTAGCTCATGATACTGCTCCTTCGCAGGCGCTGGATCGGGTTAAGAAGAATTTGGAAGAACAGTCCGCATGGTCAGCCGCTGATCCTAATGCTCCCCGGCATCTTAATCCCACTTGGCCAGTTACTGCCTTTCTTGGTTACGGAAAGCCGTCTAAGGCAAGTATCGAAGAAATAATTAGTGCGGTTAAGCAAGCTGCGGTTGTGGTTCTCGGCATGTCCAATCCCGCAGATAATGCGGTTGTGGAAATTGTTGCTGCTAAAGCCGCTTTGGATCAAGGTATTCCTTTTGGTTTTTATTGCGATATTTATGGCTGTCACTATCGTCCTTGGTTTGAGGAGTTTCGTAACAGCGCAAGTTTTCTTTTCCAGATTAGCGATTCTGAAGCGGCTTCGGCCCAAAAACTTTTTCCCAAGGCAGAAGTGGTTGCCAGCGGTAATCCCATCTGGGAAGAATGGTTTCTGCCTTTGTCCTCGTACGAGGAAGTAAGAGCGGAGCTTGGTGTTGGACTTGACGAGAAGCTGATTGTTTTAAGCGGCAGCAAGTCGCCCTATACTAATATGCCCATGGTTATTGGGGTAATGGAGGCCTTACACGTGCCACATAAAATGTATAGAAAATTTCAGGTTTTACTTTCACTTCACCCCAGCGATGTCACCCTTAATCCCCAAAACGATTTGACCGATTCATTGATAAAATATCCAGAACCTAAGATTTACTACGAAGAAGCTGCGGTGACGAGATATTGCGGTGTTCCTTTTCGAGTGATTCCCGGTGATCGCAAAAGTGGTATTGGCGGGATGAGCACCTCCAGGTTGATTGTAGGGAGCGATTTGGTAATTGGCCCTGCTTCAACTTCAGAGGTTGAAGCTGCCCATCGGCGTAAACCGGCTGTCTCTTACCTTTCTTGTTATTCTCGTGGCAGAAATCCTGAATCATATGGGCAGGAAGAGTGGCAGCCTGCGGTTCTGGGCGCTTCCATTGGTGTATACGGCGACCCCACCCATCTTTGGCAGGTGATTGCCGGTCTTCTTTTTTATGATGGGTATGTGGGTCAGAAGAGACTGCAGGAGCGTGAGTATCCGTACCGTGAACCCGGAATTGCAGTAAGCAAAATGGCGGCTACGATCCAGAAGTATGCAAGACAAAGTTAACTTAATTTATCCCGCATGAGCTTCATGCGGGATTTACCATTTATGTTCCGTAAGCGTTATAGTAGTTAATATGAATTATAAATATCCAGAGGACATTTTAGCCCGCGCCCGTAACATAAAGGCCGTGGCTTTGGACAGCGACGGAGTTATTTTTACAGGGCATGTGATTGAAGGAAAAGAAGGACCGTTGGCCAAGACACGTTGTCATGCTGATGGGCAAGGGGTTTCGCTGCTGCGCGCCGCGGGTATTCCTATTGTCTGCGTCACTGGAGAGCATGGACAGCATGCGGCTTTTTTAGAGCGGTTGGTGGAAAAGTGGAATGGCCTTCCTTCGGTAGCGTCCGGCAAATGGCTACCCATTAAAATTTTCAGCGGGGTGGAGCGTTTGCAAAAAGTAGCGGTTGTGGAATCGTGGCTTGCAAGTCACCGGCTGAATTTGGGTGATTGCGCTGCCCTCGGTGACGACCTTACTGATTACGATCTCCTGCGTCATGTGGGCCTTGCCGCTGCGCCTGCGCAGGCGGAAGATGTTGTTAAAAAAGTTGTTCATTTCGTAACTCCTCGTCGCGGTGGGCATGGAGCTATACGTGATCTGGCCAATTTTATACTGGATGCCAAAGGAGTTGACGTAACTTCGCTTCTTCTTCGCTAGCACATGGAAGCAAAACCCATCCCAACTTTTGCATTACTGCGTAAGGCCTTTGGCGGCTACAAATGGTATATCGCACTCCTCGGAGTGCTTGGTTTTTTATCCAGCTTAATTGCCGGTATCGGGATTGGCGCGGTTATACCGTTTCTATCCTTTGTGATAGGAGATGCGGGTGAATCTTCGGCCGGAGGAATTGCGCGCTATATTGCCCTGATTTTTAAATTTTTTTCCATCCCCTTTACCCTGAAATACCTGCTGCTGGGCATTGTTGTTCTTTTTATGGCCCGGGCAGTGATTCTTATGATTTTTGGGTATTTAAGCGCCTATATCCGCGCCGATTTCAAAGAGCGCACCACCACAGAAATTATTTCTTATATGCTTCGTTCCCGTTGGTCTTTTTTCGGTACCCAAAAAGTTGGCTATGTGAATGATGTAATTTTTCGGGACGTTGATTCGGCGGGGAAACTTCTGGAATCGTTGGCTCTGGTCCTTCTCTCTTTTCTAAGCATAGTTATTTTGTCTGCTTTTGCTTTTGCGGCAGAGCCGCGGCTTACCTTGATGATAGTTGTTGCCGGTGCCTTTCTCCTTTTTTTATTTCGTCCCTTGGTGCGAAAAACCAGAAAGTTGGGCCAAGCCGGTGCCAGTTTGAACAAAGATATTTCGCAGTTTGTGACGGAACATACCCTAGGGATGAAAACCGTCAAAAGTACAGCCAGTGAAGAAGCCGTACGTGTCCGCGGCTTTGCTTATTTTGCTCAAAGAAGGATTCTGGAATTAAAGCGTGCGATCCTCGCCACCTTCACGGGTGTGGCGTTTGAACCCATCAGTATTGTATTTGTGGCTTACGCCTTTGCTGTGGCGTATAAAGCGCCGGGATTTAACATTCAAGTATTTGCTGCCACCCTTTTTCTTATCCAAAGGATCTTTCTTTATTTAAATAACGGCCAGACCGCACTCCATCTCATCAATGACACGATTCCGCATGCAACGCATGTGGTACGTTTCAAAGAGGCTTTGGCCCAAGAGCGTGAAGAGGTGATAAAAGGAAAACCGTTTGTAATGGAGCGGGAACTATTACTGCAGAGCGTATTTTTTTCCTATCCGTCGTCAAGAGCCCCGGTGCTGGCGGACATTAATTTACGTATAAAAAAAGGGGAAGTTGTGGGTTTAATGGGGCCGTCTGGTGCGGGCAAAACTTCTCTGGCCGATATCTTGATGCGGCTTTATGATCCCAGCAGTGGCGTTGTAGTTGTAGATGGTATTTTGAGTAAAGAATTTGATTTAATAAGCTGGCGTAAAAATATCGGGTACGTGGCGCAGGACCCGTTCCTTTTAAATGATACCATTAAAGAAAATATTATTTTTTATGATCGTATTCTACAAGATAAAGATGTAGCAGAAGCCGCCGAGCGCGCCCAAATTTATGATTTTATAAAAAGTTTGCCTCATGATTTTGAAACTTTGGTAGGAGAGCGCGGCACTATGCTTTCCGGAGGGCAGAGGCAGCGTGTGGCTCTCGCGCGTATTTTGGCGCGCCGTCCCGCAGTTTTAATTCTGGATGAAGCCACCAGCGCCTTGGACAGCGAGTCGGAAAGCGCTATTCAGCGGGCCATAGAAAAGCTTAAAGGAGAAGTTACGGTCATAATTATTGCCCACCGTCTTTCCACCGTAAAGCACGTGGATCGGCTTTTGGTATTGGATCAGGGCAAGATCGTAGAGGAGGGAACGCCGGAGGAGCTTTTAGCAAACCCCGCGTCATATTTTCATAAAATGCATCACCTGCAGGAGGTTAAATTATAAATTTTGTTATGAGAACAATTTTTGTAACGGCCTTAACCGGGCTGGAAATAAGAAATTTTTTAGTAAGTGATTTTTACCGTTTTCTTCAGGAAAAACAGGATATGCGGGTGGTGTTTTTTGTGGAGGCGGTTAAGTACGAGTTCTGTAAAAATAAATTCTCGCAAAAAAACCAGACAATAGAGCCGGTTCCCGATATTCAAACAGCCCAAAAGCCCCTGCGGCGTTTTTTAAATCTTATCTGCTATGCCAGTATTGCCACTCCCACCATTCAGTTTCGTCAAAAACGCGCCTACCTCAATGGGGGATCTATGATTAACTATCTTTTCAAGCATTTTATCTGGATCTTGGGGCATTTTAAAATATGGAAATTGCTTCTTCGTTCTTTTGAGTACTATATTTTGCATGATGATCAGATATGGAAGAAGTATTTTGAACGATACCGGCCGGCAGTTGTTATGGGTACCAGTTTGACTCTGGATGAAGACACCGCCCTGTTAAAGTATGCCAAGCGTCGCCGCATTCCTACTGTAGGTATGGTGCGCAGTTGGGACAATCTTACTTCCAAGACTTTTTTGCGAATCCACCCGGATAGGCTACTGGTGCAAAATCCCCATATGGTGGAAGAAGCAACCAAGTTGGGTGATTATCCCCGAGAACGGATTAGGATAGTAGGTTTCCCGCAATTTGAGAAGTACTTTGATTCAGCTTGGCACATGTCACGAGAAGAGCTGGCCGCACGTTTTAATCTGGATCCGGGCAAGCGTTGGATAACTTATTTTACCGGCGGGCTGCCGCTTTCAGTTCTTAATAAACGTGATTATACGGACCATGTGTTAATGCTGAAGCGCTCGTGCGAGCGCGGTGAATTTGGCAATGCCCAAATTTTGGTACGTGTGCACCCCAATGACAACATTATTTTGCAGGGGGAGGCGGCTAAGATTCCCATTCTTGATTTTGGTAAAGATTTCAAGTTCGGATGGGACGATGTAAAGTTGCTCCTGAATGTTTTGAGGTTGAGCGACGTTACTATAAACCTTGGTTCTACCATTGCTTTGGAAGCAGCCATTTTTAATCGTCCGATTATCCTTGCCGCTTTTAATGGTTATGATGAAGATAAACTGCCGTGGCAGAATAAGCTTTCGGTAACGCTGGCTAACACCGTGCACTATAAAGACGTGGAAGAAACAGGCGGCGTATGGAAAGTGCGAAACGAAAAAGAATTGATTCAGGCTGTTAAAACTTATTTAGAAAATCCCAAACTTCACGAAGAGGGCAGGCGGCGTTTGGTAGAGACCTTGGTGGGGCCGATTGGGGGCGCATCCCAGCGGATTTTTGATACAGTGATATCTCTAATAAAGTGATTTAAAGGTATGCTACGTCTTTTAATCCCCAAAACCCTAAGGAGAGTTTTACGGCTTTGGGGGCATAATATTAAGTTTATGATAGAAGGGTCGGGTTGGAGGCCCCTTTCCTGGGCATTGAAGGGTCTGGGCATATTGGATTACGCCAAAAGACCGTTGGTGATGGAAGTTAAATCTTACAGTCAACTTGATCACCTTAAATCCTGTCAGCGAGAGCCGGAAACTGTGGCTTGGCTTGAAAATAATTTTCGTCCCGGTGAGATACTGTATGACATTGGCGCCAACGTTGGTGCCTATTCATTGATCGCTTGGACCGTCACGGCGGGGCAGGGCAGAATTTATGCTTTTGAACCCGGATTTTCCACTTTTGATGCGCTCGTCCAGAATTTAATTTTGAATAAGTGCGGAGATAAAATTATACCTCTGCCGGTGGCGCTGGCCGATAGAACAGAGATTTTTTATTTTCATTATTCAGATATTTCTCCGGGACATGCCCTGCACGAACTAAGTGACTTTTCTGCTTCTGCCCAAAGAGTTCCGCATCCGGCATTTAGCCAACCAATGTTGGGTTGGCGATTGGATGATTTTATAGAAAAATTTAATCTGCCGCACCCGACGCATTTAAAAATTGATGTTGACGGCGAAGAGCTGCGTGTTATTAAGGGGGCAGAGCGTACTCTGGCCAGTCCCACCCTGAAATCGCTGCTTATTGAAATTAATGAATCCCTCGCCGGTGCTGCTGAAATTAAAGAACGGCTGCATAGCGCGGGATTGGTTATGTCCAACTCCTATAAAAGAAAAAGGCCACAAACATTTAATTATATTTTTGAGAGAAAAAGAGGTGAGACTAGTTATTTTTAAGTTTAGTTCTATCTCATATGGACCAATCGTTAAAGGTTTTGGGAGTGGTAGGCGCGCGCTCGGGCTCGCGTTCCATACCCCATAAAAACATAAAACCGCTTTTGGGTAAGCCGTTGCTGGCTTGGATCATTGAGGCGGCCAATGCATCGGGGTACGTAACACGCCTCATAATTTCCACAGACTCTCCGGAGTACGGGGAAATTGCTAAAAGTTATGGAGCCGAGATGCCTTTTTTACGACCTAAGGAACTGGCCGAGGATCACGTTCCTGATTTTGATTTTTTGTATCATGCCGCGACTTGGCTTCGTGACAACGAAGGTTGGCAGGCGGATATAATTTTGCGTCTTCCGCCCACCACTCCGCTTTGCCGGCCCGAACACATTGATGAATGTGTTAAACTTTTAATCGCTGACCCTTTGGCTGATTCTTCTCGGACGATAACTTCTGCCTCTAAACATCCTTATAAACTTTGGCGGGCTAAGGGCGAGTATCTGGAACCGTTTTTATCAGAAGAATTTACCGGCTTTAAAGATGCCCATAATATGCCGCGTCAAGCTTTCCCCAAGGCGTATCAGCACGTGGATGTGATTGCGCTTCGCTGGAAAACTCTGGTAGAAGAAAAGTCTATGGCCGGCAAAAAAGTCAGGTATCATTTAATACCCAAAACCGATGCTATAGATATTGATTCTGATATAGATTTTTTAATAGCCGAAGAGCTTCTAAGAAGGAGGGTGGGGCTTAACACCATATGACCGAGTTCCAAAATCTAAAAATTCTTGGAGTAGTTGGAGCGCGTTCCGGTTCCAAAACCATACCGCACAAAAACATAAAGCCGCTTTTAGGGAAACCGCTTCTGTCTTGGATCATTGAGGCGGCCAAACGTTCCCAATACCTTACGCGGGTAGTTTTATCAACCGACTCCCCGGAATATGCCGAAATTGGAAGGCGTTATGGAGCCGAAACTCCATTTTTGCGTCCCAAGGAGCTGGCCGAAGATCATGTGCCGGATTTTGATTGGTTACATCATGCGGCCGTGTGGCTGGCAGAAAACGAGGGATGGAAGGCCGATGTTATTGTTCGTCTTCCGCCCACTTCTCCTATTTGCCGCACCGAAGATGTTGACGCAACGATTAAACTGCTGTTGGACGATCCAACGGCCGATTCTGCTTACACCATTATGGAGCCGGCCAAGCATCCTTACAAAATGTGGCGTATAAAAGGAGACGCTATTGAGCCGTTTCTAACAGAATCTTTTACCGGCATCAGAGATGCCTACAACAAGCCTCGTCAGTCTTACCCCCGAGCTTATTTTTACATTGATTCCTCGGCTATACGCTGGAAAACTTTAGTAGAAAATAAGTCTATGGCTGGAGACCGGGTCCGTTATCACGTTATTGACGAAGCCGTAGATATAGATACGGAAAAAGACTTTGAACGCGCCGAGGCCATTTTACAGGAAAGGGCGGCCCGACGCGCCAAAGAAATTCGTCCCGACCTGGACATAAAAATAAAAGATTCCTTGTACAGAAACCTTTTTGATTTAACCGGTGAGATAGCAGTTGTTACCGGCGGCATGGGAAGGTTGGGGGGCGAATTTACAAAAGCATTAGTTGGGGCAGGATCGGCTGTAGCCATTTTTGATTTAAAAGACATTCCCAGTCAAAAAATTCGGGCCCTGCAGGAAGGCGGTTTCTCTGTCTCCTGTCATAAAGTTGATATTACTAAAAAGCAGGAAGTAGCAAGGGGGTTTAGGGAGGTGGTGGCGCGTTTTGGGGTTCCTACAATTTTAGTAAATAACGCCGGCCTGGACGCGTCTCCTGATGCTTCTGCGGCCGTCAACGGTCCTTACGAAGACTATCCGGAAGATGCTTGGCATGAAGTTCTTCATTCTCACCTAACCGGTGCCCACTTTGTATCGCAGGAATTTATCCGCCACATTAAAACATCAGGAAAGAAGGGGAGCATTATAAATATTTCTTCCACCTATGGTCTGGTTGCTCCGGATCAATCCGTGTACGATTTTCGTAGAGAAAATGGAGAAGAATTTTATAAACCCATAACCTACAGCGTGGCCAAAGCCGGGGTTTTAAATTTTACCAGATGGCTTGCGGAATACTGCAGACAATCTGGGATTCCGGTCCGCGTAAACACCCTTGTTCCCGGCGGCGTTTATGCCGGACAAAACGAGATTTTCCTTAAGGAGTACAGCAAACGTACCGTCCTTGGCCGTATGGCCGAAGAGCATGAATACAATGCGGCTATTTTGTTTCTCGCATCACACCACGCCTCCTCATACATGACAGGCTCCGCCTTAGTTATTGATGGGGGTTGGACAGCAAGATAGATTTATGCTACAAGTTTTAAACAGCACTCTAAAACAGGGTTAGACTTATGGACTATCCAAAAAAAGTACTTCACTGGATTGATGATCGGGAAACAGAGCCGCAGCGCGGCAAGTTTTTTGATAAGTATGATCCAGCCACCGGAGAGAAACTTACTGAAGTGGCTGGGGGCACAGCCGAGGATGCCGAAAAAGCTATAGGGGGGGTCCATCGCGGGTATGAACGTTGGCGTAAAATACCGGTTTTGGATCGCGCCAAAATACTTCGTCAGGCCGCCCTCTTGATTCAAGAGAGAAAAGAGGAGTTGGCGGAAGTCATAGCGCAGGAGTGCGGAAAATCAAAGAAAGATGCGCGTTCTGAAATTGAAGCAGCAGTAGAGTGCGGATTTTTCTTTGCTGGAGAAGGACAGCGTTACAACGGAGTAGTGCTCCCGAGCGGCGCCGACAGAAGAACTATTTCTCTGATACGACAGAGTATGGGCGTGGGCGCGCTGATTACCCCCTTTAATAATCCTGCGGCTGGTATTGCTTGGAAGCTTTTTCCCGCGCTTCTTTGCGGCAACGCTGTGGTGATCAAGGCCCACGAATACACGCCCTATACGCCGGTTTTGTACGCCAAGATTTTTAGGGAAGCGGGTGTGCCGGCTGATGTGATATCAGTAGTGCAAGGATCGGGAAGCGGCGTTGGGGCTCCGCTGATTGCTGACCGCAATGTTAAATTTGTCAGTTTTACGGGCTCGGTAGAAACAGCCAGATTCATACTAAAAGAAACAGCCAATCGTCTGGCCAAAGTTCTTATAGAGGCTGGAGGAAAGAATCCTTTTGTGGTTTGCGACGACGCGGATCTTAATCGGGCAGTGGAGTGGGCGGTCAAGTCAGCTTTTGTGGACGCCGGACAGCGCTGCGCCGCGGCCAGCCGCATTATTGTGATGAATACCATTTATGATGATTTTCTGCGTTTATTTTTGGAAAAGGTAAAACAGCTGCGGGCGGGAACTAACGATACTGATGATTTCGGCGCTATTATTAGCGAGCCGCGCCTAAATGCGATTTTGAAAGCGGTTAATTCTGCAGTTTCGCGGGGAGCAGAACTGCTTTCTGGCGGTAACAGAGTAGATAGACCCGGATATTTTATGGAGCCAACTGTAATTTCCAGTGTGTCTCCTGATGATGACATTTCTCAAAGCGAACTTTTTGGGCCGGTGGTCTGTATTTATAGGGCGAAGTATTTTAGCGAGGCAGTGATGCTGGCCAAGAGCTCACCCTTTAGGCTTACCGCCGCTATTCATACCAAAAATATGGATCGGGCGCAGGAATTTATTAACGAGTTTCAAGGGGGAGTAGTGCGGGTTAATGGCCCTACGCATGGGTCAGAGCCGCATGTTCCTTTTGGGGGGTTAGGAATTTCAGGCAATGGCTGGCGCGAGCCCGGATTTGCTGCTCTGGATTTTTACTCGGAATGGAAACAGGTGAGCATAGATTATCATTCAACAAGGGAATTTTAAAGGAATATACCGCCCTGCGGCGGTATATTTTTTTAATTGACAGGGATTATTTTATTTGCTATACTCTAAGTAATATACGGTCTGGCTCTTTTATCCCCCCACCTTCCTAGAATACCCCGCAGCTTGAGAAGTCAGACTTCCCTTGCTGCGGGGACGAATGGGCGCCGTAGAAATCCTTCCCGCGGGGTCCAATACCCTGCTGGGAAGGTGGGGGGATTTATTGAATTTTTTGACTCCAGCGACTTGGAAGGATGTCATCATCCTCCAGATCGCTGGAGTTAAAAACTCCAGTGGTGGCAGAAGTCCCGGGTGGTCCGGGCAGAAGTCCACCGGAGAGGAGTGAACCAGTGCAGCATTGGTTTTACGGAGAAGGTTTTGGGGGTTTTGAGTTAGACGTGCTGGTTTATGGCAGTGCGATTAAAGAGTACCTACACGAAGGTAGAACCTATGTAGAAGGGAGAAAGGGTTCTGCCTACTCTTTACAATTTCATAACCATTCTGCTCGGAGACTTTTGGCCGTAATTACAGTTGATGGGCTTTCAGTCATGGATGGGAAAACCGGAAATTATAAGTCAAGCGGTTATGTGGTAGATGGTTTTTCTAGCATTGTCATTCCCGGGTGGCGCCTAAACGATGAAACCGTTGCCCAGTTTTTGTTTTCAACCACCTTCGGGGAATCGTATGCGGCTCAAATGGGTAAGCCGACAGATGTGGGAGTCATTGGCTGTGCCGTGTTTTACGAAAAGCCGCCAGTTCCTGTGCGGCCGGACTACTATTTTATGGATGAGCCGAATGTGACCCGTAGGTTTGGCGAGAAGTTGCGCTCTGTCAAGAGCACCACGTCTGGTTTGTCGGAGCTTCAGGGGCGAGCGCAGAACATCGGTACTGGTTTTGGTCATCAGGTTGGGCATCGGGTTGTTCGAGTACGCTTTGATAAGGCAACCGAGACGCCGAATGCCGTTCTCACGATCTATTACGATGACCGTGAGGGGCTGAAGGCCAAGGGTATTGATCTTGCGAATCGTCCGAAAATTTACGACCCCAATCCTTTTCCAGGCCAGAGTGGCTGCGTGCCTCCTCCGGGCTGGAGGGGCTAAAAAGGCCAAGTGTTGCTTTCAGCAACACCTACAGTGACTGGCGTATTTACACGCCAGTTTTTTGCACCAGTGTCAACCATTGACACCTAGTTATTTATGTGCAACAGCTAGTTTTAGCTGTTTTTCACTTAAAGGGGGAGTTGGGGATGACAAGTTGGCCGGAAAGGGTTGCGGTTTTGGAGCGCCTGACAAAAGTGGGGGTACTCCCCACTGTTAACGTAGAAACAACCGTTGGAAACTACGTTGAAATTGCTCGTGCTTTACTGGAGGGCGGAATCCCTGCCATGGAAATTCTTTATAGACCCGTTTTGAGTGAGATTCCCATAGGACGTTTTGAAGCGATCCGTGAGATACGAAGAGCTTTGGCCGGCACAAGATTTTTGATTGGATGCGGTACGCTGCAGACAGCAGAAGACGTAAGCTTGGCCCATGCTTATGGCGCTCAGTTTGTGGTAAGTAATGCCGCAGCCATAGAAGTCGTGAAAGCTGCCAACACTAAAGGTATCTTAGTGATGCCGGCCGCGGAAACACAAGAAGAAGTACGTTCCCTTCTACCCTATAATCCGTTAGCGATAAAACTTTTTATGCCAAGCCCGCTTGATGTCCGTGATAGTACTTTACGTCTGCAACAATTCCGGGGATGTTTTCCGCGGACTGGATTTGCCGTAACCGGCGGCATCAATCTTGATAATGCTGCTTGGTTTTTACAGGAAGGCTACTTGTTTGTTATTAGCGGAGGAATGGTCAAACAGGATGTTGTGAGTCGTAATGCTTGGAAAGAGATTTCCGAAGCCGCGGAGCATTTTGCTGCACAGGTTTCTGTTGCCCGCAAGAAGGGTTAGTAAATTATTTTTAAAGCCAAGTTAGGGGCCCCGTTAGGAGCCCTTTAATTTTGTTCTGGACAGTGATACTACGAAGGGGGAGTAAACGTTATATTGAGATAATAACCAAAATGATAAATATCAAATATGTTCCACCTCGGGAAATGAGTCGTATCCGGGAGATAATCACGGACCCGTTTTTGCGCGCCCAGATTCTGGCAGATGTTTTCCGGCTAAATACTCTTTCCATGATTATGGAGGCCGGTTCCGGACATATAGGAACGAGTTTTAGCTGTATGGATATTTTGACCTGGTTGTGGCTGGAGGAGATGCAAAACCCGAATGACAAGGACGCAAATCCTAGCGACACTTACTTTTCTTCCAAAGGCCATGACGCGCCGGCATTATACTCTTTGCTAATTGGCCTTGAGAAATTACCGTATGAATACGTCCATAAGTTACGGCGTCTTGGCGGTCTGCCCGGACACCCTGATATAGACACGCCTTACGTGATGGCCAACACAGGCTCCTTAGGCATGGGGATTTCTAAAGCGCGCGGAATGGCTCTGGCCAATAGACTCCAAGGAAAGTCCGGAAGGCTTTACGTGCTTACCGGCGACGGAGAACTGCAGGAGGGCCAAGTTTGGGAGTCTTTGCAGCCAACTGTAAATGGCGGATTTGCAGAAATTACCGTAATTGTGGATCACAACAAAATGCAGTCCGATAGTCATATAAAAGAAACCAGCGATCTTGGAAACCTTGAAGATAAATTCCGATCCTTTGGGTGGGTAGTGGCTCGTTCCGACGGCCACGACTTTCATAAACTTGCCGAAATTTTGGCGCACTTCAAAAGCGTCCAAGATCGGCCCCAAATTCTTATTGCGGATACCATTAAAGGGAAAGGGGTGTCGTTTATGGAAAGGTTAGGAGAAGACGGTCTTTATAAATTCCATAGCGGCGCACCAAGTCCTGAGCACTACGAGGCGGCCGTAAAAGAACTTACGGATCGCATCAACAATCATCTTGCTGTTTGGGGCGAAGCGCCGGTTGTTTTGGAAACAAAAGAAATACCGCCCCGAGTCGCGCCAGCGCCCCATGCGCAGAAACTTATAACCGCTTATACAGACGAACTTGTAAAAATAGCGAGTGAGCGAAAAGAGGTCGTTGCGATGGATGCAGACCTGGTGTTGGATACCGGCCTTATTCCATTTAAAAAAGAGTTTCCGGAACGCTACGTTGAGTGCGGCATTGCCGAACAGGACATGGTGTCTCTGGCTGGAGGTATGGCACTTAAGGGCATGCTTCCTGTGGTGCATTCCTTTGAGTGTTTTCTTTCTACCCGCCCCAACGAACATTTTTATAACAACGCTACGGAGAAGACAAAAATTATTTATACAGGTTCGCTGGCCGGACTTCTTCCGGGAACGCCCGGACACTCTCATCAGTCAGTACGCGGAATTTCGGCACTCGGCGCTATTCCGGGCCTGACGCTTATCCAACCCTGTAATGAAAAAGAAACGCGGTTGACCCTGCGCTGGGCCGTTGAGAAAAATCCGGAATCAACCTATATCCGACTAGTTAGTATTCCCTGCGAGACTCCGTACGAGTTACCGGAAACATACGAGTTACATATAGGGCAAGGAGTAGTGCTTCGGGACGGTAAAGATGCGGCCATATTTGCTTATGGCCCGGTGATGCTTAGCGAAGCTGTAAAAGCCGCCGATCTTCTTATGTTCAAAGGAATATCAGCCGCCGTTATCAATTTTCCTTGGCTAAATCGGGTTGACGAGAAATGGTTTCTTCAGCATCTTGCTTCTTTTCGTATCATAATAACAATTGACGATCACTATGTTACCTTGGGGCAGGGGACATTACTTTCCAGCGCCGTTGCTAAGGCGTTTACGATTCACCCCAAAGTTGTTAATCTTGGGGTAGAGGAAATTCCCGTGTGCGGTCAGAATCAGGAGGTGCTGGAATATCACAAACTAGACGCCGAATCCATCGCTAAACGGATTGAAGCGCTGTTTAAATAACCGACCGCGCAGCAAGGGAAGTCTGACTTCCCAAGCTGCGCGGTATTCCTGATGGAATACGCGTCCTGAAATCGGACGACACCGTCGGGGTTATCTCCTCCGTCCCGGCAAGCCGGGACTCCGGGCTGGCATTCATCCTCGCGGCAAAGCCGCGAGGTATTCTGCCAGAGATAATAGGATTTTTACCAAAATGGCGTCACTAATCAGCATAAATAAATTAGCCGAAGTTAGACGTAAGCATCGTCATAAAACCATTGTTTTTTGCTCCGGCACTTTTGATTTGACCCATCCCGGCCATGTTTTATTTTTGGAAGACTGCAAAAAGCAAGGAGATATTTTGGTGGTGGCCGTCGGGGATGATGTCTCCATACGCGACATCAAGGGTGAAAAGCGTCCCATCTTCAATCACCACATGCGGGCAAAAATGATAAACTCCCTGAAACCCGTTGATTATTGTCTTGTGTCTTCCGCCCCCAAGGGACGGCCGCTTGGTTTTATGGAGGAAATGTTTCGCAGGCTTAAACCCGATGTCTACGTAGTCAACGAAGACGCTTTTGATATACCTACCCGTAGGCACCTTATCCAAAAATTAGGGATAAAGTTTGCTGTTCTTAAAAGACGCTGCCCTAAAAAATTTGATCAAGTGTCAACGACAAAACTTATTGAAAAGATAAGGGCGATTTAAATACGCCCGGAAGATAAATACATTATGCCCAATAAAATAGTTGTTTTGCATACTGACTGGTTTGATATAGAGAGCGAGGAATATCCAAATCTCCCTGCCTTATGCGGCAAACCGATTTATCGTCTTAATGTTCCCCAAAGCGTGGTGCTGGCTGTTTTTACAGAAGAGGGGAAGATGGTTTTGGTACGGCAGTTTAGGCCGGTAGTCAACAGGATTGTTTTGGAATTACCGGCAGGCGGAATAAAGCAGGGCGAATCTCCGCTGGAGGCCGCCCAGAGAGAACTTTTAGAAGAAACCGGTTATGTCTGTTCTAACCTGCAGTTTGTCGGTAATGCTTTGGGGGCGGCCGATAGGATCAATGACAACATACATGTTTTTTTTGGCCGCAATGCAAAAAAAAACAAAGGTAGCGTCCAAGCCGAGGAGGGCATAGAGGTTTTAACCGCTACCCCAAGTGAGTTTATAGATATGTTTACGAAGACAGACCCTCAACCGGTTGGCTTGCTGGGCGTACTTTTTCTTATTAAGTGGAGGTTGGCGCCGCCAGAGCTTAGTGAAATTTAGTTCGGAGCAAAGAACCAAACAAATTAATAACCGCAGTAGTCAGCTGCGGATTTATCTAGTATCCAACTTCTTTAAGCAGGGGTTCTGCCAGATGGGTTATAGCAACGGTTTTCATGTCTACGATCGTTCCCTGCCGAATCATTTGAAACCACTTTTCCAGAGGGAAACATTGGATTTCTAAAAATTCGTAAGGATCAAGGGTCGGCTCTTTTACTTTTTGACAGCCAACCGCTAAATACACATAAAGTCTTCCCATACTGCTGACCGGTTCAATGAATATGTTTTCTGGCACCAGCGGCAAAACTTTCTTAGCCACAAATCCGGTCTCTTCCGTTAGTTCTCTTGCGGCCACCTCTATTGGAGACTCTGCACCATCCGCGTTACCTCCGGGGAATTCATAAATATAGTCGTTGGCGCCATGACGGAATTGATAGACTATGACAACTTTTCCATCTTCGGTTATGGGCATTACCATGGAGGACCAACGAGCTGTTCCGTGAAGAAAGATGTAGTCGTATTCTTCGCCGGTAGTAGGGTGACGAAATCTTTGCTTGGCAAGAGTTTTACCAAAGACCGGATCCACTAGATAAATTAATTCACCGATTGGTACGGGCCTGTGGAGCATTGGTTACCCCCGTCGTTGTGTTGTAATGACAAAGTACGGACAATTTATATTATCCTTACTCGGTTTTCCTGTCAAGGGCGTGACTTGATTTTTGTCACAGGATGTTTTATTAGTATATAAGCACCTTAACGAGGGAATGATATGAACCTTAATCTTAAAAACCGTACGGTATTGATTACTGGTGGAAGCCGGGGTGTTGGGAAAGCTATTGCGCGCGCCTTTGTGGCTGAAGGAGCACGGGTAGTAATTTGTGGGCGTGATGCAGAGTCGCTTAGGAAAGCTAGAGAGGAACTTTGCGGCGTTGAAAACAGCTGTTCTAAAACAATTTTTACGTGTGTTCTAGACGCTACCAAGTCAGAGGAAGCCATGGCCTTATTCTCGCCCTTGGGGTTGATATCAGCAATTGGATCTCTGGATGTTCTGGTTAATAACGTGGGCGGCGCAGAAAGTTTTGGCGGATTTTGTGACTTGAAAGACAGAGATTGGATCAGGGCCTACGAGCTTAATTTTATGAGTGCGGTGTATTTTTCACGCGAGGCGTTACCTTGGCTCCAAAAATCAGGAAATGGAAGGATTATAAATATATCCTCGGTGCCTGCTCGTCAACCGGGTGGCTATAATCCGCATTACTCTGCGGCTAAAGCCGCCTTGTTGAATCTTTCCAAGCACCTTGCCAATCAGCTGGGGCAGTACAACATCTTGGTAAATGCTATCTGTCCAAGCACTTTGAGGGGTGGAGGATGGGATACCAACGTAAAGAAACGCGCCCTACGAGAGGGTATAAGCGAGGAGGAGGCCGCAAGAAAAACAGAGGAGACAGATAAAAAGAAAAACCCTCTGTCCAGACTCGGCACCTTGGAGGACGTTGCCAATCTTGTGGTTTTTTTGGCATCTCCGGTCGCTAACTTCATCACCGGCACCTGTATTGATGTTGATGGCGGCACGGTGAGGTCCATCGTATGAAAAAACGGCGTGTACTTATTTGCGGCGCTTCTGGTTTTATAGGCAGAAATTTTTTTGAGGCGCTATCGCAAAGAGACGACCTTGATGTGTACGGAACTTTTGCTACCGATCGCGGGGATTTAACCCTTTCTCCCAGACTGATTGCGGCGGATTTAACCAGACAGGAGGACGTAACCCGGCTTCTTAGGGAGAAATATGACGTTCTTATTATGGCAGCAGCCATAACTTCGGGTGTTAAGGATATTGTTAGCCGTCCCGAAATTCATGTGACCGATAATGCGGTTATGAATTCTTGGGTGTTAAGATCTGCCTTTGACTATTGTGTACCGCACGTAGTATTTCTTAGCTGTGCTGTGGTTTATCAGATGAATACGGGACGTATTCTTAAAGAAGAAGATCTGGACCTGAACCAAGGTCCGTATGAGAAATATTTTGGGGGAGCCTGGATGAAGATTTTTTCCGAGAAGCAGTGCGAATTCTTTGCGCGTCTCGGAAGAAACAAATTTACCGTAGTGAGACACTCCAACATTTACGGTCCTTACGACAAGTTCGGCTCTGAGGGCGCGCACGTTACCGCAACAGTCATTACCCGCGCGCTGGAAACGCCTGAAGGTAGAGTGTTTACTCTGGGCGGTGATGGCAGTGAGGAAAGAGACTTGCTTTATGTTGCGGATCTGACCCGTTTTCTTGAAATGGCCATAGACAAACAGAGTTCTGCTTATGAAATTTTTAATGTTGGGCTGGGTGAGACAATTTCGGTTCGGGCCCTTGCCGATAAGATTATTGGTTTATCAGGCAGAATGGTTAGAATTCACTTTGATCCAGCTGGACCAACTATTCCGACTAAACTTAAGCTTGATATTTCTAAAGCAGGTGAAAAGCTTGGCTGGAGTCCGCAGATTTCATTAGACGAAGGTCTTCAAAAAACAATCCAATGGTATCGTGACCACATTTTAAAGAGGCGGAAGAGGTAATGGCTGTCAAGGATCTGGGGACTTTCATAGAGTATAGAGATTTGCCTCTGGTAAGAAGTAAGTTCCGGGGCCAAGTCATAGTTTTTGTTTCCGGAGCGTTTGACCTCCTTCACGCGGCGCACGTTGCTTTTTTTGAGAAGTGTAAAAAACTTGGCGATATACTGGTGGTCGAGGTAGCCCATGATGCCTTAATTAGAAAAAACAAAGGAGAAGGAAGGCCGATTTTAAATGAGCAGGCCCGACTGAAAATGGTTGGATCGCTAAGGGTCGTAGATTTTTGCTTTCTGGATGTTCCTGTGGAAGGTTACCCGCTTGCCTTTTTGGGCACGGTAATGGAGCTTTTAAAACCCGATAAATACGTCATCAACACCGATGCTTGGGATATTCCTTATAGACGGGAGTTAGCGCAAAAACACGGTGTAGAACTTGTGATATCGGAGCGTTCCCTCATACCCGGGCACGGAGATCTGTCCACCTCGGATATAATTGAAAAAATACGTTCCCTGCCGCATGGCTAGTCGCTTCATATTTTTTCTGGAATAAAAAAAAGAACAGCCTCGACGTAACGTCGAGGCCGTTGTTATTTATAGTTTCTGACCTCTGTATTAAGATGCGGAAGTGCCAGCATAGTGATTGCAATAGTTTTGGAATCTCGTATTTTTCCATCCCAGATCATGGCCAGCCACTGGGATAGCGGAAAAGTTTTAACTTCCAGATACTCTGTGGGGTCAAGCAGTGGTTTACTGGTAAGGTTGCAGTCTGTGGCCAGAAACGCATAAAAAGGATTAACGTAGTCAGCCGGCTCGCACCAAATGGGTTTTGGGGTTAGCAAGATTAGTTGAGTGGGGGCATAGCCGGTTTCTTCCAGCAGTTCTCGTTTGGCCACCTCTTCCGGCAATTCATCTGTCACCTGATTTCCTCCGGGGAACTCCCAGAGCCAGTGATTGGCAGCATGCCTGAATTGTCTAAGGGCAACAACTTCGTGTTTTACGTTTAGGGGAAAGACCAAGGAAGGCACCTTACCCGACTTATAGTCATGCATCGCGTATTCATAGATCTCTCCGGTAGTTGGCTTGCGAAATTTTTGGCTAAGAAGCGTTTTCCCAAAAACCCTTTTTACCAGTTCAGTCGCCTCGCCTACTTTTTGAGGCGTTAAAAGTTCCAGATCCATCAGCTCACCCGTATGGCGTCTACCCTAAGGGTCTACAATAAGCATAAAACATATCACAGATTTGTGTCAAGAGCAGGATTTGTTAAAAAACTAGACAACCGTATTTTTCGTTGTATTATGTGTGTTATGAGGTCTCAAGACTTTGGACAAATCTCTCGTCTTTCTGAAAGTTTTAGCGAAGACGAGAATCTTGAGGTTTTTAGAAGGATCTGTTTTATCCGCTATTTTGAGCTGAAAGTAAAAGAGGCGTCTGATAAAAAGTTGATCAAGGCGCCTATTTATCTTTCAGTGGGACAGGAGTCAGTGGCAGCAGCGCTTTCTATGGTTTACCAGCAGCCCAAGATTTTCGGCCAGCATCGTTGCCATGATGTTTATCTTGCTTATGGCGGCGATCCCGTGGCCTTGCGTGATGAACTTCTGCACCGTCCTACGGGTTGTGCAGGCGGTATGGGTGGTTCAGCATCAATTCATTCGCCTAAAATAGGTATGGTGGGACATGATGGTCTTTTGGGCACGCAGGTTCCCATCGCGGTAGGGTATGCGTTGGGAAAAGACAGCAAAGAAAAGATTCTATCAATTATGGGTGATGCTGCCCTGGAAGAGGATTATGTTATGGCCGCCACGGCCTTTGCGGCTTTTAAAAAAGCGCCCATACTTTTTATTTGTCTGGATAATAATCTTTCGGTACTAACAGAAGTTAAGGTGCGAAGACACTGGACCGCGACAGATCTGGCCAAGGCCTTTAAAATGTCCGCCGTTGAAATCACCGATGATCCGTGGCTTATCATGCGTCATACGGCAGAGTTGCAGCAAAATCTGCCGGCGCTGCTTAATATACATGTAGTTCGCCATCTCTGGCACAACGGTACTGGCTGCGACGGCCCTCCGGAGTGGGACCGGTTTCAAATGGTAAAAGAGGAATTGGCCCGTATTGGTTTGAAAGAAAAGTCAGAAAATATTGAAAAAAAGACAGAAGAAGAGGTTGCTCTTATTTGGCAGCCAGAGTTTAAATAATTAATTTTATGACTTCAGCAGAAACTATCAGGGAAATAACGCGTAAGCACCTGAAAGAAAACAACGGTGTTGCTTTGGGGCAGTGTCTTACGGCTGTTGGCTGGGTGGGCGGAACAGTACCCGAAATGACGGTGGAAGAGGGCATCGTAGAGCTTGCCATGGCCGATGTGTCTGGGGGCGGAATTGCGGTTGGCTATGCTCTAGCAGGCCGACGGCCCATATATATCGTGCGCTATCAGGGATTTCAGTGGTTTAATGCTGCGCACATAGCTAATTATGCCGCCAAGTCAAAAGAACTTTGGGGAATTCCCTGTCCTCTTTTTGTCCGCTCTATTGGTATGGACGGAGGAATGGGTCCTGTGGCTTCCGGGAGTCATCATGGAATGTTTGAGCGTATGCCGGGAGTATTTATTGTAGCCCCTATGACATCGGGAGAGTACCGAAAAGCTTGGGATTTTTTTATGGAGCATGACAGTCCTATGTATGTATCCGAACATCGCACCAGTTTTAAAATTGATTATGAAATGGAAGACGTGGTGCACCCCAACGCCGACGTTACACTTTACCCCATTTCTTCCACCCGCCTTAATGCCATAGCGGCTGCGCAGGAACTGGCTAAAGAGGGCATAGCAGTAAACATTGTGCATCTCTTTTGGCTTAAGCCGTTTCTTGCCGACGAACGGATTCTGGGGCCGTTGGAGAGTTCACGCCATGGAGGGCTGATTATTGATGGCGATTTTGAAAACGGCGTGGCCAAGTGTATTGGTTTTGACATTATGCGCCAAAGCTCAAAGAAGATTGATGTTTTGTGTCTGGAGGAACGCACCGCGGGTTTTGCGCCCCATCTTGATAACCTGCCGCCCACACCGGAACGCATTATGAAAAAAGTAAAAGAACTTATGACTCGCGCCTAGGCGCGAGTCATAAGTTCTAGTTCCTTTTTAAAGATGAAGCTCCACGGGCAAGCCCGTGGTCTTTTGGTGCGTGGATAAAAGCGCTGAAAACGGGTTGATTGACAATTTGTAAAGTAACTGATACATAATAGACAGCGCCTAAAAAATGGAGGAGGTATTGGTATGGCACATGCAAAAAAGCAGAGTGTGCTTATCACCGGCGCCTCGGGTTTTATCGGGAGAAATTTGTTTGAAGCTCTTTCCCAGCGAGCAGATCTTGAAGTTTATGGCACCTACTTTTCGCGAAAGTTCAGCGTAAACCCCAAGCTTCTTCGGGTTGATCTGCGGGATCTTGATCTTATACCAAAGATATTGCAGGTAGGCTTTGATGTGGTTATTCATGCAGCTGCCGCAACTTCAGATGCCAAAGATCAGGCGATCCCGCCGTACTTTGATTCAACCGCTAATATCGTGATGAATATGTTGTTACTTGAGGAGGCAGCTAGAAACTCTGTTAAACAATTTATTTTTTTGAGCAGCCCAGCAGTTTATTTTCTGTGTTTGGGTCGTCCGGATTGGGAAAGCATTACGGGTCAGGGACGAATTGATAAAAAAGACATTGGCGCAGCATTAACAAAATTATATACAGAGCGTCTTTGTGACTTTTATTCAATGCGTAGTAGGACACGATTTAGTATTGTGCGACCCGCCAGTATTTATGGTCCGCATGACAGATTCAACCTCGAAAGTTCCCGCACAGTCGGTACCGCTATCACTAAAGTCATGTCGGCACCACACGGGGGAACGATCAACGTAGATGGCGATGGAAGCGAGGAAGTAGACCTCCTATAT
Source organism: Candidatus Sungiibacteriota bacterium (assembly GCA_016432465.1). Taxonomy (NCBI): domain Bacteria; phylum Candidatus Sungiibacteriota; species Candidatus Sungiibacteriota bacterium. The sequence continues at coordinate 140,931 of CP066690.1, read as the reverse complement.
GTTTCGGATCTTGTACGTTTTATTGAATTACTTTTGGGTAAGCAATCCAGTTCCTTTGAGATCTATAGTATTGGATCGGGTAGCCCTCTTTCCCTGCGCGCGCTTCTGGAGAAGGTTATGGTTTTGATGCAAAAACCCCTTAGGGTGGAGTTTGGCGCCCTCAAGTCGGCTATTCCTTCCAAACCTGTTCTGGATTCAAGTAAGGCTGAAAGAAATTTTGGTTGGACCCCGCAGATTCTTCTGGATGAGGGGTTAAAGCGTACCCTTGCCTGGTATCGTGAAAATATTGTGCAGCATGATCTAGAATAGACATTTAAGACCATCCCGACCAATCGGGACGGTTTTTAATTTGATACCAGCGAGCAAACCCCGGCGTTTTATTATTACAGGGCCATCTCTAAACCCCCTTTTCTGCTGCAGATTGAGCAACCTCGCTATGAAAAAGGTTTTGGAGATGACCCCCAGCCATGATTCATTGGATTCAACAGTCAGAAAAAGACAAAAAGGCTCTCACCCTGTTTTCACCGGGCGAGCTGCAGCAACTAGACGACACTTTTGATTACAGGAACGTACTTATAAAAAAGCCTTGGGGCTTTGAGTATTTAATTTTCCAGAATAAAGACGCAGCTGTATGGGCGCTCCACATGAAAAAAGGGGCAAAAACATCTTTTCATTGTCATCCCAACAAAAAAACCTCGCTCACGGTTTTGGCCGGAGAAGTTAGCAGTAAAACCTATAGTTCCAAACACCAACTTAAAGCCGGCGAGGGTCTTATATTTGGAAAGGGGGTATTTCATACGACTGAGGCTTTAAATCCTGACTGGGCCGTCATTATGGAGGTTGAGACACCAACCTGCAAGACAGATCTTTTTAGAATTGATGACGAGTACGGCAGGCAGGGAAAACGTTACGAAGGACACGAATTTCATGCGGTGCGGGATGACTCCGTCTGCCATTTTCATAATGAGAAGGAACGGTATCGGTGTACAAAAAAGATAGGCGAGTGCGAGGTGGTAGTAGTCACTGCCGGTTCTTGGCCGGAGCTCAAAGAACAACTGAATAGTTTTGAGCCCACAGTTATTGCGCTGCTTCAGGGAAGACTTTTAGGCAAGGATAGAACAGGTATAATGGCCACAGGTGACTCTATGCTGTGGCAGCATTTAGCCCGTGAGGATGGTTTAGCCAATGACGAAACTCTGGAATTAATGGCCATTAAAAAAACAGTGGCATGAGGAAAGCATTAATTATAACCGGAAAATTTGTGCAGGATGTGGAATATGTTTATCCTTACTATCGTCTTCAGGAGGCGGGTTGGGGTGTTGATGTTGCGGTACGGGACAAAGAAACGGTTTTCGGCGTAATAGGCGTAAAAGTAGTGCCAACCCTAGACATACCTGAAATTAAAATTGATAATTACGATTTACTTATTCTTCCCGGAGGCGCACGGTCTTTGGAGTATTTAAGACAGGATCAGGACATTTTGCGCATTATCAGGGAATTTCACGAAAAAGGTAAGGTTATTGCTGCGATATGCCACGGCTCTCAGCTTTTGATTTCCGCCAAAATTATCAAGGGCAGAAAAATCTCCGGTTACTACAGCATTAAGGACGACATTGAAAATGCGGGGGCTACTTACGAGGATGCGTCGGTGGTGGTAGACGGTAACTTAGTTACAAGTCCTCATTATAAATACATGGGTGAGTGGATGAGAGAAACGCTTCAACTGCTTACATGAGAAATTTTAGAGGAATATTATTTGATTTTGACGGGGTTTTGGCCGACACCATGGAAGATCATTTTAGGGCGTGGCATTCGGTCTTGGCAGATTTTGGTATTGCCCTCACGCGGGAAGAATTTTTGCCGCATGAGGGTATGCCTACCCGTGAGATGGCTAAGATTTTTTGCGGACTTGGTGACAGGCCTGACGCCCTGACTTTAGCCGATCAGATTGTTGCGCAAAAAGATCGCCATTACGTCGGACACCGTAAACAGCTTAAGTTTTATTCGGGTGTGGAGGAGCTCGTGGAATCTTTGCATCAGCGAGGGGTGCCCCTTGCTATCGTAAGCGGCGGACAGTTTAAAAGAATTTCCGTAACTGTACCGTCATCTTTTTTGGAAAAATTTAAGGCTATTATAACAGGCGAGATGACAGAGCGCGGTAAGCCCTTTCCAGATCCGTATCTGAAAGGCGCAAGGATGCTGGGTGTTGATCCTGAAAAATGTGTAGTGGTAGAAAATGCGCCCTTGGGAATAAGGGCCGCTAAAGCCGCCGGGGCTTACTGCATTGCTATAGCTTCCACCTTGGGTCGCGAGCAGCTCGCGGAGGCGGACGAAGTACTAGAGGAGTTTACAGAACTCAAAGACCATCCGCTTATACAGAGTATGATATAGGCGGAGATCACCATTCATGCTATTTGACACGGCCACGCCGAGTCTTTATACTCCAAAAAGCATCTGTAAAAGGAGAAAGAGACCGTGGATATTTGCGGGTGCGGCCTGACTTCAGTACAAGTACAACTTTATAAAGAAAACGGTTATTTAGTTGTGCCTGATGTTTTTGTTCCGGCAGAGTGCGGAGCCGTACTGCGGGTTTATGAGCGCTATGCCAAGCCTGATTTTCGCGGCATCATGAATTTGGAACGCGGCTTTGTTGAGTATCAGGAACAGGATGCAGACGGTAATGAAAAAGTTGAGCGCAGGGAGGTTTTGGCAGATGACAGTCTGGCTGTCTGGTCCATGATTAGCGACCACCGCCTGGTTAAGATTTTAGGTATACTGCAGCTCGCGGAGGTTGTTCATTTGCAGTCCATGGTTCTTTTCAAACGGGCTGGAACTTCCTATGCCTTGCAGGCATGGAATCCGCATCAAGACAATGCCTACCCGCAGGCAGATTACGGTATGTACATTACCGGCAACATTGCTCTTGAAGATCACACTGTTGAGAATGGCGGAATGTATATTTATCCCGGCTCACATAAAGAGCCTATACTGCCGAGCGTTAAAGTAAAAAGTTTCCATGAGAAATCAGGAAAAAGTCCGGGACATTGCGTAGAAGTTCCATCCAGGTACCAAGCCGTTGATCTTGAATTTAAGAAAGGTAGTGTTCTTTTTCTGCATGGCAACGTTATTCATGGATCGCGTTCCAATGAGTCTGAAAGGTCGCGGGCCATGTTGCTTGTGCCTTACGGCACTTTAGGAATCAGCAAGGGCAAGAACTTTGTGCCGGGCAGAATAGCGCAGAGAAAAGAAGCGTGTTTAGCTTGCGGCCACGAATCCTGGAAAAAAGCTGTTAGATGCAGGCGGTTTACATAACCTCTATAATAACCAAAAGGGGTCTAGAACCCCTTTTTTGTACCGATAAATTTTTCATCTTGACTCCTAAACGGCCCTCAAGTACCATAATTTAAAGGACATCGAGGTGGTAGAGATCATGCCGTCAGTACTGACTGAAGCCGAGAGAATTTTTTATGCAGAAAAGGGCTATTTGGTCGTTAACAACCTTCTTTCATCTGACTACTGCGCTTGGTTACTTGCAATTTTTGAAGCGCACGCGGAGTCGGACTTCCCGGGGATTTTAAACATTGAGTTGAAGGCACCAGAAATTCTGCATTTAATAAAACAGCCGTTACTTGTGGCGATAGTTGAAGAGGTGCTGGGTGGAGAGGCATTATGCATCGGGTCGCAAGTTTTATTTAAAAAGCCCGGTACGCCTTTTGCCAGACACGCTTGGCGTCCGCATCAGGACAATGCTTATCTTCGGGCGCGCCGTGGTGTATCGCTCTCGGCCATTTTTTCTCTGGCAGATAGTGATCCGGAAAACGGTGGCATGTATCTTTATCCGCAATCACATCACGAGCCGCTTCTGCCGTTTGTACCGCACCCAAGTTTTGATCCGCAGGACAATCCCGGCAATGAAGTAGGGGTCCCTGCTCATTATGACAAAAGTGATCTTTATTTACCGAAAGGATCTTTATACGTTCAGCACGGTAACCTGATTCACGGCTCTTATCCCAATACTTCTGTTGTACGTTCCAGGCCCCACTTTGGTATTATGTATATTTTGCGCGGCGAAAATTACACCTTGGGATCCCGACGTCGTGAAGTGGCGTACGAGATTACTCTGCATCAATCAATTATTTAATTTATCGCACCAGCGAATTTGGTGCAACCACAGCTTTAACGGCCTATCGACAGATCAGGCCGTTTTTTTCTATAAAATTTAGTCGCGTTGTTAATACTGAAAGCGCGGTTGAGTGTTCTGATGATCAGGATATACTAGGAATTCGGTGCCCTCCGCCATATTCGCCTTCAGACACGACTCGCTTGCTCCAGCGGCAAGCTCGCTAAGGGTCGTCGCGATTTTCCTAGCCTTACGGCTCGGAACTAAGCAAATCGCTCCTCCCATTGTCTTCAGGCGAACATAGCCTCGACCAAACTTCCTCGTTCACTCCCATCCGCTCAACCACGCTTTCGTACCTCCGCCCCGCTTTCGGTTATAAGTACGCGGGGTCGAGCCCCTCACTGGGGGAAAGAATCGGAAGTGCCGCTGTCAGCGAGGAATAAGTATCAAGGACATAACCTACGGGGCGGCACGGACGCTTAGCGAGGCGGGGAGAATAAAAGAGGGGCGTCTTTACTTCGCCGAGCATCTTTACCCCCAATACCTTTTTATCAAAAGCGGGACGGAGGAAAGTGTTAACAATGCGTGGATTCCCCCTATATTTTTTCTTGCCATATGACTTCATTTATTGTAATATCGTTATAATCCAAAGTGGGAATGATCTTTGAAAAGAGGTGAGACCAGATGGCGCTGAAAATAGGTTTGGTGCAGATCAATAATGAATTCTCCGGAGTAACGTATCTTCCGCTTTCGGTCGCCGACCTTCAGGTTTATGCTCAAAAGAATGTTGCTGACCCCGGAAACTACCAATTTCTTCTGCCGGTTTACAAACGTATTCCGGTCGACATCGCCGTGGAGCATCTGCTGGAGGCTGATCTTGTTGGATTCAGTCTTTATGTTTGGAACCGCAATATTTCTTTGGAAATTGCCCGGCGCCTAAAACAAAAAAGACCAAGTGTTATTACTGTTTTTGGCGGGCCCGAAGTACCGGATCGTTCGGAAGAATTTTTGAGAAAAAACCGTTTTGTAGATCTTGCCTGCCATAACGAGGGAGAACAAGCCTTTGTCCATATTTTGGAAAAAAGTTTTTCCGGAGAATGGGGGGAAGTACCTTCGGTAAGTTTTCTGGACCCTTCGGGCAACTGTGTTCAGACGCAATGGCTTCCGAGGATGCGAAGTCTCGCTGTCATGCCCTCACCCTACCTTAACGGAACCTTTACTCCTTTGATGGAAGCATACCCTAATCAAAGATGGGATGCGTTGTGGGAAACTAATCGCGGCTGTCCTTTTTTTTGTTCTTTCTGCGACTGGGGCTCCAACACTAAAAATAAAGTAATTAGATTTGATCTGGAGATTTTGTTTAAAGAGCTGGAGTGGTTTGCGCAGCATAAGATACAGTTTATATTTTGTTGTGACGCCAACTTCGGACTGCTGCCGAGAGACGTTGATATTGCACGAAAAGCCGCGGAGATCAAAGCGCACTACGGTCTGCCCAGAGCCCTTTCTACGCAGAATGCCAAAAACGCAGAGGAACGTATTTTTCAGACGCAAAAAATTCTTGCCGATGCCGGTTTAAGTACCGGTGTAACCATTGCTTTTCAGTCGCAGGATCCGGAAGTTTTGCGGGCAGTGGAGAGAACAAATATTTCTATGGATGCCTTCCGTAATCTTCAGAGAAGGTTTACCGAGGCCGGCATTGATACTTACAGCGATATGCTTATTGCTTTACCCCAAGAAACCTATAATTCTTTTGCCGATGGAGTTGCGCTTACCATTGAGCAGGGACAGCACAACCGGATTCAGTTTGGCAATCTTTCTATGATGCCCAATGCTCCCATGTCCGATCCGCAGTATGTAGCGAGGTATGGACTTAAAACCGTTGAGGTTAAAGCAGTTATCTTTCACGGTGTTATTGATGAAACACCAGATCAGGTAGCAGAAAGCGAAGATATTGTGGTAGAAACCAGCACCCTGACGCGGGAAGACTGGGCGCGCACCAGAGTGTTTTGCTGGACGACCTCGCTTCTGCACTTTGACAAAGTTTTTCAGATACCGTTGATAGTTTTGCGTCAAACCACGGGCGTGTCTTATCGTCGTCTGATTGAGGTATTTACCGAAGGGGAACTGGAAGAATTCCCGGTGCTTAAGGAAATACAATCTTTTTTCCGCGCAAAGGCAAAAAGCATTATGGCCGGGGGCATAGAGTATTGTCCGGCGCCGGAGTGGTTGAATATCTATTGGCCGGTGGACGAATTTATCTTTATTAAGCTTTGCAGAGAAGGAAAACTGGATCAATTTTATGACGAGGCCCGGCGGGTCCTTACGCAGTTCTTCAGAACAAATAATATCGTTGTTGACGAAGAGTTACTCCGTCAAGCCATAGAGCTTAATCAGGGTCTTATAAAACTTCCCTTTGTTGAAGAAGACACCGTTCTTACGCTCTCCTACAATATCTGGGAATTTTATCGGGGCGTACGCGCAATGTGTGACGTAGCGCTTGTCCGGGGAAGTTTTATTTACAGGGTTGATCGCAACAGCGAGCATTGGCAGAGCTGGGAGGATTGGTATAAACTTGTTGTCTGGTATGGCAACAAAAGAGGCGCGTATCTTTATGGCAATATCAAATGTGAACCCGAAAAAGCAGGGCACTTCTAATGTTTGACTTCGCCAATAAAAAAGTGTTGGTTGCCGGAGGCACTGGGCTTATTGGAATACCCTTGGTGGAGATTTTAATTCAGGAAGGAGCTCAAGTCCGGATCGCATCTCTGGATCATGAATCGCGTGCGCACAAGCAAGCAGAGTTTCGCAAGATTGATTTGCTAAAAATGGATAATTGTTTGCATGTCTGCGAGGGGATGGACTATGTGTTTAATTTATTATGTGCCAAGGGCCCCCCGCGGTTTAACAAAGAAAAACCCGCTACGCTTTTTGAAATGAATTTGATGCTTGACGTAAACATGCTTAGCGCCGCTCGGGAGAAGGGGGCTGACGGTTATTTACTGGCAAGCTCTCTTGCCGTTTATCCTCCGGCTGAAGTATTCCACGAAGATGACGTCTGGAAAGGTTTTCCTTCTAAGAATGATTGGTTTGCGGGGCTGGCTAAACGCATGGGGGAGATTCAGGCCGAAGCCTATAGGCTCCAGTATGGTTGGGAAAAAATTTCCATTGTGCGTCCGGCCAATACCTATGGACCGTATGATGATTTTGAGTCGGATGCGGCCATGGTGATTCCTTATTTGATTCGGGAGGCAGTAGGCGGCAGGAATCCTTTGAGGATGGAAAGTGACGGACTGCAGGTGAGGGACTTCATTCATGCGCGGGACGTGGCGCGAGGAATGATGCTGGTTGCCAAGAAAGGAGTCTCCGAGCCGGTAAATCTGGGAAGTGGCATAGGATACACCATACGGCAGGTGTTAGAGATAGTTTTACGGCATTCAGAGTGTACGCCGAAAACAATTTGGAAGGATTCCGGGCCCAGCGGCGACCGCCGAAGAGTCCTGGACGTTCAAAGAGCGCGGTCTCTTGGTTTTGAGCCGCAGATTTCGTTGGAGGAAGGAATTCGCGAAACTGTGGAGTGGTACCGTACCCACAAAGATTTCGCCCGGCAGACACGATTTAATCTCTTCTCTAGTTAATTGTCTCTCCACCCTTGGGTGGAGATTTAGTTTTTGATTCCGGTCTTGTTTGAAACTGGTTTTGTAGTATAATAATGACCAGCACTTAAGACGATATTGGGGCAGCTGGTGGTGGAGCTAAAAACAGTTACGTCAAAGGCAGATAACCTGCTTCGGCGCCTAATAGCCGAGAAGCTACGATTTAAATTGCCTCAAGGTTGCCGTCGTGTTCTACTGGTTAATCCGGTCCATGTTCCCAAAGAAGATTACTCTGTGGAAGTTGCAGTCGGTAATCGCTATCCGGTTTATCCTCCATACGGGCTTGGCGTTCTTTCCCGAAACCTAAGAGAGCGCGGATACGAGACAGACCTTATTGATCTCAACTTTGATCTTCAGGAAGAATTACAATCAGGGCGTCAGGGGTTTAACTACGATGTGTGGGAAGAATGGCTTCGGGAAAGGATAGAAAATTTTCAACCCGACCTTGTTGCTCTGACCTGCATGTTTACAGTTACACACCGCGCCATGAAAAGAACTGCGGAGTTTATCCGTGAAAATTATCCCTACGTCTCCATTATTGCCGGAGGAGTACATACTACGCAGGCAGGAGAAATGGTTTTGAAAGATTGTCCGGAGATTGATTTTATTGGTCTTTACGAAGGCAATACGGCTTTTGGTGACTTGCTGGATTTTGTAAACGGCAGAGCCGGAGAAGAGGCGCTATCACAGATAGCCGCGCTAATTGATGGCGAATATACCGTTTTAAAAAACAGGGCCGCTAAAAACAGAACCTCGGTAAGTGTCCGGCCCTACTACCATGATTTAAGGATTGGCGATTACAGTCCCAAAAACGGACGAATAGGGGTTTACTATTGGTTATGGCCGGAAGGCACCCGCGCTTCTACGGTTCTGGCTAACGTCGGGTGTCGGGCTCAATGCACTTTCTGTTCGGTACGTAATTTTAACGGTCGGGGAGTCTTTGACCGGCCGGCTAGCGACGTGGTGGATGAAATTGAGTACATCCGTGATACCTATGGAGTCCGGCATATTATGTGGCTGGACGATGATCTTCTTTATGGAGGCCCGGTGGCTTTATTTAACGAAATGGTCAGGAGGAACCTTGGAATCACGTGGGATGCGTCCAATGGCATCATTGCTTCTGCCATGACCGAGGAAATTGCACAGGCCGCGTACGAATCAGGATGCATTGGCTTGAGTTTTGGCGTAGAGTCAGGCAGTGAGAGGATTTTGCGATCCGTTAAGAAACCTAGCGGTGTGCGCCACTTCCACCGTTGCATGGAGATACTGCGAAAATATCCCCAGATTTTTACCAAGTTTCTTTTAATCGTTGGGTTTCCTGATGAAACTATTGGTGAGGTTTGGCAGACCATTAAGCTTTGCGTTGAAACGCAGCCCGATTGGTCCACTATTCAGGTTTTGAACTACATTCCCGGCGTAGAAATTACCAACCACGCGCTCAATACCGGTCTTCTTACCCAACAGCAGCTGATTGACGGAACAGAGCGGCCGTTTACAGGATCCACCGGACAGCATATCCGTAATGTCGCCGGACAAAAGGAGCGGGCCAAGGAATTTGTAAATTTACTGGATGGAGATCCTGTTTATGTTCCCCAGAGAGACGAGATCGCGGATATTTGGATGGTGATGGACTGGAAAATAAATTATGAAGGAAAAATCTGGCGGGAGGAAAATCCTATAAAACTTGAAATGTTAAGAAAGCTCTTTGTGAACATTTGCGACAAAACCCACGCCAATAACGCTCTAGTCAATCTTTATTTTGCAGTTTTGGAATTTAAGTTGGGAAGACCGGAAGAGGCCCAAAGACGACTTGCGCTGGCCAAGACATTCTCCGAAAGCGTAGCCTACTGGCGTTTGCGTTTTGCCGTCCTCGGACTAAACGAGATTATGCGCCGCGTGGAAGAAGATATACGACTCCGTCAGCCAGCTAATTAAGCAGCAGATACTTACTGCCGCATCACCCCGATGCGGTACTTTCTTTTTAAGTTTGACGCCAATAATCATCCAAGTTTCCATGCCAAGCTTGCTAGAGAGCAGTTTTTATAGTAAAATTAAAAATAATGATCTTTTATAACAGGGACAAAAAATGCTGGAGGTAGGATTTATATTCCCGTCGAGCGACTATCTGTTTGACCCTTTTCGCGGGGACCCCTTTGTTCACTTTCAGTTATTAACCATTTTGGAGGATCACTTCGGACGCGACGTGGAGGCCAGATTAGTTGATCTACGCGGCATCAAAAGAGACTCGGCCATCTACCACATTCCCGAGTGCGATGTTTATCTGCATTCTGTTTATACCCTGGACTATGAAGAGCAATGTTCCATAGTGAAATCGTTGCGCAGTCACTATCCCCGGGCGCGGCACATTGCGGGCGGGCCGCATGCTAATATGTTTACTCAAGAGTCACTGGAGGTATTTGATGCTTTAATTCTGGGCGAAGGAGAACGAACCGTTATTCAGGCGCTGGAAGACTTCATGGGGCAGAGGCTAGAGCGTATATATAGAGACCCAAAACCGGTAGATATTAATATTTATCCTCACTGGCGCAGACATTTTCTTCCGGCTAGCGCAACTGCAAGGAAGAGTGTTATGAATCTCAAACACAAAATGGGCTATGAAGAACTTTTGGGCACTACGGCCATGTTTAGTAGGGGGTGTCCGTACCGCTGTCATTTTTGCGCCATTGAGTATGCGCGGCTTGAGGTGCCCGGTATAAGATATCGGGCCCCTGAAAGGGTGGAAGAGGAAATAGAATATCTTAAATCCCAATATGGAATTCAGGGTTTGTCGCTTTCGGACGAAATCGTTCTTCCCCTAAAAGAGGATCAGGCCCAGCGTCATCTGGAAGCCATAGGCAGAACCAGCATTGTTTGGAGGGGGCAATGTCGTGTGGATGGGATTACGTCCTCTCTTGCGGCTTTGGCCAGACAAAGCGGATGCATGGCCATGGGTTTGGGAGTAGAGAGCGTTTGGCAAAGATCGCTTGATATAATTAACAAGCGTACCACGGTTGAAGGAGCTAAAAACACCATAAGGGTGCTGAAAGAAAATGACATTGAGGCAAGGATCTATTTAATTATTGGTCTTCCGGGAGAGCCAGAGGACATTGTGGAGCGAACGTGGTCTTTTATTGAAGAAACCCAACCCGACCTTGTTTATTTGGCTATTTTTACGTTACGTCCGGGGACAGAAGTTTATAATCATCCGGAAAGATTTGGTATTCGGGAAGTGCTCCGTGACTGGAAAAAGATGATGCATCAGCACGGGAAGTACAGGGACGAGCTGCCGCAACTTACTTTTGTATATGAAGAAGAAACTCCTTGGGGGAGAAGTATGACCCCGGAGCAAATTATCAAAAATTATACGGAGCTTCTACAAAGACTTAGGGAGAGAGGACTGAATTCTTTTGAGTTTTTTGGCGGCAAGGTTGAAACGCGCTCCCAACCTGCCTAAGTTTTTCTACCCGCCCTTCAGGCGGGTTTTCCAGTTTTTGGAGCGGGCATGCGGTATGGCTTTTAGCTATCGACAGATGGCGGCTATTTTTGTATAATCTATACAGTTCTCTTTTTGGAGATAGAGTCGTGACCCTGCGCAATCCCGACCCCCGTTTGGTTAAGAAATACGGTGAACGCTCTTTTATGTACACCGAATATCCTAATTTGCGTTTTTGGACTGCTTTCCAGTCCGCAGAAGAGGGAGACAAGCAGTATCGTGACGCGTTGCGGGAACTTTTTCTTGGAAATCCGACGGTGCCGCTCATGCTTTATGTTCATATTCCCCATTGTCCTGTCCAGTGCCTTTATTGTACCTGCCATGTAGTTATAAGCAGAAATTACAGCGACATAAAAAGATATCTGGAGGTGCTTTATCAGGAGGTAGAGCTATTAAAGCGGTTTTTGGAAGAAAACAAAATCCGGCCAAATTTTCGGGAGGTACATCTTGGCGGCGGATCTCCGACCTATCTTACAAACGAGGACTTTGATCGGTTGCTTGAAAAGTTAAGGGAAGTCGCAGACCTTGATTCTTTGGACGAGTTTGCCATAGAGATTGATCCGCGTCACGTGAAAGAAGAAGGGATGCGCTATTATGCCAGCAAGGGCATTTCCAGAGTTTCTTTTGGCGTTCAGGATTTTGATTTGGAAGTGCAAAAGGCAGTGGCGCGGGTACAACCGGCCGTGTTAACTGAGAGACTTATTGCTCCAGAGCTGCGGCGCCTTTTTAGAAACGGAATAAACTTTGACATTATCTGCGGTTTACCCAAGCAAACCAGAGAATCTATGCGTAGGACCATGAAAAAGGTAGTGGAAATGGCTCCGGACAGGATCTGCTTAAACTATATGCACTTTATACCGCAATTTTTCCCTCACCAGTTGTTGATGCCGTCTTTCCCTGATAATGCCGAGCGCAAGATGTTGTTTCTTGAGGCCACGGAAATTTTAACGGAAGGGGGATATATTCGTACTGGTTATGACCATTTTGCAAAACCCGCCGATGATGTAGTTGAGGCCATGAGGGAAGGAAAAATGGCCTGGAACCGTATGGGCGTTACAGCCGGCAGGTATCAGGCGGTCTTGGGTGTTGGGGTTGGCGCAGTGAGCGGTTTGGCATCGCTTTACGACTTTCAAAATATTTTTAGTTCGCCCGAAACCGGACTTAAAGATTATACGGCAGCCGTTCTGCATAACCAATTTCCAGTTTTCCGGGGACACAAGCTGAGTCGGGACGACCAGCTCCGTCGTGAAATTATACAGACCATCCGCAATTACTTTTTACTTGATTTAAGGGAGCTGGAGACGAAGTACGATATAAGATTTGCGGAATATTTCCAGCCCGAGATGGTAGCGCTGCAGCAGTGTCAAGATGACGGCATCGTTGAACTTACGGATGACACCATCGTTGTGACTGATACGGGAAAGCAATTTGCCGATGTCGTATGCAGTAAATTTGATGTTTATATCAGGCGTTAAATTCATTCCCCACCACGGTGGGGAATTATGATTCCACACAAAACCAATAGGGACTCTGCCACGTTTTAATAACAGTTAGCGATTTAACCATGATAATCACCCGTACACCTTTTCGTATCTCTTTTTTCGGTGGTGGAACTGACTATCCGGTCTGGTACAAAAAAAATGGAGGAGCAGTGCTTTCGGCTTCCATCAATAAATATTGTTATGTTATCAGCCGGTATCTTCCGCCTTTTTTTGATTGCAACTACCGCATCCGTTACAGCAAATACGAGGAAACAAAGACTATTGCCGAGATTGAGCACCCCTCGGTTCGTGAATGCCTGAATCATTTGGAATTTAATGAAGGGGTGGAAATACAACATAATACCGATGTGCCGGGTATGTCGGGGCTCGGTTCAAGTTCCTCTTTTACCGTAGGCCTTCTGAATTCCCTTTACGCCCTGCGGGGACAGGAAGTCAGCAAGCTTAAGCTTGCGCTGGACGCTATTCACGTAGAACAGAAAAGAATTGGGGAGAACGTGGGGTCGCAGGATCAGGCCATCGCTGCTTTTGGCGGTCTTAACCAAATCAGATTCGGAGGCAAAGATGACGTCGCGGTCAAACCTCTTGATTTGCCGCGCGAGCGTATGCAGGAACTAGAGAAGCACTTGGCGCTTTTTTTTACAGGATTTCCCCGGAACGCCTCCGAGGTTGCGGCCGAGCAGATAAAAAATACGCCGCATAAGGTAATTGAACTTAAAGCGCTTCACGCTTTGGTTGACGAGGCTACCCAAGTCCTAGTAAGTCCCAAGGAGTCCGTGGAACGTTTGGGCAGACTCTTGCATGAGGGTTGGCGTCTTAAGAAGTCGCTTTCGTCAAAAATTACCAACCCTTTTATTGACGAAGTGTATGAGGCGGCCATGCATGCCGGAGCCTTGGGGGGCAAGATTTTAGGCGCAGGAGGCGGAGGTTTTATGCTTATTTTCGTAAAACCGGAATTACGCGATAAGGTCCAAGAGGCGTTAGCAGGACTCTTGGAAGTGCCTTTCAAATTTGAGTTCTCGGGAAGCCAAGTAATTTATAGAATGCCGCAAGATGAGCTTTAAAAATTCAGTAGTAAAAACAACGGCCGAAAAATATACTTTTGATGCGTATTCTCCCAAGCGTGTCTCATTTTTTATCATCACCAAAAACAGGGCTGAATATTTGGCGCGGGCGCTGGAAGGGGCAAAAAAATTTATTGGACCCCAGGACGAACTTATAGTGATAGATGGGGACTCCGTAGATCACACGGGAGAAGTAGCTGCACGCTACCGCGATTTAATAGATGTATTTATTTCGGAACCGGACACTTGCGGACAGGAAGCGCAGAATAAGGCCATACTTTTGGCGCGGGGAAAGTTTTTGAAACCGCTGATGGACGATGATATTTATCATCCGGAAGGGGTAAAACAGGCGATTAAAGCTTTGGAAGCGCATCCGGAAATTGATCTTTTGATCTGCGGCGGTACCAAAGAAAGAAACGGTGTCATAACCGAATACTGCGTGCCTCCGGGGGTAAATTATGGAAAGAGTGTAGAGGACGTATTTCGTTATAAGGGGGCGGCGGAGGTTGGGTGGTTTTTCCGCCGTGACGCCTTGGTGCGTTCGGCCATGCTTTTTCCGGAAAGTCCCAACGCCGATAACGGGTTTGTGCTGGAGTTTATAAAAAAGGGCATGGTTGTTAAATTTTGCCGTCTTAATACCTTTCACCACTTTATATACGATCACAGCATGGTTGTGATTAATTCGAAAGGACATCTGGCAGATTCCAGACGTTTGGTCAAAGAGTACTGCTCCCCGTGGTTTTATTTAAAATATCGTCTACGCAATTTAGACCGTGAGCTTCCGTTCCTCGCGCGACCGTGGAAAATTTTTAAAAAATCCTGGGATTTTGTAAGACACGGCAGCGCGGAAACAGGGAAATTAAGGCAGCCTGTTTTGTGGGACGGGGGTTTTAGTTAAGAGGCTTATTTTATGTACGTTCCACTTTCCAAAACTGATGTTGTAATTCTTTGCGGGGGCCTTGGAGTGCGCTTGCAGACGGTAGTGAAGGATCGTCCCAAGGTATTGGCTCCAATCGGCGAGCTGGCGTTTATTGACCTTTTGCTAGGAGATCTAAGTCGGGTTGGGTTTCGGCGTTTTATTTTATGTATCGGGCATCTGGGTGAACAGGTGAAAGAGCATGTGAAAAAAAAATACGGTAAAGACCCTGATGTTAAAATTTTATTTTCGGAGGAGAAGACGCCTCTGGGAACGGGGGGAGCTCTGAAAAAAGCACTCCCGCTTATAAGCAGTGACCCCTTTTTTGTAATGAACGGCGACTCCTTTTGCCCTGTTAATTTTTCCGGACTCCTGCGTACCCACAAAAAGCTTGCACCGGTTGCGTCGTTTGCGCTTGCCGTCAGGGCAAAAACCGACGGAGGAACAGTAATTTGTAATGACGACCTCCTCATTACTGCTTTTCATGAGAAAGATTTAAATACCCTGGCCCGATTTGTCCCCCCACCTTCCCAGAATTCCCGCAGCTTGGGAAGTCAGACTTCCCTTGTTGCGGGGATGAATGGGCGCCGTATAAATCCTTCCCGCGGGGTCCAATACCCCGCTGGGAAGGTGGGGGGATTTATTAGTGCAGGAATATATCTGATGGGGAAAGAAATTACAGTTTTTTTTCCGCAGGATAAAACATTCTCCTTAGAATATGACGTTTTTCCTAAACTTGCGGAAAGCGGAAAGTGTAGAGGATTTCTTGCCAAGGGAGAATTATTAGATATTGGAACACCAGAACGCTACCAAGAAGCTTGTCGGCGTTTTGACAGCCACTACGTATGAAAAAAGAAGTTATAAGACAATTGCAGGAGAGCGCCGAGGTAAAAGTAAAATCAGCCGAGACACTGGCTGATTTGGTAGTGCAGGCCGCCGAGATGATCGCGGATACGTATCAAGGCGGGGGTAAGGTGCTTATTATGGGTAACGGCGGCAGTGCGGCTGATGCCCAGCATATAGCCGGAGAACTGGTGGGCAGATTCAGGAAAGAGCGCCGGGCCCTGCCGGCTATAGCGCTTACTACTGATACCTCTATTCTTACGGCCTTGGGCAACGATTACGGATATGATCTGATTTTTGCCAGACAAGTGGAGGCCTTGGCCAACCACCCCAAGGATCTTTTGTTGGCGATAAGCACCAGTGGCAACTCGCCCAATGTGATGCGGGCAGTGGAGGAAGGAAAAAAACGAAACTTGCGGGTGATCGGATTTTTGGGCCGTGGGGGCGGAAAGCTTAAGGACTTGGTTGATTGCGCCTTGGTGGTGCCTTCAGACGATACGCAACGCATTCAGGAGACGCACATAACACTTGGACATATTATATGCGATTTGGTTGAACGGGCCTTATTTGCATGAAGTTACTCGTTACCACCGTCAATACGGCCACGTTTTACTATTTATGAGGCTGGATTCAACGCTTCCCAGAGCCATAAAGATACGTGATAAATACGTGGGGGAGGGCCACCCTACCTTTGTTATTGCTGAAGTCGGCAATAATCATAATGGCGAGATGGAGCTTGCCCGAAAGTCAGTGATCTCGGCCGCGCTTGCCGGTGCGGATGCGGTCAAATTTCAGAGACGTCGTTTAAACGAAGTCTTTACGCAAGATCTTTTGTCCAAGCCCCAGACCCATTCTACTTCTTTGGGTAAAACTTATGGCGAATACCGGCAGAAATTGGAACTTAGCGATGAACAGTTTTCGGAGCTTAAAAACATTGCTCATTCTTTAGGGCTTGCCTTTTTTGTAACAGCTTTTGATTTAAAAAGTGCAGAGTCTTTAGCGCATATTGGCATGGATTGCTGGAAGATTGCCTCTTTTGACGTAAACAACAGGCCACTTTTGGAATTTGTGGCCAAAATCGGACAGCCAGTTTTTATGTCAACAGGCATGGCCGATCAGGAAGAAATGGACGAAGCGGTAAATACAATTTTGAAACACAGTAACCAGTTGATTATAAAACATTGCGTGTCTATATATCCTACTCCGGATGAGGATTTGAATATAGGAGCTATTACTGCTATGCGCGAGCGCTACCGGCCTCTCCCGGTCGGTTACTCCGGCCACGAAGTGGGATTTGTACCTACTATTGCAGCCGTAACGTTGGGGGCCGCGTCAGTGGAGCGGCACTTTACACTAGACAAAGCCTTGCCCGGACCAGACCACAGCACAGTCAGTCTTGACCCTTTGGAATTTACAGAGATGGTCAAACAAATTCGTAGAATAGAACGGGCGGTGAAAGATCGCGAAGTTAGGTTACACGATAGGGAGATTTCCATGCGCAATAAGCACGGTAAAAGTCTGGTCAGTAAGATTCCCATACCGCAGGGCACTTTGGTCAGAGAGGACATGCTTACTTGTAAGAGTCCCGGACACGGAATAAAACCGACACTGATTCATACAGTGGTGGGCAAGACCGCTAAAGTAGATATCCCGGCAGATACCGTGCTTACCGAGGACCAGATTGTTTTATAAACTAACCGGCAGAGGTCATAAGATTTTAGGGTGTTGTTTCCACTTTTTCGACAAGACTTGTATGTTTCGTTGTCTCAAAAGTGTAAACAACGTCCGGATTTCCTACCATGAACGGGCAAAGAAGGGTTAAAATAGGCGATCGTTATGTTGGTTACGGAGAACCAGTTTTTGTGGTGGCAGAAATAGGCATCAACCATAACGGCAACGTGGAAACCGCCAAGAAGTTGATTGATGGCGCGGTGGAGGCGGGCTGTGATGCGGTAAAATTTCAGAAGCGAACCGTGGATGTGGTGTATACTTCGGAGGAGCTTGCTCGTCCCCGCGAGAATCCGTTTGGGTCTACCAATGGCGATTTGAAACGCGGACTGGAATTTGACAAGAAACAGTATGATGAAATTGATAAATACTGCAAAGCCAAGAGCATTTTGTGGTATGCTTCTCCTTGGGACGAAGCAAGTGTAGATTTTCTGGAACAATATGATCCACCCTGTTACAAAGTTGCCTCGGCCTGTAATCAAGACCGGGAACTTATGGCATATATTAAATCCAAAGGCAGACCCATAGTTGTTTCTACCGGCATGTCGGACGAGGCGGCCACTGCTCGCATGGTGAATTTTTTGGGCGAGGATAATCTCGTGCTGCTGCATTGCGTATCCACATATCCTGCCAATCACGAAGAACTTCATCTTGCCACCATACCGCATTTAATTAAGAAATATCCGCGCGCCTTTATTGGGTACTCCGGTCATGAAGTCGGCGCGTATCCGACACTGGTGGCAGCAACCTTGGGTGCTTGTATGGTAGAAAGGCATATTACTTTGGATCGCGCTATGTGGGGTTCGGATCAAGCAGCCAGCCTTGAGCTTACAGGACTTAACCGCCTCATGTCCGAGATAAGGGCGGTAAAAGCGTATTTGGGAGAGCCCAAGAAAGCGGTTTTGGCGTCAGAGGAGCCCATACAAACCAAACTCCGCCGCAAAGCCACACTTATTTGATGAAACAAGATTACGTTCAAACTATTTATAACGAGAAGGTAAGACCCAAGACCAGCTACCCCAAAAAACTTACAAAGTATCTGATAGACCGCTTCCGGATTCCGGGCGGGTCTCTTCTTTTAGATGTGGGATGCGGGCGAGGAGATTTTACTTTGGGATTTAAAGAAAATGGTTTAGAAGTGGAGGGTCTTGATTCCTCTGACTTTTCTGTAAGTGAGCTGGGGCGTAGCGGCATACGCGTAAGTAAAATTGATTTTTCTAGAAACCGCTGGCCGTTTTCTGATAATAGTTTTGATGTAGTATTTTCCAAGTCTGTTATTGAGCATCTGCCCAACCCAGAAAACTTTATTTGTGAGTCGTACAGGATTTTAAGGCCGGGCGGAAGAATTATAACTATGACCCCTGACTGGAAAACCGGCCTTAGGATTTTCTATGATGACTACACCCATGTCCATCCTTATACCACGGCGGGGCTGCGTGATTTATTGCTGCTTTTTTCTTTCCGCCAAGTTTCCTCCGAGCAATTTTATCAACTGCCCGTAATTTGGAAGCTGCCTTTTTTAAAAATTATTTCTTGGGTCCTGCGCCGTATCATGTATCCCAGCTCCGACATTAACATTAAATTTATTCGCTGGTCTCTGGATCTTATGGTCTTGGGAAGCGGTATAAAATAAATGTTAGTCCTTATTCCCGCGCGCATAGGGAGCAAAAGTATTCCCAAAAAAAACATTGTGCCTCTGGCAGGATATCCCATGCTTGCTTACTCTATTTTAGCAGCGCGCCTCGCCAAAAAAATCAGCAGGGTGATTGTTTCTACCGATGCGGAGGAAATCGCCGAGGTGGCAAAAAAATACGGAGCAGAAGTTCCGTTTATTCGTCCTGCCGAAATTTCCCAGGATCATTCGGGAGATAGAGAGGTGTTGGTACACGTTGCGGATTGGCTGAAGGAGCAGGAGGGAAGCGAGCCCGAAATTATAGTTTACCTTCGTCCCACCACGCCCCTGCGCGATCCTGCAGACCTTGACCGCGCAGTGGAGGAATTTCTGGCTAATCCCGAAACCACGTCTTTGCGCTCGGCCCATGAGAGTATTGAAACTGCCTATAAGTATTTGAAACTTGAGGGAAAATATTTGGCTGGTCTTTTTCCTGATTATCCGGTAAGAAATTATTACGATATCCCGCGCCACCTTCTTCCCCAGACCTTTCACCCCAACGGTTATGTGGATATTGTAAAAACCGAGGTTATGAAGCGTACAAATAGCGCCTATGGAGATAAAATTCAGGGATTTGTCACACCCCTAGTGGGAGAAATAGATAGCCCGGAAGAACTTATGTATATGGAGTACCAACTCTCTCGTAAGGGGCATCCCCTGCACGAAGAGCTTAAAAAACGCTACCCTCCTATTTTATGACTTACGCCCAAGTTTCAAATTTGGAAGAAAATCAGGAGGCCGTTCGGATAATCCAACGGCTCAAAACCTTAGAGCCGGAAGCAACCTGTGAAGATGACTTTGTGCTTTGGGATCGCGCCAAAGATTTTTTAGTTTTTGACCGCTTTGGCAATCAATGGATAGATTTCACTTCAGGAATTTTTGTGGCCAATACCGGCCACTCGCACCCTCGCGTCAAGACCGCTATTCAGGCGCGTTTGGATCGAGGCCACCTCTTCAATTATTTATATGCCACCGAAGATAAACTGCGGTTTATTGAGTTGCTGCTTGAATTGACCCCGCAAAAATTTAATCAGGTTGTTTTGTATGCCACTGGTTCGGAAACAAACGAATGCGCCTTGAAACTTAGCCGTATTCATGGGCAAAAAATCAATCCTCACAAAGTTGGTATCATTGGCTTTGAGGATGCTTTTCACGGTAAAACACTGGGAAGTTTAATGATAGGCGGGAAACCTAAAGACAAGGTGTGGATGCCATGGCACGATCCGGCCATTTACCATCTGCCCTACCCGGACTATCGCCGTGGGATTGACGAAACTAATGGGGCCAGTTTTTTTAAAGAGTCAATTGCGGCTTTGGAAGCCAAGGGAGTAAAAAGCGAGAGCATTGCCGCCGTATTTATGGAGCCGTATCAGGGTTGGAGCGCTTGTTTCTTCCCTAAAAGTTACGTACAGGCGCTTGCTTCTTGGGCCAAGCGCAATCAAGTATTGGTTATTTTTGACGAAGTGCAGTCGGGTTTTGGTAGAACCGGCATGTGGTTTGCTTATGAACATTTTGGGGTGGAGGCGGATCTGGTCTGCTGCGGCAAGGGTATTTCTTCCTCCTTGCCCTTGTCAGCAGTGCTTGGTCCGCGGGAGATACTGAATCATGCCGGAGTTACCAGTACGCATACCGGTAACGTTCTTTCCGTTGCTGCCGGTATCGGAAATTTGGAGGTGTTGCATGATGAAAAATTAGTGGAGCGATCGAACAGGCTCGGAGCAATACTTTTAGAACGGCTGGAGAAACTGCAGCGTAAATATCCGGAAAGAATCAAATTTATTTCTTCCCGTGGGCTTCTGGCCGGCATACATTTTGGTAATAAAGAGAGCAACGACCTTGATGTTAAAACCTGCAGTGAGATCGTGCGAAGGTGCATTGCTTCCGGTCTCTTGCTAATTAAGACCAATATCGGTACAATAAAAATCGGTCCGCCTCTCACGATTGCTCAAGACGCACTCGAGGAGGGGCTTGATATTTTAGAGGAGGCAGTTGATGTTGTGCTGGCAAGAAGCAAGTAGGATTCCAACCCGTGTTCTCGGTAGAACGGGTTTGGTTGTTTCTCGTCTTGGACTTGGAACAGCAGAAATTGGTTTTGCCTACGGGCTGGGGAAGCGTAGTCTTCCGGACGAGAAAGAAGCCATCAGGCTATTAAACATTGCGGTGGGGATGGGCATCACTTATTTTGATACGGCGGCATTTTACGGTCTGGCCGAGGAGCGAATTGGGAAGTCGGGTATTGCCAAAAATCCGGGAGTGGTGATTGGTACCAAGTGCGGGAGTTTTTTGGACAAAGGAGAGCGTCCTGAAAGCGCTGAGGTGGAACGAAGAATCAGAAAAGAAGTTGAAGACAGTCTCCGCATTCTCAAGCTGGATGTTTTGCCCCTTCTTATGCTTCATGGCGGAAGCGCAGAAGATATCACGGGGCGGGAACTGACAGATATTCTGCAGAAATTCAAAGACGAGGGTAAGGCGCTTCATGTTGGTATTAGCACAAGGGGGGAGGAGGCGGCCTTGGCAGCAGTTAGCGGTGGTTTTTTTGAGGTAGTGCAGACTGCCTATAGCATTATTGATCAGCGGATGAGTCGTAGGGTTCTACCCCTTGCTTATTCTAACGGTGTAGGCATTATCAACCGGTCCGTGCTTTTAAAAGGAGTTTTAAGCGGAGCGGTCCTGAATTACCCCCCGATTCTTCAACCCCTAGCATCTGTAGCATCTCAAGTATATGATCTTGCGGCAAGGTATGGCGTGGACTTGCCGACTTTTGCCATAAGATTTGCCCTATCCAACCCTTTTATTTCCACCATACTCATTGGAACGAATAACCTTGGGCATCTTTCTAGTGCGGTTCGCGCGGCAGAGCGGGGTCCTTTGCCGTATGGTCTTGTAGCAGAGATGGAAACCCTGGCCCTTTCCGACCCCAACCAAGTTGATCCGGCGCGCTGGCCTAAATTTTAAGGTTGATTGAAAACCCATGATGCTTGGTTGACACGCCTCCACGACAAGCCCTGTGCTTGACAAAATGATACGTCTAGTATTATTCTATTATTGCCCCAGACTGTGGGGTGTCACAAAACAGCCTTCTAACCAGCCGTCAACAGACGGCAAGGAGGGAGACGTGTTTTACGGCATCGTTGAGGTAAGGGTTGCAAAGCCCGCCGTTTACAAGGTCAGGAGTTATATCGGCGGGAAACCCCCTGGCATAGATTGGGGGTGGGAAAAGCTCCAAGAAGTAGCTGTGGCGGCTAAGATCTCGCCCGGCGAACTCCTTCTTCAGTACGCAGACTTAGGAGGAGGTCTATATATCCTCGAGCCTGATGACTCGCCGAACCGATTCAGGTTTTTCGAGGAGTGTCGGTTCCCATGGCGACGGGCTGATCTGGAAAAGCGCGACGGTGGTGGAAGACGATATGTAGATCAATTCGCTGAACAGGATGTGCTTGTACCAGCGGGCTGGGCGCTTGCAGTGCTTGAGGAAATTGAGGAACTTAGGCGTCAGACCCCAGGAACCTATGAGCACTTCGAATCAATGCGGCAACGCGGGGTCTAGGAGCTTCTGCTCATTGCACAATCAGCGCGCCGTGGCCTGTTTGGGCTACGGCCTCTTTTTATACCCCCTCCATTTCACGAACTAAAGCCTACGGATTATACAAATTCTGCACATATTCCCGCTCTGCACTGTGAACAATGTTAGAACCATTTTTGAGCGACAAAATGCGTATATTTATATCCCTGATTTGAGATAATATTCCAACTCATAAACTTACCCTACCGCACCATTCACTATTGTTTGAAAAATACCGCTATTGACTTTTTGTTGACGATTTGCTATAATTATGGTGTTTATTGAAAATCAGTGAGACGAGCATTTTGGACGCCAAACACTTGGTTTCTAAGGTGCTCGTCTCATTCCGAGATGAGACCGCAAGCCGTCGGATACGGTTGCCTCTCTCTAAAGTCCTTCAGTGGGACAAAGAGAGAAAATTCAACAAAAGGAGGAAAGTGCTATGAAAAGCACAACCCAAAGCGGTCTCTGGAAAGTAGAGTTCGGTGAGCTTGGGGCTACTCTCAAGGTGCTCCAAGACCACGGCGTCACCCCTGACCATCTGGCAAGGCTTCGTGCCGAACCAGACTACGCCAAGCGGGTGGCGGAGTTCATGCTCCGAGGCGGTCTCGACGCCTCCATACACCAGAAGCTCGCCCGTGCAGTCATGGGCAAGAACTTCTTTGGCGTGGAGGACTGGTCAGCTCTCTACGGCGTGAACTTCAGTCAGAAGCAACTCCGTCAGGTCGCCGAGTTCCCGTGGGGCGAGGACATTCTCAACTCCACCTGCCCGCTCTGCGACAAGGTGGTGAAGGACTGCCACTTCGCCTTCGTGGGGCTAGACCGCATCAACGGCAAGCCGCTCACCATCCTGAAATTGCAGGAGCTTCATCCTGCCACGGGGCAACCGAAGTTTGGCTCCTACGCTCCGAGTGCGTGGTATTCCGAGCAGAAGTTTGCGAGGGAGACCACGATGAGCTTCAGGTGGTATCTGCTACATCAGAACATCGTCCAGAAATCCGAGGACAAGACCTACGACGAGCAGGTGCGTATGCTCACTGCCGACTACGAAGTGCCGTCTGCCATGACCGAGGCCACGAAAGACCTGCTCGTCTTCCGTAAGACAGGCAACTTCGTGAACCTCTCACGGTATGCCCGTTGCGAGTGTGTCACTTCGGGCGGCCGCCGTGTCTATGTCGGCTACTTCGACGAGTGCGGTCTCAATGTCTACTACTACTGGGACGACCGCCGCCACTACTACATCGGTCTGGCCGCCTCTCGGAAGTTCTGAACCTTGAAGTCTTGAGGGCTTGACCCTCTTGAAACCTAGAGCCTCCGTCCGATTTTTTTCGGCGGAGGCTCTTTTCTTTTGTTTTTCAAAAAGTTATTCTGTAAATGTTCTGCTAATGCAGGTGCGGCTATGGTTTCACCTCGCAGGACATCTCATCTTTGAGATTTCACCAGAGTATCGTCGCCTACGGGTTACGATAGCGCGTGAACCAGATGGAGATAGAACTTCTTGCTCATCTTTAGTGGAGATAGCGATACTATCGATTGCTCCCGAATAAAATACAGGAAGGAGAGGATATAAGCTTTATGGCAGTAAACCTCAATTTCCAGTGCCACGGACGAGGATGGGCAAACTATGTCACTTCGGACGGCAACCGTGTCAATGTCGGCAACTTCGACGAGAACGGTCTCAATGTCAACAACTACTGGGACGACAACCGCAACTACAACATCGGTCTGGCCGCCTCTCGGCAGTCATTCTCCGTCAATGTGAAATACCCTCCTTTCCGAGGGTATTTCATTTAACGCTCTTTAGTTGACCTAATCCAACCACCAAGCTGTCTTCCGATTTCATCAACCGTCTCCTGCCACTTAATGTATTTGTTGACATCAATAACTTTTACTTCTTTACAAAGCCGTAAGAACACTCGCAGAAAGTTTAGTTTGACGCTGGTTTTTTCTAACACGGGTAGTTTTTCAGTCTTTGAAAGCTGACTTGCCCAAAGCAAATTTTCCAACACATCTAAAGTAATGTTTTCGCATCTCTGCCAAAGCGTATGGCGGTCTTGTTTCTTAACATTATTTCGGTAAGCATAAAACTCCTTATACAGCTCGTAAGTTATTTTGAAAATTGGTATATCAAAATCATCCATATTATGAAAATCTATAAAAATGTTTTTGGAAAAATCATCTCACTGGAAAATCTGTTTTCGGCGTGGGATAAGTTTAGTAGCGATAAAAAGAAAAAACGGGATGTTGTTGAGTTTGAATGGGAGTTTGAGCAAAACATTTTTCAGCTTCATCGGGATTTGAAAAATAAAAATTATAAGCACGGAACATATACTTCGTTTTATATTCAAGACCCCAAACAGAGGCACATTCACAAAGCTATCGTCAGAGACCGAGTGCTCCACCACGCAGTTTTCAGTGTCCTTAATCCAATTTTTGAGCCGACATTTATCGCACATTCGCTGTCGTGTCGTGTGGGCAAAGGAACGCATAAAGGAGTAGATATTTTGGACAGCATAACGAAGGCGGTCAGCCACAACATTCATAAGCCCTGCTTCGCTCTTAAATGCGACATTAAGAAGTTTTTTGGGACGGTTGACCATACTATTCTTATGACCCTGCTTGTAAAACGAATCAAAGACGCCGATGCGATGTTGGTTCTTAAAGAAATCGTAGAGAGTCTCAAATCCGAATACTCTAATCTTTTTCAAGCAAAGGGACTGCCCATCGGCAATCTGACTTCCCAGCTTTTTGCTAATATCTATCTCAACGAGTTTGACCAATTTGTTAAACACCGCTTGAAGATTAAAAACTATGTTCGTTATACAGACGACTTCGTAATAATTTCTGACAGCAAAACTTTTCTTGAAAATCTTATTGAACCAATCAGAAAATTTTTGCACGATAGGCTGGCTTTGGAACTTCATCCCAGAAAAGTCAGTATCCGCAAATTGCACTGGGGCGTAGATTTTCTCGGCTATATTGTTCTCCCACACCATCGCTTGTTGCGGAGAAAAACTAAACAACGAATTTTGAGGAAACTGCATAAAAGAGTTTCTGAATACAAAAGCGGTATTATTACGAAACGAACACTGGAACAATCTCTCCAGTCTTATCTCGGCGTTCTTTCTCATGCGAATACTCATAAATTTGGCAATGAATTAAAAAATAAATTCTGGTTTTGGTTAAGTGAATAAAGTTACCCCACTCCACCACTCACTATAAATCCAGCACCTTCCATTTTGATAAATCTTTCGGGTTATATTCGTATTTTTCGTTGTCGTTGTATCGCCAAGTGCCATTAACATAAATGGCAATTCCGCCTATTAACTTTTTGCCGCTCTTATTTTGCTTCGTGATAAACCTCTGTAATGCCTCGGCTCTGGGTGCGGCGTCTCCAGTTTCGGCAGTTCTTCCCGATTTAATATCAAGTATCCCTATACTTCCGTCTTTAAGCTGAAATATAAAATCGGGATAAAATGCTTGGTCATCTGGCCTCAACACGGCAAAATACTTTATTTCCCCCTCCGATAGTGTGGTTATAATAATTTTCTTTAACAGTGTTCTCGCCCTTTGGTAGTAGGAGAAAGTTAACCCCACGTAATTGTACGTGGGGTGTTTAAATTTTTAAATCACATTTCTAGAATTCTTTCAATCTCTCCGCGATCAACATATTCCCGTGCTTCCAAAAATTGATCCATGGGCATCGCGCCAAAGTTCAGGGGCTCGCCGTCTTTATTATGCAAAACCTTAGTGGCATCATCAAGCTCCACAACATAATGGTGGAATGCTTCGTCACAGATGGGTTCTCCCGAAGCGTCAAAAGAAACTCCGAAGTTTTGCGAGAGCAAAGCGCGCGCCGCAGGATCACTAAACATGGCTGTTCCGGGGTAGGAAGTGGCCGTAAACATTTTGCGGTTTACGGTTGCTTTGGCCATTTCGTATTCCGGTGTGCCGGGTATAAGTCCTTCGGTCATCAGCTCTTCTTGCCAAAGAATAAAGGCAACGCTGGTTTTAAGATCTTCCAGCGTCTCACCGGGATAAGCCATGATCCAAGTGCAGTTGGCGTGAATCCCTACATCGCGGCAGTTGCGGATGCCATTTATCATGGTAGTAGGGAATTGCCACTCTCTTCCGCGAACCCGCATGGGCGTCAAGCCGTTTTTCAGAATAAATCCGCCTTTGTTCATTAGCCCCAGAACATGCGCGGACGCTGATTCTGCCCCAAAACCAATATAGATACAGCCCGATTCGCTCATAGGAATAATACGCTGATCCGCTTCATCCAGTCGCGTGTGCGTGCCCCAACGGATGCGGATGCCGTATTCAGCAAAAACACGGGGGAAATCGGCACAGCGCGGTTTGGAAATGGCAAAATTGTCATCCGGAAAACCAACAAAGTCAATGTTATAGCGGTCCATAAACTCACGGATTTGGCGCGCTATATGATTGACCGAGCGCATGCCATAGTTTCTTTCACCCTGCGCGCCGCGATAGCAGAAAGCGCAGGCATAAGGGCATCCGCGGGAACTTACTGTGGTTAAGCTTCGCTCCATGGTAAAGGCGGTGGCGGAACTGTTGTTGGCTGCCAGTCCCCACACCGGATTCGTAATATATATTTCCAGCAAATTTCGGCCGTAAGGATCGGATTCCAAAAGATCAAGCGCTCCAAAAGGAACAGCATCAAGGTTTTTGGGTCTGTCTCCGGCATAAAGAAATCGGTGCCGGCCACCCATTTCTCCCGTATAGTAAGGACTCAAGTTACCCGAGCGCGCCGCCCTCTCCATCCCCAATTCTTTTATTCTTTTAACATCCCGGGCCATAACAATCATTACATCATCGCCCTCTGAATGGGCTATAGCGTCAAGTTCGGGCATCCAGTTAAAAAGTCCGGCTTTAAGTTCTGTAGCAAGGCCGTTGCCGGTAACCAGAAAACAATCCGGTTGGAGTCTGCGAATCATTTTGGCCACTTTTTCCTGCCAGCGCAAAGTCGTTATCATTCCGGAAAAAGCCACAATGTCCTGCTCACCCTGTTGGTTAAAATGAAGCCGCAGCAAATCTTCTGCTTCTTCAAAAGTGAGGTGCCGGCCGTTAACAAGTCCTTGTCGGCCGGCTTCTTCGTCGCAGATTCTATAGGCGTTAAGATCTATAATCGTGGGGATAGCTCCGTAAAGACGTAATATGGCGGCCAGAATCAGCGGCCCTTCCGGAGGTACATGGGGTTTGGCTGTTTCGCGCAGGGGCATATTAACAAAAGTAACTTTAAGACCGCGAAATTCATTAGGTTGTATGTCGCCCACCACATCCGCCGGGTGTCTGGGGCGAAAACCCCTTACCGGAATGGACATCGTTTTTCTCTCTTTTTCAAAGGTCGGTGTCTAGCAATTAAGATATATCAGAATTAGTGACCGTGTCAATTTCAGGGCACTGCAGAACGGAAATATAATTTAAAACCGCGCCGAAAAGCGCGGTTTTGGTTGTTAGACTCTACTGTATCTTGGTGGTGGGGGGAAGTTTTTTGTCTACGTCCCGGAAGGCGTAGCGTGCGATTTCTTCGTAGGCGCGGGCAAGTTTGCGGTAGATGAACTTAAGAAGCCGTTTGATAGGATCGTCAATCAGTGTCCACGCAAGGCTCCAGGGCCAATGTGCAATCCAGAGGATTATTTCTTTCTTGTGTTCTTTGTAACTTGGCGCAAAAGTTGGTTTTTCCACCCTTTCATATCTGGATTTGTAAAATTCCTCTGCGTAAGTCTTGTACTCACCCTCCATTCCGGCCGGAATGACATTTCCGCTTATTCCTCTTTCTCTAAGAAATTTGGTGGTAGGGTGATCTTCGTATCCATAATTTTTAGAGGATCCGGGCGTCCCTCGCCTAACAAAGAAATACCATTCGTATTTAAGATCATCCGGTACCACAGTTCCCTTAATACCCTTTGTTTTCAGAAACTCTTCTGTCAGTTTTTCTGTTTTTTCCCTCTCGTCGTGCGCAAAAAGAAACCATTTGATGAGAGAGTAAAGAGCGCCGACGAGAAAGTATAAAAATGCGTAAAAGAGCGACCACCACGGGTGCGCGGATATATAACCAAATATTTTAATGTCGCCGAAGAACTGGAGCAGGAGAAGGGCGGCTATAACGGAAAACGCGGCGCTGACCGTGCGCTCATGCTCTATAAGAGATAAGACAACGATGGCCGCGCACGGAAAGTACAGGGAAAATTTTGGAGAAGAGCAGTCCTATCCCCACTGTTACTCCACCTAAAAATATGGCGGTCCAGAACGAATGAGAAAATCTCCACGAGGTGGCAAACACAACAAATACCGCCACCACCAGCCATAGAGACACCCACTCCATACAAACCCCCTTGTTTTTTGAATGAGCCCGACATTGGGCGTCAAAACATTAGTAGCATATCTAGGATTTGAGGTCAAGTTGACAAAATGTGATTTTCCTTGCAAAAAAGTATAACCTATGCTATAATTGTAATAGCATCAAATGGTCAGTCCTGATTCCTCGCATGGTGCGAGGTAAGGGATGAGCCGCAACCAAACGAAAGGACGGTAAGCCATGGAAAATATGGTCAGCCTGAAGCAGTCTCACGAAGTCATGGCGAAATTGGGGACGAAGGCCGACTGGTCTCGTGTCTCCTCGGGGGTTGCGCAGGCGATCATCGAGAACCCCAACATCGGGGAGGAGTTCACGCGGTATCTGCTGAACCTGGGCAGCGTCGTGGTTGTGACCACCGACGGGATTGAAATCCCGGAGAGCGGTCGGATTCACGTCGTTGCGGTTCCGGTCAACGAGTCCCGTGACTGGATCAAGGCGGTCAAGGCCGCCGGTCCCAATACCGACAAGGGTTGGGACATCTGGAGGATGGGTGACCAGTACCCGCCGAGCAAAACGGGGTCGGGCCTGAAAAAGGTCCTTCTGGTCAACTTCGGCAAGTACATGAATGGCAGGGCCGCCGCTCTGTGGGGCAAGTCCCAGAAGCTCGTCCCGATCACCCCACGCACTGGATTCGCCATCGGCGAGCACTGCCCGAACCTGCCGAAGGACCTCGGCATGGACCCGATGGGCGTGATCTCGCTCAAGGAGTGTTCCTTCCAGGGCAGGCCGAACGTCACCGATGTCTGGTTCGATAGGTCGGAGCGCGGGGCCGGCCACCTCTGGCTCGACGACGAGTTCAGCGATGGCTACTGGTTCGGCTTCGTCCGCAAGTCCAAGTAGGTTCTCGGGTCTTCGGGCCCTGAAGTCAGGGGTCCTTGGATCCTTCCGTTCGTCCGCCTACACAGGTAGTCAAACGCCGCACGTGTTCATTCCGTGCGGCGTTTCCATTTCAAAAACTTGACTGATTTAGAAATTTTTGCTATAACTTAAACCAGTTTCTTTGAGGCAAATTTTAGACAGGAGTAAGACAAGATGAGCGTTTGGAAAAAGTTTAGTCTTGATGGCGCTGTTGCTGTTATTACCGGCGGGGCGGGGTTTCTCGGCGGGAAGCACGCCGAGGCAATTTTGGAAGGCGGCGGAAGGGTTGTACTTTGTGACAACCATATGGTGCGCCTTGTTGTTAAAACCGATGAGTTGCGCAGTAAATATGGCCAAAGCAGCGTGTGGTGCTACTGTCTGGATATTACCAGAGAACCGCTCATTCACGTGGTTCATCAGAAAATCAGGGAAGACGTTGGCGAAGTCAGTATTCTAATAAATAATGTCGCCAATAACCCGCAGGTTGAAAAAGGTAAACAAAGTCTTACAAGACTTGAGAATTTGTCACTGGAGCAGTGGAATGATGATTTTGCTGTGGGCGTGACCGGAGCTTTTTTAATGAGCAGGATCCTTGGCTCGCGCATGGCTGAATTGGGGAGGGGTGTTATTGTGAACGTTTTATCGGATTTGGGCGTTATTGCGCCTGACCAAAGAATTTATAGGGAACAGGGATTATCTGAAAATCAGCAGCCCGTAAAGCCCGTGACCTATTCCGTAACTAAACACGCTCTTTTGGGACTTACCAAGTACCTTGCGACTTACTGGGCAGACCGCGGAGTAAGAGTAAATGCGATTTCTCCCGGCGGGGTTTACAAGGAAGGTATGCCGGAGGATTTTGTGAAGCGTCTCGTCAGCTTGATTCCTATGGGAAGGATGGCTAACGTTAATGAGTATCAGGCCGCAATTTTGTTTCTTTGCTCCGATGCCTCCTCTTACATGACAGGGGCCAATCTTATCATGGATGGAGGGAGAACATGCTGGTAAGTGGTTCCCGGCGGCTGGAACTTAAGCTGGGTGTTATGCAGGGTCGTTTGATTCCATCGCGGGGACGCGGGATTCAGTTTTTCCCGTTTGAGGAGTGGGAAAAAGAGTTTGGCCTTGCCGCCAAGTTAGGACTTGACGCTATTGAGTTTATTTTTGACCTGGAGCGTTCTGCGGAGAATCCGCTGATGAGTTCCGAGGGCAGAGCGCGCATAAGGGAATTGATTGGTGAACACAATGTATTGGTGCGTCACATTTGTGCCGATTTTTTCATGAGACAGACGCCTTTTGTTGGAGACAGGGCACAGAGAAAAGAAAATGAAAAGGTGTTGAGAGAATTGATACAGGCGGCTTTAGAAATCGGTGCAAGCAGCGTTGAAATTCCTCTTTTGGAAAAGTCCTCCTTGAGAACGGAGGCGGATGAAAAAAAATTCATTGATTTTCTCCGCACTGGTCTTGATTTTGCCCATCAATCCGAAGTTCAATTGAGTTTGGAAACGGATTTACCACCCCGTAAACTGCTGGCTTTGGTGGAGACGATTAGCCATCCGGCGCTGGCGTTGACCTACGACAGCGGCAATAGTGCTTCTTTGGGGTATGATAGCTATGAAGAAATTACTGTATTGGGAGAATACATCTCTAATGTTCATATCAAAGATAGGATTTTGGGCGGAGGAACAGTTCCTTTGGGAGGCGGGCATGCAAATTTTGAGCGGCTGTTCCGGGGACTGGGTGAAATAGGATATAGAGGGAGTTTTACTTTACAGGCGGCGCGCGGAGAGGAAGGAAAAGAAAAAGAAACTATTGCAGAGTATATCAGTTTTGTCAGCGGTTACATTGAGCGCTATCTGGTCTAAAATTGCGGTTCGCTTCTGCGAACCCTTTTTGATATTATTGTGGATAACCTTTCTTGCAGAGTATAAGTTTTAATTTATAGTAAGATAAAATTAAATAGCTTTGATTTATCAAGAGTGCGGTAAGCCCTGCTTCGTCCCGTTTTCAACGGGATTACAGAGGGCGAGGGAACCGGCCCTTTAACCCGCCGACAACCCAACCCTTTTGAGTTTATCCCCCCACCTTCCCGGCGGGGTAGTGGACCCCGCGGGAAGGATTTCTACGACACCCATTCATCCTCGCAGCAAGGGAAGTCTGACTTCCTAAGTTGCGGGGTATTCTGGGAAGGTGGGGGGATTTATGGACGACAAAGGGTGTGTACCTTTGATGACGTTCAGTGGTGTAACGTAGTTTATGCCGTATCATCAAAGAGCTGGGTGCCAAGTCCGGCCCACTAAGCAAGATGGGGAAGATAAATTTTTATCTAGCCCTTTTTGCGAAGGGATTTTTTATATCGTTATGCCAAAAACAACCTACACCGTAGAGAGCGTAACTTCCGGTCACCCCGATAAAATTTGCGATCAGGTTTCAGACGCGATTTTAGACGCCTATATTGCGCAGGATCCATATTCACGCGTGGCCATGGAGACTTTTGGATCTCATGGCCTTTTGGTGGTCGGCGGGGAGGTCACCTCTCAAGGCAAGGTTGAGGCCGCCAAACTTGCCCAGACTCTTTACGGCGATATTGGGTACAAAGATATCCTTAATATTATTACTAATATTATTCAGCAGTCTCCTGATATTGCTCAAGGAGTGGATACGGGTGGAGCCGGGGATCAGGGGATTATGTACGGGTATGCTACAGACGAAACCCCGGAGTTTTTACCTTGTGCCGTGTCTCTTGTCCACAAGCTGACCAAGGGTCTTGAAGAGCTGCGCAGGAACGATCCGGAATGTTTTTGGCTTGGGCCGGACGGTAAGTCACAAGTCACTATGCAGGATGGTCGCATAAGTGCGGTTCTTGTATCCTGCCAGCACGAAGATTCTATTGCGCAGGGAGAGATTAAGGACGCGCTTACTAAAAAGTTAATAGGGCCTGTTTTAGGGGATTTAGACGGAGTAGAAATATTGGTAAATCCCACTGGAAAATTTACCGTGGGCGGTTTTACCGCAGATACGGGTCTTACGGGACGCAAGCTTATGGTGGATAGTTATGGAGGTCTGGTGCCCCATGGCGGAGGCGCCTGGTCCGGCAAAGATCCAACCAAAGTTGACCGTTCCGCCGCTTATATGGCGCGTTTTGTGGCGAAAAACATTGTGGCCAACGGCCTTGGAAAAGATTGCCTGGTGTCTGTAGCTTATGCTATTGGACGGGCAGAACCTCTTATGGTGCATGCTGAAACCGGTAGTGGCAAGGATTTGGGGTCATGGGTACGGCAGAGATTTGACTTCCGTCCCAAGGCCATTATTGAGAGGTTGGGTCTGCGCCGTCCTATATATAGAAAGACCGCGGCTTACGGACATTTTGGAAAGCCGGATCTTCCTTGGGAAGAAATTATTAAAGTTTGATGTGGATAACGAGATTGAATCCTATACGTCTTTACCTTATACTTATATAAAAGGGCGCAGATAAGAGATATTTTTAAGTAAAAATTTATGCGAAAAACATTATCTTTTATTATAGGTTCAAGCCTAATGTTTCAGCTTCTTCCGGTGGCTGCTTTGGCCGCTTTTCATGAAGGTCTTAAAGAAAAACGCGAGACAGTGAAGCAGGAACTTCAGCAGAAACGAGACCAGCTTAAGCAGGGGGTTAAAGAGAAAAGAGAGGCTGTAAAGCAGGAAGTTAAGGAGAAGCGGGAGACAGTAAAACAGGAGATTAAAGACAAGCGAGAGGCTGTTAAGGGAGAGTTAAAAGAAAAACGGGAAGCTGTTAGGGGCGAGATTAAAGAAAAACGCGATGCGGTACGTGACGAAGTCAAGGCCAAACGCGAAACGCTCCATAAGGAACTTCAGGAAAAACGTAAATCTTTTGAAGAAGAGGCTAAAGCGCGGCGGGAGGAACTCAAGAAAAAGCTGGGAGATAAAAGGGCCGAGCGCATTGAACAATTCTTTAAGAAAATGGTTGATAAGTTTGAGGCGGCCATTGAGCGTCTGGATAAACTTGCTGGCCGGATTGAGGAACGCCTTAATAAGGCGGCTGAACGCGGTAAAGATGTGGCGGCATTGCGCGAGAAACTTGCGACTGCGCGAACCAAGATTGACGAAGCGCGGACCGCTCTGCAGGATGCCCGCGCCAAATACGCGGAGGCGGTAAAAGACCCAGACTTCAAGGTCGCTTTTGCCAAAGTGCGTGAAGTTGTGGAGGGTGTTGCTAAAAAAGTAAAAGAGGCTCATGCGGCTCTCGTGGACGTGGTGAATTCCGTCAAAGGTCTAGGGGAGGAAAAACCGGCGCCAGCGGCTGTGACACCGACAGCTCCTGCCGCAGGGCCTACGCAATAAGTAATTGACCGCTAATTAAAAAAAATGAACGGAACAACACAATTTCAAACTGCGTCAGCCGGAAGCAAAAAAGTCTGGCTTTGGATTATCGTGGGGGCGGTAGCGCTTGTGGTGCTTGGTTTGGCCTACTATCTAATTTCAACGCCCGCTTCAGCGCCAAGCGAGGAATCTGACACAACGGCCGCTATTGAAGAGGAGTTACAGGGGGTTTCATTGGAGGGTTTGGATTCGGAATTGGGCGACATAGATAAAGAATTAAATCAATAACTTTTTGAAGAAGATAAAAGGCGGGCCGCTAGCCCGCCTTTTATCTTCAAGCGTATAGGTCTATATTGTATAAATGGAGCAGGACGGAAAATATATTTGGACCAGCCATTCCCGTATAAAGCTGCGTCAGTATCGTCTGAGCGAGTCCCGCATCAAAAGGATAATCCGTTACCCGGCGCGAACGGAGGAGGGGATTTTAGAAAATGCCATTGCCGTGATGGCTCCTGCCGGAGGGAAAAAGTATTCCGAGATATGGACGATGTACATTTTGACTCGCGAGGGCGGTTCCCTCGCCCCGCCCTTTGCCGCTCACAAAGGGAACCTCGCCTTCAGTTCGCGGAACAAAGGGCGGGGCTCGACCGCCCATCCGCTCGCTGGCAGCATTAAGAAAATAAAAATTATCACGGCATGGCGCTATCCGGGAAAAAGTCCGAAGCGGGACCCGATACCACCGGAGATTTTAAGAGAAATCAAAAGTATTGTTTAATCCCCGCAATTGCGGCAAGAAGTGAAAAAAGTGTTATGGGGCGTAGGAGAAAGAAAAATGCCCGAACTCGGTTGGAGTCGGGCGATGCGTGAGGAGTTAGCCTTTATGGCAAAGAATCTCACCTGATTCTGAAATCTGGCATGATTCACAAAGCGAATGGGTAAAAACGCAGACAAAGATAGCCCGGACCTTCAGTAGAAATCCTTTCATGTGATCCTCCTCAAGGCAAAAGGTTCCGGATTCAAGATAGCATATAGATATTTGGAAAGCAAGTCTGTTTATCCATGCGGAGTAGACAAGAAGTAACAAAGGTGTCACATGACGCAGACCAGATACTCTTCTCTAATTCGCGCGAATAGGCGAATAGTGTAAAAGAAATATAAAAGGTGTCATGGAAAATAAAAACGGTAAAATAAAAGTCTCGCCGTCCGGCATAAGTTATCTCCTGGAATGCCCGCGTTGTCTTTGGCTGCACGTTAACGAAAATTTGAGGCGTCCCCGCGGAGCATATCCCTCGCTTCCGGACGGGATGGATAATATCTTTAAGAAATATTTTGACGAGTATCGGACACGCGGAGAACTTCCTCCGGAGATTGAGGGCAAGGTAGAGGGAAAACTTTTTGAGGATAAAAAGAAACTCCACGAGTGGCAGGAGTTTAATTTCGGGAGAGGCGGAATAAAAGCGGAAATTCCGGAATACAATATGTTTCTTTCGGGCGCGATTGACGAATTGCTGGTTGCGCCCGACGGCAGATTTATTCCTTTTGATTTCAAAACTCGCGGCTATCCCACCAAAGAAGATACCCACGAACACTATCGCCATCAGCTTGACCTTTACGCTCTGCTTTTTCAAAAAAACCAGATGGAGCCGGCCGAATACGGCTACTTACTTTTTTTCTGGCCGCAGTCTTATAATTTGGGCATGGCAAATTTTAAAACTGAACTTATCAAGATGGATGTTTCTCCGAGCCGCGGTATGTCGGTTTTAAAAAAAGTGCACGAAATCGTTACGGGGCCCATTCCGCAAGCTCATGAAACCTGCGAGTATTGCGGTTATCGTGGGGGGTAAAACCCACTCACTATATCATATCTATTTTTTGTTCCCCCTAATCTTATTTTCCTAAGTTGACCACTTTTTAAAAGTTACTGTTCTCTAATTCGCGCGAATAGGCGAATAGTTTGCGGAGGCATTCTGCATATTGCAGCCTCCTACTCCGACTCCTTTTATGATCACGGCAGGTTAAGTATTTTATTTTTCTTAACCTCGTGCTACAATAAAGGCATAAGTTCTTACGAAAGAGAATATGGTAATTTAATAGCCCCGCGCATATGCGCCGGGCCTTTTAGGTCTCTGCCTTCTTTTTTCAAATTAATCGTGTCCTTATAGCCAAGACTTTTCCAAAGCCCGAAGCTTCTTTCTTAAAGCAGCGGAAATTCCGCGTCGGGTCTTTTTATCATCCAAGAACCAAAAGGCATCAGCGTTAGTGCCATGTGTAAGTACTATCTTTCCTAATTGTTCCCTTAGCTCGCGTCTGATTCCGGGTAGTTCAGCAAGCAACACGGCAGCATAGGTATCTTTGCTGGAAGTAACGACTTCCTCCAATTCTGCTCTTAGCTCCTTAGTAATGTCGGGTAGATGTGCGAAGAGAGCTGCATAATGGCTGTTGCGTCGTTGAATAGCCACCTTGGCGAGTTTATCTGTCAAAGTCGGCGTCAGGCGGTCATAACGGTCTAACCATAACCAATTAGCCAGCTTATATGCCCATAAGGGGATCCTGCTTTTGGTAATAATGGCTACGGTTTGTGCTTGTCCGCACTCGTCAACTGCAGTATTGAAAATTTGCCCAAAACAACCACCCCTCCTGATTATCTCTGCTGTCTTTTTTAAGCCATACTTTTCAGCGACCCTGATACCTCGTTCCTGTTCCTTTTGCTGCCGGGTCATTACGTCCCCCTAGAGCTAGCTGGTTCGCCAGCACCTTTTCATACTAGCATGAGTGTTGCGTGGTGTCAATATGTGGATAACCTGCTCTTTTTAATCACGGAAATAGGGCTTAGGATGAAATTAAATTACTCATTAAACTAAAATTTCATGGGACAAGGATCAAGTCCCCTGCGCTGGCTTATAGTGCTTGTGGCCCTTTTGGTCGGATTGGGCGGAGGGTACTATTACGGTCTGCAGCAGGGAGTGGCCAAGGAGAAAGCGGCTGGAGAAGCACGCAAAAAAGATGCTGAAAAGGAGGCGGCCAAAGCCATCAATCCTTTTGAGCAAACTACGACCAATCCTTTTAGCAAATCCCCCACCAATCCATTTGAGGACGTAAAAGTTAACCCGTTTAAATAAAGGCCTACTCAATTGAGTAAGTCTTTATCCCGTTACATTTTTAAAACCATGCAGTCTTGTCGTGGGGATACCAAAATAAAATTCAGAACATTTCTGCGGGTATACTACTTCGCTGAAATGTAACGGTATTTATTGTTTTATGAAGAAACTACTTTTAATTTCACTATTTAGCGTAGGGTTTTTTGCATTTGCCCTGTTTCTCTCGGCAAGCTCGCCT
The DNA here is from genome assembly GCA_016432465.1 of Candidatus Sungiibacteriota bacterium. NCBI lineage: Bacteria > Candidatus Sungiibacteriota > Candidatus Sungiibacteriota bacterium. Next base: position 103,491 of record CP066690.1, on the reverse strand, counting down.
TTTGATATTGAGTTTCCGATTCCGGAATTGGGTAATTGTGCCGATAAAAATGTCTGTAAGTCTTATTGTGACGACTCGGCTCACGGCACTGAATGTTTGGCTTTTGCCAAAAAACACGGCTTGGTGGACAGCAGTAGCGCGGCCAAGGCCGAAACTGTGCGTAATCAAGGAGGTCCCGGAGGATGTAAGTCGGAAAACGAATGCCGGGCTTATTGCGATGGCACGGGCCACGAGGATGAATGTATTGAGTTTGCGGTAAAAAATGGCTTTATGTCTAAAGCGGAGGCCGAACGCGCCAGAAAACCCGGACCCGGAGGCTGTAGGGGACGCGCCTGTGAAGCATATTGTAATGATCCGGCACACGAAGAAGAATGTTTTCAGTATGCAGCTGATAACGGTTTGATACCCAAAGAAGAACTGGCGCGAATAAATAAACTAAGAAAGTCCAAAACAGGTCCGGGCGGTTGCCAAGGAGAACAGCAATGCCGTTCCTATTGTAATGACCCCGCGCATACTGAAGAATGTTTAGCTTTTGCCGAGGAAAACGGGTTTATAAAGAAAGAAGAGGCAGCGCGTGTAAGAAAAGCGGGACTAGCCGGCGGTCCGGGCGGATGTAAAGGACAAGAGCAGTGCCGCGCTTACTGCGAAGACCCGGCGCACCAGAGTGAATGTATTGACTTTGCGGAGAAAAGCGGGTTTATGTCCAAAGAGGAGGTGGAAAGGGCGCGCAAATTTGCTGGGAAAGCAGGACCCGGCGGTTGTCGGGGTCCGGAGCAGTGCCGTCAATTCTGCGAAAACCCGGATAATACGGAAGTCTGCATAGAACATGCGGAGCGGGAGGGTCTTATGCCGAAAGAAGAGCTGGAACGGGCCAAGAAATTTATAAATGTTGCCAAGCAGGGCGGACCCGGAGGATGTCGGGGAAGGCAATGTCAGGATTATTGCAATGACCCTGCTCATCAAGAAGAATGTTTTGGTTTTGCCAAAAAACAAGGGCTTATAAGCCAAGAAGAAGAGAAGCAATTTGAGGCCGGACGTAAAATTCAGGAGGTAGTAAAAAGTCAGGGCGGGCCCGGCGGCTGCAAAAATGACGACGAGTGTCGCGCCTATTGTACTGACCCTAATCACGCGGAAGAGTGCGTGGCTTTTGGCGCGGCGCAGGGAGGCATGCCGCCGGAACAAGCGCGGGCCATGCTTAAGCAATTTACAGAACGCAGGTTTGAGGTACGCAGGGAAGATTTTGGTCCGCCTCCGGGCGTAAGAGGATTTGAAGAGCAGATGCGGCGTTTTGATCAGGAGTCAGGACAGCGTTTTGAAGAATTTAGGCAGTTGGAAGGACAATTCCGCGGTCAGGGATTTGGTCCTCCGCCCGGATTTGGTCCGGGTGGTCCCGGTGGTTTCCCCGGAGGAGTAGGAGGATTTCCGGGTGAAGAAGGCGGCGGATTTCCGGGAGGTCCGGGCGGTCCAATGGGCGGCGGTCCGGGTGGTCCCGGAGGGTTTGGATTCGTAGGCCCGGGAGGCTGCACCTCGCCGCAGGAGTGTATCAAGTATTGTTCTGAACACAAAGAGGAATGTTTTAGTATGGGTCCTCCTGGAGGTCCTCCGGGCGCGCGTCCGCCGGAAGGAGGCATTCCTCCGGGGCATGAATTTCCGCAGATTCGCAATAATTTGAGAATTGAGGTACATCAGGATGAATTGCCCAGTTTTGAAAATGATGGGCAGAGAAAAGAATTCTTTAAGAGTAATTTTGAAGACTTGCGAGGGCAAAAATTCGGCAACGAGGAAGAAAGAAAAGATTTTTTCCAAAAGAGATTTGAAGATTTCAGAATGACGCCCCCGGGAGAGACGAGCGGCCCCGGCGGTTTTCCCGGAAGACCGGGTGAGTTTCCGGGTGGGCCGAGTGGATTTCCTGGTGGTCAGGGTGGATTTCCAGGAGAACAAGGCGGTTTTCGGGGTGAGGAAGGAGGATTTCCAGGCGGCAGCGGAGGCGAATTTCCCGGACGTGGCATACAAGAATTTCCGGGGAGACCGGGTGAGTTTCCGGGAGGAGCAGGAGGGACTAGGGGGGAAGGTTCAACTGGGTTTCCGCAACCGCGCGGTATGGGACCGATTCCCGGAACTCCCGGTATTTTCGGACCATTTCCGCAGGGACCAGAAGGAGCTGGCCCTTCGGAAGGAATTGGACCGCGTCCCGGAACTCCAGGTATTTTTACCCCCTTTCCGAAGGAAGGAGGTTTTCAGCAGCCCGGCGGTACGTTTGGGCCTTCGGGCGGCGGTTCATTTCAACCACACGAAGGAAGCAGTTTTGGAACAGGACAAGGCGGGACTTTTTATCCGCCTTCGGGAGATGGTTTCCAACCGCCATCTGGTGGCGGCACATTCCAGCAGTTTTCACCTCCAAGCGGCGGTACGATTCAGCCGCCTCCTCCAAGTGGTGGAACAATCCAGCAACCTCCTCCAAGCGGCGGTACGATTCAGCCACCGCCTCCCAGCGGAGGAACTACACAACCGCCGCCACCCCCGCCTTCGGGAAGCGCGCCGCGGAAAGGGTTCTTCGCAAATATTATAGAGTTCTTCCGATAGTGACTTAGACACTAACCGTTTAAAAACTCACCCCTCGAATGTGGGGGGTGAGTTTGTTAAAATCAAAGACCTCTTGCACAATAAGCATTCGTGACGAAATTCCAGAATTTTGAGCGAAAATCGTGAAGGATGAGGAGGCCTATATGCCACATATAAGCCGACGAAGCCTGAACGATTTGCAGCCAAAATTCTGGAATTGCAGTAGAATTGTTATTGTGTAAGAGGTCTTAAGTTATGACTAAGTATATGGTTTTAGTGCTGGTTTTGGCGGCTTCTTTGGGTTTTTTGTTTTTTCAGGATATTGGGGAACGAAAAACTACAATAACTTTGCCTCCGTCAGAGCAAACACAGCTTTCTCTAACGGCAACCACCACAGACGAGAAGCAAAATACAGTCCCCCCGCCGCTATCTAAAGTTCCGGTAAAACCATTACCAAGGGAACCGGTTTTGGCGCCGCCAGATTTTTTACCAAAACTGCCGCCTCCTCCTGCAGTTTCTTCTGCCACCACAGTACCGGAGGGATTGGCGCTGGCTCCGGAAGAAGTGCTGCCACCTGTACCGGAATTTTCATCGTCTGACGAAGCAGAGATTTTGCGCTCGGTGGTAAAAATTGAATGTCCGTCTTCTGACGGCCTCGGGAAGTACGTTGGTTCCGGATTCATGTTAAAGGGCGGAATAGTTGTCACCGCTGCCCATGTTGTAAAGGATTCGGCAAGCGAGAATTGTTCGGTAATTTTTCCTCGCGAGCGAAAACCAATTCATTATCTTCACGCCACCATTGAAAATCTGCAGGAGGTAATAAGGCGGCATGATGAAGAGGGGATTGACGTCGCGATTTTACGGATGCCACAACTTGAGTCTTTTCCGGAAGCCCGAGCCATTTTTCAGGAATATCCTCAAGTCCCTTATCCCCTATGCACTAATCCTAAGATGCTGGGAGATAAACTGCTTCATTTTGGTTATCCTTCAAATTACGTTGACCAGAATTATCTGTCCAAACTAGAAGGAGAAGCCGTGGTACATGCCGATATTAAAGGGATGAAAACCCAGCTCTCGCAGGATCAGACTTATACCTACCGAAGTCCGATTTTTCAATACACCAACAGTGAGACAGAGGTGCATCCTTACATGGTAAGCCGGGTGGCGTCTTTTTACGGGGATTCCGGGGGGCTCGCGTTTAACGCCACCAAAAAGTGCATTGTCGGGCCACATCGGGGTGGTACAATTGGCCGAAGTTCGGGTGAGAATTTTTCTATTTTTATGAACTTGGGGTGGAATAGGGCAAAAGAAGTTGTAAAGTAACTAACGAGCGTCTTGCCAGATGAGCGATCATCTGGTATTTTTATTTTAGAACATTCGGAGGATATCCCTTGAAGTTCATAGCGCCGCCCTTGGCTCTGGGTGTGTTATTTCTGGTATATTTTGGGGCACAAAATATTTTCGGGTCCCAGTGGTGGTTTAGTGTTGCTTTGCACTTGACGGGCGGTGCCGTTGCTTCCTGGTTTATAGTCTCAATTTGGAAAAAGGCGGTCCCCAAATCCTATCAGGAAACGTCATGGGGACTTAGGGTTTGGCACTTAACTTGCGGCGCACTGGCTCTTGGATTTTTCTGGGAACTTGCCGAATATGTGTTTATAAACGAGACAGTAATGGTTCTTATGGGCCCGTTGTTTTATCAGGACACCATGATGGATTTATTTTTGGACGGCATGGGCGGCGCGATAGCGTCTTTGTTTCTTTCGGGCCACTAACATAATGAATTCAGCAACGGCTGTTAAAAAAAATATGCGCCCTCAAACAGCGCGGCTTATCGCGGCCGCGTTTTTATGTGTGGGCGTTTTACTTGGCATTTTTGACGCGCCTCAATATTTTTCGCGCCTCACGGGGGTTGAATTAAATTTTTTGAATATTCCTTATCGTCTGGGGCTGGACATACAAGGGGGAACGCACCTCCGGTATCAGGCTGATTTGGGCAACATCTCTACCCCTGATTATGCAAGTTCCATGGAGGCGGTGCGGGATGTGATTGAGCGAAGGGTAAATCTTTTTGGGGTTGCGGAGCCGCTGGTACAGGTTGAAAAATCAGGCAAAGACTGGAGGCTTATAGTGGAGTTGGCCGGTATTAAGGATATAAATGCCGCCATTAAACTTATTGGCGAAACACCATACCTTGAATTTCGGGAAGAAACCCCAGAGGAAGAACGTAATAAAATTTTAGAGTCGCAAAAAAAAGGAGAGCGGCTGTCGGAGGATCCGTACTTTACGCCCACCATACTTACTGGTCGGCAGGTTAAGCGATCTGCACTGGATTTTGACCAAACCACTTTTCAGCCGCAAATAAACCTTGAACTTACTGATGAGGGAGGAAAAATTTTTAAAGACTTGACCCGCCGCAATGTTGGTAAGCAGCTGGCTATTTATTTAGACGGGGCGCCCATATCCGCACCGGTTGTTCGGGAAGAGATTGCAGGCGGAAAAGCGCAGATTACCGGAAATTTCACACCCCAATCGGCCAAGGAACTTGTGGGGCGTTTAAATGCCGGCGCTCTGCCTGTGCCTATCAAGTTGATTTCCCAGCAATCAGTAGAAGCGTCTTTGGGGCAGGAGTCTTTGGAGCGAAGTTTGCAGGCCGGCCTTATCGGTTTTTTGGCGGTAACGCTTTTCATGATTTTTTGGTACCGTCTGCCGGGCATGTTGGCGGTTATGGCGCTCCTTCTTTATGCTGCTTTGGTGTTGGCTATATTTAAATTAATTCCGGTAACGCTTACCGTAGCGGGTATTGCCGGATTTATTCTTTCCATAGGTATGGCCGTGGATGCCAATGTTTTAATTTTTGAGCGCCTAAAGGAGGAGTTGCGTCAAGGCAAGAGTTTGGAGGAGGGGATTTATGAAGGCTTTTCACGCGCCTGGACCTCTATCCGCGACTCTAATATTTCCAGTCTTATTACTTCAGCAATTTTATACTGGATGGGCACAAGTATGGTGCAGGGGTTTGCCTTGACCCTTGGAGTTGGAATTTTAGTAAGTATGTTCTCGGCTATCAGTGTGACGAGAACTCTCCTAATTGCATTTATGAGCCGACGTCTGGAATCTCTTCGTTTCTTATTTTTAAACGGATTGGCAAGATAGATATGGATATCATAGGTAAAAAGTATGTATTTTTGACCTTGTCCGCCACTCTGTTGGTAGTCAGTTTCGTTGCTATTGGTTTGTGGGGTCTTAGGTTGGGCCTTGATTTTACCGGCGGATCGCTTCTGGAAGTTGAGTATCAGAATGACCGTCCTGCAGTTGAAGAAATAAAGAAGAGTCTTGAGTCGTTGAGTTTAGGCACGCTTGCTGTACAGCCCACCGGCGAGAAAGGGATGATTTTGCGGTTCAAAGATATTAATGAAAGTCTGCATCAGGAAATTTTAACCAAACTCGGTCCGGGGGCTAAAGAATTTAGATTTGATTCTATCGGGCCGACCATAGGGCGTGAGCTAAAACAAAAATCTATTATGGCGTTGGGTTTTGCGGTCTTGGCAATTATACTTTATATAGCTTGGGCCTTTAGGAAAGTGTCTAAACCAGTATCCTCGTGGAAATACGGCATAACAGCCGTGATTGCACTGGTGCACGACGTGTCTATTCCTACGGGGGTTTTTGCGCTCCTGGGACATGTTAGGGGTGTGGAGATAGACCCCCTGTTTATAACGGCCCTATTGACAATTTTAGGGTTCTCTGTGCACGATACAATTGTAGTATTTGATAGAACCAGGGAGAACCTGCACAAGTTAAAGGCTATGGAGCCGTTTGAGGTTACGGTTAATCGCAGTGTTAATGAGACGCTGTCAAGGTCAATCAATACCTCATTTACGGTCCTGCTCGTTCTTTTAGCTATATTTTTTTTAGGGGGAGAAACAACTAGGTACTTTTCACTTGCCTTGATGCTTGGAATTATATTCGGGACTTATTCTTCTATTTTTGTGGCAAGCCCCCTGCTGGTGATCTGGCAGAAGTTTAGTTTGAAGAAAAGAAACTAATACGGTATTATCCCTGCGTTGTCTCAGACACCAATTCTACTGCAGAATCTTTTGTGATTAATTCCAAGACTTTTCTGACAAGATGCCCATTTTTCAATACAAACTCCGTAGTAGAATTGGTGTGGGGGCAAGCCCCCTGCTGGTGATCTGGCAGAAGTTTGGTGCGAAGAAAAGAAACTAATACGGTATTATCCCTGCGCTGTCTCAGTTCGTGATCTGGCATAGATTGACAAGTAAGAAGTAATATGTTATTCTTAACTAGGGTTATAAGGGCCTGTTCTCTTTAGAGAGATCTGGCTTATCTATTATCTTATTTAACCCCGACTGAATTATAGTCGCACCCAAATTATTAAATCCTTAACGGTAATTTGGCAAGACGTAATAAGCGGATAATCTTCATGTCTAATTCAAATTTATCCATTAAACCTGACTTGGTTGTCAAAACAATGATGGACAGGCTGCCTACCCGCCGTATGCGGGATGTTCTGAAAAGGCGTTTTGGGCTCGCGGGTCGTCGTCAGACCCTAGAAGCTATAGGGAAAGAATATAAGATTACGCGAGAACGCGTGCGCCAAATTGAGGCAGATGCACTGCGCCACCTTGCCAAACCAGAGAATATAAAAGAGGCAGAACCGGTTTTGGCTGCGCTCCACGATCATATAAAAGAGCATGGCGGCGTTATGGCCGAAGGCCACCTTATGGCAACCGCATCCGAGGCAAAACACTATCCCCACGTAGCGTTACTTTTGGACGTTGGAAAAGATTTCTATCGAGTTCCCGAGGATGATCGGCATCGCCATCGTTGGGCAGTTGATAAAGACAGCGCAGCAGGCGGCGAAAAAGTAATATCCGGTGTTGTGCGGGATCTGGAAAAAATAGGCAAACCCGTCACTAGGGTGGTTCTTTATGATCTTATTTCTCGTAACGCCAAAGAGGTATTAAGAGATCTTTCTGTAGAGAACGCGGCTGACTCTTTTTTAAAAACATCAAAAATTATCCACGTTAATCCTTATGGTGAGTTTGGACTTGTTTCGTGGTCAACCATAAATCCGCGAGGCGTTAGGGACAAGGCGTATTTGGTGCTTGCTAAGTCTGGAAATCCGCTTCACTTCCGTGAGGTGGCCGAAGGCATCAATAAGGCCGGCTGGTCCAAGCGAAAGGCCCATCCCCAGACAGTGCATAATGAGCTTATTAAAGATAAAAGATTTGTTTTAGTTGGCCGTGGACTTTATGCGCTACGCGAGTGGGGATACGAGCCTGGCGTGGTGCGTGATGTTTTAGCGTCTGTTCTCAAATCGGCCGGTAGGCCGCTGTCTAAAGATGCAATAATCAGGATGGTTCTGGAGAAACGCCTGGTCAAGCAGCCGACCATACTTTTGAATTTACAGAATAAGTCTCTTTTTAAGAGGACGGACGACGGGAAATATACACTTGTTTAAGATATAAGAGAGCAGGATTCGGAGTTGGGCGCGAGTTTTTATTACAGCTAAAAACCTCTGATGATTTTTGATCCCTTGACTATTGTTGATATTCTTTTCCGAATTGAGGCCGGAGTCTTTTCTTTCTGGTGGCTCTGGCTTTTTGTTGCGCTTTTTTTCTTCACCCGGTCCCTTTGGCTGACTTACGTGCAGGAGAAATTTAGACTGGCGATTAAATGGACTATAATAGAACTTAGGGTTCCAAGAGAGGTACGGAGGAGTCCCAAGGCCATGGAGCAAGTTTTTATGGGGATTCACGCCCTGTATAACGCTTGGTCCAGTTTCAAAGAACATTGGTGGGACGGCGAGATAACCCTTTGGTTTTCCTGTGAAGTAGTAAGTTTTGGCGGAGAAATTCATTTTTATATGAGGATTCCGGAAAAACATCGTAATATGATTGAGGCTGCCCTTTATTCTCAATATCCTGATATTGGGATTACACAACTCTCCGACGATTACGTGACTAGGCTACCGCCAACCCACAAAGAGTTAGAGGCTAGCGGATACAAACTTTTTGGCAATGAGCTGCGTCTTGAGAAACCCGATGCCTACCCGATAAAAACTTATCTGGAGTTTGAGACCATGGAGGAAGAGAAACAGCTTGATCCTATCTCGGCGCTCCTTGAGGTTCTGTCAAAAATAAAACCACAGGAAGTTATCTGGTTACAGATTTTAATCAGGCCTACGGACAATAGTTGGAAAAAAAGGGGGGAGGATTTGATTAAAAAACTCAAAGAAGAAACTGGTCGTACACAAGTTGAAACCGCAGCCGGGAAACTGGTGATGATTGAAAGATCCCCCGGTGAGTTAGAAGTTCTTAAGGCTATTGAACGAAACATTGCCAAGCCGGGCTTTGAAACGCTAATCCGGTATCTATATATGGCCACTGCGGAAGTTTTTGATTCTAACTTCGGTCAGCGCGGAGTTTACTCTGCTTTAAATCAATATGCCTCCGAGAGCCTTAACAGGTTTAAACATAATGTTAAAGCCTGGACGCGTGCTAACATATGGTTTTGGCCGCATATTTTTCCGGCAAAGCGGGTTATGGCCAGAAAAGAAAGGATCTATGCCGCCTACAGGGCGCGCAAGATGTATGAGGATCCGGCAGCCCCCCTTACCTCTAAAGTACAAAACATCAAGGCATTCCATTGGGGTATTAAAGCGCAGGAAGTTGGGAAGATGGTTCTCAATACAGAAGAATTGGCCACAATTTTTCATCCGCCCACAGTTGCGGTTTTGACCGGACCACTGATCAAACACGTAGAAGCTCGTAAGGTTGGCCCGCCAGCAGGCCTCTCTATTTATGGAGAGGGAGAAGAAAAGTTGCCGGGGATTAAGTGATGGAGCGTCAAATAAAAGAGTGCCAAAACTGTAAAAAAGAGTTCATCGTTGAACCCGAGGACTTTGTATTTTACGAGAAGATAAAAGTTCCTCCGCCCACGTGGTGTTCGAACTGCCGTATGGTAAGGCGTATGGTTTTTGCGAACGAACGCCACCTCTTTAAAAGAAAAGAAGACGCTTACGGCAAAGAGGTTTTTTCTGGTTATCACCCGCAGGTTCTTGCCAGAGTATATGAACGTGATTATTGGTTGGGAGACAAATGGGACCCGATGGAGTATGGACGCGATTACGATTTTTCGCGTTCTTTTTTAAAACAGTTTCGGGAACTTATGTATGTTGTTCCTTGGCCCAGCCGCGACGTGACGGAGCTTGTAAACTCGGACTACTGCAACTTTACCGGTTGGGCAAAAAACTGCTATCTCTGTTTTGACGCGGGATTTTTGGAAAACTGCGCCTACGTTGTAAGCGGCGATAAAATAAAAGAGTGTTTTGATGTTACCGAGGCGGAAGATTCGGAGTTGTGCTTTGAGAGCCTGTTTATTGAGAAATGCTACCGTACTTTTTTTTCAACTCACTGCGAAGAGTGCCGCGATGTCTGGTTTTCACGTGACTGCGTGGGCTGTTCCTATTGTCTGGGGTGTGTAAATTTGCGGAACAAACAGTATCATATTTTCAATAAACCCTACACCCAAGAGACTTATTTCCAAGAGCTTGAGAAACTGGGACCGGGATCATATAAATCACTGCAGGATATTGCTAAAAAAGCGGATAATTTTTGGATACTGCAGCCGCATAAATTTATGCACGGTTGGCGCAACGTTGGTGTTTCGGGTGATCAGATTAGCCACTCCAAAAATGCCAAACTTTGTTTCAATGCCTTTGAACTTGAAGACAGCAAGAACTGCCAGAATAACTTTATGAAATCACGCGACTTGTATGATGTAACCGCCATGGGCGGCTGTGAACTTGTGTATGAGTCCGTACAGGTCGGTCTGGAGGTAGCAGGGCTTAAATTTGCCTGGCTTTGCTGGCCATCGATCAACAACGTTGAGTACTCTATGTTTTGTAACTCCTCCTCTAATCTTTTTGGCTGTGTTGGTCTAAGAAAAAAGTCCCACTGTATTTTCAATAAACAGTACTCGCCCGAGGATTATCTAACTCTCCGCGAAAAAATTATAAAACACATGAACGAGATGCCTTATACGGATTCGGGGGGGCTGGTCTATAAGTATGGAGAATTTTTCCCGCCAGAATTTTCACCTTTTGCCTATAACGAAACACTGGCGTATGATTACTTTCCTTTGGACCAAAAATCAGCCAAAGAGCGGGGATATTTATGGAGAGAGCCGGGCATTAAAGATTTTAAAGTTACCGTGGAGACCCTAAGTTTACCGGACAAGATCAAAGATGTTTCGGATACGATCGTACAGGAAATTATACGCTGTGCAGATTGTGGCGGGGTTTTTCGCATCATACCCATGGAATTGGAGTTTTATAAAAAAATGTCGTTACCCCTTCCCCGGCGCTGTATTGAATGCAGATACCAAGCGCGTCTAAAGTACCGTAACCAGCCTTGGTTTTATAACCGTCAATGTCAATGTTCCGGCATCAAGGACGATCAGGGGATATACAAGAATCAAACTACACATTTCCACGGCACAAACCACTGCCCTAATGAGTTTGAAACTTCGTACGCTCCGGAAAGGCCGGAGATTGTGTATTGTGAAGCATGTTACAATAACGAGGTGATATAAAATAGGAACATGCGAAATCCCACTCCAACTCCAAGGTTATACTAGTGTTAAATAAGTGTAAGCCGGAGCCAAGTTTGACTTGGCGGAGGCGCTGCCGCGGAACGTTGTCTGTAATTCTGGTGGCATTTAGGACGGAATTGGCGGGGGATGAAGCGTGCTACCAAAATGAAGTCGTATAAATAAAAGGCACGCGGAGTCCCCCTCCAATTCTATTGGTGATCTGGATTTATCACGGGGTAAGCCGTTAGGCGCTGCCGCGGAAAGTTGCCTGTATTACGATGACGTTGGAGACGGAATTGGCGGGGGATGAGCAGTGCTATCAAAGCGAGGTTGTTTAATAAGGGCTTTGTCCAAAATTTGGAGTCTGTAGGACGAACAAATTTTGGTAACAAAACCTTACCCTCTCACTCGAAAATCACTATGTTTTATTTCTACACTTTGCAATCTCTGAAGGATAAAAACTTATATTTTGGATACACTGGGGATTTACGTAAACGAATAAAAGAGCATAATGAGGGTAGGGTGTATTCCACTAGAAATAGAAGACCCTTGGAGTGTATTTATTACGAGGCCTACAGGTCTGAGAAAGATGCTCGTGAGCGGGAGTCACAGATTAAATTTAGAGCAAAGGCCTACATTAGTTTAAAACGTCGGCTGAAACATAGTTTATTCAGTTGATTTTCGAGTGAGAGGGTGCTCGATGTTGTAGCTAAATTTATTACGCTCGGCATCTATTCTCGCTCATAAATTTAGACAACATCAGCATGGCTCGGGAAGGAAGAATACATATAAGTAAATATGGGCCTCCGCCGCCGGAGCTGCCCGTGTATCAGCAGGTGGATCCGCGAGCGGTTTCTTTTGTCGGCCGCACCAACTATGAAGCCCCGCTTGAGACCAAGAAATACATCTTTGGCGTAAAACGTAAGGATCGCAGGCGCCATGTGTATATAGTGGGTAAGTCCGGAGTAGGGAAATCAAAATTGCTGGAGCTTTTGGTGCGTCAGGACATCGCTTATGGTTACGGCTTTTGTTTTATTGATCCCCACGGAGACGTGATTGAGGAAATTTTGAAGTTTATTCCAGAGGAACGGATTGATGATGTGGTTTTGGTTGATCCTTCGGATCATGACTGGCCGGTTTCTTTTAATCCGTTGCAAAAAGTGCCGCCGGAGATGAAACACCAGATGGCGCAAGGACTTATTGAGGTAATGGAGAAACAGTTTGGCGCCAACTGGACGCCGCGCCTTGAGCATGTGTTTCGTTTTACCACGTTGGCCCTTCTTGACTATCCCGAAGCCACCATGCGGGGAATGATATCTATGCTTACCGATCGGCCTTATCGCCAAAAAGTAATTGAGTACATAACGGATGATATGGTTAAGCGTTTCTTTGCGGTGGAGTTTGCCGACTGGTCTGAAAAGTTTGATACGGATGCCATCATCCCTCTGGTTAATAAACTTGGACAGTTTTTGTCTATGCCCATGCTCCGAAATATCTTTGCCCAAAAAGAAAATAAGATTGATTTTGAATGGATAATGAATAATAGAAAAATTCTCCTGATTAACTTATCTAAGGGTAAGTTGGGCGAGGAGAATTCCAGTTTTTTTGGTTCCATGTTTATCACCAAAATTAAGCAGGCCGGTATGGCGCGGGCCGAAATACCCGAAGAAAAAAGAATTGATTTTTATCTCTATGTTGACGAGTTTCATAATCTGGTTACGGCCTCTTTTATTAATCTTTTTGCTGAAGCAAGAAAATACGGACTTAATCTTACCGTGGCCCATCAATTTACGGCGCAGCTAATCCCTGACGTTATGGCCACTGTTCTGGGCAACGTGGCGACCCTGATAGTCTTTCGTGTAGGCGGAGACGACGCCGCAAGATTAGAAGTTGAGATGACCCCGGTTTTCAAGGCCAAAGACATGATAAATTTAGGAACGCAGGAGTTCTACATAAAAGAGACGATAGACGGTGAGACTTATGATCCGTTCTCGGCAGAGACCTTGGGGGTTCTTGCTTCCCCGCACCCTTCGTATAAAGACAGGATTATACTATCGTCACGCCGCAAATATGCGGTAAATGTTGAGGAGGTAGGGCGCCTGATTAAGGCAGAGGAAGAAGCAACGGTTTTTCACAAAACCTCATTCCCCAAGGAAGATAAAATTACTGGCAGTCACCCCGAGCCGCTTATTTAGTTGCCGTATCTTAAAATTTATGGTATAATTAATACAGTTATGACCGTTAAAGGTAAAGCTAACGATACAACTTTCATCGGAAAATGTAACTTTCGCGGAAATGAGAGAGTTTTTGGTACTAAAACCAATGACCGAAGACAGCACATGTACGTTATTGGTAAGACCGGTGTGGGCAAGACAGCGCTTTTAAAGAATATCGCACTTCAGGATATCAGGGCCGGACGAGGTATTGGCATTATTGATCCCCACGGTGAATTTGTAGAAGAGGTGTTGGCTCAGATCCCTGCGGAGCGCACCAACGATGTGATTTATTTCAACCCGGTGGACTCGGAGTTCCCTATTGGTTTCAACGTGCTTGAAGTTCCGGACCCCAAATATAAACATTTAGTGGTTTCGGACCTTCTGGGAATTTTCACCAAGATTTGGGCAAACGTCTGGTCAGCCCGTATGGAATACATACTCCAGAATTGTATCTTGGCGCTTCTGGATACGCCCGGTACAACCCTTTTGGGTATCCCAAGGATTCTGGTAGATAAAGACTACCGCCAAAAAATTGTCGCCAAAGTCCAAGACCCGGTGGTGAAGTCTTTTTGGATACATGAGTATGAGACGTGGCGCGACCAGTTTCGTAATGAAGCCATTGTCCCGATACAGAATAAAGTCGGGCAGTTTTTAAATACCTCATTTATCCGTAACATTGTTGGTCAGCCAACATCCACACTTAACATCCCGGAGATAATGAATACGGGGAAGATATTGTTGGTGAACGTTTCCAAAGGCAAAATCGGGGAAGATAATTCTCAGCTCCTTGGCGCCATGATTATTACTAAAATTCAGCTCGCCGCCATGGAGCGGGTACGTATACCGGAGGAAGACCGCCTGGACTATTATCTTTATGTTGACGAGTTTCAAAATTTTGCCACGGAGTCTTTTGCTGCCATTCTTTCTGAGGCCCGAAAATATCGCCTGAACCTGATACTCGCCCATCAATATGTGGGACAGTTGGTAACCGACGTGTCCACCAAAGTTAGAGATGCTGTTTTTGGCAATGTGGGCACCATGATTACTTTTAGGGTGGGTGCGGCGGATGCTGAATTTCTGGAAAAGGAGTTTATGCCGGAGTTCATGCAGCAGGATCTTATTGGTTTGCCCAACTATAATATTTATCTAAAACTCATGGTGGATGGAGTTACCTCCCGGCCATTTTCTGCCGTGACTTTGCCGCCCATTCAGTTTGAAACCGACCCGACAGTCAAAGAGAAAATTATTAAGGTTTCCCGGGAGCGTTATGCCCGGTCCCGTCCGGAGGTAGAGGAAAAAATCACACAGTGGAGCGGTATGGTTGGCGATGACGGGGGTGGGGGAGGGAGCGGCGAGGAGGGGAAGTATGAGACTACTTGTTGGAACTGCGGGAAAACAGCAGCGGTGCCTTTTAAACCAGACGGCAGAAGGCCTGTGTATTGTTTTACTTGTCTTAAACAAATTGAGGAGGGGAAACTGGTGCCTCTGCCCGAACGTATGCCACAGGTTGGAAAGGCGCGTTTTTCACAAACCTTGGGAGGGCTGGGGATTGAATTTGCCGCTACGGCAGGAGCAGGAACTCGGCCGGCAGAAAAGGCAGTATCGGCCGCGAGACCGCGTGAGGAGGAACGCTATCCCAGAGTGTTTAGCCCGGAAGTTAGGCGTCCTTTTCCGGAACGCAGAGAACAAAAACAGACAGTGCCACCCCGTTCAGAAATAAAACCATCGCACTCGCGTCCCGGCCTTCGCTCTCAACCCATAGTCAAAACGCCGCAGGGGGCAAGACCGGTCTCGCTAACAGAATTAAAACCACGAGAAGGCGCCAGAAAAGAAAACGGAAATCAGCATCCGGCAACCAACGTTTCTGAATTGAGGAAAGTTTTAGAAGAGTCCTTAAAAGAAAAAAATGGATCGGAAACAGAGACCAAGAAGGAAAAAAGAGTAATCAAGCCTGGGGAAACCGTCAAGTTTTGATCCCCGCGCTCCTGCGGCTAAAGCCACGGATGACGCCGCTTTCGCGCGGGGTTTCCTGTAAGGAAAGAAAAACCCCGCAAGATGCGGGACTAGAAACCTTTAATATTGATAAGTATGTGTAGCAGGATGGCCGTCCAAAGCCGTCCTGTTACTTTTACGAGTATTGTTGCGGCTGCCCCGAGCGTTAGTACCACCAATAAGTTCATTGGGCCGGTATAGTAGCTTAGGGTATATCCCAGCAGTAAAATGGCGGCCAGTACCCACCACCAAAACTTTTTTGAAGAACCTTGGAATAGCCGCGTAATTCCTCGCCACTCCACTTCTTCCACCAAAGCACTTACGGCCACTCCCCGAACCAAGAGGAACATATTAGTGGAAAGTGAGGCGTGAAGCCAGCCTGTTAGGAACGAAAGAACTGTATTTTGAATTGCATTGTGCGCAGTTACAATGCGTTCCCAAAATTCCGGCACAGGGAATCCATATCCTACCTGTGTGTAAAGAAAAGTTCCTACTGTTGTACCCTGGAGTATGCGCTCAATAAGCGTCTGAAGATAAATAACCATGACAACTGCTGCGAAGCTAAGGCCAACATATAAAAAGGACTCCCAGATGCTGGTTCGGACTTGCGGTCTCACCACTTGTCCCCTCCAAGGCGGTTTAACTTAGTTTAAAACATTTAGATTTTAATGTCAAGCTCTGGGTTGCCCTTGACCAGAAAAGATAGAAAGTTTTTTCTTAACCTATTTTATCAGGTAACAGAAGGGCAAAAGATTTTTTCTGAAGCCGGTTCATGAGCCGACTTTTTCAACCCTTTCCACCGGCGGGGTAAAAAGTGGCGCCCGTCCCGTTGTTCGTTTAGGCCGGAGCTTTTTGTACTCTTTCTACATATTCACCAGTTTCTGTATTGACTCTGACGGTATCCCCCGCATTTACGAATAACGGGACCTGAATCACAATCCCGGTTTCTATGGTGACTGTTTTGGTTCCTGACTGGGCGCGATCTCCCTGCACTCCGGGCGGGGCCTCAATAACCCTGAAGTCCATTTTTATAGGAAGCTCAATACTTGTAAGTTCATCTTTAAAAAATAAAGCCGTTAGACGCGTATTTGGTTTTAGCCAGTTTGTTTTGTTTTCCAAAGCCGCCTCTTTTAAAGTAAGGCGGTTTTTGGGGTCTGCGTCGTCGGAGAAAACGTAATCCCCACGATGTGCGTATAAAAAAGTCATGGGGCGTTTTTGAACCTCGGCCTCCTCAAAGGTATCCGAAGGCTGGAAGGTTCGTTCCACAGTTTTGCCGGAGCGCAGGTTCCGGAGTTTTACCTGTACTACTGGTTTTCTCTGCTGCATGCGGGAAAAACTTGAGTCAATAACTTTATAAGGTTCTCCTTCAAGAGTAAAGAGAACACCTTTTTTTAGGTCGGTATAACTTAGCATGGTGAGCCTTGTGGATAACTAAGGTTTATATAGAAATACCTTCATACTATAATTATAAATAGTAAAAAAGGCAAAGGTCGATAGTTAAAAGTTATTGTGCACAATAACTTTTCGTCCCGCCAGAAACGGGACAAAAGGACTATTTAGGTTTCGTGATTATTAAATAAGAATTTAGACGTTAACTTATAAATTATGGTACTACAAACCTGGGGAGATGTAATAGTGGCTTCCCTGCAAGAGGTATGGGCTTCGGTAATAGGATTTCTTCCGCTTCTTATAGGCGCGATAATCGTCTTTATAATAGGCTGGATCATAGCCGTAGCATTGGGGAAGTTGGTGGAGCACATAATAAGAGCGCTACGAATTGACGCTTTGCTGGTTAAACTTGATTTTGAACGAACCCTGGAACGAGGCGGATTCCGTCTCAACACCGGCGCATTTATTGGAGGATTGGTGAGATGGTTCTTGATTGTGGTTTTTCTTCTGGCCTCGGTAAATATACTTGGTTTGGGTCAGGTATCTGCATTTTTGACGAGTGTCCTTCTTTACATCCCCAACGTCGTAGTGGCAGCATTAGTTCTTATTATTGCCGCTATAGTAGCTCAAGCCGTAGAGCGGCTGGTGCGTGGTTCAGTTGAGGCAGCTGGCTATCACGGTGGACTGGTAGGAATAGTAGCGCGCTGGGCAATTTGGGTGTTTGCTTTTATTGCCGTACTACTACAGCTTGGCATTGCCACTGCCCTTGTCCAGACGCTTATTACAGGTCTTATTGCAGCTCTTGCTTTGGCTTTTGGCCTTTCTTTTGGCCTTGGCGGTAAAGAGGCCGCTGCCGGCTGGATTGACCGCGTAAGAAGCGAATTAAGAAGGCAGTAATTTTCAGAGAATTTTGCTACAAAACCGTCCCGGCCGGCCGGGACGGTTTTGTATTTGACAGCTTATCCACAGATATTGTTGACAGCAAGATGGGGCCGGGAGTATAATTGCGATAACAATGAAAACCCGTCTACAATTTAAAAATAAAGCGGCTCAAAAAATGATTGAAATTTAGCCTACAGTTTTTAGATACTGTGTGAAAGAGCCGCGTACTTACGCGGTTTTTCAATTGTTCCGTCCAAATTTTTAAGCCATCAGGCGCAGAAAATTTGGAAACGGACAATTGACCCCGCACTAATTCTATTGAGGCTTTAGTGTTGGTACTGATGGAGCCGACGTCAAGTTTAGCTTGACAGAGGCGACACCGCGGAAATAATCTCAGTTGAGACAAAACCATTTCAGAATTAGTGCGCGGGTTTACCTGCCGTCGGATATCCGTTTATAGCAGGTGGATATCCGATGGCAGATAAGGATAGTATCTTGAAAACTGAATAAACAGGTATACTTCGGCAGGCTCAGTATTAGAATTCTGAGCATAGTCGAAGTAAAAAATTGTATTCCCGCCCCATAATTTTTTGGCTAATAAGCAAAAATTTATAGGCGGGCAGGTAAAATCAGTTCTTAGTTTCAGGTTTCGTCCCGCTTACAGCGAGACTCCTAAGTTCAAGTTTTTTAGTTTAAAGTTTAAGTTAACGCTAACTTAAACTAATAACTTTTAACTTAAACTTAGAACCTTTAACTATGAACAGAATTAATTAAGAGCATATGGTGGATGCCTAGGGTTCCGGAGGCGATGAAGGACGTGGCGTGCCTGCGATAAGCGTCGGGGAGGTGGCGAGCAACCTTTGATCCGGCGATGTCCGAATGGGGAAACCCGTTTGCGTAAAACGCATTCGCCGAGCACTCATTTCTGTACTCAAAAAAGAGGCCACAGGGAAAACCTGTGGCAGGGGGGTCTAACCAACCAGCGGCCTGGGAAGTCCGGTAGGACCGGGCCAGGCTATCGGTGGTTGTAACCAAACCCCCTTGGTTGATCTTAGCATAGTTTATATTTATAAATTTGTCAAGTGTATAGAAATGAGTGCTTGGCGCGATACCCGCTGAAGTGAAACATCTCAGTAAGCGGAGGAAAAGAAAAGAATGTCAGTTTTTAGTTTTAGGTTACGGCCTAACGGCCTCCTAAGTTTAAGTTTTTAGTTTAAAGTTTAAGTTAACGCTAACTTAAACTAATAACTTTTAACTTAAACTTAAAACCTTTAACTATAAACTGATATATTCCCCCAGTAGCGGCGAGCGAAAAGGGATCAGCCCAAATCCCGGTTTCTATTGAATTTATTTAATGGAGACCGGGAGGTTGTAAGATAATAGCGCTCGGAGCGATCCGAAGGAGCAAAAAGTTGCGATTTATTTAGAAGAACGGCCCTGGAAAGGCCGGCCAAAGAGGGTGAAAGCCCCGTATTTGAAAAATATTGCATGCTCCTAGTTATTATCCCGACGTAAAGTCGGGACCCCGACTTCATTGTTAGATTTCTAATAGTGCGTCGGGGTTCTTGAGTACTGCCCCGTATGGAGACTGGGCAGGAAGCAGGCGGAACTAGTCCGCCAAGGCTAAATACTCCCGGAACACCGATAGTGAACAAGTACCGTGAGGGAAAGGTGAAAAGCAGCCCGGTGAGGGCGGTGAAATAGTACCTGAAACCATATGCTTACAAGGACACAAAGGAGATCAGAGATCGGAAATCAGAAGTCGGAACTAAAATTCTGATTTCCGACATCCGACCTCTGATCTCTGCTGTGGTGCCTATTGAAGAATGAGCCAACGAGTTTTTGGATACTGCTTGACTAAGTGCCGCGAGGCACCGAGTCGTAGGGAAACCGAGTGTTAATAGCGCGTTTTCAATAGCTTTCTAGCTTTTTAGCTTCTTAGCTTTTTAGGTGCGAGTTTATTTTCGTTCCTAGGAAGCTAGGAAGCTATAAGCTAAGAAGCTTTTGTAGGTAGTATTCAAAAGACCCGAAGCCAGATGAGCTTGCCATGGGCAGGGTGAACCCCGAGTAACATCGGGGGGAGGCCCGAACCGGTGGGTCGTTCAACGCCTTCGGATGACCTGTGGTAAGGAGTGAAAAGCTAATCGAATCTGGTAATAGCTGGTTCTCTTCGAAATAGCTTTTGGGCTAGCCTTGGATTATACGATACGCGAGGTAGAGCTACTGGATGGTTCGTAAGGGCGAAAGCTCGGCGAACCAACCAAACTCCGAATGCGCGTATAGTTATTCCAAGAGTCAGCAGGTGGGGGCTAAGCTCCATCGTGCAAGAGGGCAACAGCCCAGATCGTCAGCTAAGGTCCCTAAATCAACGCTAAGTGTAATAAGGCGGTGGAGTTTCTCAAACAGCGAGGAGGTTGGCTTAGAAGCAGCCACCCTTTAAAGAGTGCGTAACAGCTCACTCGTCTAGAGACACTGCACCAAAGATACTCGGGGCTAAGCGTTGTACCGAAGCTACGGGCTTGCGCAACTTCGAATTTCTAACTTCTAATTTCTAATAAAAATTAAGAGTTAGCGGTTGGCAATTGGCAGTTGCGCAAGCAGTAGAAGAGCATTCTTAATGCAGTGAAGGTTGACCCGCGAGGGCGACTGGAGCGTTAAGAAGAGAGAATGTTGGCACAAGTAACCGCAAGTCCGGTGAAAGCCCGGACCGCCGAAAACCCAAGGTTTCCTCAGCAATGGCAATCAACTGAGGGTTAGTCGGTCCTAAGGCAATGGCGAAAGCCGTAGCTGATGGACAGCTGGTTAATATTCCAGCACCGCATGTTGTTTTGATGGCGTAACGGAACGCAGTATGCAAAGCGAATTATTGGATTTTCGTTCTTAGCGTAAGGAACGTGGATAGGAAAATCCGTCCATGGAGGTAATGCTCGGTTCCAAGCGCGGAGAAAATCTTTTGGAGCAATCCATTAGAAATTTTGCAAAGCGCGTTTCCCAGAAAACCGTCTAAAATATCAGCATGCGACCGTACCGTAAACCGACACAGGTGGGTTGGTGGAGAACACTAAGGCGAATGGGTGATTCCTCGTTAAGGAACTCGGCAAAAAAGCGACCGTAAGTTCGCAATAAGGTCTGCCCCGGCCCGCAAGGGCTTAGGGGCTGCAACAAAAGTACCCCTGGCGACTGTTTACCAAAAACACAGCTCCCCGCTAACTCGTAAGAGGATGTATGGGGGGTGACGCCTGACCAATGCGAGAAGGTTAAATACCTTGGTCGCGGGGCGACCTCGATTAGTTTATAGTTTTTAGTTCTAGGTTCCGGCCTAGCGGCCTCCTAAGTTTAAGTTTTTAGTTTAATGTTTAGGTTAACGTTAACTTAAACTAATCACTTTTAACTTAAACTCAAAACTTTTAACTACAAACTTATAAACATACGAGGCCGCCTCGCGGCTCTAGGTATCAAGCCCTCGTCAATGTCGGCCCTAACTATAAGGGTCTTAAAGTAGAAAGCGCGCTGCTTTAATAAAATCTGGTCCCGATGCACTATTTATAAAATAATCATAGTGTAAAATCGGGATCCCGACTTCTTCATCCTAATTTTTAGATGAAACGTCGGGACTATATGCTGGAAAGTCTGGAGTATCTGGCACTACTAAGGTATAATTATCCTTAGGGGATAAAATCTTCTAAAATTATGCCAAGTAAAAATGTGTCCAGTGCAGATAATCAGCAGGAAAGGCAAGATTATTATTTGGGATGGATAACTGGTTTTGTAGACGGAGAAGGATGTTTCTCTGTAGGAGTCTTTCGTAATAGGATTCTTAAAAATGGATGGCAGGTTTTTCCGGAGTTTGTGGTAACGCAAGGTGAAAAAAGTTTATTCGCTCTTGAAGAATTACAAAAATTCTTCGGCTGCGGAAAAATTTTCATCAATAAGCGTTACGATAATCACCGTGAACCGCTATATCGTTATTGTGTTAGGTCTACGAAAGATATACGTGAGAAAATAATTCCTTTCTTTCAGAAATATCCGCTCCGTACTGCAAAACAAAGTGACTTCAAACGATTCATAAAAATTCTTGATATGATGGAACGGAAAATCCATCTAACCAAGAAGGGTATGAAAGAAATTGCGAGGACAGTAGAGCAAATGAATCGTAAGAAACCATCTCAATATCTTGAATCCTCAGAGACTATACGCCAGAACAACAGATATCAGACATCGGATATTGGAAGTCGGAAGCATTCTGACTTCTGATTTCCAACACCTGACTTCTGTTTGTAAGATATAGTCCGATCTCTATGGCGACATAGAGGATCCGAGCACTCAATTTTGGATTATTTAAAAATGCCACCGGCGGTGGCGAAATCACATGATAAGTTTGATGACCGGAGCGTTATGGTTAACGTATCCTGGAGCCAAAGATTTTACGGACAGCACGTTAATGCGTCCATGAGTGGTGATCCTACGAAAAACCTCAAGCTGTACAGCATCGATGGGTGAAGGGATACCGTTCCTGGTTGGGATATGGTTTGGGAGAACAAAATGATCCCCAATCTCCAAGTCCTTGAACTTCATGTTTACCTCCAGTAGGTAGAACGTACCATATTCAACATAACCAATTTTGACAATTTTGTCAAATCCAAAATTGAGTGCTCGGTGATAACGTAATTGAGCGCAATTCCTTTTCAGGTAAGTTCTGAAGCGCACGAAAGGCGTAACGACTAGGGGACTGTCTCAACGAGGAGCCCGGTGAAAATACAATTCCGGTGAAGATGCCGGATACCTGTGGTTAGACGAAAAGACCCCAGAAGCTTTACTGCAACTTGATATTGGGTTTAGAACTTTGATGCGTAGCATAGGTGGCAGGCTTTGATTCTTGGTTTCCGGATCAAGAGGAGCCGTCAGTGAAATACCACTCTTTGAAGTTTTAAATTCTAACCGGTTGGGAACACCGCAGTGTTCACACGACAGTTTTAAGTTTAAAGTTTCGGTTGCTCTGGCAACCTGTAAGTTTAGGTTGTAAGTTTTTGGTTTAGGTTAAACATTAACTTAAACTAACAACTCACAACCTTAACAATAAACTTTTAACCTTAAACTTAACTGTGGGCTTCGCGGTGAAGCCCAACTGGAACAGTGTCTGGTGGGCAGTTTTGGTGGGGCACTACACTCCCAAAAAGTAATGGAGTGGTCTATTAAGGTCGGCTTACCCCGGATGGAAATCGGGGTGGACGTGTAAAGGCACAAGCCGGCTTGACTGCAAGGGGGATATCCCGCGCAGGTGCGAAAGCAGAGCTTAGTGAACCGATGGCCATGGTAATTATTCACGCTTCGGATTCAGTTCCGAGGTGTGGGTATTTATCGCTTTCTAGAACAAGGCCAAAGATTATCAGACAAAAGCTACTCTGGGGATAACAGGCTAGTTCCGCCCAAGAGTTCATATCGACGGCGGAGTTCGGCACCTCAACAATAGTTTATTAGTTAGCTAGTTCTCTGGTTAACTAGTTTGCACGTGACTGGCCATCACGATCATCGGGGTGCTGCAGGAGTAATCCTGCATAAAAATCTCGCTAATATCGGTGAAATCCTATTGAGTTTTTGAACCAAATTTGATAGGATAATACCGAGGGAAGTTATGCATATGAAAGAAGAATTACAATTAAACAACCAAGAACTTCTGAATCAATTGGAAGAAAATAATCTTTTGTTGAGCGAGGCATCGTCAAGGCTCGTTGCACGACTTCAACAATTGGAAGACCCGATTGGTCGTAGAAATTGGACTGATGCGGAGATTGATTCAGGGAAACGACCGGTTGATATTATTGAAACTGAAATTCAGCAAGCTATTCAAGATGTCGCTAAGTTTGCTGAAACCAGAGCTTCTATAAAAAAAGCATTAACCCCGTAGAGACTTTTCCGAATAAAGTTCGGAAAGATATTTTGCTTTAAGCAAAATATAATACGCGAGCTCCTTCCGCAGGCATGCAGGGGGATGAAGATATAGTCCATGCCTCTAGTAATAGAGGAAATTCGCAATTCGTATCATTCGCATGCCATTCGTATATTGGTATCGCGTTGTGAGCGAAGCGAACATACGATGTCGGCTCGACTTATCCTGGGGCTGGAGAAGGTCCCAAGGGTTCGGCTGTTCGCCGATTAAAAAGTCACGCGAGCTGGGTTCAGACCGTCGTGAGACAGGTTGGTCTCCTATCTACCACAGGCGTTGATACTTGAGAGGGGTCGTCCCTAGTAAAGTATTGCTACTTCGCGCAGTAATGCGCGATGACAATTTGGCTAATAACGGTCCCTAATCCCGCTAAAAGCGGGACGGGATGGCGGCCGAGTCAAACTCGGCTTAGCCATGGATGCTTTAGTTTGCGAAGAAATCTCGCGGTCCGAGAACTTCGATCAAACATACTAAAGTTAATACCGTGGGAAGTCAATTGACAAAAAAATGCTCCCGGGAAGTCAGGAGCAATGGTTGATGATACCGCCTATAAAAGGCTTGGTATTAAAATAGACTCATAACACCTTGGACAGTGAAAATGGTGGTTAAAACCAGAATGATCCTTATAATATCCGTCATATCTGAGATCTGACTGTTTTGCTTTAAAGCCACACTTATCGCAGGTAATCCATGGTGTCTTAATCGTTGAATAGAACATGTCAACGACCAACTCTCGGGCCATGAGTCCTCCTTTCATTTCGGCGATATCATTATTACATGATATACTAGAATTTGTCAATATGACCCCGTAACGACTTGTTCCCGGCATTGCCGGGACGGATAGTCAAGAAAATTCTTGATTATAATATGCCGATGCCCGACTTTAGATCAAAATCCAAAGGGGCAAAGATATAGTCTACACTTCTAGTGATAGAAGAAAATGTGACGAGAGGACCGGGATGAACGAACCTCTGGTGTACCAGCTGTTCCGCCAGGAGCACCGCTGGGTAGCTATGTTCGGTTGTGATAAGCGCTGAAAGCATATAAGTGCGAAGCACGCCTCAAGATTAGGTATCGAACTAGCGGACTTCAGATTTCAGAAATCAGACGTCAGAACTTTTCTGATTTCCGATCTCCGATTTCTGATGTCCGCTAGTATTAGATCCGTAGAAGATGACTACGTTGATAGGTCGCAGGTGTAAGCGCAGCAATGCGTTTAGCCGAGCGATACTAATAGATCATTAATTACCTGCCCGCCTATAAATTTTTGAGAAGTTTCTCAAAAATATATGGTGAGACTCGCCAAGTTAAGTTTGGTTTCGCATTCCGAACTTTGCTGGTGTTTTACCTAGATGTGATCCACCTGATTCCATTCCGAACTCAGTAGTGAAAGCATCTAGGCCCAATGATACTTGGTGCCAATCCGCGCCTGGGAAAGTAGGGTACGCCAGTAATGTTGGGAAAGCGAAGTGATCCCGCTGAAAGCGGGAGAACGGAGTCCAGTACATAACTTGTTATGTGCTGGATAGGGTTTGCTCGCCTCGCCGAAGCTTCAGCGAAGCGCGGGCCGGAATACCATTGCTAGCACCCAAGATCAATTATTATGCAGCAACTTTGTTCCATGTTTAATAATGTGAAGCGAACCGCACGTCGTTGCGGTGTTTTGCAATATTTTGCCATGGAAATTATTGTCTAAACTAAGAAGGTTTTAATCAAAAACTTTTGGAAAATAATTCCCGTGGCAATTCCGCCACGGGAATTTAGTTCTTCAGAAAGGAGGTGAATGGGAGATGTGCTGCATGTGCGGCGTGGCATTGTGTCAAGTATGCAGGAAGGGATGGATGGGTCGGTTTTCCGAGCTGGTTAGTCGATCTACGGAGCGGCGAGGACTTCGTTGTGACAAGTGCGGACATGAGGAATTTGTGCGGGAGACCGATTCTTGATTTTTCCCTCATAAAGGTGCTTCTTGAACCAATAAGATAGAACGGCGTAGCTCGCCGTTTTCTTTTTAAGGACTTTCTGATAGTATAAGGATATGCTTTCTTGGCGTGCTCGTAAGCAACTTACCGTACTCCTGATTATTGCCGTGATTATTGTTGGCCTCGGATTTTTGATTGTGCCAAAATTTCTGCCAGAGGCAACCTGTTTTGATAATAAAAAAAATAAAAATGAATTTGATATTGATTGCGGAGGGTCCTGCGCGCCCTGCGAGTTAAGAAACCCAAAACCGCTATCTATTTTCTGGACCCGTGCAGTAATAGCGCGTCCGGGTACTTACGACGTAGCAGCCGAGGCTCAAAATTTAAATGAGGAATTGTCTTCAGCAAACGTGGAGTACGAGTTTTCGCTTTTTGACGGTTTAGGACTCATCTCCAGAAAAACAGGTAAAACTTTTATTCTTCCTCAAGAACGTCTGCATCTTATTGAAACAAATCTTGTTACGACCCGCGCGCCGAACCGTGTTGAACTAAGAATTTTAAACGCGGAGTGGCAGGTAAACCAAGTTGATAAACCCAACTTGATCGTGGAACGCAGAGACTATAAGGTTATGGAAGAAAACGGCCTTAAGCAAAGTGTTATTGAGGTTAGCATCTTCAACCGCTCCGTTCCTGACTATCGCAAGGTTGAAGTAAATTTCACGGTTTTAGATAAAGAAGGAAATCTGCTTGGTGTCAACAAAGTGCTGCTTGAAGATCTTTTTTCTAATTCACGAAAGGTAGTAAAATCTATTTGGCCCGAAGAGCTTAGGGGTGTAGCCGACACCATAATTATTGAGCCAAGGGTTAACGTTTTTGATCCTTCGGCGATTCAAAGGCCTTAAAATATCATGCGGAGTATACTTGCGCACGTTAGTCGTTTTGACTGGCTCCTGCAGGGGGCAGTTTTTTTGTTGACGGGGCTTGGAATTTTATCGCTCTTTAGTTTATCTGGCGTGAGCCCCCTTCCTTATTTTGAGCGGCAGCTTCTTTGGGCCGGCGTCGGGATTGTCCTCCTTCTTGCAGCAAGCTCGATTGATTTTCGCCTTTTTCGTACTCAAAGTTTTGCGGTTTTTATTTTTTATGTGCTGACGGTTGTTTTGCTGGTGGCCGTTCTTACTGCCAGCTTTAAAATACGCGGGGTGGACGCTTGGCTGAAATTCGGCAATGTGCTTTTCCAGCCGGTTGAACTTGTAAAACTTGCGCTGGTTATACTTTTTGCCAAATTTTTTTCCAAGCGCCACATTGAAATTTACCGCGTAGAGCACCTTCTTGTCTCCGGGCTTTATCTTATAATACCCACTTCTCTTGTGCTTCTTCAGCCGGATCTCGGCTCGGCGGTTGTCTTAATTTCTATTTGGGTTGCTATTGTGGTTTTTTCGGGCATGAAGTTACGCCACTTCTTTGCCCTGCTGCTTATTGCGGCATTAATAATTGGGGGGGCGTGGCTTGGTGCGCTAAAACCTTATCAGAAAACGCGCATAACTTCTTTTTTTGATCCCTACGCGGATTCCAGGGGTGCAGGGTATCAGGTTCTGCAGTCTATGATTGCCGTGGGTTCGGGACAGTTGCGGGGTAAGGGGCTTGGTTACGGCTCGCAAACGCATCTTCACTTTTTGCCCGAAGCCGAGACGGATTTTATTTTTGCCGCCTTTGCAGAAGAGTGGGGTTTTGTCGGAACCATATTTATGCTTCTTTTATTTTTAATCGTCATCTGGCGGGTTGTTCGTATTGGTATGAATGCTTCGGATAATTTTTCCCGTCTTTACACTCTTGGTTTTGCCGCGTTGATTTTTACGCAAAGTTTTATACATATAGGAATGAATATGGGAGCATTGCCGATTACCGGGATTACACTGCCCTTTGTTTCTTACGGCGGGTCAAGTCTGGTGACACTTTTGGCAGGGGTGGGGATTTTACAGAATATAAAAATAAACTCGCGGAGAGAAATTGAGTGATGCTCGCCCTTGTGGTTCCCTCGGCTATTTCAATTTCAGACACGACTCGTCCCGTCCAGCGCGGGACTCGCTAAGGGTCGTCGAAGTTTTCGCTCCTTCGGAGCGAACCAAGCAAACTTCTCCTCCCATTGTCTGAAATTGAAATAACCTCGACCACAATTAGCTCGCTAGAACACTTTCCTCCGGCTCGCGGGGAGCATAAACGGCCTCGGCTCATCAGGCCCTCGAAGACAAAACGTCTCGACCAGCTATTTAGGGTCACATCCGACTCGCTAAAAGCATATTTCCTCCGGCTCGCGGGGAGCATGCTTGAAAACCTTGTCAGCTTTTATATAGTATGCTACCATTATTATTGGCACACACTGTGTGGAGGATTAGATGGCTACCGTTGAGATGAAAAAGCTCGTCAGTTTTTTTGAATCCCGAGGTATTACTGTAGATGAGTCTATGCGCAAAATACTTGAGTATTTTCGAGAGTACTATCAGGTGTACTTCCATCCTTCTGGGTCTGGTCATCCGGCGCCCGATCTTAACCAGAAACTAGCTGAAAAACTTGGCATAGACTGCGATACTGTTGTATCAATTACTTCAATGTTGAGACGGGCCGGACTTCTGGTAGAAGAGAAGGGCCTAAGCAGCGTAGGTGGAAAGGAGTATTGGTTTGGCATACCCGATTGGTTGAGAAATCAACTCGTCTCAGCATAGCAAGTCAAGTCGCGGGTTTTCTCGAAAAACCCGTATTTTAATTTCCAATAGTAGGCAGTATACTATAGTTATGATCTACTTTGCCGCGGACCACAGGGGGTTTAAGCTAAAAGAAGAGCTTAAAAAATATTTAGTTGAGCAGGGACACGAGGTTGAGGACGTGGGCGCATTTTCTTACGACAAAGATGACGATTATGTGGATTTTGCTCGTGAGGCATCTGAAAAGATAGCAGAGAACCCGTCATTGCATAAGGGGATTTTTATTTGCGGCTCCGGGCACGGAATGAATATGGTTGCCGATAAATACCGCTCCATTCGGGCGGCTTTATGCTTTAACCGGCAGGTTGCGGCGCAATCACGTGAACACGAGGATGCTAATGTTTTGATTCTTGCCTCGGATTGGCTGGAGTCGGAAGAGGCAAAAGATATTGTGACTGTGTGGTTGGGAAAGAGTTTTAGTGGTGAGGAAAGGCACATTAGGCGGCTCAAGAAAATTGAGGAGATTGAGGAGCATAATTTTCGATAGTTTAATGTTTAATGTTCAAAGTTTTAGTTTTTAGTTTATTGTTAAGGTTAAAACTTAGACTAAAAACTTGTAACCTTAACTTTAAACTTATAACTTTGAACCGAATTGAAATTATCCCCTCCATCAACGTCCGCACTTTTGAGGAGGTGCAGGAACGGGTTAAAAAAGTAGAGCCCTATGTTAAATGGTGCCACCTTGATGTTACGGATGGCATTTTTTCTAAACATTTAACGTGGCACAATCCTGCGGATTTGCCACTTTTGGATACAAAGTTGAATGTAGAGGTTCATTTGATGGTCAGCGAACCGGAGAAAGTTATTGACCAATGGCTGGTTAAACCAATAAAACGCGTCATTGTCCATTTGGAAGCCGTATCCGACATAGACTTGATTGTTAAAAAATGCCGTGAGGCCGATGTAGAAGTAGGTTTAGCTATAAACCCGGAAACATTTTGGGGAAAGCTTGAGCCATGGTTTAAAAAAGTTGATATCTATCAGACTTTGGCCGTTCACCCCGGCCCTTCTGGCCAGCAAATACAGGAAGAAATTTACGATAAAATTATCCACATTCGCAAATCCTGCCCCGGGTGTATAATAGAGGTAGATGGGGGGATAAACCCCGAAACAGCCAAAAAAGCCGTTGAATCAGGGGCTAATTTGCTTGTGGCCGGAGCTTATATTTTTAATAGTTTCGATATTCAAACTGCGGTTAATCAACTAAAAAATGTCTCATTTACACGATGATAAAATCAAATTTCTGGAAGAGATGGCCAATACCATCCGTCAGGATATTGTGATGGAGTTGACCGAAGCAGGATCTGGACATACTGCCGGGCCGCTGGGCATGACCGATATCTTCACAGCGCTTTATTTTCATATTTTGCGTCATGACCCTAAAAATCCGGATTGGTCGGAACGTGATCGGCTAATTTTATCCAACGGGCACATCTGCCCCGTACGTTACGCCGCCATGGCTCGTGCGGGATATTTTACGGTGGAAGAATTAAAAACATTGCGAAAACTCGGCACGCGTCTTCAGGGCCACCCGCATCGTACTGCTCTTCCGGGCGTGGAAACAACTTCCGGGCCCTTGGGTTCAGGACTTTCGCAGGCAGTAGGTATGGCCATTGCCGCCAAAATGGACCAAAAGAAATTTAATATATATTGTTTGATGTCAGATGGCGAACAAGAAGCAGGGCAAACTTGGGAGGCGGCCATGCTTGCTGGCAAACTGAAACTTGATAATTTAACCGCGCTTATTGATCGCAACAATATTCAGATTGACGGAATGACCGAAAATATTATGCCGCTTGAGCCGTTGCGCGCCAAATACGAGTCTTTTAATTGGCACGTTCTTGAAATAAACGGTCATAATTTTGAAGAGATTGTTAATGCGTATGAGACCGCGCAGGGAATTTTTGAAAAACCGGTGGTTGTTATCGCGCATACCGTTCCGGGAAAGGGGGTACCGGAGATTGAATTTGATTACCGATGGCATGGCGTGCCTCCTGGTAAGGGACCCACGGATGTTTTTCCCGCCGCGGAACAAACCAAAGAATTTCTTTCAAGATTACGAACGCTCGGTGGGAAAATCCATAGCGAACATGAGTAAATTTCTTAAAGGTCGTATAGTTAATAATTTTTAAATCTATGATGCAAGGGATAATGCATGATAAATGGCATATGAAGTGTTGCTCCAAGCCCATGCTTGGCAAGATTTTGTGGGGTCTGGCGTTTTTTGCCTTGATAGGCGGCCTGATTGCTTATCTACGCAGCGGAGAGTTTTTGGGAGTTACGGTTACTACATGGTATTGGAACGCGCTCGTAGGCGGAGTACTTGCCCTCGGTCTTAAAAAGCATCACGGGCAGTACGGCTGCGGTACATGCGGCGGTTCTGGCGGAGGACAACAGTAGTAGTAAATATTAATTATGAATAAAGCTAACAATCTAACAAAAATCAGTATTGTGGTTGGTCTTTTGGGGGTGCTGTCTTTGGTTCTTGCCTGGATTGCCGAGGCGCGCGGTTTTGCATTTGGGTATACCTCGGACCACTGGTTTAACGACGCGATTGTGCTGGTTTTGATTGCGATTTGGCTGAAGCTCGGGGCGATTTATCATAAAGGAGGCGGAACCGCGTTTTAAGTCTGTTTGAGGTCATCTAAGAACTCCGTTTCGTAGCGAAATTGCAGAATTTTGAGTGAGGCTAGGACGGACGACGAAGGCGTATATGGCTAATATACGCCGAGGAGGACGGACGAAGCCGTAGCCAAAATTCTGCAATTGCAGTAGAATAAGGGGTTTTTAGATAACCTCTATTACAGTCATGAGTTCATCGAAACGCTCGGCGCTACATTTTTTTGTGCTTGTAATTTTTGCTATTAGTACGACACTTTTTCTGTTAAGCGAAGCAAATAAAGCCATAACTGAAATAAACAAATTGAGTACCACCTTTTCTTATTTGGGGGTAAAGAAATAAAAAATGGAAAAATTATATAGAAAATCAGCCCAGGACACCCAAGACGATATTTTTAGAAAAATGTCGGCGGATAAAAGATTGAAATACGCCTCCGATTTTTCAATGTTTCTCCGGGAACTTAATAAATTAGGGAACCCTCATGGATTTTCGAGAGCTACTCGGAAAAGTCGCAGAAATTCTTGAGCGCCTCCGAATTCCTTACGCTGTGACCGGAGGTTATGCCGTATCAGTGTGGGGGAAACCACGCTCTACGCTTGACATTGATGTGATTATTGAACTTTTTGAACCGCAGATTGGGAAACTTACGGCTGCGCTAAGAGGGATTTCGGAAATGAGCTATGTGGATGAGCGTATGGTTATAAGAGCATTTGAGCGCAAGGGTGAATTTAATTTTATTCATGTGGAGTCCGGGATTAAGGTGGACTTTTGGGTTAGCAAGAAGGACGAATTTTCAAGAGAGGAGCTTCAGCGACGGGTGTCAAGGATAATTGCCGGGAGAAAGATTTATTTTATATCCCCGGAGGATCTTATTTTAAATAAACTGCGTTGGCATAAAGAAAGCGGTTCGGAACTTCAGTTACGAGATGTTGAAGTAGTTATTAAATTTCAAAAGAGACTCAACTGGAAATATTTAAGAAAATGGGCAAAAATTCATTCAACCCTAAATATTCTGAATGCATTGCGTAAAAAGTGAAAAGGTATGCCGATTAATTCTAAAATGAAATTGGTTGAGAATATTCTTGACCTGAAGTCTCTTGAGCAAAAACCCACACGAGATGGTTGGGGTTTGGGATTACTGCAGGCCGGGGACGAAAACCCGAATGTGGTGGCACTCTGCGCAGACCTTACCGAATCAACCCGTACTGAAGCATTTGCCAAAAAATTTCCGGAGCGATTTGTGGAAATGGGAGTGGCGGAGCAGAATATGGCGTCGGTTGCCGCCGGAATGTCGCTTATGGGTAAAATTCCTTTTATTGCAAGTTATGCCATGTTTAGTCCGGGCAGAAACTGGGAACAGATTCGCACCACCATTGCCTATAACGAGGCGAACGTAAAAATCGGAGGAGCGCATGCCGGAGTTTCCGTGGGACCGGATGGCGCAACGCACCAAGCCATTGAAGATATTGCCCTTATGCGGCCAATTGCAAATATGCAGGTTTTTGCGCCCTGTGATATGTGGGAAGCAAAGAAAGTGACTTATGCTATGTCCAAAGTTGAAGGCCCGTGTTACAGCCGTTACGCCCGCGAAAAAACCCCGGTATTTACTACAGAGGAGACGCCGTTTGAAATTGGAAAAGCGCAGGTTTTTTGGCAGGAATCGGGGAAAAAGCCGGATGTTTCAATTATTGCCTGCGGTCCGCTGACGCATAATGCGATTTTGGCCGCTTCGGAACTTGAGCAAGAAGGGTTTTCAATAAGGGTAGTCAATAGCCCGTCCATAAAACCTATGGATGAGGAAACCATAGTTAAAGCAGCCAAAGATGCGGGATATGTGGTCACTGTTGAAGAGCATCAAGTCGCGGGAGGCATGGGTTCTGCGGTTGCTGAAATTTTAGCAAGGCACTATCCCGTACCCATGGAATTTATAGGGGTGCAAAATCGGTTTGGTGAATCAGGTGAACCCAGAGAGTTAGTTGAACATTTTGGGATGGGGGTAAGTAATATCAAAGAAGCGGTGAAAAAAGTAATTGCAAGAAAGTGAAATTTACGCCCCCCCTTTTTTCAATCATATTTTTAGGAACTTTGATGGCAGTTCCGCTTTTGGCTTTTGCTCAAACCACAAGTCCGGAAACAATACAGTCTCTTTCCGCAGTCGCGGCTAACTCCTTTACCGCCTCTTACTACGACAATAAAGACTTAACCGATCTTAAATTTGTTCGCACTGACTCTAATATAAATTTTAATTGGGGTTTGGGCTCCCCGGATCCGTCAATTGCCCCAGACACTTTTAGCGTCCGCTGGGAAGGTGATTGGTCATTTGCCGCAACGGGAACTTATAGATTTACCGTAAAAACCGATGACGGTATGCGGATGTATCTGGATGGCGAGGTAATTCTTGATAAATGGTTTGACCAGGGACCAACTACTTATACCATAGATAGGGTTATAGCTGCGGGAAATCACAGGGTTAAAGTTGAATATTTTGAGAATGGCGGGGCAGCGCTGGCCAATGTTTCTTGGCAGGTCTTGAATGAAGCATCGCCAACTACAACTGTTGCGCCGGCCCCAACTCCTACACCAACTCCAACACCCACACCTACACCTACACCCACAATCACAACTGCACCAACCCCCATTTATACGTCAGAATTCTTGCCGGCTGGGTGGGTCTTTGAAGCAGAAAAAGACATGCTCCATCGTATTGGACGGTCGGAGGCAGATGGCTGGTCTGTAAATACTGCCCAAGATAGTAAAAATCATCTCTCTTATGGTCCTTACGTCCGTAGTCTTCCGGCAGGGGCCACGACAGCTGATTTCTATTTGATGATTGATAATAATACCGCTGACGATTTTCCAGTAGTGAGACTTGATATTTTTGATTCCACCGACGGTAAAATATTGGTAGAACGGGATATACGGCGTCGTGAATTTACTTCAACCCTTACCTACCAGCCTTTTGGGCTTGATTTTACTTCTATTCTAAATCACGCTTTGGAGTTTCGTGTCTGGTGGTATGACATTGCCTATATCAGACAGGATAAAGTAGTGATACATCCTGCCGGAATTTCAAAAAATACTTTTTTTGGCACGTATTTCAATAATCGCGATTTTACCGGGCAGATACTTACCAGAATAGACGCAGGGATTCGTTTTGATTGGGGAACTGGTTCACCGGACCCGGCTATTGCGCCGGACACTTTCAGCGTCCGCTGGGAAGGGGATTGGGATTTTGCCGCTGAAATCTACACCTTTGCGGTTCGTACGGATGATGGCATACGGCTTTGGATTGATGGAGCGCTTATACTTGATAAATGGTTTGACCAAGCCCCAACCACCTACACCTTTAATAGAACACTAACCGCGGGAACTCACAGGATTAAAGTGGAGTATTATGAAAATGGAGGGGCGGCAGTGGCAAGTCTGGACTGGCTGCCGGCAACGGCCTCCACGGCTAGGTGGGAAAATATATCAGCTGTAAAAGTAACGGAAGCAAACATTAAAGAAGCGTTTGATCTGCTACCGCTCCCCGAAGGTCTTCCTCCGGTACAGATTAATCTGTGGGAAGCAATAGCTGGATTTGGAAAGAAGTATCAGGGGAATCGTTTCAAAAAACCCGGTCTTTTTAAACAAGTTGACGACGGAGATTTTGGACCGCAAAACCGTTTAGAATTTGCCACCGGCAGATGGCTTTCTATGATATTGGATGCGACTGACCAAGGCGGCGCTCTTGATTGGCCGGTTCTTGATGTTTGGGGGACTAACGGCACATTTTGGGGGATTGCCGAGACGGGACAGCGCAAAAACCCGTCTAACTGGTTTGATGGTCCGGGAAATCCAGGCTGGGGTGGAGTATTTTGGCCGGAAAATACCAAATTTCCCGACATTTTGCCGTTGGCCGCAAATAGCGTTGCGCTTCCGGGAGATTTGGGGAAAACGTATTCTTTGGGAGCGGACAATCGTTCCACTGATAACTGGTGGCTTTGGCAAAAACCGGCAAATTACGCGCCCGCGCCGTGCCAATTTAAAAGCTGGCAGCAGGTTACGGGCGGTACACCCGGACCTTTTGGTATGAAAATAAGCGCCTTGCGAAAGCTTGACCTCGGGGGAGAGGTCGGGATTCGGTGGATACTGGTGCTTTCTTCGCCTCCGAATCCCAATCTCAATGAGCCGTGGGGAATAGATGTTGGTCCCGGAGATAAGCCTCCCGGAGCAAGTTATGATTGGGGTTTTATAATGTACGGGCATGATCATTTTACTGCAGGTCCTCAAGGGCCCGCAGGAGGATGGCAGAGGTCAGTTTGGAATAGCTCGGGCCTAAGACAAGCAGAAGTACGGATTTGGACCTGTCCCACGCTTGAGCCAATAATTAACGCCACTCTTCCCGGGACACCCTCTGTACTTTCCAATCCTTCAGCAGATACATTCTGTGAAGGGGGCGTTTCCAAAGCAACGATTGCCTGGCCGGAAGCAGGTCGCGGGTCTCAAGGCTACATAGTTGATATTGATAATGATGATAATTGGAATAATGGTTTTTGGAATAAATCCCTGCCTGCGGGAACTTTAAGCACGATTGCTCCCGACGGCTTCAACGGGTTAAGCGGCGTCTCGGGACCGCTTCTCTTACAGAATGGAGCGTCCTATCGGGTGCGTGTTTTCTATCCGGCAGCCGGAGCGCATTCGCCAATAAATAATTTTATTGCCTCGTGTCAGAATGGGACGATTCCGAGGAATGCCTTCAGAAGCGAGTACTACGCCAGCCGTAACTTCACCAACCGTAAGATTGTCAGGACTGATAAGCTCATTAGCTTTGATTGGGGTAATGGTTCTCCAGATTCTTCTATTCCTTCGGATAACTTCAGCGTCCGCTGGGAAGGGGATTGGGATTTTACCGCCGGAACCCATCGTTTTACCGCTCGCACTGATGACGGCCTGCGGCTTTGGATAGATGGAGCGCTTATACTTGATAAATGGTTTGACCAAGCCCCCACCACTTATATATTTGATAGAACACTCATTGCTGGAACCCACAGGATTAAAGTGGAGTATTATGAAAATGGAGGGGCGGCGGTGGCGCAAGTGTCGTGGCTACAGATTAGCGCTTCAAGTCCAATAAGGCGGACCCTCGCAGCTATTCAGCAATCTTTTGTAGGGATGCTTAAACGAATCTCAACACTATTAAAATGATTTACGATTTCATTGCCATAGGCGACACCGCAACCGATGCTTTTATACGATTAAAAGACGCATCGGTGCATTGTGATATTGATAGGGAACGATGCGTTATTTGCATGCGTTTCAAAGATAAAATTCCGTATGAGGCAGTCTATGTAGTGCCGGCCGTAGGCAATAGCGCCAATGCTTCGGTTGCCGCCTCGCGTTTGGGTTTAAAAAGCGCGCTTGTCTCCAACATAGGGGATGATTATTTCGGGCAGGAATGTTTGGACGCGTTAAAAAAAGAAAAAGTAGACACGGAGTTTATAAAAATCCATAAAGACCAGAAAACAAATTACCATTATGTTTTGTGGTACGAGGATGACCGCACGATTTTGATAAAACATGAGGAGTTTGAATATTCGCTTCCCGAAATAGACAAACCCAAGTGGGTCTATTTTTCGTCCCTCGCAGGAAATTCTTTACCTTTTCATAAAATAGTAGAGAAGTATCTTTACGACCATCCGTCAATTAAACTTGCTTTTCAGCCGGGCACTTTCCAGATAAAGGCCGGAAAAGATGTTTTGAAAAAAATTTACGAGCGCTCGGATGTGTTTTTATGCAATAAAGAAGAAGCCCAGAGGATTTTGGGAACCGACGAAAAAGAAATTAAAAAATTACTGCAAATGATGCATAAACTCGGTCCTAAAATAGTAGTGATTACCGACGGTCCGGCCGGGGCTTACGCATCTGATGGTCAAAATGCTTGGAGTATGCGTTCTTACCCCGACCCCAAGCCTCCATATGAACGTACTGGCGCAGGAGATGCCTTTTCCTCAACTTTTGTCGTAGCGCTTTGTCTGGGTTTAGACGTCCCCGAGGCGTTACGGTGGGCTCCTATAAATTCTATGTCCGTGGTGCAATATGTTGGCGCGCGAGAAGGCCTGCTTTCGCGAAAAAAACTTGAGGAATATCTTGCAGAAGCGCCGGCGGATTATTTCCCTAAAAAAATTTAATTATGAAAGATTTTGCGCTAAAATTTATGGATATAATGATAGGAATTGTGCTGGGACTTGGGTTTCAGTGGTGGCCCGATCTTCGTGAGCCATGGCAATATGCGGCTTTTATTTTTGCTTATCTTTCTATAATTGATTACTGGGTGGATACTGCTCCAACACTCAAGAAATATCCACCCAAGCGGGAGCTTGATTTAATGCTTGATGTGGCAATAATGTTTGTTCTGTTCCTTTTTATTCAAGCAACACTAAAGACCGTTATCTCCTTTCTGGCAGTCTTTATTGTATTTCGTATATTGGATTCCTTATGGATTTTCCGTCTTAAAAAAGAGCATAAACCGGCCTATCATGATGAAATGGTGGTTAATACATGGTTGATATTCAATGGGGCCGAAATTATTATTGCCCTTGGCCTTATTGCATTTAACGGTGTATATCAGCTTCCGGCCATCACCTTATTGGGGATTTTTATTATAGCTCGTCTAGCCTCAAGGATTTTATCAAGTTTTCGGTATAAAAGAGTTTATTTTGTCCAATGACACTTAAAGAAATTTTACAGCATGCAAGTCAGGAACATTGGAGTACTGGGCATTTTAACGCCTCTGAATTTGATCAAGTTCGGGCGATTGCGGAAGCTTGCAAAGAAGTCGGCGCTCCGGCGATCATTGGCACTTCGGAAGGAGAAAGAAAGCATATGGGGCTTATTGAAGCGCTTGCTGTTCGGGATGCCTTCCGAAAAGATTTTGGCATTCCAATTTTTTTGAATGCGGATCATTGTAAAAGCGTAGAGTCTGCCAAAGAAACAGTTGAAGCCGGATACGATTCAGTGCATATTGATCTTTCCAAACTCTCGCTTGAAGATAACATTGGGGGCACCAAAGAAATAGTAGCATCCGCAAGAGAAAAAGATAAAGACATATCCGTAGAAGGCGAGGTTGGCTATTTTGTTACCGAAGCATCAAAAGTATATAAAGAAGTTTTTGAAATCCCGCCGGAGAGCTTAACCAAGCCCGAGGAGGCGGAACGTTTTGTAAAAGAAACAGGTGTGGATCGTCTGGCGATTGCGGTTGGCAACATACACGGAATTTCTTTGAACGAACCACATCTTGATATTGCCCGCATTAAAGCAATCCGCGAGCGTATCTCTAAAGAAGTAACATTAGTGCTTCATGCCGGCTCCGGAATTCCGGAAGACCAAATTAGGGCCGCTATTGAGGCCGGAATCGCCAATATCCATATTTCAACCGAGCTTCGCCTGGCGTTTGTGAACGCGCTAAAAGAAAGCTTGGCTACAGAATTAGATGAAGTGGCGATGTATAAGCTTGACCAGAGCGCAATTGTTGCTATGAAGGAATTAGTGAAAGAGAAATTAAGACTTTTTGGGTCAGAAGATAAGTTAAAAGGGCGACGTTGAACCATCGCCCCTCACCGTTAATGAATACATTGACTTTTAATCTTGGCTAGCGCTTCTGTAGATGTTTTTGCGGCCCCACTGTTTATAAGATCGGCTGCCATGTTAGCATTTTCAATATCTTCAGCAGTTAGTTGTCCTTGTAAGAGACCTATTTCCTTTTAGGCTTCGGCAGCTGACATGTGCCCTCTGTGAAGTGCTACAAGCGTACAAGCAAAGGCTTTTATAAGACATACTTTTTCTTTAGCCCACAGATCCATTGCTGACCTCCCCTCCCAAGTCATTATATTATTATACAATGTGTTAAATTAAATTTCAAGTATGAAAATTTTTGTAACCAGACAAATTCCAAATAAGGGTATAGATATGGTAAAAAGTAAGGGCTATGAAGTTGTCATAAGTCCGCATGGTCGCGTTCTTAAAAAAGAGGAACTGATTGATTTTTTGAAAAAAGATCGCTATGACGCGGTGCTGTCTTTGCTGACTGATAAAATTGACGCGGAAGTTTTGGACACAGCGAAGGCAAGCGGCGTTAAAATTTTTGCAAATTATGCGGTGGGGTTTGATAACATTGACACTAAAACCGCAACAGAGCGGGGGATTATGGTAACCAATACTTCGGGAGTTTTAACCGATACTGTTGCCGAACATACTTTTGCTCTCATGCTTGCTATTGCCCACAGAATTGCAGAATCGGATCGCTTTACCCATGCCGGAAAATACATTGGTTGGGAGCCGATGCTTTTACTTGGTACAGATATTTCAAAAAAGGTTTTTGGTATTGTGGGCCTTGGCAGGATTGGCTCTCGCGTAGCGCATCATGCTGTCAAAGGATTCGATATGAAGGTTATTTATCATGATGTGAAGCGCTCCGAAGACTTTGAAAAAGAATTTGCGGCGGAATTTCGAGAAAATGTTGATGATGTTTTTCGGGAAGCAGATTTTGTATCTATCCACGTGCCGCTTCTTCCAACCACCCGTCATTTAGTTGATTCCAGACGCCTTAAACTTATGAAAAAATCCGCGTATTTAATAAATACCTCCCGCGGTCCTATAGTTGACGAAAAAGCTCTGGTGGAGGCATTAAAAAATGGCACTATCCGTGGAGCCGCCCTTGATGTTTATGAAAACGAACCAGAGCTTGCTCCGGGTCTTACTGAACTTGAAAATGTGATTTTAACGCCCCATACCGCTTCTGCCACCGAAGAAACGAGACAAGCCATGTCCGAACTCGCTGCAAAAAATATCATTGAGGCATTGGAAGGCAGGCCACCGCCGAATCTGGTTAGAATTTAGAAAGTATGCTATACTGATTTTGGATCTTTTCA
Organism: Candidatus Sungiibacteriota bacterium; assembly: GCA_016432465.1. NCBI lineage: Bacteria > Candidatus Sungiibacteriota > Candidatus Sungiibacteriota bacterium. The sequence continues at coordinate 63,683 of CP066690.1, read as the reverse complement.
AAGGAGAAAAAGGTGAGATATATTCTTTACGCTTCGGCCGTATCTTTAATTCTGATTGGTTTGGTTTTCGGTGGTGCGGGTCTCAAGGCCCATAGAGAACAACTTCCTGTGACAGAAGCTATTTACTCTCCAGTTCTTGATTATGCCGTATTTTATCCAGGCCTTTTTATTAACTTAGAAGATAAGAATGTTGCTGGTAAATATAGAGAAATTCCACCTGCAGAATTTCTTGCACTAATTCCCGCGGGCTCAGATAAACCAGTTATTGCAATGCTTCAAAATCTCCAACCTGTAGAGTTACTGTATTTTATTAGAACGCCGGACAGAAAATTGTACTATACTAAAGAAAAACTCAAGAGCAACCTTCAACCGTTCCTTCAACCGCTCCTTTACAACATTGCCACCAGTCATGAAGGAAAACAACTCATTTTAACGGCGGTAAAAGCTTCTTTGGTGCCATTTTTTATTGGAAGTGCCTTTTTACTCTTGGGTAGTATAATCTTATTTGCCGCTATCAATATTAATTCTAACTTCAGGTCAGCCAACTCAACCCAGGTTGCGGGTTCCTAATTTAGGAGCCCTTTTATTTTTTGTAGAGATATGTTAAACTGTTTTTATTATGGAACTTAAGGCCCAACCACGAACTGAATTAGGCAAAAAAGTAAAGGCTCTTCGGAGAGCCGGTTTTTTGCCTGCGGTGGTGTATGGCGAAAAAGTTAAGTCCCAGCCGATTGCGGTGCCGTATAAAGATTTTGAAAAGGTTTACCGCGAGGCAGGGGAGTCCACACTTATCAAACTTGATGTAGACGGCAAGTCCCATAACGTTTTAATACATGATATAAAAAATGACCCCCTAAAAGGCATCCCTCTTCATGCCGATTTCTATGCCGTGCGCATGGATAAAGAAATCCGCACCAAAGTTTCAATTGAATTTTTTGGAGAATCGCCCGCAGTTAAAAATGAAGGCGGTATTTTGGTAAGGGTAATGCAGGAACTTGAAGTAGAAGCCCTGCCGCAGGATTTACCGCGTGAGCTGCGGATTGACCTTTCGGGGCTTGCCGCATTTGGGTCCAAACTTTTTGTAAAAGATATTCCCACACCAAAAGGAGTGAAAATTTTGGCTGAACCGGACGAGGTGGTGGTATTGATTGAGGCGCCTCGTTCTGAAGAGGAGTTAGCCGCGCTGGAACAAGTTTCAACAGCGGCCGCACCCGAAGAAGTTAAAACAGAACGAGAAATAAAGGAAGAGACGAAAGTGGTGGAAGAAACGGCTGGCGAGGAGAAGGAAGAGTGATATAATAAACTCATGGTATCCAAATACAGGGTATCTTGTTGGATTTTCCCAGCAGCACTGGGACTATTTTTGCTGGCCGGCTGCACAGCTGCTTACGCCCAAGAGCTTGATCCTGTCAAACGCGCAGAGCTTGAAAGACAGTTGCAGAGGCTTGAGCAGGAAGCTAATGAACTTGATAAAAATTTGCAGCAAGTACAGGGGGAAGCGCGGACTCTCGCCAACGAAACTGAGACGGTTAACACAGAAATAAAACGCCGCGAGCTTGAGATTAAACGTCTTGCGCTTGTGATTAAAAAAACCGCCCTTGAGATTCAGGCTAAAAGCGCAGGCATTGCAATGCTTGCCAAAAAAATTGACAAGTCCAGACGCGCCCTGGGCGCAAGTCTTTTCCTTCTTTACGCATATGATCAGGATAATGCTCTCACTATACTTTTAAAAAATCAAAATTTGTCCGATTTTTTCAACTCTCTAAATAGTCTCCAGCGGGTGCAATCTAATATACAAGAGGCAGTAGGCGAATTTAAAGAGGATAAGACGCTTCTGGAAAAAGAAAAAGTTGAACTGGAAGAATTTGAAGAAGAGCAACAAGATCTACGATCGCTACAGGAAGTGGAACGAAGATTTCTTGCGCAAAAAAAGAAAGAAAAAGAAGAACTGCTCCGTCTTACCAAAGGCAAAGAAGCTCTTTTCCAGCAGCTTTTGAAGTCAAAAAAGAGGGACATTGCGACCCTAAAAACCCAGCTCTTTTATTTGGAAAAAACAGGGATTACGGCAGAAGATGCTATTCGTTTTGCGGATCTTGCGGCCAAGCGCGCCGGAATTAGGACCGCGTTTTTATTGGCCCTTCTTGAAGTTGAGACCGGAAAGCAGTTTGAAGACGGGGTAATTTCTGTCGGCACCAACGTTGGCACCGGAAATTGGGAACGGGATATGTATAATTGCTACATTCGTCTTGGAAGACGAAAGCAGGCAGAATCAGAAAAAGCGGCATTTTTTGAAATTACGGGTAAACTAAATCTTGATCCTGATAAAATGCCAGTCTCGCGCAGGCCAAATTATGGCTGCGGCGGCGCAATGGGGCCGGCCCAGTTTATTCCGACAACGTGGTTACGTTTTGAGAAACGAGTTGCCAGCCTTACTGGGCATAATCCTTCCAGTCCTTGGAACGTTGAGGATGCGTTTACCGCCGCGGCTATATTTTTGGCTGACGCCGGCGCTGACGCAAAAACCGAAGCAGGAGAAATACGCGCCGCCAAAACCTACATTTCCGGTAGGCCAAGTTGTACGCGGTACGTCTGCCGTTCCTACGCCAATCGGATTATTTCACTGGCGCGGGATATAGATAGAATCCTTTAGAAACAATAACTTATTGATCAAGGGGTCGAGATTGCCGGCCAGAATAGATTCAATATTGTGCAAGCTTTCTTTAATCCGGTGGTCCGTAACTCGGTCCTGCGGAAAATTGTAAGTGCGGATTTTTTCTGAACGGTCTCCGGTGCCAATTTGCTGTCGCCTTTCAGCGGCCATTTTTTTTGCCTCTTCCTGCATTTTGGCGTCAAGAAGCTTAGCGCGAAGTAAGGTCATAGCACGTTCGCGGTTAGCTTGTTGGGAACGTGATTCTTGCGAAGTAACGATAAGCCCGGTCGGTAAATGATAAATTCTTACCGCGGTTTCAACTTTATTTACGTTTTGTCCCCCGGGGCCGGAGGAGCGGAAAAACTCAACTTTTATATCTTGCGGTCTAATCTCAACGTCAACTTCACGCGCCTGCGGTAATACGGCCACGGAAGCGGTGGAAGTATGGATGCGGCCTGATTTTTCAGTTTCCGGGATACGTTGTATGCGATGAACCCCTGATTCAAAACGTAAAGTTTTATACGCGTCTTTGCCGTTGATTTCAAAAATAACTTCTTTATAGCCGCTAAGGTCGCTGCGGGATTCATTAAGAAGCGTTGTTTTCCACCCCCTTTTAGCGGCAAAATGAGTGTACATACTAAAAAGTTCCTGCGCAAAAAGTGAAGCTTCCTCGCCCCCGGCTCCGGCGCGGATCTCTATAATGACGTTTTGGGGTATCGCGCCGCTATCTCCCGATTTCTGCTCCTCTTTAATTTCTTTTTCTATTTTTCCCAGTTCAATACTGAGTTCCTTAATTTTTTGAGGATCTTTAAAAATCTCGGGATTGGCGAGTTCTTTTTGGAGCCCTTCTTTTTTATGGTGAAGTTCTTGGATATTCACATTGTTTAGAGGCAACCATAAACGCCACTATTACGCAATAATAAACGCGATTGCGTCTAATTCTGCGCACAAGTGGCGTCTAATTTTGCATCTAAGATTTCTTTTTCGCAAGCCGCTGCTTAAATTTCTCCACCCTTCCTGCAGTATCTATGAGTTTTGAGCCCCCGGTATAGAAAGGGTGGCATTTTGAGCAAATTTCAACTTCCAGCCGTTCCTTGGTTGACCCGACTTTGAAAGTATTTCCACAGGCGCATTTTACCGTGGCTTCATAGTATTTAGGGTGAATATCGGTTTTTGCCACCTAATTATTATATTCTCTCCTGCGCAATTTGCAACGCCGCAGGGAGATCCTGCGGCGTTTGGGTAACTTTTCGGTGTGCCCTTACCGTTACCGGAGGGGATAGAGGAACCCCTGCCACGACCAGTCCGGACGTGAGTCCGGAGGTCGTGGGAGGTCCTCCCTCTCGGCCCCCTCCACCAGTTTCCGGAGGGAATCCTCGTGGATGCGGGCCTCCCGTATGGCAGACCCCGTCCGCGCGGTGCAGAAGTGACCGGCCACTCCGTGGACGCCCCATCTGTAGGCCTCACCGATAGAATCAGTGAGACCTTGAAGGTGGGCGACACACATTCGCCTCACCTCCGCGGCCTTGGCCGCCTTCTCGACGGTATTGATCATAAGATAGACCTCCCTTTTCGGACCTGTTTTGGAACCTGGCGGCCCACTGCCGTTACCCGCTCCGGGTGAATCCGGAACGACCAGTTACTTCCTTCTAGACTAGCGACTGTTTCGCAAGCGCCGATTAAGACGCTCGCGACGCTCTGTTTCGCGCCGGCGCGCTGTTTCTGCCCGTGCCCAGGCGGCGCTCCAGCCGGTTAAGGCTTGCTGGTCGTAGGGGGGAAGGGTTTCGATCCTCACCTCCCCATTGGAATCAACCAGATGATATGGCGTTTTCCCCGCCCGGGCTGCGTAATGTGTAGCACTGCGCAGTTCTTGGCGGAGAGAGTTCAACCTATCCGCCAAAGGTCCCCGGAACACGGCATACTCAAGTTCCACCTTTGTTCCGGTGGGGAGCAGATCAGGGTCGATCTGCCCCGTATGGACCTCTTGATAGAGCATCAGGAGGCCGGCCTGGTAAGCCAGCTTTTTGAGTTGCTCGCATACCAGTTCGGTGTTTAACTCCCGGGGCTCAACCCCGAAAGCCAGGCGGACCCTCCGGCCAAAGGCGCGGCGCTCCTTCAGCCAGAGTAGAGCAAGGAGTGCCTCGGCCATGGCCGTGAGGCCCAAAGTTACGAAAGTAAAAAAAAGGTAATTACTCATTGCGCGCCCCCTTCTTGCTGCCGTTCATCGGCAGCTGGGTTGTCGGCGTTCATCGCCGACTGGAAAGCTATCCACACTGGAGAATCGGTCCAGTGCGGAATACTCTGCCTTTTCTCCTCCGGAAGTGCTTTCCAGAGGAGTTCGTGGGCCTCCGTCCACCACACGTACGCAGCAGAGAAGAGCTCAAATGTCTCAGCCCTGCCATGTTTGCGAGACACGACCGCCAAGTTGGCGGCCCGGTTGGCGTACATCTCAATATGGCGCAGGGTCATCTTGAGATAGTATGCCTTGAGGACCTCGTGTCCCTGTTGGAGTCGGGATGGCGGGAACTGGTACTCTTTCCTGAACCGGTGGTTGAACACCACCGTTTGCAGCGCTGGCCGCATAATATCAGCCAGCATCACCGTCACAAGGAAGAGCACTGGAGCAAGAGACAAAACGAAGAACATGGACTCCTCCTTTTCTCCGGCAGTTCAGCTGCCGGATGCGGCAGTTCAGCCGCCGCAAAAGAGTTTCTACATGCCTTCCCAGTTCATCTGGAAAAGCACCAGGCAACGTTCATCGCCGCCAGGCCTTCGCTTCGGGCTACGGCCTGCAAGCAGGCCTTCGTTTTTGGCTACGGCCTGCAAGCAGGCCTTCATTTTGGGATCCGGCCCGTAAAGAAGGTATGGCGGCGAGGGTTTTCCAAAGAATGTACATTCTAATTATACACTATTTTAAGTATATTGTCAATTTTTGCAAAATTTTAAGACCGCCAGAGGGGGTGAGCCCAATGGCGGTCTCAGGGCAACTTAGCGGTGTTGCCCTTACCGGATTCTCTTCTCCAACCGTTTCTCCCAGTCGGAGAAGTTGTGGCTCAAGTTCTTGTAGGGGGCCGGGAGCCACCTTGAACTGGCCACGTCAATGGCCGCATTGAATCGGCGGCGGGAGGATCGGATGAATCCATGGGCCTCCTGCAATTTTCTGGAGATGTTTCTGGCCTCGGCAGACGTTTGAACATTTCTAGCCTCGGCCTCGAGTCCATTAAGACTTACGTAGTCAGCCGAGAGGTCGGCCGTCCTGTCAAGAATCCCTTTCTCGACAAGGTGCCTGAACAGCTCCTTGCCGTGTCGCCGATCGTTCGGCACGAAGCCGAAGATGGCGTAAAACCTGTGGAAGGCGAGCCGGCGACTGACCACCCTGTACAGAGCGACCACCATAATGGCGGTCCCTATGCAGAGGGAGACGAAACCAAAAGCGCTTTGGCCATCCCTGGAGAACGCTAGGACTCCAACCCAAATGAAAAGCAGGGCCATCGCGAGGAGACCGACGGACAGTTCCGAGAACCACCTACGCATGATGACTTCCTTTCTCCCGCGTTTCGTATCGCGGGGCTCCGCACGGCATGACGACGGTTCTTCCGTCGTTGGGCTTGAGCCAAAGCTCTGGCGTTTCAGCGCCAGCCCAGCCGTTTGGAAGTTAAAGACCTAAGCCCGGGCCAATCCCAGGCTCTTTAATCTAAGTATACATCAAACTTAACTACTTGTCAAGGATTGAATTGTGTGGTACGCTCTGATAAGATTTATGGGTATGAGCGAAATAACCGCTGAAAATAACACTTTTGCCCCGCTACCAGTAGTTGACCCTGAAATTGAAGAGATGATGAAAGCAGGGGTGCATCTGGGACATGCCAAAACCAAAAATCATCCGGCTATGCAGCCGTATATTTTTGGCGTGCGCAATACAATATCGCTCATTGATCTGATCAAAACTAAAGAAAAATTAGCTGCGGCACTAGAGTTTATTAAAGATGTAACGGCCAAAGGGGGATTGGTGCTTCTGGTTGGCACGCGCCCAGCCGCCCGTAAAATAATTCTGGAAGTGGCCGAAAAGACAAAAATGCCTTATTTTGTGGAGCGTTGGATAGGCGGCGCTTTGACCAATTTCAAAGTTATCTCCAAAAGGGTAGAATATATGGAGACGCTGGAAAAGGAGAAAGCGACAGGGGACTTTGAGAAATATACCAAAAAAGAGCGGATGAAAAAGGAGGAAGAGATCGTGCACCTCAAGAGGATTTTTGACGGCTTGCGTATCCTCAAACATCTTCCGGGGGCAGTATTTATTGTGGACATTACTCATGACGATACGGCGGTTCGCGAGGCGCGAAGGATGAAGATTCCGATTGTCGCGCTTGTGGATACAAATTCCAACGCCGATCTTGTTGACTATCATATTCCTTCCAATGATGATGCCTTGCCCGCAGTGCGCTATATGGTGGGGAAAATTGGGCAGGTAATTGAGGAAGGGCAGAAAATGTTAAAAGAAGTCAAAAAAGAAGAGCCGGAAGAAAATAAATAAATGCAAATCAGCACAGGACAAATTAAAGAACTCCGTGAGAAAACTGGTGCAGGATTTTCTGATGTTAAAAAAGCCTTGGAGGAGAGTGGCGGGGATGCAAATGAGGCTCTAAAGTGGTTGGAAAGAAAACTGGGGAGTATTGCGGATAAAAAAGCGGGACGCGAGACGCGCTCCGGACTGGTTGATGCTTATGTCCACTCCAATGGACGTATTGGGGTTTTGGTTGAAGTTTTCTGTGAGACCGATTTTGTGGCGCGAAATCCCCAGTTTCGCGCGTTTGCGCATGATCTGGCCATGCATATTGCGGCCATGAGGCCGGATGATCAAGAAACGCTACTGGCGCAATCCTTTGTGAAAGACCAAGATAAAACCGTGGGAGAAGTACTCAATGAGGCTATTGGGAAATTTGGTGAAAATATAAAAATAGGGAGATTTGTGCATTTTGAACTATGATTTTAGATTTATTACTTTTGGGTTTATTTTTATCCAGCGCATTCTTACTTTGGTACCGTATTTCTGAAAAAATACCGGAACTGGTTGCGATCCCGGATGAAGTTATTACCGCGCGCTTTGAGGAAGATTCGGCTAAACTCCGGCTCTTTATTCTTAATATAAAAACTTGGTATAAAGAGCGGCATTACGAATACACCCTTTGGAAGATTGCGAGCCGTGCACTCTATCGTCTGCACCTTTTTCTTTTACGCGCTGATAATAATACCGTATCCCTTCTCAAAAAAACTCGCGAAAATCTCGGAGCTGCAAATGGCAATATCAACGGCAACGGAAACGGCAATGGCGAGTATTGGAAACAGCTCAAAGAAGAGCCGACAGCTATTGCGGCTAGTAGCCGAGTACAGGAGATACGAATAAAGAAATGATCGCCGCCTTAGCTTAGTGGCAAAGCAGTGGTTTTGCCCCGACGCACTATTTATTAAAATAATGAAGTCGGGGTCCCGACAAAAATTTGCCTGGGTAGCTCAATGGTAGAGCAGCGGTTTTGTAAACCGCAGGTTGGAGGTTCGATCCCTCTCCCAGGCTTGAGCAAATTTACCGTCGGGATAAACAGTAGGTCGCAGGTTCGATTCCTGCAGGCGGCTTGGGTGCGTCGCATAGCGGCAATTGCACTGCGCTGTAAACCCCGTCACTTAAAGTTCACAAATTAAAACCATAAATAGTTGTTTCTGTATATTTTGCGTGGGTGACAGAGTGGTCAATTGTACTTGGCTGTAAACCAAGCGCCCTAACGGGCTACGGGGGTTCGAATCCCTCCCCACGCAAATCATTCCGGGCACGTACGACCATAAATGTATCAGTGCCGAATACCCAGTGAACTTTAAGTGCGGGGTAAACGCAGTGTCCTAACGGACTACGCAGGTTCGAGTCCTGCCGCACCCAATAATTAAAATTAGTTATGCAGGACTCAAACCTGGGAAAGGGGTCGGGAAAACGGGAGTTTTCCCGTGGCGGAAATATTAAAACCGATGGGTTTTAAGGAGCGGTGTTAGCGGAGCGAAGCGACGCGTGCCGCGACAGGTTCTAGCGAAGCCAAGTCAGATTTGGCGAAGCGGAGTCCTGCCGCACCCAATAATTAAAATACATCCCGACCGGTCGGGATGTATTTTAATTAAAAAATAAATTATGCTATTATAGTTTTGGTTCTTTTGCGAGTGAGTGACATGGCGAGCATTGATGAACAGGTCAGAAGTCGTCTAATTTTTGCTCTTGATTTTCCATCACGGATTACCGCGCGTGAATTTATCAGGAAACTAGCTCCTTATTATGGAACTTTTAAAATTGGTTTGGAGGCAATACATATAGGTTTTGCGGCGGAGCTTGCGAGGGTCATTAGAGACTACGGCCGAAAGGTATTTTGGGATGCCAAATTTAATGAACATCACGAGTTGGTTGACCGTCTGATGGAATGGCTTTGTTGGAACAATCGTGTTGACCACGTAACTTTCCATATCTCCGGAGGAGAACAGCTGAGACAAGCAATGTTTAAGTATCAAGATAGAGTAAACGTGCTTGGTCTTACGGTTCTTTCCACTTTTGCCGATTCCGACGCCTTTATGAGTTATGGATCTCCGGTGAACGTAAGTGTTTTAAGATTCGCTACCCTGTTTAAAAGATCCGGCGGAACGGGAGTTGTTTGCGCTCCGGGAGAATTAGAATTACTTGGAGGCGAATCCGAGCTCTTGGGGCTCCAGAAAATTGTAACAGGAATACGTCCGAGCGGATCTGCTGCCGGAGGTCACAATCCAGAGCGAGTTGGAACTCCCGCAGAAGCGATCAAGCGCGGAGCGCACATGCTTGTGCTTGGACGAGCTGTTAGTCAGTCGCCTAAACCAGTTGATGTTTCCAAGGCCGTGTCCGAAGAAGTTCAAAGAGCCATAGAAAATAGGCAGGGTGAATAGGTTAAACACGACAAAAAACCTGAAGCTGTTTGGGATTTCCAAACAGCTGTTTATTTCTCTGGCATTCATCCCCGCAAGACGCGGGGTTGAATGCCAGCCCGGAGCGAAGCGGAGGAGAAACCCCGCTTGAGGCCGATCACCAGGGCGATTTTCTGAAGACGAACGAAGTTCGTCTGAAGAAAACCCCGCCCTTTAGGGCGGGGAAGCGGTTATTTTTAAGGACTTTCTTATTTCTTCATCCTATGTTATAGTTTCCGGTGGAGTCAAAACAGTAGACCAAAAACATAAGGGAGCAAACTATGCGAGTGTTACTTATAGGAGTTGGACAGCTTGGTCTGGGTCTTATTGTCCCTGTTTTTACGGAAGCGGGCTACAAAGTGGTTGGTACTGATGCCAACCCGCAGCGTCTCCAAGAACTTGAGGGCGGTTATTTTTTGGAAACGCCAAGCAGGATCTCTAAGCTGGATGTTACGACAACGAAGATGGATGAGGCGGGCAATGACTTTGATTTAGTTGTTACATCGGTTGGCAGACAACATATTGCCGAAGTGGCAAAGTGGTATAGAGAGAAGGGTATCTTGGCGCCAGTTCTTTTGGCGGAGAATTTGCCTGATCCGATAAGTCTTTTCCCCCGTCAAATTTCTATTGTGGTTGACCGAATATGCCCGAGAGTTGTAAGTAAATACGGCCTGCTGACGGCAGTTGCGGAGGATTATTTCAAAATTGTGACTTTAGACGACCCGCTTACTCATCAGCTCGGAAAAATTGAGGGCGTGGAGCTTGAATTAACAGAAGCGGGGGTGGAGCTTAAACGAAAGCAAAAGATGTTTACGGTAAATACCTCGCATGTCATCACTGCTCTTTATGGACAACAACTCGGTTGTTTGTTAGTGGAAGAAGCGGTCGCAAAATCAGAGGTGGCGTCAAAGATCTGCTCTATAGTGACAGAAATAAGTCCGTGGCTAGGTTTAAACCAGCGTCAGGCCGATACGAGGGCAGGGGAACTTATCAGGCGATTCTCAAGCCCAATTAAAGATTCTCTTTCAAGGATTCTTGGACCCGCAAACAAGAAGTCCGCTCTTCACTACGTGGAGGTTCCTCTCCAAGGACTTCGCGCTATGGGCAGAGAAGCTCCTGTGCTTGAAGAGGCGTATAGACTTCTGGCCGTGTGAAGCTATAATTTTTTTGGCCCGTGATTTTTGAAAGCCGTTCGGTAAAGCTCCACGGGCTTACGCCCGTGGCATCTCGCTTTTTCGCATCAGCGAAAACTAAGCGAGATGCAGCGAAATCCGCCAAAGCATCCTCCTTCGTTCTTCGAGCTTCGGAAGGACTCCGCCCTCGCATTCATCCACGGCCTTACAGCCGTGGCTTTCTGCGACGGCGGGTAAAACCGAACGGCCACTTTAATACGTTTGACAGTACAGGCTGCCCTTTGTACCCTTATAAATAGATCAGTAGTAACAACGGAGGAAAGATGATCATGGAGTTTGAAGTTTACTGGAAGAAGGCTCTCTGGGATAAGTTATCAGATGAAGAGATAAGAAAACTGTTGGAGAGTCTGCCTCCTAAACTACAGGCACAGATATTTGAGTCGTTTAATTTCTCTTCGCTCAAGTTGCGGGAAATTGGTTGGAAGCAAATTTGTTTAGGTTGCGGGGAACCATATGGCGTTTGTGACTGTCCGGCTGGGTCAGGGTGGGTACCCCAGGAAGGGCCACTCAAAATTAAGGCGGTGTAACTACAACACCCCTTTTTGTTTTTAGATAATATCAAGAGGTCTTTAGTTGCATTATGGGCTGGAATTGTCTACTATGATTTTAGCTTTTTGATATTGTTTCGGGGCGGGTGGTTTTATGCGGTATAGACTTGAAGAAAAATGCAGAGCAGCAGAAGAGTACTGTGCTCATATTTTGAAACAAAGCGGCGCCATTCTAAATACTGAAGAGACCGGAGAACATTACCAATTGTTTCCTTCCGGCCTTCATACGGGTATGTATATTCAGTTAGCTCGTATTTTTGAAAAAGGTCCGGCGAGAGAACAAATGGCCAAACTCCTTCTTTATAAACTCAAGCAAGCTGATATTGATCTTCAGGAGATAAATGTTCTGCTCGGCCCAGCCCTAGGAGCGATACCTCTTATTTGTGCGCTTCAAACCCTTGCCGAATTAGAGCATACAAGAGCTGTTTATGTTGAGCGCGACCGGCAGTTTGTTTTGGCGCTGAGTAGGGGATTTTCACTTAATCCTCAAGAAAGAATTTTAATTGTTGACGATATGGCCGTTTCTTTTAGCACTATACGCGAAACCATAGCTGCAGCGCACCGCGCCTGTGCATCGCAGGGATACGAAGCCAATATTATCGGATTCGCAATTCTTATAGACCGTCCGCTTATTGATAGAGAGCATTCAGAACTTTTGTGGCCAACCTTGAAGTATGCTTGCGGGCTTTGCATTCCTCTTGAAGCATACAACGCAGCTCCCCCGCTCTTAAAAAAACAGTGTCCATACTGCCAAAGAGATATTAAGCTGATTCAGCCAAAAATCTAACTTTTTATTATACAGGATTTGCTATGTGAATTACCTGTGGAGATTTTTATACCAAGTGGCTTATTTAGGCCACTTTTTTCTTTAATAAAAGTGGTTGGTTTTTCTTGTACAATGTATCAAAGTGGTTTATTATGTAATTAAGGTGGTGAAAAGTGGACAAATCTGTGGATAACTTAAAGGAATTGTGGATTATTCATGCTAATAGGTGAGTACACACATAATATTGATGCCAAGAAACGTCTTGCTATTCCAGCCAGATTACGTAAAGAGCTTGGAGAACAGGCGGTTTTAACCCGCGGCCTTGATAGTTGTTTATTTCTTTACCCATTGCAGGAGTGGCAAAAGCTCACTGAAAAATTAGCACAACTTCCAGTGGGACAAGGAAATACAAGGGGGTTTTTGCGGCTGATGCTGGCCGGTGCAGTAGAGGTGGAATTTGATCAGTTAGGACGGATTTTAGTTCCAGACTATTTAAAAAATTACGCCGGACTCAAGAATAGAGTGACTATTGTCGGCGTTTATACCCGTCTTGAAATTTGGGACGAAGAGCGCTGGAACAGTTATAAAGCTGGGGTTGAAAAAAACACGGACATGATTGCGGAAAAACTTGGAGAGCTTGGACTATACTAGTATCGCAGTCATGCATAAACCAGTATTACTCCAAGAAATTCTTGAAATCTTTAATCCCCAACCCGGAGAGACCTATATAGATGCAACGGTTAATGGTGGCGGGCACACGAGGGTTTTGTTGGAAAAGGTGGGTCCGCGAGGAGGAGTTATCGGCATTGACTGGGATTGCGAGCTTGTACAAGATCTTAAAAAAAAATTTCCCAAATATAATAATCTAAAATTAGTCTGCGACAGTTATGTCAACCTTAAACACATTACTCGCACAAATAAATTGGATGCTGCTTCTGGAATCCTTTTTGATCTCGGTTTTAGTTCGTATCATATTGAAGAATCTGGCCGGGGGTTCTCGTTTCTAAGAAACGAACCCCTAGATATGAGATACAATCCAAAAACCAATGAACTTACCGCAGAAAAAATTATCAACACTTGGCCGCGTTCGGCAGTTGAAACTATCCTTCGGGAGTACGGGGAGGAACGGTATGCAGGACGTTTGGCGTCCAGAATCATCCAAGAACGCCGTCTGCAAAAGATCACCAACACAGCTCAACTTGTCAAAATTATTTCAGACAGCATCCCCAGAAGTCGGCAGCGAAACAGCATTCACCCCGCCACCAGAACTTTTCAGGCCCTGCGTATTGCCGTAAATAATGAGTTAGAAAATTTAAAATTAGGCCTGTCCGGTGCCATACCGTTGCTGCAGCGCTCTGGGAAAGTAATAGTGATATCTTTCCATTCGCTTGAGGATAGAATTGTGAAGAATTTTTTTAGAGAAGAGGCCAAAAGGGGAGTACTTAAGGTGCTTAACCCCAAACCAATTAGAGCCAAGAGCGGCGAAATAAAATTGAATCCGCGGTCGCGCTCAGCTAAACTGCGCGCCGCACAAAGAATTTAAATCCATGACGGCATTAGTGCTCACAGTTAAAAACATCGTCTTACCTGGGTTTCCGGGTTACTTTGAATTTTTGGACAGGCCTTTTGTCGCAAATAAGCACTGGATGGTTACTACGTTTTTAGCTGGCATCCTGGCTCTTGCTATTGTTGTATATATGGTCGCGCTTTACGTTACTTTTGGGCTTGGCTTTCAGATTCAGTCTGCCGGAACTCTGCTAAAAGAAACGCAAGATACGGTATTGCAGCTGGAAGTAACCGTCAGAGGGAAAGAAGCTGACCTTGCCAAGGGTAATCAAAAATTTTTAGAATCAATGGAGAAGATAGCAAAAATTCGTTACCTCCAGCCTAAAAGCGTAGTCATTTCCTCCGTCTCCGTACAACCTTAGTTTAATGAAAAAACCTTTTGAGATTTCGGTGCAGAGCAGGATTACTATTGTCCTTCTCTTTTTTTTCGCGGTTTTGGCCGTGCTTATTGGGCGTCTTTTTATTCTTCAGGTGGTGCAAAATCGGGAGTACACCAAACTTGCCGCTCGGCAGCACCGTCTTATTAAAGAGATTTTGCCGGAGCGGGGTATAATTTATGTTCAAGAAAAAAATGCCAATCTGATACCGTTGGCCATGAACAAAGTTCAAAAAAACATAACCGTTTCGCCACAAAATATAAAAGATGAAAGATTTGTGGCCTCGCTTTTGGCTAAAGAATTTGGTGTGAAAGAAAAGGACTTGCTTCTCAAACTTGCTGATAAGTCCGACCTCTACGAAGTGCTTATTAAAAATGCTGATTCTGAAAAAGCAAAACAAGTTGAGGAGCGTCGTTTGGACGGACTTTTTTTGGAGGAAGAAAAGAGAAGAGTTTACCCGCACGGAAGTATTGCTTCGCACTTGCTCGGATTTGTCAGCAAGGAAGCAGAGGAAGAAGAGGGCAGGTACGGTCTGGAAAGGTACTATGAGGCAGCGCTTTCCGGCAACAAGGGTTTTTTTGAGGGAGCAAAAGACAACGCTGGGTTTTGGGTGGCATTGGGCAGGCGTATAGTGCGTCCGCCAAAAAACGGTTCCAACCTGGTGCTTACTATTGATTACAACATACAGTCAAAGACAGAAGTCGTGCTTGAGGGTGTTATGCATAAATGGCAAGCTGTGTCAGGGACAATTTTAGTTACGGAACCAAAGACCGGCAGAATTCTGGCTATGGCTTCCCGTCCCGTGTTTGATCCAAATAATTTTTCCAAAGAAAGAAATCTATCAGTTTTTTTAAATCCTTTAGTGGAATCAATGTATGAGTTGGGGTCGGTGTTGAAGCCGGTCACCATGGCAGGCGGCCTGGAGGAAAAGTTAGTAACACCGGACTCCACATATGAGGATCCGGGCTCAGTAAAGTTTGGAAGCTACACCGTTAGAAATTTTGACGGTAAGTCATATAAAACACAAACCATGACACAGGTTTTGGAAAAATCTCTGAACACAGGAGCCGTTTATGTCGCGCGGCTTTTGGGGAAAGAAAGACAGCTTGAATACCTTAAGCGTTTTGGTTTTGGTGAGAAAACTGCTGTTGACTTGCCGGGAGAAATAACCGGGGATCTTTCTAACCTTTCGGGCGGCAAAGATATTGACTTTGCTACGGCCTCTTTTGGGCAGGGGATTGCCGTAACTCCCATGCAACTTGCCATGGCCATTGGCGTCATTGCCAATGGCGGCAATCTTATGAAGCCCCATGTTGTAGAAAGAGTTATTGACGACTCCGGCAATGAAAGTAAGAAAAACCCAGAAATTAAAAGAAATGTTCTTTCCAAAGAAACAGCGGAGAAACTCACCCAGATGTTGGTATCTGCGGTGAAAAGTGGATTTGAAAACAGAGCCGGTGTCAAGGGTTATTTTGTCGCTGGTAAGACCGGTACTGCTCAAGTTCCGCGTCGTGATGCCCGCGGTTATTCAGATAAAGTTATACATACCTTTGTCGGCTATGCCCCGGCCTTTAATCCCAGATTTTTAGTGCTGCTGCAGCTTAACGAGCCCAAAGGTAATCGTTTTGCGGCCAACACCTTAACTCCGGCCTTTCACGACGTAGCTGAATTCATATTAAATTATTACGAGATACCGCCTGACGAAGTTAACTAAAAAGCCCACCTAGGGCTTGATGAAATAAGATATAATTTTTTGTTTGGTCTTTTTAAGAATATAGCCAGCCAAGTTTTTTAACCACCTTCTAAAGACTAGAAAGCCGTTGGCCAGGGAAAATTTTCCATCGGTGTGTTTGATAAAACAATACATGGTGTGGGGTTTGGCCGCGGCAATGGGATGGCGGCTGGTGACCAGCCGATACGCCCTCCGAAAATCCATACCTCCCCACACCAAGTAGGCAGTAACTAAAGATACAGAACGCGACTTGCCGGCCCAGCAATTGATAAGACAGTTTTGTTGGCTTGACTCCAAGTTTTTAATTCGAGGTATAATTTCTGAAAGAAGCCTTTTTTGGTCATCTCTAAAAAAACCATCCGGTATGTGGAAATCGGTTTTTACTATTCCGAGATCAGAGCACAACTTCTCTGGTACCTCGACGTCCAAAGTGACAGAAATAATGCCTTTAATAGCATAGGCTCGCAGTAGTGCCGCATTGGTGGCCGCCGCAAAGTTTCCAAGATAGAGATGCGGTAAAACCTGCGATATTACGGGCGTTTGTTCTGCGTCTTCCATAATGATATCCTTAATTATAGAACCGTGAGAACTAAAAGTAGTATATGTCGCGGAAATCTATTTTGCAAAGCATCTTAAAGATATTGGCACGTCGGACCCTGTGGCGCTATAGGCCATTTATCGCTGGAATTACCGGGTCGGTTGGAAAAACCTCCACCAAAGAGGCTATTTTTGCGGTGCTGAAAAGCAAATTTGTAGTCCGCACATCAGAAAAAAACTATAACAATGAATTTGGTCTGCCTCTAACTATTTTGGGAATAAGGCATGGGGGTCGTAATCCGTTTAAATGGCTGCTTATGCTTTTTGGTGCGCTAAATACTGCATTCTTCCGTAGAAAAAGCTATCCTGAAGTCCTACTGCTTGAATACGGTGTTGATCGCCCCGGTGACATGGATTATCTTTTATCTATAGCTAAGCCTGACCTAGCGGTAGTAACTGCCATCGGTGAAATTCCGGTGCATGTGGAATTTTTTAAAGATCCGGAAGAGGTGGTCAAAGAAAAAGCTAAACTTGTTTCAGCTCTCCCGCCGGACGGCTATGCGGTTTTAAATCATGATGACGTGGCTGTCTACGATATGAAAAGACAAACGGTGGCCGAGTCTCTCACCTACGGCTTTGAAGAACATGCAGATCTGCGCATTATTAATTATGAACCGCATCTTACCAAAGACGAGGAATGGGGAGATATGCCGTTGGGTATCAGTTTAAAGCTTGAGTACAATGGTAGTGTGGTACCGGTGCGTTTGAGGGATGTTTTTGGAGAAGCGCAGGCTTATGCCGTGTCTGCCGCCTGTGCTGCGGGTCTGGTAATGAATATAAATTTAGTGGAGGCTTCGGAAGCGCTTCGCGACTATACTTCTACGCCGGGCAGACTACGGCTCCTAAGGGGTGTCAAACACACTCTTGTACTTGACGATACTTATAACGCCGCTCCGGAGTCCATGCGAGCCGCGTTGGATACCCTAAAATCACTACCGGCACATCGGAAAGTTGCGGTTTTGGGAGATATGCTAGAAATCGGCCGGTACGCCGAGCAGGCGCATCGCGCTATAGGAGATCAGGCCGCAGAATTTGTTGACTTATTGTTGTGTGTAGGCCCTCGGGCAAAATTTATTGCGGAGGAGGCGCTGACCAGAGGCGTAGAACCACACGCCCGTCGTTTAATGCCCGGTCAGGTGTTAAAATTTGATGATTCAATCTCTGCCGGCAAGGCACTTGATCCGTTAATAAGAGAAGGGGATTTAATACTAGTTAAGGGAAGTCAAGCTATGCGTATGGAGCGTGTTGTAAGGGAGGTGATGGCCCATCCGGAAAAGGCAGAGGAACTTCTTGTCCGACAAGATGAATACTGGAAAGATCGGCCCTAGGGTGGTATAGTGAGAAGAGCTCCCGGAGGAAACAAAAAATGCCAGAAGGAAGATTTTCAGAATTTCGTCGTGAAAAATCCACGAATCGCTGGTGTATTGTTGCGCCAATACGGCATTTACGGCCGGGGGAGGTTACGGATGGTTCTACCGAGAGAAAAGAACCCGAAATCCTTGAGGAACGTATCAAGAAATGTCCCTTTTGTCCCGGGAACGAAGATAAAACCCCCAAGCCAACCATTCTTGAATATAAAAAAGAAGGGCATTGGTCTCTGCGCATAGTTCCCAATAAATTTCCAGCCGTATCCATTGAGGCCATTCCCGGAGGAATACCCCTGCAGCAGCAGAAGTTTGGCGTCTTTCGTATACTGCCCGGTTTTGGGGCGCATGAGGTTATTATTGACACGCCGCGACACGATGAATTTTTTGCTGATTTTTCTTTGGAGCGCACCAATGATTTGTTTTGGGCCTTTAGGGAACGTATTCTTGATTTGCGACGAGACAAGCGTTTCCAGTACATCTTAATTTTCAGAAATGAAGGCTGGGCTGCCGGAGCCTCGCTTGAACACTCCCATTGTCAGTTGATCGGATTACCCATTGTACCGCCGCTGATTGAGAAGGAATTTAAGGACGCCGAAAGTTATTATAACGACGAGAATTCTTGTGTATATTGTGATACCCTGCGTCAGGAAATGGAGTACCGGGATCGCATATTTTTCGCCAACGACTATGCGGTTGCTCTAACTCCTCTTGCTTCCCGCTCACCCTTTGAAATCTGGGTTCTTCCCAAAGAACACATTCCGCGCTACGAAGAAAGTGCGCCACGTTACATTCGGGGTCTTGTGGAAGTAGTGAATCAAGTGGCTAAACGTCTCGCTAAGATTACTACTCCGCCGCCAGCGTATAACTTCTACCTGCATAACGGTCTTTTACGTAACGGTGAGGTAGAGTTTCCACAATTTCACCATCACTTTGAATTTGTCCCGCGTATTACTCGTCTCGGTGGCTTTGAATGGGGAACGGGACTTTATATCAATAATATCGTTCCCGAAGAAGCGGCTGCCTTTTTGCGAGGAGTAACAGTTGGGTAGTTGGAACTCCGGTTAAGCCCGGAGTTTTATCCTTCGTCCGCCAGCCGCCAGTGGCCCAGCATCGCTCGCCTCTGGCGGCTGGGGCGTGGATAAAAAAAGGGCAGGGTGTGTTCAATACCCACCCTGCCCGGATTTTTGCTACTTCTTTTGAAAGTGAAAGTAACGGCAGTTTCGGGAGTGGAGATCAGGTTGACCATCAAAGCTTAACCAGCTTGAATCATTCCACATGCCGTCAGTATAGGGTACTACACCACTATCTGCCAACGATATGCTCTGAGTCGATTTATCTGGATATTGGACAGTGATCCACCATGTGGGCTTTCCCCCAAGAAACTTGACGTACGGAAAAGATAGCACCATGCAGCATATTTCGTACCTACTCGTATAATGCTCGTGAATTGTCGTCCCCGGCCTCAACTGGCACAAGCACAGTACTTGGTTTGGCCTCAAAGCTGGCCGGTTGAGGTAAGGGTCAACTCGTCCTTCCTTGAAGGCCTGTAGCGCCTCCAGGAGGTCTGCGATCTGGGAACTGTCGCGGTGACCTTCTTGGACAAGGTGGATCGCACTTGCCGAAAGCGCGATCAACCTGGCCAATGCGCCGCCAGTTCTCGTGGCGTTACCCATGACTAACCTCCTTTGCCCGGTACTCGCGGGCAGTTACGGGACTGGGGCATCCAGCCCGCACTAATTGTATTATAACATACCATATAGTAAATATCAATAGACTTGAAAACGCGGAGAGTTATGTTTAAAATTATAAAACTAAATCTATCTTTGTGGCCCCATCGTCTAGTGGTCTAGGATATCTGGTTCTCATCCAGAAGATCATGGGTTCGAATCCCATTGGGGCCGTCCTTCGCTCTTCGCTCTGCTCAGAGCTTCGGCCGGCACAGCCGCCTTTAATGTACTTGAAAGACTACTGCTCCTAAGCAGAGCGAAGGACCCGCCGTAGCCTTGTGCGGAGGCGGGCATGTTTTTTTATGTATTACATCTACATAACAAAAAGTTTAAAAGATGGAAGTTTGTATAAAGGATTTACAGAAGATTTGAAGGAACGATTGAAAGTCCATAATCAAGGAGGTGACGACTACACCTCGCGTAAACGTCCGTGGAAATTAGTGTGGTACTGCACGTTCAACGACAAAAAGAAGGCGCTTGCTTTCGAGAAATACCTCAAATCTGGCTCTGGCAGAGCATTCCTGAAAAGACACCTTCTGTGATAAAATAACCGCAATCTACGCGGTTATTTTGTTGGAGAGAAGTGGGAAATCGAACCTAAATAGGATGCTCTTGCAATATAATCCGCGATGATATATGCTGTCCGCAGTAACTGGAATGATGGAGGACATCATGTTAAGAGATATTACGTTCTTTGAGGGTGCGCTAATTCTGATCGCGTTTGCATTCCTATATCGGTGTGTCGCCAAAGTAGTGATTCGTTGCTGGAGATCTTGGCTCAACCGCTATCTAGACCGCCACCCTGATGCGGAGGCTGAACTTTACCATTGGTACGGTAAGGTGCGCGTTGATAAACCATGGGATAACGTACGAGTTGACGAAAACAACAGGGCTCTAGAATCATCTGGTGAATGGTTAGATAGAATTGGGGTGCGTTGATCCATAATCTATAGCTGTGGGGCTTCATAAGAAGTCCCTATTTTTATCTTTTCGGATGTATGAAAAAGTAGATCGCTAGAAAACGAAATGCATAGAAAATCAAAGCAAGCGATTCCTCCCGCGCACCAATCTTTTTTATGAGAAAACCTTGCTGAAATCTGGAAAGGGTTGCCAGTTTCTGATACCCTCAAAGTAGGTTCTAACGTCGTTCAAAATCTCCCGGTAGCTTGAGCGCCCGTTCGAAAGACCGGGCGCTCTCAGATTGTTGCGCGACCGTGATTCCTCAAAAGAAAAAGCCTCGCTACAATACGCAGTGAGGCTTCATGTGTTTTACTTGTAATGCACATCTTCCATCTTGAAACATGGTGTGCAGATGCAGACGACAATCATGTGTTGGTCATTTCTGTTTCGTAGAGCGTGTTTCTCATCCGGATCAATGCGAATCCAATCTCCACGCCGGATAGGGTAAGAAACGCCATCAACCTCAATAAAGCCGCCACCCTCAACTACACATATCCACTCCGTTATATCCTTGTTATAGTGGGCCGGTTTGTGCCGTGTTGGGTCAGCCATAACCCAACCAAATGCGATGCTCGCCACACCAGTTAATTCGTAAGCAATAATCCTTGCCCCGTCAAAACAGTCATCCACCGGTGGTTGCACAAATGGTTGAGGGGTTGCTTTCGGATCGCCCCAACTCTCATCCAGGTAAACATCTGCCGAATCGAAAGGTGGCGCGGCTAAAACTAAATGCTCAAGACTAGTTGCGCTAGTATTGATGAGCTTGTGACGGGTATGTCGTGGTATCCACAAAACGTCTCCTGCCTGGACAGCAAATACAGTGTCTCCACGAATCAGATGACCACTGCCATGGGTTATGATGTATGCTTCATCCACTCGATGGTGTTCGTGAAGTAATGACCATGCTTTGGGATTCATCAGTACATGCGCCATTGACCACCGTTGTGACTGTTCAATCTCTCTAAGAAGCTGATCGCAAACGTTAAACGCGAGCGGTAACTCATAAATGTTCACTTTCTGCATTTTTTAAAGATCTCCCTTCACGCCGAATGTCTTATCTGGTCTGATTTTACCAGTTTTGGCATCGTTATCAAGTAACTTACCCGACCACCCCCATCAAATCGCCCTCTGGAAAAGAGCGCGAAAAAGCCTTATGATACCTCATATCAGGTAGTTCTAGACCGACTCACACCGATAGTAAAAGGTGGGAGGGCAAGGCCTGGTAACTCGGGTTCAAATCCCGACGGGAGCGCCACTCAGTGATAAGTTTTAAGGCAAGATATAGATACTATAAATACAACTATGAAAATAGTCCTCACATCAGATATGTTATACGTTGATAGTAGAGCTGTTATTGATGCCAAGAAAAAGATTTCGGAAAGAAATCCCAAGGGTTGGATTGATCCGCAAGCATTTAACGAACTTGGCGACGTTTGGGAGGCGCTCAAAAAAGCTTATATAAATAACAAAAATGTTGAAGAGACACTTAAAGAATTTGTAATCAAAAAGTTTGGAGTTGAACGAGAAGTGGTGGAAACGGTTGAGATAGAGGGAGGTATTCCCGAACATTGGAAAGAAATGAAGGAGGGTAAAATTAAGTTTCGATAATATAATTGCTCTACGACCGAGGTGCTTCTGACGGAAACAAAAAAGCATATTCAAAAATACTCGCGTGGCTTGATTTTTTCGAGTAACTTTTGTATACTATGGATAGTTATCGGTCAAGAGAGACCCCGAAAAGGAGGAGGACGATGCTACGGGTAAGTCAAGAGTTGATGACGCTGCGCGAGAGAATTATCGCCAACCACCAGATGGTTGAAGAGTTGTCCAAACAAGAACGGGATTTCCGTAAGGAACTTCAGGAAAAATGTCCCCACCAGCTTATTATCCATAATCCAGGACATTTCGGTTATTATGACCCCGTAGTGGATTATGATGACACCAGACCAGAAGTAAGGATTTGTGTGGTTTGCGGTAAGACGGAGGCTGGAAAGAGAATTATTGTTTCTGGCAAAGAGTATTGGGATTTCAAATTACTTATTGCCCAGCCGCTTTCCAACGCGAATCATCCAATACGAACTGTTGAGGAAGAAGAATTGATTCATGACTTCTTGCGTTTCAACTCGGATGAAAGAATAAGAGTTATCCAAGAATCGTTTGCTCGGCTAGGTGTGTGGAAACCCCTCAGCGAAATTGAGGAGAAGCTCCGAGGAGCGGGATACAGCATCTGACGGGTAGCGCAGCGATTAAGAATAAGGTTGAGGTGGCACCACCACAACCTATTTTTTCTGTATAAGTTCAGATACTTTGGGCCCTTGACACAAAAAAGCTGATGGACAATAATGGGCGGGGATGAGAATTGCTACATTGAGGAGGCTCTATAATGTTTAGACCAATTCTTTTGAGCTTCACAATCACAATCCTGCTGTTGGTAGCAAATTCTCCTGTATTGGCACTTACAACAAATCAGTGTGTTCCTTTGCCGGTTGGCATGGTGCCGGATGAATCAAGTCAGGGTTGGACAGAACGTACAGATACCGGACCTTATGCTAAAATTGAAGTGAAAACAAAAAATGGAGAGCTCGTTATCATTGGTACCAGAAGGTTCTACACCCATAACAACGGAATGACGCTTGGGGTGTATTCGTACTTCGGGAAAATAGGGTTTAAGGCGTGGTCGTGTGACGAAGATAGGGACTCGGTAACCGCATATACTCCGGATCACATGATTGCCATACTTCAACCCGATGGCAGTTGGTTTGTAAAACACGCACAAAGCCCTGATAAGCTGGAGGTAATATTTGGTGCTGATGGCTATCCGAAAGGCGTCCGAATTGCACTTCATGAAGTTGAAGTAATAATCAAAAAGTAGTTTACGTGAGACTGGAAACCCCGGTCTCTTTTTCAAAATGATTATGTAGACGTTGAATGAAAAAAGTTCTTTTGCCAACATTTTTTAACCGTCCTACGCTTAAAGTTGCCCAAGAATTATTGGGTAAATTTTTGGTGCGGAAAATAGGTAAAAAAACTGTCGCGGGTATGATTACAGAAGTTGAAGCGTATGTGGGACCGAAAGACAAGGCCTCGCATGCTTCCCGCGGAAAGACTGAGAGAACTAAAGTAATGTTTGACAAGCCGGGATGCTGGTACGTTTATCTTATTTACGGAATACACCACTGTCTTAATATCGTGACCGAAAGAAAGGGGTACCCCGCCGCCTTATTGGTGCGTTCGGTAGTCATTCCATCACAACACACCAACAAACTTGAGAATGTTGGGGTATTACATATCATTGGACCGGGAAAGGTATGCCGCTGTTTCAAAATTAATAAACGTTTCAACGGAAAACCCGCAATAAAAACGAGCGGCCTTTGGATTGAGGATCGCGGCACTAACATAAATCCCCGCCAAATCAGGCGAGGAAAAAGAATAGGGGTGGAGTATGCAGGTCTCTGGAAGAATAAATTGTGGCGGTTTTATCTTTCGTCCGACAGAAAACGCGGCAGCTTGAGAAGTCAGACTTCCCTTGCTGCCGAGTAGTTCAACTTTAATTGCGCGTCTCAAGTTCGGTGATCTCTGCCAGTCTTCTTTGATATCTTTCTTCGGCCAAAAACTCAAAATGTAGAAAAGTTTCCACTATGCTTAAGGCCAGAGCCCGGCCCAGAGATCGTCCACCTAGGCAAAGAACATTGACGTCAACTCGTTCCCGAGCTTCCCGTGCGCTCCAAATGGATTCGCAGTGCGCTGCCCTAATGCCGTCAATTTTATTGGCCACAATGCACATACCCAGTCCACTTGCGCAGATTAGGATACCATAAGCTTTTTGGCGCACTACTTCCTGGCAAACTGTTTCAGCAATTAAGGGAAAGTCAGCGGGTTCTAACGATTTAACACCCAGATCTTGTAGCGTGTACCCTAATGATTGAAGACGGGCCAGAACTGCTTCTTTGAGCTCAAAACCGGCGTGGTCAGAGCCTACTATGATTTTCTTTTCCATCTGTGAGTCCTTCCGGCAGACCAATATCTACTTTAATATAACTTGGCCTGTTGTCAATTTGTTTTTAGGATGCTAGAATTGAGAAAAAGTGGGTTTAAGTAATGCGTCAAAGCCAGAAAATACCTCCATGCGGGGGCCCCGAAGACGGCCAAGAAAGTAAGAGAATAAAGTTACCGACCAGACATCGGGGTCAATGTTCCGAAGCGGTTGATGAACTTCTGCGGAAAATAGATGAAGTGCTGGACGAGGTAGAGTTGCCCGGAGATCTTAAAAATCAGATCTGTCGTGGTGAGCCCCAGATTTATCTTTGTGATGGTCGGAGAGTAAGACTCCGCGACATACTTGGCAGACACTGAAATATTGTATCAACTCACAAATCCAACTCGTTCTTTGACCAGACGAAGCGTTACGGAAGCGGTTTTGTCTGCCTCTTTGGCTCCTTGTTTCAAGATAGCAAGGAGCGCTTTTTTATTTTTGATAAGGGTTTGGTATTTTTTTTGGATGGGTGCAAGCCTCCTTACTAAAAGTTCTCCCAGATCATTTTTAAACTCGGCATAACCCTTTCCTCGGTATTTTTTCTCAATTTGGGCGCGGGAAAGTCCGGCAAAGGCGGAGTAAATAGTCATAAGATTGGAAATAGCCGGCTTTATTTTTTGGTCATAGCGCACTTCGCTGCCGGAATCAGTAACGGCGATTTTAATTTTTCTGCGGATTTGGGCGGGTGAATCAAAAAGCGCAATATAATTATTGGGGCTGGGAGCTGATTTGGACATTTTCTTTGCGGGATTATCCAGTCCCATAACGCGCGCCGCGTCTTTTTGCAGTAAAGCTTTTGGTTCCTTGAATGTTTTACCAAAACGATTATTAAATTTCCGCGCAAGAGTCCGTGTAAATTCAATATGCTGGAGCTGGTCTTCACCCACTGGCACGACATCCGGGCGGTAGAGAAGAATATCAGCTGCTTGCAAAATAGGGTAATTAAGAAGGCCGGCCAAGGCTCCTGATCTCTCCTGCTTTTCCTTAAACTGTGTCATCCGTTCCAGTTCTCCCACTGGTGTCAAAGTATTTAAAATCCAGGCAAGTTCAGTGTGAGCCGGCACGTGTGACTGGACAAAGAGTATTGATTTTTTAGGATTAATTCCGCAGGCAAGCAAAAGCGCCGCTATTTCCAGCGTTTTTTGGTAAAGTATTTTTGGATTTTGAGGCACGGTTATGGCGTGCAAATCCACGATCGCAATAAATTCGCGATATTTTTTTTGGAGTTCCACCCAGTGCTTAATTGCGCCCAGATAATTTCCAATATGCAGGTTTCCGGAAGGTTGTATGCCGCTTAATAACGTTTTCACGAGGGAAGATAGCTTTTAGCTGGTAGTTTGTAGGTAGACGGCCCTTCGTCTATAAGCTACAAGCTAATTCCTATAAGCTTTAGTTTATACCTCAATTACAACCGGAAGCACCATGGGACGCCGTTCTGTTTTGGAAAACAAAAATTGTCCAATTTTCTCGCGCAAATTATCTTTAACATGCGTCCAGTTGACGGGATGAGTTCCGCCCGTGGTTGTATCTTCAACAATTTTTCTAACTTTGTGGCGTACTTCTTTCAGGAGCTCCTGCGACTCTTTTAGGTAAATAAATCCGCGGGAGATTATATCGGGACTCGTCCGTACTTTGCCGGTTTGGGAATCTACTATGGCTATGATAACAAATATCCCGTCTTCTGCTAAGTGCTGGCGGTCGCGCAATACGACCTCTTTAATGTCGCCCACGCCCAAACCATCCACCATAACGTAATCTGTTGGCGCGCGCTCTTTTAGTTTTTTAATCTCATCCCTGCCGATATTTATTATGTCTCCATCCTCGGCGATCATTATATTTTGTCTGGGTATACCGGAGTTTTCGGCAAGGTCGGCATGTAGTTTTAACATAAAGTAGTTTCCATGAATGGGTATAAAGTATTTGGGTTTAATGAGATCAATCATTTGTTTAAGTTCTTCCCGCTTGGCATGTCCTCCGGCGTGAATATCCATAGTGGCGTAGTGATAAACTTTGGCCGCTTTTTTATAGAGTACGTCTTTAAGCCTTTGTACTGTTGCCTCATTTCCGGGAATGACCGAGGAGGAGAAAAGCACCGAATCGGTTGGTTTTAGTGAAATGGTTTTATGCTCGTTGTTGGCAATTCTCATTAAAACGGCATGATCCTCGCCCTGCGCGCCGGTGCAGACAATTGTTACGCGTTCGTCCTTAAAGTTGTCCAGTTCTTTACTGGTGATAAACGTGCCTTTTTTTACTTTTAAATAACCAAGCTCCTGCGCCACAGCCACGTTTTGCTTCATGCTGTAGCCCTCAATAAGCACTTTGCGTCCATATTTTTCCGAAAGCCAAATCAGCTGCTGGATACGCGTAAGAAGAGAAGCAAAAGTAGCCGCAATTATGCGGCCGCGGGCTGCTTTAAAAATCTCCTCCAGTGATTTTTGAACGTCGGTTTCAGAAATTTGATGTCCGGGAAGCTCGGCATCAGTGCTTTCCGACACCAGCATTAAAACCCCGTCTTTTCCTATCTGGGATATTCTGGATATATCTGCCGGCTTTTCGTTAACAGGCGTATGGTCAAATTTAAAGTCTCCCGTGTGCACCATAGTACCGGCAGGAGTTTTTAAAACCACACCCACGCAGTCGGGAATGTTGTGGTTGACATGGAAAAACTCAATCGCAAAAGAGCCAAGTTTCAGGCGCGACTCCGGAGTTATGACCTCAATTTTAGGCTTGGGGGATCCGTGGAAATCCTCCTGTCGTTTTAGAATCATGCCGCGCGTAAGAGCCGTGGTATAAATAGGCGGGTTGCCCAGAACATCCAGAAGATGGGGGATAGCGCCGATATGGTCATAATGGCCGTGGGTAATTACTACCCCGCGGATATTCCTCTTTTTGTTCTTGAGATACTCAACATTTGGTATTAAATAGTCAATACCCGGCATATCTTCCTCGGGAAACTGCAGTCCCATATCAATTATGACAATATCATCATCATACTCGTAGATATACATACTGCGCGTTACTTCTCCGCACCCTCCGAGCGGCACAAATTTAAGATGGCCTCTTGATTTTTGAGGCGCTATTTTAAACTCCGGCATCCTTGGCATCGGACGTCGGGCAAGCGTTTTATATGGAGTCATTATTTTATTTTATTTAGATTAAATAATACTGATGGGGACGGAGAGACTTGAACTCTCATGAGCTTGCGCTCACAGCGCCCTGAACGCTGCGTGTCTGCCAATTTCACCACGTCCCCGCCTCCTTAATATTTTTAAGACGGTTAAATTAAAATAGTAAAAACTAAAAAGTAGTTATTTATTGAGAGATTTATCCCTTGGAGAAAGTCCTTTAGTAAGGGAAGTCTGACTTCCCAAGGGCGCTCTCCAAGAGCTTACTTCCATTATAGCATATCTAAATTTTGGATGCAAGCAGTGCTTGACAAATTCTGTGGGTTTGATATAATGTATGATGTAGAGGTGAGAGCCGGGGTATAAGTCCAGGGATTGAAGCCCGAGCACTCTGCACCTCCCACGCCCCTCGGACAAGACCGAGGGGGTGAATGCCGGAACTACCGGCCCTGGGTCGGGCACTTCCAATGGAGGTGCTCTTTTTTTCCCCTACGCCCCATGACACTTCTAGTTCTTATTCACTGACCCACTGGGATTTTCTATTTCTTTTTGATTGAAGTCAAACTTCAATCAGGTCAAAATCCATACTCTAGCCCCATGTCCCATGACACCTCTGTTGCTTCTTGAAGCTTACAAAATATCACGCGGATTTTATAGTGCCAGCTTATCCCTATTTCCCGCCAGAGGCGGGTCCGCCTCCGGCGGATAAGCCACTTTTCTGCCTATTGACAAATTCTGTGGGTTTGATATAATGAATAATGTCAGAGGCGGTTGGAATCCGTCCTCTGGCCCCTGGGGAACGGTAGCCCTTTCAGGTAGCTACTGCCAACCCCGGGGTTTTTTTATTCACCATCCCCGTGATACCCCAGAACCAGAATCGCTTTCGGCGATACGGTTCGGGGCTTCGCTTCGCTCGCTTTTTATATTTCTTCCACTGCACTAGATGCTATGTACATGTAGTATTACTTAAACACCCTTTTGGTTTTTTTATGCCATTTGTTGATTTGGTTAAAACGATCCGATGGCAGTGAAATTTTTTCTATCTCTGCGCCCTTGAGGCTGTCCGGAAGCAGATATAAATAAAGTTGGGAGTAAAGAAAAACAGCGGGTATGTCTTTTTGCAGGAGCCCTATAAATTCTAAATACTTCTTTTCGCGAAGATCAGGATTTGAGGTACGGCGCGCCTCTTCTAAAAGCCCGTCCACCCTCTTGTTGCTATAAAGCGTAACATTAAGTCCGGGATCCTTAATTTGTGAAGAGTGCCAGAAGGTAAAGGGATCAGTCTCATATCCGTATACCTGTCCAAAGAGCAGTAATTCAAAGTTGCGTGGCCGTATTACCGAAGTTTCCAGCTCCGTAAAGATTTTTTTCTCAACCACAACGTCAATACCCACCTCACGCAGCATAGACTTTATAAGATCTGCGCCCCTTACAAGATCTGGCCAGTCCGAAGTGGTAAGGGTGAAACGAAGGGGGGTCAGGACGTCTTTCCCCTTTTGGCGCGCTTTTTTATCCAGTATACCGTCTCCGTCTTCGTCTTTCCAACCGTCCTCCTTAAGTAATTTCCTTGCAGCATCAGGGTTAAATTCCAAACCGGCGTCACTATTTATGTTTACAAAAGGTAAGGGAGAACTTGTAGGAATTGCCTCGCCAGAGATGGATTCTCTGGCCACGACCGTTGGGTCAATGGCCAGTACCACCGCCTTTTTAACGGGCCCCCTGCCCAGAAGCGGTGATTTTTTTTCATTAAAAAATACGCCAAAAATCCTCGGCATTTTTATAGTGCGGATGGAGGATCTTTCTCCAACTTCACGCAGAATATTTGCTGGTGCCGGGCCAAATCCCTCTATGTCTCTCTTGCGCCAAGCGGCTATAAGCTCCTCCTCGGTCTTGAAAAAAACAAATATAATTTTATTAAGGTATGGTCCGTCCCGATAATATTGCGAATTGCGTTGCATGCGGTACCAAATTATTGATCCGTCCTTGGCCTGTTTGAATCTTTCAAATTTATACGGCCCGGAGCCAACCGGTTTCAGGTTAAGTTCGTGCAGCAGGGCCTGCTCCGGTGATATTTTTTCCCAAAGATGTTTAGGAATAATACCCAAGGTTAGATTTTCAATAAAAGGCGCATACGGCGTACGGAGTGTGAAACGGATAGTTGACTGATCCAGTTTTTCTATATCAACTCCCTGCCAATTTGCTCGCAGTGGACTCTTATAGAGTGGGTTTTGTATAGTTTTTATAGTGAAAAGAACATCATCTACGGTCAGAGGTTCAGAATCGTGCCAAAAGACGTTTTTGCGAAGAGTCAGGGTATATGCCTTGGCGTCCGGGCTTATATCCAAGGACTCCGCTAGGTCCAGTTCTACCTGACCGGAAGAATTGTAAATTAAAATACTTGAGAAAATGAGCCGAGCCAAGTCGCGATCTGCGTCTTGGGTGGCATAGACCGGGTTTATGGTTCTGGGGTTTTTAAGCACCCCTTCAGTATAAGTTTTGCCGACCTGCGCTACCGGGTAGCTGACCTTGAAATAGATACGCAGAAAAATCGCCAGTCCACTGATGATTACAAGCAGGGTAAGAGAATAAAAAAAACGCCGCTCTTTTTTATTAAGGATATGTGGAAAGTAAAGCAGTTTACGGAAACTCAAAAGTTTCCAGCGGCGCAGGATGCGCCGAAATCTCACTTCTTTTATACAAGATCGTAAGTATTTTTTAATTAATTTCATCTAAGGATTATATTCAGGAGGGCTGTCAGCAAGAAAAGAATTGAAAGAATAACCGTTGCCCGATGCACTGTTTTTTCAATACCGCGTCTGGTGCGGTATACGCCGCCCTCACCCCCAAAAACCGGAGAGAGGCCACCGCCTCGCTGTTGGAATAAAATCGCCGCAACCAGAAGCAGGGATATGACTATTTGAAAAATAAAAATAAAGCCCATGCAATATGTTAATTAGAAGAAAGAATTAGCTAAAGCAATCAAAATTGATGTCCAAAAGAGCGTTGTGAGATCATTTATGGCGAGCTGTGTTAATAAGCTATCTGCTATCCAGAGGAGTGCCATGTTAAGCACCAGGTTAAAGAGTCCAAATGTAACCCAGAGAAGAGGAGTGCTCACAAGTTTTAGAATGGGTCTAAGAAAGGTATTTAGGGCCGCAAGCACCAAGGCCGCGACAATCAAGGTCTCTATGCCTCCACCCAGTTGAAAATTTTGAAAATACCGCCCCACAATATAAAGGGCCACGGCGTTTAGTATTACTTTAGCAACAAGTTTATAAATAAAACCCATTGTCTTGAGCTTAACAGAACAAGGCGGGATTGGCAAATATTTGCTTCACCCTGACCCCCCTTTACGCGTAATAAGTTATCCACATGCACACCCCTTGACTAATTTTAAGGGCTGGAGTATTATTGATATATATTCAGATTGATTGTTTTAGGCTGTTTCAGAATATTTAAATAAACTTTAAGACTATTTGCGAGCCTAAATAGCAATCGCAAAGTTGATTGTTAACCCCTAAATAGAGGGTTTATTGGGGTGTATTATATTTTTGTCCAATTTTTCATGGAAAAAAAGTATTTTTCTCTTTATAAACCCCCTGCTATTGAACTTCCCAATTTGGCGGAGGTTCAGTTGAATTCATATCAATGGTTTTTTGATCAGGGCCTGAAAGAGCTTTTTGACGAGGTGTCGCCTGTTAAAGAAGAATTCGGAGGTCAGGAGTTTGTGCTTGAGTTTGTGAGTTATGCGTTGGACGAACCAAAGTATACCGAAGTGCAGGCCAGAGATCACAACTTGTCGTACGAGGCGGCCTTAAGAATTAAGGCCCGGCTTACCAACAAAAAAATCAAAGAGGTAAAAGAGCAGGAAATTTATCTGGGCGATTTTCCATTGATGACGCCGCGGGGCACCTTTATTGTAAACGGCGTGGAACGTGTGGTGGTCTCGCAGCTTATCCGATCTTCGGGCGTTTATTTCACTAATTATGCTGTGCGCGGTAAGCGATATTTTGGGGCAAAGGTTATTCCCAACCGCGGCGCCTGGCTTGAGTTTGAGACTGACTCTGACGGAACGATCAATGTCAAAATTGACCGTAAAAGAAAAATTCCGGCCACGGCTATTTTACGCATCTTTGGCTCGCTGGAAAATGACGCCATACTGGACATATTTAAGGACGTAGACTCCGGAGAAACACCTTATATTAAAAAAACTTTGGAGCGCGACCCGTCCAAAAATGCGGATGAGGCGTTTATAGAAATTTATAAGCGTATTCGTCCGGGGGATCTGGCCACGGTTGATAACGCCCGTTCTCTTATTAACTCCATGTTTAGCTCCGACCGCTATGATTTAGCAGAAGTTGGCAGATATAAATTTAATCAGCGTCTTGATTTAAAAAAAGACCCCAAAAATCCCAAAAATAGGATTTTAGATTTAGCTGATATAACGGGGGTGCTCAAGGAAGTCATCCGTCTAAATAATAGCGGTGATGCGCCGGCAGACGACATTGATCATTTGGGAAATCGTAGAGTCAGAGGAGTGGGAGAACTGCTGCAAAACAAACTGCGTGTGGGTGTGGCCCGGATGAATAGAATTGTTCGCGACCGAATGTCAACCCTTGATCCTTTTATGTTAACACCGGCACAGGTGATAAATGCTCGCCCCTTTACGGCAGCGGTTAAAGAATTTTTTACCTCTTCCCAGCTCTCGCAGTTCATGGATCAAGTAAATCCTCTTTCCGAATTGGAGCATAAACGCAGGCTCTCGGCTATGGGTCCGGGGGGACTGCAAAGGGAGCGCGCCGGCTTTGAGGTTCGGGACGTTCATCCCTCGCACTACGGAAGAATTTGTCCAATCCAAACACCGGAGGGCCCCAATATTGGTTTAGTGGGGCATTTGGCAGGATATGCCCGCCTTAATGCTCTTGGTTTGATTGAAACGCCGTACCTTAAGGTAAAGAGCGGGAAGCTTGCTAATGAAGTAGAGTATTTAAATGCGGCTGTAGAGATAAAGTATAACATTGCCCACGCAGGAATTGCGGTTGACGATAGCGGCCACATTGTTGAAGAACGGGTAGAGGCGCGTGCGCACGGATCTCCCGGCGTAGTGAGTCGGGAAGATGTTGACTATATTGATGTTTCTCCCCAACAGGCCATAAGTATTGCTACTAGCCTCATTCCGTTTCTTGAGCATGACGATGCCAACCGCGCCATGATGGGTTCAAATATGCAGCGTCAGGCTGTTCCTTGCGTTCGCTCCTTTGCGCCTTTGGTGGGAACCGGGATGGAGCCGCGCGCCGCACGCGATTCGGGCAGGGTCATAGTTGCTCAAGAAGACGGCGTGGTGGAAGAAATAGATGCGCGGCATATTGCCATAAAAAGTAAAAACAATAAAATCCACGATTATCCTTTGGTGTCATTTCTAAGAACCAACGCTTTTACCGCTATCAGGCAGTGGCCGGTTGTTTCAAAGGGCGACAAGATTAAAAAAGGATGCGTGCTGGCGGACAGTTCCTCCACCGCAGAAGGGGAATTGGCGCTTGGCCAAAATGTACTGGTCGCCTTTCTTTCCTGGTCCGGGACAAACTATGAGGATGCCATCATAATTTCGGAACGTTTGTTGGAAGATGATACTTACACCTCCATACATATAGAAGATTTTTCCATAGATGTTCGGGACACTAAACTTGGTCCGGAAATTACCACCCCCGACATACCTAACGTTGGAGAAGAAAAACTAAGGAATCTTGATGAAGACGGAATTATACGGATTGGCGCCGAAGTGCACTCCGGAGACATTTTGGTTGGCAAGATATCTCCCAAAGGAGAATCAGACCTTACACCGGAGGAAAAACTGCTTCGGGCTATATTTGGCGAGAAAGCCAGAGATGTTAAAGATACTTCACTTCGTCTCTCGCACGGAAAAAGAGGCCGCGTGGTGGGCGTTAAAATATTTTCCCGGGAGCAGGGCGATAAACTGGAGGCTGGAGTAATTAAGCGGGTGCAGGTTGACGTGGCACAGTTAAGAAAGGTGGCGGTGGGCGACAAACTGGCCGGGCGGCATGGAAACAAAGGCGTAATTGCCAAAATTCTTCCGGAAGAAGATATGCCTCACCTGGAAGACGGAACGCCGGTGGATATGATTTTAAATCCTATGGGTGTGGCTTCGCGTATGAATCTGGGACAGATTCTTGAGACGCATTTGGGCTGGGCAGCCTATAAACTCGGATACCGTGCTATAACTCCGGCCCTGCATGGAGTTGGGGAACATGAAATCAAGGATGAGTTAAAAAAAGCGGGTCTTCCCGAAGACGGAAAGATAACTTTAGTCGATGGCCGTACAGGTGAAAGGTTTGGCCAAAAGATTACGGTAGGTTACATGTATATTCTAAAATTAATACATTTGGTTGAAGATAAAATTCATATGCGTTCCATAGGTCCTTATTCACTTATTACTCAGCAACCCCTGGGAGGAAAAGCGCAGTTTGGCGGACAAAGATTTGGAGAAATGGAGGTTTGGGCTCTGGAAGGGTACGGAGCCGCACATACTCTGCAGGAGATGTTAACCATAAAATCAGACGATGTTTTGGGCAGGTCTTCCACTTACGAAGCCATTATCAACGGCGAGAAGATTAAAAATCCCAACTTACCGGCCTCGTTTAATGTTTTAGTCAACGAATTAAAGGGTTTGGCGCTTAACGTGGAAACTGTTTATAAAGAAAGTCAGGAAGATAAAAAGCCAGCGCCGGCGTTAAAAGCGGACCGCGAGCGTCAAAAAGTTAAATAAGTTTTGCGTATTTATTTTATATGGAGTTAGCTTCAGCTATAGATTTTAGCGGTCTTAAACTTAAACTTGCCTCACCCGAGGATATTTTGTCGTGGTCGCACGGGGAAATTACTAAACCCGAAACTATCAATTATCGCACCGCCAAACCCGAACGCGACGGTCTTTTTGATGAACGTATTTTTGGACCAACAAAAGATTGGGAGTGTTACTGCGGCAAATACCGTAGGATACGTTATAAAGGAATTGTTTGCGATAAATGCGGTGTAGAGGTTACGCGGGCTATCGTCAGGCGTGAACGGATGGGTCATATAAAATTGGCTGCACCGGTTTCCCATATCTGGTTTCTCCGCGGCGTGCCTTCCAAAATCGGACTAGTGCTGGACGTATCGGTAAATGATCTGGAAAAAGTGATATATTTTGCCGGCTACATTGTAACCAGGGTTGATGAAGAGGTGCGTTTACGGGCGCTTGAAGAAATTGAGCGCGAGTTCCGCATAAAATCAAAAAATATCAAAGGGGAAGAATTGGTTCAGCTGAAAAGCACCAAAGAGCGGATTAAGGAAGAGCTGCGTGGTTTACACATCCATCAGGTAATTTCCGAAGTTGAGTACCATCGTTTAAGCAAAAAAATTGGAGAAGTGTTTGAGGCCGCTATTGGCGCAGAGGCCTTAAGAAAAATCCTTGAGGGTGTTGACCTTGAAAAGTTGAAGTCGGCCCTGGAAACAGAATATCTAGATCAGCCACCCATGATTAAGCGTAAAACCTTAAGGCGTTTACAAATAATAAGAGGCATGATACGAGCGCGGGTCCGCCCGGAATGGATGTTTTTAACCATGATACCGGTTATTCCTCCCGACCTTAGGCCTATGGTACAGCTTGATGGCGGGCGTTACGCAACTTCGGACCTGAACGATTTATACCGTCGTGTTATCAACCGCAACAATCGTTTGAAAAAACTTTTTGAATTAAATGCGCCCGAGGTCATAACCAGAAACGAAAAAAGAATGCTGCAGGAGGCGGTTGACGCCCTTATTGATAATTCCATTAGAAGGGGCATGGCTCCGGTAGCCAGTCAGGCCCAACGGCGACCCCTGAAGTCCTTGGCTGATATCCTTAAGGGTAAACAAGGACGTTTCCGTCAAAACCTTTTGGGAAAACGCGTTGACTATTCAGGGCGATCGGTGATTGTGGTTGGTCCGGAACTGGAGTTACAGGAATGTGGTATACCAAAAAAAATGGCCTTGGAGCTTTTTAAGCCTTTTGTGATTCGTCGTCTGATTGAACGGGAATTGGCTCATAATATACGCGGCGCCGGACGCCTTATAGAAGATCAAGATCCCAACGTCTGGGCGATTTTAGAAGAAGTTATTAAAAAAAGATATGTGTTATTAAACCGTGCGCCCACACTGCATCGTCTTGGTATTCAGGCCTTCCAGCCGGTATTAATTGAAGGGGACGCCATCCAAATCCACCCCATGGTTTGCCCCGCATTTAATGCCGATTTTGATGGAGACCAGATGGCTGTACATCTTCCTTTGACCGACGAAGCACAGGTGGAGGCACGCGATATTATGCTCTCTGCTAAAAATCTTTTAAAACCGGCCACGGGTGATCCCATTGTAAATCCAACTCAAGATATGGTGTTGGGCAGCTATTTTGCGACCACGATGGTGGAAGGTTCCAGGGGAGAAGGAAAAACATTTCCTTCGGCCGAAGAGGCGGTGTTGGCTTATGATTTTGGCATCTTGGACTTGCGCTCGCGTATCAAGGTCCGTCTTGCAAAAAAAGAGATTTTAGATGAAGGCGCTGTGGTTCCTAAAGATATTAGCGGTTTAGTGGAAACCTCGGTAGGGCGGATTTTGTTAAACCGAGCTTTGCCTTCTGATTTTCCATTTGTTAACCAGCAGTTGAAAAATAAGGATCTGGCCGAAGTTATTGCCCAAGTCATTAAGCGCTACGGTATTCAAAACACTCCCCCCATCTTGGATAACATCAAAAAGTTTGGTTTTGAGTATGCCACTAAATCCGGTATTTCTTGGGGCATGAATGACCTGGTTATACCCCAAGAAAAAAAAGAGATGATAAAAACCGCCGAAAATGCGGTGACCAAGATTGTTGATCAGTATCAACGCGGCCTTCTTACGGAAAAAGAAAAGTATGACCGTATTGTTGAGGTATGGCAGGGGGTGGTGGATAAAATTACTACGCTTGTTCCGGGGGCCCTGGACAAAGCCGGTTCTATCTACAGCATGGTGGATGCCAAGGCCCGTGGTTCCTGGACACAGATTCGTCAGATGTCAGGTATGAAGGGATTGGTGGTGAATCCGGCCGGTAAGATCATTGAACTGCCGGTGTTGTCTTCTTATAAAGAAGGTCTCAATGTGCTTGAATATTTCATCTCAACCCATGGCGCCCGCAAGGGCACTGCAGATACAGCGCTTCGTACTGCGGCGGCAGGATATTTAACCCGTCGTCTGGTGGACGTGGCGCAAGATATTATTATTACTGAAGAAGATTGCAAAACCAAACAAGGTTTTGAAGTCACGTTTAAAGACTCCGAGGAAATCAATAAGACTCTGGGCCGTCGCGCTTTTGGAAGAATTTTATTTGATGACGTCAAAGACCCGGCCACTGGAACTACGCTGATTCTCGGCGGAAAGCTGGTTGAGCGGGACGAAGCGCGTATTATTAACGACAAAAAAATTGAGAGTGTAAAAATACGTTCTCCCATTACCTGTCGGAGCATAAGTGGCGTGTGTCAAGCCTGCTACGGTTATGATCTGGGTAACAATATACCGATTAAACCCGGCGAAGCGGTGGGCATAGTTGCGGCGCAAGCCATTGGGGAGCCCGGAACGCAGCTTACCATGCGTACTTTTCACACCGGAGGAGTAGCCGGGGGCGGCGATATAACCACGGGTTTACCTCGGGTAGAAGAAATTTTTGAGGCTCGTCCGCCCAAAGGGCGAGCGATACTGGCTGAAGTGGCAGGAGAAGTGGTTGAAATCATGGAGGCGGGACGCGAGAAAATTATAAAAGTTCGCGCTGAACCGGAACCTGCCGTCGCCAAAACCAAGAAAAAGTCACTCCTTAAGTTGCTTGGAGGAGGAGAGGAAATAAAAGAATTTACTATTCCGCCGGCCACCGGGATTCTGGTGGAAGCTGGTCAGAAGATTAAGAAAGGAGATTTACTGTCGGAAGGGCATGCGGATTTGCGCGAACTTTTCCGTTTAGCAGGACAGTCAATGACGGAGCGCTATATTATTAAAGAAGTGCAAAAGATTTACTCCCTGCAGGGTGCGCCTATTCACGATAAACATATTGAAATTATTGTGCGCCAGATGTTTTCCCGGGTACGTATTAAAGACGCGGGCAACACTGGTTTTAGCGAGGGTGAGGTGGTTGAAAAACGCGAGTTACGGCGCGCCAACATTGCGGCCGTTAGGGCCGGTAAAAAACCGGCCACCGCTTTCCAGCTTCTTTTGGGCATTACACGGGTTGCCTTATCCACGGAAAGTTTTCTTTCCGCAGCCTCCTTTCAGGAAACCGCCCGTGTGCTTATTGACGCTGCGGTGCGCGGACGAGTTGACGGACTGCGGGGTCTTAAAGAAAACGTTATTATTGGCCGTCTTATCCCCGCAGGAACTGGATACAGAAAAATCGTATGAAGCCCCACGGGAAGTCAGACTTCCCATGGGAAGTCTGACTTCCCGAGCCCGTGGTCTTCCCGCCACAAGCGAGGCTCGCCTCTGGCGGCTGGTGCGTGGATAAAATTCTTTGCGGCGGCCGTTATTGTCAAATAGGCCCCTTTTGTTTTAGGATGAAAACATATGGCTGGAAAGACGAGAAAAAACGGGGAGTCGGACAAACGGGGGCAAGCCGCCAAAAAGTGGCATTCTGACCTTCATCCCGAAACAAAAAAAAGCATACTGGCCATACTGGCGTTTGTCGGTGCTGTGCTTTTTATTCTAAGTTTTCTGGGGAGAGGCGGTACGATCGGCGGATACATTTTTAAGATATTTGATTTCCTTTTAGGTAAGGGTTATTTTTTTGCGCCTCTTTCTTTAGTTTTGGTTGGCTTCTCGCTTATGCTGTCAGAAAAACGTCATATTCTTGGTGCCACATTTTTTGGGGGGGTTTTGTTTCTTTTCATGAGTTTAGCGGGCATCTCGCTTACCTTTGGTGATTTGCGGGGCGGCGCATTGGGTTCGCTTATAGCCACTCCGTTAATGCGCCTGTTTGATTTTTGGGCCGCTTTAGTCATTGTGCTTGGTTTTTTCAGTATCTCCATACTCCTTATGCTCAATATGCCAATTCTGCGGCGTCGTGAAAAATCTCAAGAAGAAACATTAGCGCCGGTTGATGGTATAACCTCTGGAGTAAAAGCAGTGCTTGAAAATATAAGTACAACCATACAAACAGCATTGGAAAAGAAAGAAGAAGTGACGGCGGAAGCTATCGATACGCCAATCAGTCCAGCCTCCACCACTGTTACTGCAATCGCTGCCCCTAAGGAAGAACCTCTTATTGCGCTTCGCAAAATAAATAAAAGGTTTGATTATACCAAGCCCCCCTTTGAATTATTGCAGGGAGATCGCGGCACTCCTTCCTCCGGTGACATACGAGCTAATGCTAATATCATAAAACGCACTCTTGAGAATTTTGGCATTGACGTTGAGATGGGCGAGATTGCTATTGGACCTACGGTCACGCAATACACTCTGCGTCCTGCCGAAGGAGTAAAACTGGCAAGGATTACGGCTCTTCATAACGACCTATCGTTGGCACTGGCAGCGCACCCCATAAGAATTGAGGCTCCTATTCCGGGAAAGTCGCTTGCGGGTATTGAGGTCCCCAATCGTTCCATAGCCTTGGTGGGGCTTAAGGTTTTGCTGGAAAATAAAATCTTTCAAGAATCGTCCCAACCCCTACTTTTTGCTTTGGGTCGGGACGTAAGCGGAACGCCGGTTTTTGCCGATTTAGCCAGAATGCCTCATCTTTTAATCAGCGGTGCCACTGGCAGCGGAAAATCTGTCTGCATCCACGCGCTTATTACTTCCTTTCTTTATCGCAATCCCCCGGAAATGCTCCGGTTTATTATCGTTGACCCCAAAAGGGTTGAGCTTTCTACTTATAATGATATCCCGCATCTTTTAACACCGGTCATAACCGACCCAAAAACTACAATTCAGGCACTGCGTTGGGCAACCAAAGAAATGGATAGGCGTTATGATATGCTTTCCTCACATCAAGTCCGGGATATCACGAATTATAACGCCGGCATAGCAAAGTCGCAGGAGGGGGAATTACTGCCTTATCTTGTGATAGTGATTGACGAACTGGCCGATCTCATGGCTATGTTTCCGCGCGAAGTTGAGTCTTCCATTATACGTCTTGCACAGATGGCGCGGGCCGTAGGAATTCATCTTATTGTTGCCACTCAGCGCCCGTCCGTAGAGGTTTTAACCGGTCTTATTAAAGCTAATATCACCTCGCGTATTGCTTTTCAGGTGGCTTCGCAGGTTGATTCCAGAACCATTTTGGATATGGCCGGAGCAGAGAAACTTCTGGGCAACGGGGATATGCTTTTTTTGGCAGGAGACACGGCAAAACCCCGTCGTATTCAAGGCGCTTTTGTCTCGGAGCAGGAGATCAAACGGGTAGTGGACTTTTTACGGGAAGAAATTGAGGCGCCAGAGTATGAAGAAGGAATTCTTGATACCAAAATTGAGGAAGATCAAGCCGAAGAGTTCTCCGGCGGCGGCGATAACGATCCTATATACGAGGAGGCCAAAACTTTGGTAATAGAAGCCGGCAAAGCCTCGGCCTCCTACTTGCAGCGCAGACTTCGTTTGGGGTATGCTCGAGCCGCCAGGATCCTGGATACTATGGAAGCACGCGGGGTGGTGGGTCCGGCCGATGGCGCTAAACCGCGCGAAGTTTTGATTAAACGTGAGAGTATGGCAGGCAGTAATAATGATGAAGAATTTTATGCCTCCTAAACACTCCAAAGACCAAGAAACGTTGGGTGAACGTTTGCGCAAACGTCGGGAAGCTTTGGGATTCACGCTGAAGGATGTAGCTGACGAAATACAAACCGCACAAAAACACGTTACGGCCCTGGAGGAAGACAGCTATGATGTCTTTCCGGCCAAGGTTTATGCTCTAGGATTTTTTAAAAAAATCCTTAATCTTTTCGGAACAGAAAACAAAGAAGATTGGATAAAAGAATTCAACACGGAGTGGGAGATAAGGATGTTTAGAAAAGATAAAACAATCGCCCCATTACCAGAAAATAGGGGAGACGGCCCGTATCTCACTCCGGCGCGATTTGGCCTTCTGATCGGCGGTATGGGCCTGCTTATATTTTTACTTTTTCTAGTGTCCCAACTTCAAAACTTTGTGGGTATACCCAAACTTAAGGTGGAGGAGCCGGGCAATCAGGCGTTATTAGAAGTACCCATGGTTCGCGTAAGGGGCAGCACAGAGAAGGAGGGTCGTTTGACAGTAAACGGTCGTGAGCTTAGGGTGGACGAACGGGGCAATTTTGATGAAACTTTGGAGTTAGCGGCAGGCCTTAATGCTCTTGAGTTCCAAACCGAAAACAGGTTTGGGAAAGTACAAAAAGAGGTGAGATACGTTATAGTAAAATAATCCCGTTAGAGATATGGAACTAAATGCGGTCTGTAGGATATCAATGTATGCGGAACGCGTCTTACTGCATGTTTCCATACGTAATAAATCCTATGTATTACGCAGCCAAAGAAATAGCAGATGGTATGTCGGTTTTACGATGGATTTACGGAAGCGCTTTAAAGAACACAATGAGGGTAAATATAATTCTTGGACAAAAGGTCGAGGTCCATCTGAGTTGATATACTATGAAGCGTATAGAAATAAAGCCGATGCTCAGTCAAGAGAAAAACAGCTTAAATCAGGTCAAGGAAGGGCTTATCTTAAACAAAGAGTAAAGCGCTTCCTAACACTATCGGGATGAAAGAGGAAAAATTAGACAAAATAAAACTTTTGGATTCTGCGGTCAAAGAAATTCAGGAAAAATACGGAGAGGGTGCCATAATGAAATTGGGCGAAGCAAGGCGGGTGGACGTGGACGTAATTCCCACGGGTTCTTTTTCGTTAGACAACGCCCTAGGAGTGGGCGGTGTGCCGCGGGGACGTATTATTGAGATTTTTGGCCCCGAATCAAGCGGAAAAACAACACTGGCGCTTCATATCATACGCGAGGCCCAGCGCAAGGGCGGGCTTTGCGCTTTTGTGGATGCGGAACATGCTCTGGACCCGGAATATGCCAAAAAAATAGGCGTTAAAATAAACGACCTTTTAATCTCACAGCCGGACACCGGAGAACAAGCCCTTGAGATCGTAGAATCTTTAGTGCGTTCCAATGCGGTGGACGTTATTGTCGTGGACTCGGTAGCTGCCTTGACCCCCAAGGCAGAAATAGAGGGAGAAATGGGAGAACAACACATAGGGCTTCAGGCGCGTCTGATGTCGCATGCGCTGCGCAAACTCACAGCCATAGTCTCCAAGTCCAAAACCGTTATTATTTTTATAAATCAGATCCGGATGCAAATTGGTATAATGTGGGGCAATCCGGAAACCACCCCCGGCGGAAAAGCCCTAAAATTTTATTCCTCGGTGCGAGTTGATTTGCGCCGAAGCGCACAAATTAAAAAAGGAGAAGAAATAATAGGCAACCGGCATAGAGCCAAAATAGTAAAAAATAAAGTTGCCCCGCCGTTTAAAACCGCAGAATTTGATATTTTCTATAACGAAGGTATTTCTTACGAGGCGGACATTTTAAATACAGGTATAAAATACGAGGTTATTAAGAAATCCGGCGCCAGTCTTACCTACGGCATTATAAAGCTGGGACAAGGGTTTGATAACGCCAAAAATTATTTAAAAGATAACCCAAAAGTTAGGGACGAAATTATGAAGAAAATAAGGGAGACCCTAAAAGAGTAGTCAACAATGTTGTGGTTTTGGTTTGCACTTACTGCCGCTCTGGCCGAATCAGTTAAGGATGCAGTGGGGAAACGGGGAGCAGAAAGACACAACGAGTATACCGCCGCTTGGAGCCAAAGATTTTTTGCACTTTTTTTGTTGCTTCCGGCGGCTTTTATTTTGGGACGCTCTCCTCTGCCGGATGCCACTTTTTGGATAGTACTTCTGATTATTACCGCCTCGGATACTCTCACCTCGTTATTTTACATGCGCGCCCTTAAAACCGCTCCGCTCACCCACGTCTTACCTATGCTCGCCCTATCTCCTGTTTTTATGCTGTTTACGACTCCTATTATCAACCATGAGTGGCCGTCGCTTCTTGGGGTGGGTGGTGTTTTAATAAGCGCCTTGGGTGTATACTTTTTTGGACTTTCCAGAAATCATCTCGGTTTTTTTACGCCCTTCCGGAATCTATGGCAACAGGAAGGCACGCGTCTTATGCTATTGGTGGCTATCTTGTGGGGTATCAGCGCTCCTTTAGATAAAGTTGCTGTCCTGCACTCCAATCCTTACTTCTATGCAGCAGCATTTAACACTACGGTTGCTTTTACTCTTCTGCCGTTTATGTTGAAACGCGGCGCCCCTGCCGTAGGTTCTTTAAAAAACATTTCCATACTTGCGCCTATAGGAATTTTTAGTGCCCTGGCCTTTATTTTTCAGATGCGGGCAGTTGGTCTTGCTTTTGTGCCTCACGTAATTGCTATAAAGCGTGCCTCCATCTTTTTCGGAGCCTTGTGGGGCTTTTTATTTTTTCACGAACAGTTTGAAAAAATGCGAGTTCTGGGTACCGTCTTACTTCTGGCAGGGGCAATATTAATAGTCCTCTCATAAATAATTAGCCGTGCTCGCCGGAGCACGACTGATGATAGTAGGTTGTTATTTAGCGTGTGGTATAGGGTATCAAAGCAAGGTATCTTGCGCGTTTTATGGCCTGCGCCAGATGCCTTTGGTGTTTGGCGCAAAGACCTGACTTTTTACGGGAATGTATTTTAGCGCCGGCGCTCAAAAACCGACGCAGAAGTTCTGTATCTTTATAGTCAATAATGCCGCGATTGGTTGTGCAAAAAAAACACTGGGCCATCTAAAAAGGTATGTCCTTTACATCAATCTCTTCCCCTTCTTCCGGAAGCTCTATGATGGGCGTTGTGTCTTCCGACTGTTTCTGCCCTTCAGGGGTTGAGGGCGCTGGACCACCCTGATTTTTGGGGCCGAGTTGTATGCGCTCGGCGATAATTTCGGTTCGCCAGTGCTTACTTCCCTGCTGGTCCTGCCAATTTCGCGTCTGAAGTCTCCCCTCAACCAAGACAGAACTACCCTTACGAAGATATTGATTAACTATTTCTGCCTGCCGGCCCCAAGCAACTACGTTGTGAAATTCCGCTTGCTTTTGTTTCTGGCCCGTGGAGTCGGTATAAAAGCGGTTCGTAGCCACGCCAAAACTGCAAACTGCTTGTCCAGAAGGGGTTTGGCGCAGCTCGGGATCGCGGGTTAAGTTGCCTAAGATGAAAGCTTTGTTTAGATTCATTGTGGTGTAGAAGCAAATGTATACGCAAGTTATTACGCAACTTTAGACGCAATTGCGTTTAATTTTGCGTACCTCGTGGCGTTTAAGTTTGCTTCTACTTC
This sequence comes from Candidatus Sungiibacteriota bacterium, assembly GCA_016432465.1. Lineage (NCBI taxonomy): Bacteria > Candidatus Sungiibacteriota > Candidatus Sungiibacteriota bacterium. Next base: position 19,638 of record CP066690.1, on the reverse strand, counting down.
CCTAAAATTTCCTCCAGCTTTTTATCCAATGCCTCAAGATCCAGTTTTTCATCAGTCTTGGGCATCTCTCTTGGGATGACGCGTGGGTGTTTCGCAGCAGGACGTGGAGGTACAATTCGAAGCGTTTGGTGACGAACCTCCGCTTTTACCTCTTCAACCACAAGATAACGGAGAAGTTTGTCCATGCCTCGGATTTTCTTATCAAGCGTCTTTAAAAATTCGGGCGCTATAGTAAGGGTAGTCCAACCAAAATAAGCGTGCTTTTCTTTTTTAACAACATAAGCCAAGAGCCGTTTTTTGGGGGTTTCAACGTTTTTAACCAGCCCCTTGGCTTCTCCAATAATAGTACTTAGTTTTTCTGTCCACGTCAAAATATCCTCCTCCGGAATAGTAGAAGAAAAAAGATAGGCAAGTTCATAGTTTTTTTCCATACTTGTCGAAATTTTGGAGCTACTTGTAGCGAATCCCTAGGCACTTCGTGCCGGGATCCCGGCCGCAAAGCGACCTAGGGACAAAATTTCGCTACAAGTATGAGAACCCCGCTCCAATTTTACCTAATTGGGAAATTTAAGGCATTTTGTTTTTGATGGACCATTTATGCACCCGTGGCCCGCGTGGCCGAATAGGCCGTCCCTTTATCCCCCCACCTTCCTAGAATACCCGTAGCTTGCTGCGGGGATGAATGGGTGCTGTAGAAATCCTTCCCGCGGAGTCCAAGACCCCGCTGGGAAGGTGGGGGGATTTATGGGCGAAGCGGGCCGCCCCTGCGTTACCTCGTAAAATTGGTGCGGGGGAGGTTCCTTAAGAATAGGCGAAATATAGCAAAGATCATACCGGCAGTCAAATTTTAAATTCCATCACATCCCCATCCTGAACGACATATTCCTTTCCTTCTAGCCGGAGCAGGCCGAGTTCTTTGGCGCGAGACCAAGAGTCGGCTTCAACCAATTTTTGCCAATTAATTACTTCGGCCCGGATAAATTTATCTTCAAAATCGGAGTGAATAGCGCGTCCTGCCCTCGGAGCTAGAGATCCTTTGGGAATAGTCCAGGCGCGGGTTTCATCCTCCCCGGTTGTAAAAAAAGTGATGAGCCCCAATGTCTCGTAGCCAACGCGGATCAACTGATCCAGTCCACTCTCATCCCGCCCGAGGGTTTTTAGGTATTCTTTTTTCTCTTCCTCAGCTAATTCCCCAAGCTCCGCCTCAATCTTGGCAGAAATAACCGCGTATGATGCCGGGCCGATTTTGTTTTTCAATTTTTGATCCGGCTCCCACTTCTCTTGTACTTGTTTCTCCGACGCATTGAAGACGTAAACAATCGGCTTTGCAGTTAATAACCCTAAATTCGTCAACATACCAACAAACTCAAGTTTGTTGGTATGTTGTATAGCGCCGGTTTTGAGCTCTTCGGCAACTTTTTGCAGATGCTCCAATTCTTCCGCCGCTCTTTTTTCCCCCGCCTTGACCTCTTTTTGTAATGATGCGAGGCGGTTCTGGGTGGTTTCTAAATCCTTGAGGATTAGTTCATATTCCAATACTTCAATGTCCGAAACCGGATTTACGGCATTGGCAACATGGATAATATCCTTATCTTTAAAGACGCGTACCACCTCGGCAATCGCGTCAACCTCGCGTATATGTGATAAAAACTTATTTCCCAGTCCTTCACCTTCAGCCGCGCCCTTTACTAATCCCGCAATATCCACAAATTCAACCACCGCTGGTATAATCCGCTGGGAATGCGATATTTCAGCCAGTTTTTCCAGACGCAAATCAGGCACTTCCACAATCCCTATATTCGGCTCAATAGTACAAAAAGGGTAATTAGAAATATCAACTTTTTTCTTGGTTAAAGCGTTAAAAAGGGTGGACTTGCCAACGTTAGGTAGACCGACTATGCCGATTTTAAGACTCATTGTAGAATAAAAATATGAGAATTGAACCCACCATTTTTAAAGCATACGATATCCGCGGGAAATATCCAGCCGAAATTAACGAGTTTGTGGCGCAGCGTCTGGGAGAAGCACTAACAGCGTTTTTCTCAAAAAAAAACCATAAGAAAAAGCTAAAAATTTTGGTCTGCCGAGACGTTCGCAACTCTTCCCAACCGCTTAAAGAGGCGCTGATAAACGGCATTATTTCCTGCGGAAGCGATGTTTGGGACGCAGGCACAGGCACTACACCCTTTTTTTATTTCCTCATGCATACTCTGAAATTTGACGGAGGTATTATGATCACGGCCTCCCATAATCCCCCGGAATATAACGGTTTTAAAATAAGGGGGCGGGGCGGCATACCAATTTTTTCAGGGAACGGACTAGAAGTGATCAGGAATCTCGTAAAAAGAAAGCCTTTGTTGTTTGACTCCATGGGTATGGTGACGACCGCTGCCGACTATCGCGAAAAATACATACATTTCCTTGCCAAAAATGCATCAATTAAACGTATCAAAACCGTGGTTGATGCCGGCGGCGGCAGCACGACATTTTTTCTTCCGGAACTTCTTAATAAATTCCCCAAAATTACTTACAAGCCGCTTTTTTTTGAACCGGACGGCGCTTTTAAAAAGCATTCGCCTAGTCCGTATCTGCCCGCCTCTCAAAAACCCATTAAGGAAGAGCTCAAAAAAGGGGGATATAGCTTTGGGGCTATTTTTGACGGGGACGGAGATCGGGTTATTTTCTTTGATGAAAAAGGAGAGATGGTAAGGTCGGAATATATTCTGGGCATTTTTGTTTCGGAGGAACTTAAGGATAAAGAGACAAACACTTTTGTTTTGCCCGTTAATACCTCGCGCTCAGTTAGAGAATACCTAAAAGAGCGTGGAGGAAAAGTGGTGCTTAGCCGTGTTGGCAATACTTTTATGCATATGGCTATGAGACGAGCCCGCGCTTCTTTGGGGGCAGAGATGTCGGGCCACTTTTATTTCCAGAAATTTTTCTATGCTGATTCCGGACTGTTTGCTTGGTTGAAGCTCGCGGCCATACTTTCCAAAAATCCTCGGCCGCTATCGCAGCTTATTAAACCCTTTAAGCGTTATATTTTTTCGGGCGAAATAAATTTTAACATTAAAGACGGACGTACAGTAATAAAAAAGGTTGAACGTAAATACCAGGGAGAGAAAATTTCGCGTCTGGATGGTATAACCGTAGAGTTCCCTGACTGGTGGTTTAATATACGGCCCTCAAACACCGAACCCATTGTCAGACTGGTGCTGGAGGCGAAAACAAAAGAACTTTTTGACGAAAAACTCATCCAGGTTGAAAAGTTGATTAAGGGATGATAGGTTAATGTGTAGGAATTCAACGCGTTGTTCACACTTTCCCGCCCCGCTTTTTACAGAAAGGTATGCGGGTACCCCTCGCCCCTCACTTGGTGTAAAGACGCTCGGCAGGTATCTGGTTTATACGTTTCTTCTTCCGCCTCGCTAAGCGTCCGTGCCGCTCCCTTGCGTTTCTCCTCACCCCGACTCCCCATTGGCAGCGGCACTTCCGATTCTTTCCACCAAGTGAGGGGCTCGAACCCACGTATCTATACAAAAAGCGGGGCGGAGATGGATGAAAGCGCGGTCGAGCCCCGCCGTTGGGAAAAGAATCAGGAGGGACGCTGAAGTGATGAGGTGGTAGTAAAACAGTGCTGGTTGCGTCCCGAATGCTTAGTGAGGCGGGGAGAACACAAGATGGAATGTCATACCCCAGCCGAACGTCTTTTCCCAAGGGCGGGGGGAGGGAACCGCGCTTTCAAAAGTGTGAACAACGCGTTCAGTTCTTACAGTTAATACCATTGAGCCCTGAATTTATCATTTTAATTGTGCTCCTTATCGCCGGTTTTGCCGGGGTATTTTGGTTTTTATTAAAACGCACCCAAAAGCCGCAGGAAGAAAATGTGTTTTTAATGCTGCAGCGGCAAATCAGCGAAATATCACGAACCCTGGACAATCGTCTTTCCGAATCATCCCGTATGTTACAAAATCAATTCGGCACGAGTACCCGCATTATTCAGGAAGTAACAGAAAAACTGGTTAAACTGGATGAGACCAATAAACAGGTGGTTAGTTTTGCCGATCAGCTGCGTAACCTTCAGGATATTTTAAAAAACCCAAAACAACGTGGGATTCTAGGCGAATATTATCTGCAGACGGTTTTAGAAAATGTACTTCCTCCCGGGTCCTATAAAATGCAGTATGGGTTTGCGGACGGCGTTATTGTGGATGCGGCCATTTTTGTTGATAAACGCATCATCCCCGTTGATTCTAAATTCAGTCTTGAAAATTACAATAGGATTCTTGAAGCCCGCGAAGACGCAGAGCGGAAACGTTATGAGCAGGCCTTTGTCTCGGACTTAAAAACTCGTATTGAGGAAACTTCTAAATACGTAAAGCCGGAGGAAAGAACTATGGATTTTGCTTTTATGTTTATTCCCTCGGAGGCGGTATATTATGACCTTCTTATAAACAAGGTCGGAGCAGTAACTGACGACACCAGAAACCTGATACATTATGCCGGACAAAAAAAGGTTATCATAGTTTCGCCAACTTCATTCCTGGCATACTTGCAAACCGTTCTGCAGGGGCTTAAGAATCAAAAAATCTCGGAGCAGGCTCAAGAGATTATTAAACAGGTGGAAAATCTGCGCAGACACCTTGCGGCCTACGAGGAGTATCTGCAAAAATTGGGTCGTAATTTGGGGACAACCGTAAACATGTATAACAGCGCCTATAAAGAATTTGGAAAGATTGATAAAGATGTTTTAAAAATTACTGGCAAAGGGACGGGGGTAGAAGTAGTGACTCTAGAAGCTCCGACAACTGAAGATTGACAGTATCAAAAAAATATGGTAAAATGAATATAAACCCATAACCGCCACGGGCAGTACCCCGCGGGCACGGAGGAGAAAATGGTTCAACATGCAACCGTCTCCATACTCCTCTGGTGCCTGCGGAGAAACATCCCGCTGGCGCGTTGGAGGGAACACACGGAGGCCGAGATAAAGGAGGCCAGCTCGGGGTTTTTGGGATATGCCCCCACGGGTGGGGCGAACGACAAGCAGTTGCGTGAAATGGCGCGACGCTTGGTGAACGCCTGCTCGCAGTACTCTGTGGCAGAGCGCATAGCCGCAGAGTGGCCGTTATGGCCAGCGTTGCTGCGAATGGCGTTTACAGACATCGCGAACAGCGGATGGAGGTCTGGAAATGTCTCCAAGGGGATCACACATCTTGATACGCTCCTTGGGGGTAAAATCAGGAGCCATACCGTTGACGTAACCACCGAGCGCAGAATACAGGAGGTAGATGGCCGACTCATCCGGACTATCCACGGGATTGACCCTGCCCGCGCCGGCGCCGAACGGGCTTTTGCCCCGTTTGTGCGTCCGGCCAACTACGCGAAGTTGTCTGCGGCGGAGAAACGCCGCATCAATCAGCGGTTGGCTAAGGAGCGACGGGAGGAGAAGCGGAGAAAATAACATTGTTTTACAGCCCAGCGGCCCAAAACCGCTGGGCAAACCTTTTTCTTGCAAAGAATTTTGCGAGGTGTTATTATTTCTTTTGATATGCTAGCCGTAATAAAAAACCCCGCCCATATCGTTCGCGATATAGCGGGGCAAGCCGATGGTAAAACATATGACACAATTTGCAGTAATAAAAACTGGCGGTAAGCAATACCTAGTATCTGCGGGACAAAAATTAAAAGTTGAAAAAATAGACGCCCCGCCAAAAGCGAGGCTCGCCCAGCAGGGCGGCAAAGAAGGCGGGCCTTCGCCCGCCGGAGCGGCTTCGGCCCGCGAAGGCGGGAAAGTTGTGTTTGGCGAAGTATTGCTTGTGGCTAATGATAAAAAAATAGAGATAGGAACTCCGTACGTAAAGGGGGCAAGGGTAGAAGCCAAAACTATAAAACAGGGAAGGAGTAAAAAAATCCTTGTCTTTAAATATCATTCCAAAACGAGGTATCGCAAGAAAAAAGGGCATAGACAACCGTTTACCGAAGTTGAAATACAAAAAATTGTAACAAAATGAAAAGGAGCACATCAGGTGCACCCTTATTTTACTTTTTTTAGACTTTCTTTTATTAACGACTCAACTAATGGTTTTGCGTCTTCCAAAGAGGTGGGGTACTTAATAAACCCTGTAGGATTTAAAAGCGTACCACTACTGGGATGACGATTCCATCCCTGAGGTGTAAGTATGTATGTTCCAAAATATCCCGCAATTAGCCCCCTACCTGAAAACTTAGGTGAATACACCCCTCCAGCATAGTAAGAAGGTAGGCCTTCATGTGCAGGGTTCTCAAGTTGCCATTCCAACTCTACTGCAGCGCGCCATCCGAGACCATGGATACGATAAAACCTTACCCGTATTTTGCGCAGTACTTCTTTATTTGACCAGCTATAGTCTTCAAATATCCAAGCTTGATTTTCAACACCCTGAAGCAAGTCCGGCGATAAGGGAATAGTAACTCCGTCAATTACTAACGGCGGGAAGTCCTGTGGTTTTAGCGTGCGCCAATCAGTAGCATTAACATTAACCTTGGCGCATCCTGAAAATAGCAAACCGATCATAAACCCGAAAACCGCGATATAAATTAAATCCCGGTACCAAGAAGGATGTTTATCCATCCCCGCTCCTTGTAAAAGGTCTTGAAATACAGTGTACTCTTTACTTTCTGTTTGTCAAGGCGTTTTTCAGAGTAACCTCGTCGGCATACTCAAGCTCCGAACCCAAAGAAAGCCCCCGTCCCAAACGGGAAATTTTTAATCCCTGATGTTGATTTTTAAGAGGTTCCAAAATTCGTTCCAGGTAAAGTGCGGTGGTATCGCCCTCGGTAGTGGAATTAGTCGCAAGTATAACTTCAACCTCCGGGTTGGTACCAAGCAGGGTCCTAACTCGCTCATGCAGGGTTTTAAGATGCAGACGCTTAGGCGACTCCGGATCAAGAGGAGATATTACGCCGCCCAACACATGATAAAGGCCGTGATACGCGCTGGTTTTTTCAAGCTCTTGCATATCCGACTCTTTTTCCACCACGGCAATAATCGTTTTCTCGCGTCTGGAATCTTTGCAGAAAACACAAAGCAACGGAGCATCGTCCGAGCGTTCTACGGTCCGAAAACATTGTCCGCAGACGCTTACTTTTTTGCCTGCCTCCTGCAGGGCTGAAATCAAATTTTGTAAAAAACTGTTGTTTTCTTTGAGAATAAAAAAAGAAAAACGAGCCGCTTGTCTCGGGCCAATACCCGGGAGTTTGGTAAAAAGCGCTATTAGATTTTGGACTGGTTTTGGGTAAATCACGAGGTTGTTTCTTCAAAATGTTTTGCCAATGATCGGAAAGACGTTGTTTCCTCGTGAAAATAAAGCTCGACTTTGCCGGTTGGACCATTACGGTGTTTTTCAATATGAATTTCGGCAATGTTTTTGCGGTCTGTATTTCTCTTATCTTTATCTTCACGGTAAATAAACATTACCACGTCCGCGTCCTGCTCAATGGTTCCCGAATCCCTCAAATCCGAAAGTTTAGGGATCGCCGGGTGGCGCATCTCAACCCCGCGGGATAGTTGCGATACAGCGAGAACCGGGACGCTTAACTCCTTGGCCATACCTTTTAATGCCCGCGAAATTTCTGAAACCTCCTGCACCCGTGATTCAGTATAACCGCCGCCATTAATAAGTTGTAAATAATCAATTACCACCAATCCCAATTCGTGTTCCGCCTGAAGCCGACGGGCTTTCGCGCGTATCTCCATGACCGTGGGGGAAGGGGAGTCATCCATAAAAATGGGGGCTTGGGAAAGCACTTCCATAGCATCGCGCACCCGGACGAAATCATTATCAGGTCCTTCCGACCTCATACGCCCCGTTCGCAGTCTCCAAAGATCCACATTGGCCTCACTGGCAATCAGGCGATCAATCAACTGCTCCCGCGACATTTCCAAACTAAAAATCCCTACCGCTTTTTTTTCATCAAGAGCAACATTACGGGCGATATTTAAAGCCAAAGAGGTTTTCCCTAAACTCGGTCGTGAGGCCAAAACAATCAAGTCTGATTTTTGAAGACCGGCCAGATAGTTATCCAAGTCGGCAAATCCGGTAGAGACGCCGCGCAGGGCTCCGTCGCCTTTATGCAGACGATCAATCCTGTCCCAAGCCTCATCCAAAACCTCACGCACAGCTATAAACTCCTGCTTCAAAGAATCTTTGGAAATCCCAAAAATTTTCTGTTCCGCCTCGTCAATAAGTTTCTCTACGTCCTCGGCCTCTTTATAACCAAGCTGGGCAATATGATGCGAGGCTTCAATTAGATCGCGCAAGAGTCGCTTTCTTCGCACAATGGATGCATAATGCGCAACATGGCTTGCGGTAGGAACGGTGTTAATAAGACTCGTAAGATACGCGGAGCCGCCGATCTCTTCCAGTTTGTTTTTTTCTTTAAGGCGCGTGGTAATGCTTAAAACATCAATAGGTTCACGATGTCCGAATAAATCCAACATGGCTTCGTAAATTTCCCGATGACTGGGCTTATAAAAATCATGCGGAGCCAACGCATCCACCACTTTAAAAATAGCGTCTTTATCTAACATCAAAGAGCCCAAGGCCGACATCTCGGCTTCTATATTTTGCGGGGGCATGCGTATTTCAGTTGAAATTGTGGATTTTTCTAACACCGGCATGTTCTTAGCTTAACGCCGCCCAAAAACTTTTGGCAATAGGAAAAGTTGTGAATAAATCCCCAACACCTTCCTACGAGGTTTTCTGGGAAGGTGGCGGGGTATAAAAGCCCATTAACGCCTCCTTGTCAGAGGTCCCATGGGTGTATCTTCAACAGTATAGCCCCAAGTTATAATCCGGGAGCGGACCCTATCAGCCTTTGTCCACTCCTTGTTTTTCCGATATTCTTCGCGTTTTTTAACTAAAGCAAGAATTTTCACAGGGATTTCTTCTGACTTTAGACTTTTTAGTCCTAGTCCAAGAACCCTGTCAGCGTCATAGAGAAGAGTAAGAATTTCCTTTGAGTTATATCTACGGGGGTTTTTGTTGTAGTTATGCGCTATATCCCAGACAACAGACAAGGCTTCTGGCATGTCTAAGTCATCAGCCAGCGCCCGTCCGAACTTTCGTAGATATCCCGCCATAGAGGTTAAACCTCGGTGGCGCTCGGTACGCAGTCGTATGACAAAGTTCTGCAAGTGCTCTAAAGAGTTTTGAGCCGCCTTCAAGGACTCCCATGTAAAATTAAGTTTGGAACGGTAGTGAGAGGTAAGAATAAGATAACGAAAGACGAGGGGATTAAAACCTTTGGCCTCTATATCGCGCAGGGTAAAAACATTGCCAAGCGATTTAGACATTTTCTCGCCGTTAACTAAAAGGTGTTCGCCCTCAACAAAAAATCTTACAAATTTTTTTCCGGTTGCGCCTTCAGATTGGGCAATTTCGTTTTCATGGTGCGGAAATATCAAATCCACGCCGCCGGCATGAATGTCAAAAGTGGGGCCGAGATATTTCATAGACATTGCCGAACACTCCAAATGCCAACCCGGCCTGCCCGCCGTAGCTTTAGCGAAGGCGGGTCCGCCCGCGCTAAAAACTGCCTTCCACGACGGCTCTCCCGCCTTTTTTTCTTTCCAAAGCACAAAATCCTGCACGTCGTGCTTGGTATATTCATCACTATCCACCCGCGCTCCGGCCTTTAACTCGCGGTGTGACAGACGGGACAGGCGACCATAGGTCTTAAATTTGGAGATATCAAAATAAATTGACCCATCAACCTGATAAGCAAGTTTCTTTTTGAGAAGAGAGGCTATCAGTCGCACCATTTCGGTTATATGCTTGGTTGCTTTTGGGTATTTCCACGCTTTTTCAATATTAAGTTTTTTGAGATCCTCAAAAAATGCTTTCTCATATGGTTTCACAAACTCAAAAATAGTTTTTTTTGCTTTTTTGGCATCGCGAATAATTTTATCGTCCACATCCGTAATATTCATAACATGGCGAACTTTATAGCCGGCATATTCTATAGTGCGACGCAGTACGTCCTCAAAAATATAAGTCCGCAGATTGCCAATATGCGCAAAATTATACACCGTAGGCCCACAAGTATATAAACCAACCCACTCTTTGCGGAGTGGGCGGAAAAGTTCTTTTTTGCGGGTGAGCGTATTATAAAGCTTTATCATTTGTTTACATATGAGCTCAACTCAAACCAACTTACGCCATCTAAGTACGGCATATACCGCACCGGTGGTCAAAATCATCAGACCCAAGATATTCCAAAAAGCATTAGGCTGATCCGAGAGGGGTATTCTCACAATATTCATTCCGTAGATATTGGCAATCGCTGTCGGAATAAAACTGATAAAAGCGAGGATAGTGAAAACCCGCATAATTTCATTGGTTTTGGAGGCAAGTAGAGAATTATTGGTATCGTAAAGCGCATCCAATGTTTCTTTGTGGTTTTCCAAAAGATTCCACACCTTCAGATATTCTCCGACTAAATCTGTGAGGAAGGGTTTTACCTTTTCTCCATAAAGTTGCGTCCCTTGCAATACCAGAGACTCCAAGGTTAAATGTTGAGGCTTTACGGCCCGCCTGAAATCAAGAACGTTTCTTTTAAGAATAGATATGTCCTCCAAGATTTCTTTCTCCCTGTCGGCAAACACTTTTTCTTCCATAGAGTCAATGTGCGCCTGTATTTGATCAAGCTCCCGCAGGGAAAAGGCAAAAAACTGCCGCAGTAGATAATAGAGAAGGTGTATGGGGCTTTTGCCGTATTGATCCCCGGCATTTTTTTCCTCTTCACATTCGTGCCAAAAACCTTCCAGGGTTGGGATATCATCATACTGTACGGTGATCAAGGTATCAGCCATCAAAATAAAGTCCACCTCGTAGGAGACTGTTTTTTTATGCTCCTCAATAAAGCTGGGGAAATGCAATACCATGTAAATATGGTGATCGTAGTTTTCCACCCGCGGTCTGATGGTTAGTGTTTCCAGCTCTTCTAAAACCAATGGGTGGATTTGAGGAAAACGCGACCGCAGTTCATTAATATCTTCTGCCATTGGCCGGACCACCGAAACCCACGTGATATTTTTAATTTTTTGCTCTCTTAGCATAACAGTCTGTTATTTTTACGCTTATTGTCTTTTTAATTATATACTCTATAATCACCAAGTCTAGTTGTGGATAAGGGGGCGAGGGTGGTTCCGCGCTATTCTATCCCCACCATGACTGCACTTTGGTCTGATCAAAATAAGTTTACCGCTTGGTTAACTGTTGAGTTGGCAGTAATTGAGGCGCGCGAGAAACTCAAACTCATCCCCGACGGAACCTTTAAAAGGATTAAACAACAAGCTGTCTTTTCCCTTTGGAAAATAGAGGAGTACGAAAAAAGAACCAGCCATGACTTGATCGCGTTTGTAGAGTCGGTTTCTGAACACCTTGAAGAAGAACTGCAAAAATATTTCCACTACGGCCTAACCAGTTATGATATAGAAGATTCGGCAAGGGCTCTCCTGGTACGCAGAGGGTTTGAAATCATATTTGAGGGTATAGAAAAGGTTGCCCAAGCTTTAGAAAAAAAAGCTCGCCTATATAAAGCTGTCCCAATGATAGGTAGAACCCATGGCCAGCACGCAGAACCAATTACGGTTGGGCTTAAGTTTCTTTGCTGGTACGATGATCTTATACGTCAGAAAAAGTTTCTGCATCTGGCCTACGATGAAATGGCTTATACCAAAATTTCGGGGGCCGTAGGGATCTATGGCAGTGGATTAGCTCCGGAATTGGAATGGCAGACCTTACGGTTGCTCCATCTTTTTCCTGCGAGGACCTCCAGACAAATTATATTGCGTGATCGACATGCCCATGTACTCAACGCTTTAGCGAGTTTGGCGGGGGTCTTAGAGAATATTTTCTTGAATATCCGGCTTTTAGCCCAGACCGAAGTGGGGGAATTCCGAGAAGTATTTCAAAAAGGTCAAAAGGGTTCATCGCGTATGCCCCATAAAAGAAATGCCTCTATCCGTTCGGAACAGCTCGACGGTTTAAGCTCGGTTGTGCGCGGATATGCCGGTATTATGCTGGAACATATAAAGACTTGGGGGGAACGGGATATTAGCCATTCCAGCGTAGAAAGAATCATCGTGCCCGATGCCTTTCAACTAGTACATTATATGCTAAAGACCCTGGAAGAAATAGTTACCGATCTTGAAGTCAATCAAGAAAAAATCACAAATAACCTTCTCCTGACTCAAGGAATAATTTTTTCACCAGAGGTTAGAGATTTGCTTCTAACTTTTGGGTTTAACTCAGAGACGGCCTACCTCATAAGCCAACAAGATGCTCTTAGGGCCGTTACCGAGGGCCAATCTTATCTTTCCGTACTTCTTGGAGACGAGAGAATACCTTCAGAATTAAAAACTGGAGAATTACAAAAAATCTTTGATCTTAAAAGCAAACTACGCCATGTTGATGATATTTTTGCACGGTTCGGGCTATAAAAAAAGGCGCACTCATTTGGGTTGCGCCTGTCTTTTTTTAGTCTTTAGTTACCAATTGCGACTTTGACAGCTAAGGGACTCAACGTCCTTGAAGACGATTGTCTTAAGCCTTTCAATAGCGCCCTGAAGCTGTGTTTTGGTTTGATAAACAGTTACTCTAATATAAGTAAAGGGGCCTTCTCCCACGTCAATGAACATGCTGTTGGGTAGATCTAAGGATAACAGAACGCCCGACGCTAACAACCTCTCTTTTTGTTTAAGTATTGTAGTGGAAATGTAGATATATGACGACGTTTCTCCATAGGGCCTGTCAATGGCTATTGAGTAGGCGATTTCTCCCACAGAACCATCACACAGCCAATACTGCTTCTGCTGTATTTGCAGCGGCTCCACCGCCGCTACTAAGTGACGGATACCACGCGTAACTTCAACCAGGACCCAAGACCCCTCTGTTGCATAAACGCTGTTCGGGAATGAATTACTTAGGATTATTCCAACCAAGAGCAGCATACTAAGGAGCCGTCTCATTGCTGGCATCCTCCCGTGGACCATAACCCCAGAGTAAATTATACTCCATCTTAGAGTATTTTGTCAACCATTTAGCACTCTACTTGACAGAGTGCTAAGAGGGACTATACTGTAGCTTATAATGTTAAAAGAGCGTCAAAAAACCATACTGGAAGCAACGATTCTTGAACATTTGAGAACCGCGCGACCAGTTGCTTCACGGGAACTTACGCATGAACTAAAGCATAAAGCCAGCCCCGCCACCATAAGAAATGAAATGATGCGTTTGGATGACTTGGGCTATTTGGAACAGCCCCACATATCGGCCGGAAGAGTTCCTACTGATAAAGGCTACCGTTTTTTTGTAGATAATTTGCTTCAGGATTACGAATTGGAGAGAAAAGAGCGTCAGTGGGTTGACGAAGTTTTTGCCATAAACGAACAAGGAGAATTTTTACAGGAAGTTACGAGGGCCATCGCTCAAATTTCTGGCATATTTGCAGTAGGCGGCCTCCCGGAAGAACACATTTTTTCTAAAAGCGGCTTTGCCGAGGTTCTGGAAGAGCCAGAATTTCAGGCTCGGGAGACGATGCAAAAATTCAGCTATCTTGTAGATTCCGTGGAGGAAGAAGTTACCGCGTTTATTGGTGACGAGATTGACTTTCCCGAAACTATCTTTATAGGCTCCGAAAATCCTATGGTAGAAGCTCGCTCCTGCGCAATGTTGTTATCTTCCTGGCATCATCCGCGAGGCTTCAGTGGTTTTTTAACCATGATAGGTCCCACACGCACCAATTACCCAAAACACAAGTCGTTGATTAAATATCTTAAAAGCCATGGACGAAAAAAATAACGAGGAGTTAGAGTTGATACCGGATGAGGAGGGTGAAACCCCAGAACTTCAACAAAAACTCAAAAAAATCAAGGCGGAACTTAAAAAATGTGAGGCAGAAAAAAAAGAATATCTGGAGGGCTGGCAGCGCGCTAAAGCCGACTATATCAATTACCGCAAAGAGGAGGGTAAACGTTTTGAAGATATGGCGCACTTTGTCACGGCGGGGCTTATCCAAGAAATACTGCCGGTACTGGATAGTTTTGATCTTGCTATGTCGCACGGTTTGCCGCCAGAAACAGAAAAAGGAATACTTTTAATACGTTCGCAGCTGCTGGATGTTTTAAAAAAGCGCGGACTTGATACAATGGATATGAAAATCGGGGACGATTTTAACCCGGCAGAACATGAAAGTATAGGAGAGTTGGAGTCGGGTATTCCTCCGGGTAAAATTGCGGAAGAGGTTCAAAAAGGATATCTTCTCCGCGAGCGAGTACTTCGTCCCGCACGAGTCCGTCTTTCAAAAACGCGACTATCAACTTAAACAAAAAAATAAAAACTATAACTTATAACTTAAAACTATTATGCCCAAAATCTTAGGTATTGATCTTGGCACCACAAATTCCGCTATGGCTGTGATAGAAGGTGGGGAGCCAAAAATAATTGAAAATAAGGAAGGAAATCGTACGACCCCTTCCATAGTGGCGATTTCCAAATCCGGAGATCGCTTAGTTGGGCTGCTGGCTAAAAGACAGGCCGTTACCAATCCCAAGAATACGCTTTTTTCCATAAAACGGCTCATTGGCCGCAAATTTACCGACTCTGAAGTCAAGCGAGATAAAGATTGGCTGCCCTATGAGTTAAAAGAGTCGGCCAACAGCGGAGTGGAAATAAAAATGGCTGAAAAATGGCATCGCCCGGAAGAAATTTCGGCCATGGTTTTACAAAAATTAAAACAGGACGCGGAGGAAAAACTGGGAGAAAAAATCACCGAAGCGGTCATTACCGTACCGGCTTATTTTGATGACTCTCAAAGAAAAGCAACACAAGCCGCGGGCGAGATAGCAGGATTTAAAGTGCGCCGGATTTTGAACGAACCCACGGCCGCGGCCTTAGCATACGGCTTCAATAAAAAGAAAAATGAGCAGATAGTTGTTTATGATTTTGGGGGCGGCACTTTTGATCTCTCCGTGCTGGAAGTCACCGAAGATACGATTGAAGTAAAGGCCGTCGGGGGAGATACGCATCTTGGAGGAGACGATTTTGACCAAAAAATTATTAAATGGATTGTAAGCGAATTTAAAAAAGAGCAGGGAATTGATTTATCCAAAGACACATTGGCGCTGCAACGTCTTAAAGAAGCGGCCGAGAAGTCCAAACACGAACTCTCCACAACCCCGGAGAGCGAATTGAATCTTCCCTTTATTACTTCTGATGAGTCCGGACCAAAACATTTGGTTATGAAATTTACCCGCGCCAAACTTGAAGAACTGGTACAGGATATGATTGACCGCTCCATGCAAATAACCAAACAAGTGGTAGCTGATTCCAAGTTCAAATTAAACGATATTGATGAGATAATTCTGGTTGGGGGGCAGACCCGCATGCCCGCCATTATTGAAGCGGTGAAAAAACTTTTTGGCAAAGACCCCAATCGCACCATCAACCCGGACGAGGTTGTGGCCCTCGGCGCTGCGGTGCAGGCCGGCATTATGCAGGGAGAAGTAAAAGATGTCCTGCTCCTTGATGTTACGCCGCTCTCTCTTGGTATTGAGACCTTGGGAGGAGTAATGACTAAAATTATTGAAAAGAATACCACTGTCCCTACGGCCAAATCCCAAATTTTCTCAACCGCTGCCGATAATCAAACTTCGGTGGAAATTCACGTGCTTCAAGGAGAACGCGAGATGGCGCATGATAACAAAACCCTAGCCCGCTTTATTTTGGACGGCATCCCGCCTTCGCCCCGCGGCCTGCCTCAAGTTGAAGTTACTTTTGATATTGATGCCAATGGAGTTCTTTCGGTCCGCGCCAAAGATAAAGCCACCGGCAAAGAACAATCGGTCCGCATAGAAGCGTCAGCCACCCTTTCTAAAGAAGACATTGAAAAAATGAAAAAGGACGCGGAACTCCATGCCGAAGAGGATAAACAAAAACGAGAACTTGTTGATGCCCGCAACACCGCTGACACTCTTATCTATACCTCCGAGAAGTCCTTGCGCGACGCAGGAGATAAAATATCCAAGGATACAAAAGAAGATCTTGAAGCCAAAATTAAGACTCTCAGGGAGGTTAAAGATAACGATAACTTAGACGCCATTAAACGCTATTCGCAAGAACTTTCATCTTCGCTCCAGAAAATCGGCGAGACATTATATAAACAAACTGATCAAAAAACTGACAGTAACAACGTAAAAGAAGCCGATTACGAAGAAAAGGAGGGTAATGAAAACAATCAATCCTAAAGAGTTGACCCTGGCTGCAGTTCTGGCGGTCTTGAGCATCGTCACTTTTTGGTATTGGAGTTTTGCTATCGCAGATTTTGTGGAGAAAGACTTTAAAGTTACATCAGCCCAAGTTACCCCACTTTTCTTTCTTGTCTTAACAGCCGCGATTTTTGGCCTTTCAGCAATATTTATAAAAAATTCGCGGCTACTTTATACAGGAGCAACCGTAGCAACTCTAGCCCCATTCTTTTTTGTCAGGGCGACTGGCGGAGTACTAGCGGTGTTGGTCTTAGCCCTTTTTCTTATGGTCATTGCCATCAGGCGCACACAAAAAGAGTTTGCGCTGTCTCTTGGTTTTAGCCTTTCCAAAATAATCCGCTCCGGCATTCCCATATATTTTACGCTTGCGTCTCTTATAGTTTCTACTTATTATTTTTCAAATCTTAATGAAGAAAGGGCCCTGGCTTCTTTTCTGCCCAAGCCCGCTTTGGAATTTACGGTAAAACTGCTTGCAGGATCATTGAAATCTATTACCGGAATTCCTCTTAGGGCCGAGGCCACGGTTGACGAAGTTCTGACGGAATTAGTCAAAAAAGGGCTGGAAGAGCAAGGCCTTTCTTTTTCGCGTATAACCCCGGAAGTTTTAAGACAAGCCGTAACCAAAGAACGAGAAACTTTTGCTGCGCAATATAAAATCAAACTTCAGGGTGACGAAAAAATAATTGATGTCTTGCAGTCAACAGCGCGCGAGCGCATCCAGGGCCTCTTGGGCCCGGCGAGCTACTATCTGCCCGCGCTCTCTACTTTGACTTTCTTTTTTGCTTTTAAAGCCCTCACTCTGCCGCTTTACTTCATAGCGCTGCTTGCCGCCTGGATATTGTTAAAACTTATGATCATTGGTAAAATACTAAAGAGTGAAAAACAAGAGGTTGCTATAGAACGGCTTACTCTCTAAGGTTTCTATGCCCGGCGCGACAACCTCAACAATATATGTTGATATATTTTGAGGGATAAAAATGATGCCCAAAGACTACTATAAAGTCTTAGGTGTTGCACGCAACGCCACAAAAGACGAAATAAAAAAGAAGTACCGCGAGCTTGCCCATAAATACCATCCTGATAAGGGGGGAGACGAAGCCCGTTTCAAAGAACTAAATGAGGCCTATCAGGTGCTCTCTGACGACCAAAAGCGTACGCAGTACGACCAGTTTGGGCAAGTATTTACAGGGGGGCAGCAGGGAGGGTTCGGATTTTCCGCCCGAGGCGGACCCGCCTCTGGCGGGGAATGGCCCGGCGGTTTTCGTTTTGATTTTGGTGAAGGGGGGGCGGGCGGTTTTGCCGACTTTGATTTTTCCGATGTTTTTGAAGACTTTTTTGGCATGGGCTCAGTTGGTACAAAACGCAGAACCGGCGAACGAAGGGGACGAGATATTAAGGTTGAGGAACGCATCTCATTTGAAGAATCAATCATGGGTGCCAAGCGGGAGCTTGAACTCTCCAAACTTTCGCGTTGCAAACGATGTCAAGGTTCCGGAGGAGAACCCGGAGCCAAATTAAAATCCTGTCCCGCCTGTCTCGGGAAAGGCAATATTCAAAAAACTCAACGCACATTCCTTGGATCTTTCACCCAAGTAAGTACTTGTCCAGAATGCAATGGATCGGGCAAGCGCCCGGAAACAACTTGCAGCGAGTGTCGCGGCAGGGGAGTGGAACAAACCATTGAACGTCTCGAAGTATTTATTCCCAAAGGAGTGCGGGAAGGAGAAATTCTAAAAATTACTGGCAAGGGAGAGGCGTCGGCGACCGGAGGAATTCCGGGTGACCTTTATATTAAAATCAACATTGAGCCGCATAAAATATTTCGTCGTCAGGGTGATGATATTATAATGCAGCTTCCGATAAAACTTTCTCAAGCAATACTAGGGGATATGGCCGAAGTTGAAACTATTGATGGCGCTATACGCCTGAAAATTCCGGAAGGCACGCAGCCCGGAGACATTCTTAAAATTCGCGGCAAGGGAGCGTATCTATCTTCCGGTTACGGTCGCGGGGATCTATTGATTGAAATTAAAGTTGAAATTCCAAAGAAAATTAACAAGCGCCTAAAAGATATACTCCAAGAACTACGCAAAGAAGGGATTTAACAATCTTTCTCGGTACGCTCTACACATTACACACTTAAAAGCGATCGCTTTTAAGTGTACAAACTTAAAAGTAAATAAAAATGTCGCGGGGTTTAGGCACAATTCAGCAAAAAGTACTATTGCTATTATTGGGTGGACTTGCTCTAGGACTTTCCGGTTCTCCTAACCGATATTTTAAGATTTTAAAAATGATAGGACGCGAGTGGAAAGAAATAGATAAACACGCATTAAAACGAGCAATTCAAAAACTATATTATTCTCGACTGGTACAAGCTACGGCTAACAAAGATGGCTCTACTACCCTAACACTTTCTGAAAACGGAAAGAGACGAGCTCTAACTTTTAAGCTGGGTGAGATGGAAATTCCTAAGCCGAATTCTTGGGACAAAAAATGGAGGGTGGTTATTTTTGATATACCGGAAAGCCGTAAAGGAGTGCGTAGCTCATTGCGTTACCAACTATGCAGGCTTGGTTTCTATAAACTTCAGAAGAGTGTCTTTATTCATCCTTACCCCTGTAGTGACGAGGTTGATTTTATAATAGAACTCTATCACGTACGCCCATATGTAAGGCAGCTGGTCGTTGAGGCACTAGACAATGAACTACATCTTAAAAAGATATTTCAGTTAATATAATTCAATTAGACACTTGTACACTTAAAAGCGATCGCTTTTAAGTGTACAAAAGACAAATACAAAATAAAACTGGGATCATTGGGTCAGGCGGTACGCGACTTGGTTGTTTTAAGGACAAAGATACTTCGGCCACTAATGGGATAGCGGCGTTTTTTCTTTTTGGAGGTGCGTTTTTCTGACTTATAATTTTTACGTTGACGCATTGGGGGTAGACGTTGAAGTGCTTGAACTATTTTGTGTTGGCAACTCTTCTTCCACCGGTGGGGGGGGCGGGGCAATAGGGGGCGGAGGAGTAGCGCTTGTGGGATCGCTGGAACAGCTTCCCGGAGTTACCAAAAGAGCGCCACTTTTTATTCTTATACAATATGGGGTGCCGTCATCTTTTTGTAACTCAAGTTTGCCAAGAGTAACTTTATTTGTCTCCACCACCACCGCTTTGATCTTCCCCTCCTCCCCAATACTCCATTTCCCATTGGAGGAAAGAATGGATTTAACATTGATTATGTCTTGGTTATTTAAATCAAGTCCAAAGGTAGTGGTGATTCTGCCGGTCAGGGAATCAATAATAATAGGAGATGTTGAGGAG